>CAWEPT010000034.1:0-13774 GCA_963810965.1 uncultured delta proteobacterium | reverse complement strand
AAAGAGAGAAGGCCACGGCATAGCCCCGTTGATCCACCATCCGCTCCAGTTCGTCCATTCCGCGGATCCCGCCGACGAACTTGATCCGGTCATCCGTCCGCGGGTCCTTGATCCCGAGAACGGGCCCCAGGAGATGATCCTGGAGGATGGAAACGTCGAGCTTCCCGATGAGATCGGCTTTTTCGTAGATTGCCGGTTTTGCCTCGAGCCGGTACCAGGTTCCCTGGAGGTACATGCCGAACTGATGGGGGCTCGAGGGCGATCGTTCCGGGAAACCGGGCGCGACGATGAACTTCTCGCCGATCCGGTCCAGGAATTCCTGCCCGGTCATCCCCTGCAGGTCCGTCACGACGCGGTTGTAGTCCAGGATCTTGAGCTGCTCGTGGGAGAAGAGGGTGGCCACGAAGGTATTGTACTCCTCCGTCCCGTTGTGCGCCGGGTTCCTCCCGCGCCTCATCCTCGCGACCGTGGCCGCCGATGCCGCACGGTGATGCCCGTCGGCAATGTAAAGGCACTCCACCTTCGAGAATTCCCGTTTCAGTTCATCGATGGTCCCGTCGTCGCAGACGACCCAGGCGGTGTGGGTAACGCCGTCCGGTGTGGTGAAATCATACTCCGGGGGGGCTTTCACGATTGCGGCAATGATCCTGTCGATCGCCTCCCTGGAGCGGTAGAGAAGAAAGACGAGCCCCGTCTGAGCTCCCGCTGTTTCGATGTGATTCACCCGTTCGTTTTCCTTGTCGACACGGGTGAGTTCGTGCTTCTTGATGAGTCCCGCCTCATACTCGGCCACGCTCACGCAGCCCACGAGTCCGTATTGCTCGCGGCCCGCCGCCTTCTGCCTGTATACGTAAAGACAGGGCTTCTCTTCCTGGAAGAGTACGCCCTCCCCGATGAAATTCCGCAGATTCTCGCGGGCCCTGGCGAAGACGCGGGGGTCGTTATCCCGGATCTCGTCCGGGACATCGATCTCTGATTTTTCCACGCGCAGGAAGTTTCGGGGGTTATCCCGGACGATTGCCCTCCCCTCTTCACGGTCGAGGACATCGTAAGGGAACGAGGCCACTTCGCCGGCATATTTCTTTTGCGGCCTCACGGCCCTGAACGGAATCACCAGTGCCATAGACACCTCCTGAGAGGGAGATTTCTAGCATATCGCCTTTGACAAAGCAACAATCAGCGCGGGACATGCGGTGTAGGTGACAGGTATCAGGTGTCAGGTGACAGTAAAGACTAATAGGGAAAGTGGTACTGTTACCTGTTACCTGTTACCTGTTACCTGTACCCTAGCCCCGGGCACAGGCGTTGAACGCTTGAAAAATACCCGATCAGCATTTATAAAGCGCTATACTCATTATGGGGGAACGGGGCGATGGGCGTGACACGGGTGTTCATTCACGGGCTGGAAAGCAGCAGCCAGGGCGCAAAGGGGGTCTTCTTCCGGGAGCGCTACCCCGACATGATCATCGAGGATTTCAGCGGTCCCCTCGAAGAGCGAATGGAAAAGCTCAACGGGGTGCTGGCGGGCCGTACGGATTTGATCCTCGTCGGCTCCAGTTTCGGGGGGCTCATGGCCGCCATCTATGCCTGCGAGAACGAACCCCGGGTGAAAAGGGTCATCCTGCTTGCGCCGGCCCTCCATGTCCCGGACTTCGCGCGTTTTCTGGGCAAGCGGGTAAACGTCCCCGTGTCGCTCTTTCACGGGAGAAACGATGACGTGGTGCCGCCGGCTGCCGTGAAGGCCCTCGCGGAAAAGGTTTTCGAAAACCTTGATTACCACCTTGTCGACGACGACCACTCGCTGCACGTCACCTTCCCGCTGATGGACTGGAAGGCCCTCATCTGAGCCCCTGGCGGCCCCGCACCGGGAGAAGCTCCTTGACAAACCCCGGGGGATCACTTAGGTTTATCGAAAGAGGCAGGAATCAGGCTATGACCGAAACGGTAACCAAGAAAGTCGTCATCCGCTACAGCGCCGACATCGTCGATCAGCCGATCGCGTGCAAGCTCGCCAAGACATACGATCTGGATTTCAATATCCTCAAGGCAAGGATCTTTCCCCGCCGTGAAGGCGTCATGGTCCTGGAGCTGAGCGGCACAAAGGAGAATTTCGACGCCGGGGTGCGGTTCATGAAAGAAAAGGGGCTCCGTGTGGAACCCCTTGCAAAAAGCGTAACCCAGAATATGGACAAGTGCGTTCACTGCGGGGCCTGTGTCGCCTTCTGCCCGACCGAGGCCCTTCACACGGACCCGATGACATCGAAAATCATCTTCGACCCGGAACGCTGCAACGGCTGCGAGTTCTGCGTGACGGCGTGTCCCGCGCAGGGCCATGGCGATCGACCTCTTTTAAGAAGCCTCAAGTGCCAAGCGCTATCGAGTGCCGGAATCAGGCATCCGGAATTTCGGATGCGAATTACTCTTGTTACTTCTTCACTAAGCCACTCTTGTCACTCATGCCACTTTGTCACTTCTTTTGCTTCCCCTGTCCGAGTCCTTCTTTTCGCCGTTTTCGAGGGCCCTGTCCATGTGCTTATTCATCTTGCCCTTCTGGTCGGAAAAAAAGTCCCTTGCGCTCTCCATGATGTCTCCCCCCTTGGCCGTGACCTTGTCGACGACCCCCCTGAATTTCGTTTTCAGGTCACCGGACGGGACGAAGTGCTGGAAGGCAAGCAGGACCAGAACGACAGCGGCGACGATGAGCGTCAACTTGAAGAAGCGGCTGAGGAGCCAGAACAGACCGACGGCGGCAAGGATAATGAGAAGGACGATTACCCCATTCTCGGACATGAAGCCGGCAATGGCATCCATCGCGATCCCTCCTTGTGCGGTATAAGGTTGATTAACACGATTCCCCTGTGATATCCACTAATTATTGCGCCTTGACAAAGCACACTCCCCGGTCTAGATTGCAAACTTCAAGAAACGTGCCGAAACGGGAATCCACCCCCATCCTCAGGCATCGATCGGGAGGTCGCCTCGACGGATCGCCACGGTGAGGACCATGAGCAAGAGCCGGGACAATCAAGGCCGGGATGGAAGCATGCCGATGGAATCGCCCAGAAGGGTTGCCGTGGCAACGCTGGGCTGCAAAGTGAACCAGTGCGAATCGGCGGCCATGGCGGATCGCCTGAAGCAGCTGGGTCACACCGTGGTCGGCTTCGATGCCGAGGCCGATGTCTTTATCATCAACACCTGCACGGTGACGGCACGGACGGACTTTCAGTCCCGGCAGCTCATCCGGAGGGCGGCCAGGCGAAACCCCGGGGCGCCCGTCATCGTCACGGGCTGTTACGCCCAGGTGGCGCCGGATCTGCTCAAGGAGCTGCCCAACGTGCGCCTTGTCGCGGGAAACGTCGAAAAAGAGCTTATCCCGGGGCTTGTCGGGACCCTGAACGGAGGCCCTGCAGACGTGCTTGTCCAGGATATCGGGCAGGCCCGGCAGTTCTCGGGCCTCACCCCCGATCGATTTCCCGGGCGGACGAGGGCTTTCCTCAAGATCCAGGACGGGTGCAACGCCCGGTGCAGCTACTGCATCGTTCCGAAGGCACGAGGGCCCAGCCGCAGCATGCCGGAGGATCAGGTCCTCGAACGCGTCGCATCCCTGGCCGCCGCGGGCTATCGCGAGATTGTCCTCACGGGGATCCACCTCGGCGCATGGGGACAGGATCTGACCCCGTCCCCGGACATTCCGTCGCTCGTGCGCCGGATCGGGGATGCGGGGCAGATCGGGAGGCTCAGGCTCAGCTCGATCGAACCCCTGGAGGTGACCGACGAGCTGATTGCATGCCTCCGGGACTCGACGGTCCTGTGCCGGCACCTGCACATCCCGCTTCAGAGCGGCGATGACCGGATCCTTGCCGCCATGGGGAGGCACTACGACCGGGAGTTTTTCAGGGAACGGATCGAGCGGCTCGTCTCGGAGATCCCCGACCTTGCGATCGGCGTCGATGTCATGGCCGGATTCCCCGGAGAGGGGGATCACGAATTCGAGAACACGATGGCCCTGCTCCGGGAGCTCCCGGTAGCCTACCTCCACGTCTTCCCCTACTCGGAGCGGCCCGGCACGGCGGCAGCGGGCATGCCGGGAAAAGTGGAGGAACGCGTCAGGGCCGCGCGCGCGGCGGCACTCAGGGACCTTGGGCTCGCCAAGCGGGAGGCCTTTGTAAAGCGTTTATGCGGGATCGAAGCAGGTTGTCCTCGTCGAGGAGAGCCGCGACAGGAAAACAGGCCGCCTGAAGGGATTCACCGGCAATTACATCCCGGTGTACCTGCAGGGCGGGAGCAGGAGCATGATGAACCGTTTTGTCGATGTCGTCATTGAATCAGATGACGCCGGCACCGCAACCGGCCGGGTCTGCCATGAACAGTGAGCGCCTGGAACAGCTTGCCGGACTGGAGGAAGCCCTGGGGTACAAATTCAGAGACCTCTCTTTCCTGGATTGCGCCCTCACGCACCGCTCCTTCGCCAACGAAAACCCCGACCTCATGATGCAGGACAACGAGCGTCTCGAGTTTCTCGGCGATGCCGTCCTCACCCTGTGCATCACGGACATGCTGGTGAAGAAGTTCCCGGAGTGCACCGAAGGGGATCTCTCCAAGATCCGCTCCTCCATCGTCAACGAAAGGCCCCTGGCGGGGCTCGCCCGGGAGCTCCGTATCGGTGATTACCTGCTGCTGGGCAGGGGGGAGGACATCTCCGGCGGGAGAGCGAAGAGCTCCCTGCTGGCCAACGCGCTCGAGGCCATCATCGCCGCCGTATACTTTGACACGGGGTTTGCGGGCGCCTTCGACTTCATCGGAAAGAGATTCCATCCCCTTCTGGAGACGGGGGCTGCCGGTGTCTTTTACCAGGACTACAAGACGAGCCTCCAGGAAACCACCCAGAACCGCTTCCGGGTCATCCCGAGGTACAGTGTCATCCGGGAGTTCGGGCCTGACCATGACAAGGTCTTCCAGGTCCGGGTGGCCGTCGGGGATGTCGTGAGCACGGCGGGGCTGGGCCGCAACAAGAAGGAAGCCGAGCAGCGCGCCGCCAAGAAAGCCCTCGAGGCAATCGACAAGCTCGCGCCGCCGAACGGCGATGAAGATGTGCAGGAGTGAAGAAGAGAGTGTGAGCAAGTGTCAGAGTGAAGAACAGAGTCAAGCGAGACGAGCATGGCGATTCCTTTGCCATCTTACTTTGACACTCTGACCTGAGACACTCTCGTCGCTTCGCTGCTCGCAATGTAGCAGACCTGACCGACGGAATAGACCGAACAGACCAGAATAGACGGAACAGACCGCTCATGAGAGCCCCTCATCATTCCCTTCTTCCTCCGCAACCGGGGCTGCACCCACCGATGCGTCTTCTGCAACGAGAGGATCATCTCGGGCAATGCCGAGGCGATCACGGAAGCGGGCGTGCGCGAGACGGTGAGGTCAACCATCGCCGGGCGCAGGAAAAGCGGCCCCGTCGAGATCGCCTTTTACGGGGGAAGTTTCACCGGCATGGCCCGCGAGGAGCAGATGGAGTTGCTCCGCATGGCCGGAGCGCTCATCGGCGAGGGTGCGGTTCACTCCATTCGAATCTCCACACGCCCCGACGACATCGAAGGGGCCTGGCTCGACACGCTGAAAAATATGGGGGTGAGGGCCGTCGAGATCGGCGCCCAGTCCATGGACGACGGGGTCCTCCGGCAGTCGGCGCGCGGGCACACCGCGGAGGATGTCCGAAGGGCCGTCGGGATTCTGAAAGAAAAGGGGTTCGAGACGGGCATCCACCTCATGGCCGGGCTTCCGGGGGAGAGCCGGGAAAAATTCGAGGCATCCGTTGCCGACGTGATCCGCACCGGGCCCGACACCGTCCGCATCCACCCGGTCCTCGTCTTCCGGGACACGGAACTCGCCCGCCTCTACGAGACGAGGGGACTTTCGCCCCCTGACCCTCGAGGAGGCCGTCTCGTGGTGCAAGGTCGCACTCGTGCGATTCACGGGGGCACGCATCCCCGTCATCCGCCTGGGGCTGCAGTCGACGGGTGAGATGGAAAGAAAGGGGGGCATCCTTGCCGGCCCCTGGCACCCGGCTTTTCGCAGCCTCGTGGAAGCGGATCTCTTCAGGGACATGGCCCTCGAGCTGATTTCGAAGGCCGGCGGCATCGACGGCGGACAGGTGTTTCACGTCGCCCCGGCGGACCTGTCGAATTTCAACGGGATGGGCAGCACGAATCTCGCCTTTCTGGAGACCCGCTTCGGCAGCCGCCCCGTCGCTGCGAAAACGGACCCGTCGCTGCCGAGGGGCGCCCTCGTGCTCCGGGACGGCGGGAGGGAATACGGGACATCGATTGCGGAGGTCAGTCTTGTTTAAATCGGGATTCATTGCCATCGCCGGCCGCCCCAACGTGGGCAAATCCACGCTCCTGAATGCGATCCTGGGCGAGAAGCTCGCCATCACGAGCAACAAGCCCCAGACGACGAGAAACCGGATCACGGGAATCCTGAACGCCGACGACGGGCAGTTCATCTTCCTGGACACGCCGGGCATCCACCGGGCAAAGACGCCCCTGAACCGCTACATGGTGAAGGCGGCGACGAGCACCTTCAGCGAGGTCGACCTGATCCTGTTTCTCATCGAGGCCGACCGCGGCCACGACTCCGGCGACGCTCTCATCATCGAGAGCCTGCGGGAGGCGGGGGTCCCCGTATTCCTCGTCATCAACAAGATCGACCTGGTGGCCAAACCGATGCTGCTGCCCCTGATCGACCGCTTCCGCGGCCTTTATGAATTCCGCGAGATCGTTCCCGTGTCGGCCGCACGCGGCGACGGGGTGGACCGTCTTCTCGAGCTGATCCGGGAGGCCCTGCCCGAGGGGCCGAAGTTTTTCCCCGACGACATGTTCACGGACAACTCGGAGCGCTTCATCGCCGCCGAAATCATCCGGGAGAAGATCCTGCTGCTCACCCAGAGGGAGATCCCCTACGCCACGGCCGTCACCGTCGATTCGTTCAAGGAGGACGAGGAAAAGAACCTGATCCGGATCGCGGCCACGATCACCGTGGAGAAGGATTCCCAGAAGGGCATCCTCATCGGCAAGGGCGGCAGGATGCTCAAGGAGATCGGCACCCAGGCCCGCCTGGAAATGGAGAAGTTCTTCGCCGCGAAAATCTTCCTGGAACTTTTCGTCCGTGTGCGCAAAGATTGGACAAAAGACGCCAAATGGCTCAAGGAGTTCGGATACTCGGACAAATAGGGCTCCAGGGTAAGAGTAAAGCGCTGAGTGCCGAGCGTGGAGACGAAAACTTCATAATTCATAACTCAAAACTCGACCAAATTGTCTGTACCGAACAGACCGAAACGGACCATGAATGAAACCTTTAATAGCCATCATCGGACGGCCCAACGTGGGCAAATCGACGCTCTTCAACCGGCTCTCGGAACGCAAGAAGGCAATCACCATCGACGAGCCCGGGGCGACGCGCGACCGCAACTACACCGAAGCATCCTGGCAGGGAAAGGCCTTCGACATCGTCGACACGGGCGGGTTCGAACCTGTTTCGACGGAGAAGATCCTGATGCAGATGCGCGAGCAGACGAGGCTCGCCATGGAGCAGAGTGACCTCATCATCTTCCTGATGGACGGCAAGGAAGGCCTCACGCCTGCCGACGAGGAGATCGCAAAGCTGCTGCGCACGTATAAGAAGCCCGTCTTCTACGCCGTCAACAAGATCGACGGGGACCGGCACGACAACCTCGCCTACGAATTCTACCGCCTCGGGATCGACCGGATCCATGCCATCTCCTCCGAGCATGGCCGGGGTATCGACGATCTGATGGATGACGTCGTTGCGGCTATTCCCGATGCGCCGCCGGCAACGGGCGAGGAAGAGGAGGAGCGGATCCGGATCGCCGTCGTGGGCCGCCCCAACGTGGGCAAATCGTCCCTGATCAACAAGATCCTGGGCTACGAGCGCACCATCGTGAACCCGACGCCGGGAACGACGCGGGACGCCATCGACACGCCCTTCGAGTTCCGCGACCGCAAGTATGTCCTCGTCGACACGGCGGGCATCCGCAGGAAAAGCCGGATCAGCCTCACGCTGGAGAAGTACAGCGTCATCGAAGCCCTGAGAACGCTCAATCGCTGCGATATCGCCCTTCTGCTCATCGACGCCGAGGAGGGTATAGCCGAACAGGACGCGAAGATCGCCGGGCTCGTCCTCGACAAGGGGGTTGCCTGCATCATCGTGGTGAACAAGTGGGACCTGCTCGAAAAGGACAACAGCACGATCGGTGTGCACGTGGAAAAAATCCGCAACACCCTGAAATTCCTGCAGTTTGCCCCCATCATCTTCGTTTCGGCCGTCACGGGGCAGCGGGTGACGCGCATCTTCGACCTCATCGAGGCAACCCACGCGGAGTACACGAAGCGCATCCCCACGGCGGAGCTCAACGAGAAGGTCCAGGCCTTCGTGGCCGAAAACCCGCCGCCCATGTACCGCAACCGCCCCAACAAAATCGTTTACGTCACCCAGTCCTCCGTGAAGCCGCCCACCTTCATCTTCTTCGTGCGCGAGCCGAAGGCCATCCACTTCTCCTATCAGCGCTACCTGACCAACCGGATCCGGGAGGGCCTGGGCTTCGGGAACGTACCCATCCGGCTCATCTTCCGACTACGGCACCGGGACAGGGAGAAATGAGCAGGGTTGAGGGATTCTTTAAGCCTGCAAAGAAGCCGACAGCCTACAGTCTACAGCCGACAGTGAAGATTCATCGTTCGCTTTTCGCTATTTCGGTTTTCGCTTTTGACTGTCCGCGCTGCTGGCTGTAGGCTGCCTTTTACTGCCGCAAAGCGCCTAAAATCCCATTGACTTAGGCAAAATTCCTGTGCTAGAGAAAACCCTCGATCGGGGCTGTTTTTTCCTTATTATTTCCGCACACCGTTTTCTTTGGATCTCTTAAAGCACGAGACAAAAGGAGGAGGGCGTATGAAGATGAAGCACGTACTGGTGGCGTTCATGGTTCTGGGTCTGGCCTTCACCATGCCGGCCCCCGCATTTTCCCAGGCCAAGTCGGACACGATCAGGATCGGCGTGTTCCTGCCGATGACGGGCGGTGTGGCCGCATACGGACAGGGGTCCTGGCAGGGTATCCAGGTGGCCAGGGAAATGAAACCGACCATTCTCGGCAAGAAGGTCGAGCTCTTCCTCGCCGATGACAAGAGCGACAAGATCGAGGCCGCCAATGCCGTGTCCCGCCTCGTCGAGAAGGAAAAAGTCATCGCGATCATCGGCTCCTCCATCAGCGGCAACACCATGGCCGGCGCCCCGATCGCGGAGAAGGCCGGCGTTCCCATCATTTCCCCCACGGCCACAAACCCCCTCGTGACGCAGGGCAAGAAGTACATCTTCCGCGTGTGCTTCATCGACCCCTTCCAGGGAGAGATGGCCGCCAAGTACGCCTACGAGACCCTGGGGAAGCGCAAGGCCGCCCTCATCATCGACAAGGCGCAGGACTACTGCGTGGGTCTCGCCGATTTCTTCGAGAAGAGCTTCACGAAGCTCGGCGGCCAGATCGTGGCGAAGACCTACTGCCAGACCGGCGACAAGGACTTCACCGCCCAGCTCTCGGCCATCAAGGCGAAGAACCCCGACGTTCTCTACATGCCCAACTACTACACCGAAGTCGCCCTGGCCATGAAGCAGGCCAAGGACCTCGGCCTGAATCTCCCCGTGCTCTCCGGTGACGGCGCACAGGACAAGGCCCTCATCGACATCGGCAAGCAGTACGTGGAAGGCCTCATGCTGACGGGCCATTTCGAGAAGGAAGCCGCCAGCACGCCCCTGGCCAAAAAGTTCATCCCCCTCTACGAGAAGAAGTTCGGCAAGGTCGGGCACCTTCGACGTCATGGGCGCCGATGCGTACTTCGTGCTGGCCGACGCGATCGAGCGCGCGAAATCGACGGACGGCGCCAAGATCCGTGCCGCCCTGGCGAGCACGAAGAACTTCAAGGGCATCTCCGGCACCATGACGATCGGTGAAGACGGCAACGCCATCAAGAGCCTCGTCATCGTCCAGGTCCGCGGCGGCGACTTCCGGTACGTGGCCACCGTCGAGCCCGCCGGTGCGAAGCCCGAACCCAAGAAGGCGGCACCGAAGAAGAAGTAGCGGTGAGCGCGGCTGACTGAAACAATGAGGGGCGATTTGACAATCGCCCCTCTTTTGTAAATTACCTGCTGCGAAAATATCAATGTGTGTCATTGCGAGCGGAGCGAGCAATCCTCGTTAATGTATTCTGAATCGGATTACCACGCCTCGCAGGCTCGGCTCGTAATGACCTGTTATGTGCTGTTTCTCAGGAACGCTAAAGCGATAAAGCAATACCATTTTATTACGGTGAACAGGAAAGCGGTTTCTTGGAGCTGACGTTCTTCCTCCAGCAGATGATCAACGGGGTGGCCCTGGGGAGCCTCTACGGGCTCATCGCCATCGGCTACACCATGGTCTACGGGATCATCCGGCTCATCAACTTCGCCCACGGCGACGTCATGATGATGGGGTGCTACTTCGCGTACTTCGGCATCCTGATGTTCAGCCTGCCCTGGTGGGCCTCCTTCGCCGTGGCCATACTTCTCACGGCCGCCCTGGGTGTGTTGATGGACAAGGGCGCCTACTTGCCCGTCCGCAACGCCCCCCGCATCTCGGCGCTCATCACGGCCATTGGGGTCTCGTTCCTGCTCGAGAACCTCGGCCTTGTCGTATTTGGCGGCCGCCCCAAGGGATTCGAGACCCCCGACATGTTCAACGAGGTCTACGAGGTTGCCGGTCTCATGTTCCCCGCCCTGGTCCTCTGGACGCCGTTGCTCACCCTGGCTATCCTGGGCGTCATCCTCTTCATCATCTACCGGACCAAGACGGGGCGCGCCATGCGCTGCATCAGCCACGACATGGAGACGACGAAGCTCATGGGGGTGGACGTCAACCGGATCATCTCGATCACCTTCGCCGTGGGCTCCGCGGCCGCCGCGGCCGGCGGGATCATGTGGGCCATGCGCTACCCCGAGATCAACCCGCTGATGGGCATCATCCCCGGCTTCAAGGCCTTTGTTGCCGCCGTCCTGGGCGGCATCGGGAATATCACCGGCGCCATGCTGGGCGGGCTCCTGCTGGGGATCGCGGAGATCCTGCTCGTGGCCCTGATGCCGGAGCTGGCCGGATACCGCGACGCCGTCGCCTTCGGCCTTTTGATCCTGATCCTGCTCTTCCGCCCCACGGGGCTGATGGGGACGAAGCTGCCGGATTAGGGCCGCAGGCCCTGGGCAGTGGAAGAAGTGGCTGAGTGAGGAAGTGTCTGAGCAGTGGCTGAGTGAAGAGATAGAGACAGGATCAAAGTCGATGTCATTGCGAGCTGAGTCTCAGTTCATCTTCACTTTAGACACTTAGACGCTTCAGACTCTTCCATGACAACTGACAGATGCGCATTCGACGACATGACGGAACAGACTAGAACAGACGGAATAGACCCTTTTACATGCAGCCGAATCATCTTAGAAACCAACTCCTCTCCATCGCGGGCACGGTCGTGCTCCTGGCGCTGCTTCACGTCGTCAACACGAACGGCTCCGACTACACGATCCGCATCTTCAACAACATCGCCATCTTCATCATCCTCGCCGTGAGCTACAACCTCATCAACGGAGTGACGGGCCAGTTCTCGCTGGCGCCAAACGCCTTCGTGGCGATCGGCTCCTATACCTCGGCCCTGCTGACCCTCACGCCGATGGAGAAGGAGATCTCCTTCATCATCGAGCCCTGCATCTGGCCCCTCTCCGTGATCACGCTCCCCTTCATCGTCTCGCTCATCGCGGCGGGCGTCGTGGCGGCCCTGTTCGCTTTCCTGATGGGGTTCCCCGTCTTCCGCACGCGCGGGGACTACCTGGCCATCGTCACCCTGGGGTTCGGCGAGGTGGTCCGCGTCATCGCCAACAACACCCAGACCATCACCAACGGGCCCCTCGGGCTCAAGGGCATCGCCGGCCACACGAACATCTGGTGGGCCTGGGGTTTCGCGATCATCACGGTATTCCTCATCGTCCGGATGATCCGCAGCAGCTACGGCATGGCCATGAAGGCCGTCAAGTTCGACCAGGCGGCCGCCGAGGCCGTGGGAATCAACACCTACTGGCACAAGATGCTCGCCTTCACGACGAGCGGCTTCTTCCAGGGGGTGGGCGGCGGGCTGCTGGCCCACCTGATCACCACGATCTCGCCGACCCTCTTCACCTTCTTCCTGACCTTCAACCTGCTGATCATCATCGTGGCAGGGGGGCTTGGCAGCACCACCGGGGCCATCATCGCGGCCATCCTCTTCACCTGGGGCGGCGAGGCGCTGCGGTTCGTCGAGGAGCCCATGGATCTCGGGTTCATCGACATCCCCGGAATCCCCGGCATGCGGATGGTCATCTTCTCCGTCATCCTCGTCCTGATCATGATCTTCGCGCGGCAGGGTCTCATGGGAACCCGGGAATTCAACTGGAACTGGCTGTGCAGGAAAGCTCGGCATCGGAGGTCGCTCCTGATGGCCCTGCTTGTCGGTGGAACATATCACCATGAAGTTCGGCGGCCTCGTCGCCGTCAACGACTTCGACCTCGCCCTGGAGAAAAACGAGATCGTCGGCCTCATCGGCCCGAACGGCGCAGGCAAGACGACCGTCTTCAACATGATCGCCGGCTACTACACGCCCACGGAAGGCACGATCCGCTACCAGGGCAACCCCATCGCCGGCCTGAAGGCCAACCGGATCACCAAGGCCGGCATCGCCCGGACCTTCCAGAACATCCGGCTCTTCTCGGAGCTCTCCGTCATCGAGAACGTGATGATCGGCTATCACTGCCGGATCCGCTCCACGTTCCTCGGGGCGACCCTGAGATTTCCGCTCTATCGCCGCGAGGAGAAGATGATGGTCGAGGGGGCCATGAACCTCCTCAGGGAAGTGGGCCTCGAGGACGTGGCCCGGGAGATGTCCACATCCCTGCCCTACGGCAAGCAGCGGCGCCTCGAGATCGCCCGGGCGCTGGCCACGGGGCCGCAGCTCCTTCTGCTCGACGAGCCGGCCGCGGGGATGAACCCCAACGAGACGCAGGACCTGCTGCAGCTCATCCTGAAGCTCCGGAAGGACTACGACCTCACGGTGTTCCTCATCGAGCACGACATGAAGTTCGTCATGGAGATCTGCGAGCGGCTCAAGGTGCTCGACTACGGCACCACCATCGCCGAGGGAACACCCCACGAGATCCAGAACAATCCCAGGGTCATCGAGGCCTATCTGGGGGAGGTGCAGCGTGCTTAGGGTCGAGGGCCTGAACGTCCACTACGGCGGCATCCACGCGCTGAAAAACGTCACTCTCCATGTGCCGGAGGAGAAGGTCGTCACCCTCGTCGGCGCAAACGGCGCGGGGAAAAGCACCTTGCTGAGAACCGTCTGCGGCCTCGTGCCCGCCACGAGCGGGACGATCCGCTACCTGGGGCGCCCCATCACCGGCATCGCCCCCCACCGCATCGCCCGGGAGGGCATTGCCATGGCCCCCGAGGGCCGGCGCGTCTTCGTCAACCTCAGCGTCTACGATAATCTCCTCATGGGGGCCTACGGGCGCTCCGATAAAAAGGAAATCGAGCGCGACATCGAGTGGATCTTCGAGACCTTCCCGCGCCTGCTCGAGCGGCGCGAGCAGCCGGCGGCAACCCTTTCGGGCGGCGAGCAGCAGATGCTTGCACTCGGCCGCGCCCTCATGTCGAGG
>CAWEPT010000033.1:0-27592 GCA_963810965.1 uncultured delta proteobacterium | reverse complement strand
AGCCGCTTCGCGGCTAGACGATGGTGGCTTTGTAGAATTTCACCAGGTAGTCGAAGCCCGACCACAGCGACAGGGCCAGGGCGACGTAGAGGAACATCGTCCCGATGCTGCCGGGGTCGATCCCGTAGATGGGGTAATGGATGATGAGGGCCGAAACGGCGATGATCTGGCAGAAGGTCTTGTATTTGCCGAGCTGGCTTGCCTCGATGACATGGCCTTCCGCAGCGGCCATGCTCCGCAGCCCGTCGACGGCAAAGTCCCGCATGACCATGAGGGCCACAACCCACGCAGGCGCCCGCCCGACGGGGATCAGGAGCACCAGCGCCGCGCTCATGATGATCTTGTCGGCAATGGGGTCCAGCAGCTTCCCCATGCGGGTCACGATGTTGTAGCGCCTCGCCACGTACCCGTCGAGAAGATCGGTGAGGGCCGCCAGGATGAAGAGAATCGAAATGGCGAGGCTCATCGCCTCCCCCGGTTCCAGCAGGATGAGGAAGAGCACCGGGAGAATCCCGATACGCAGCAGCGTGATGGCGTTGGGCAGGTTGATGATCCGCCGGTTCTCGGCGCGGATCGGCAACCGGTCGAAGTATTTCTTCAGGATATCGATGAGAATCACCGCGCGTTCCATCGGGGTTTCGCTTTATTTCGGGACTTTTTTCCAGTCCGCAAGGAATTTCTCGATTCCCGCATCGGTCAGGGGGTGCTTCGCCAGCTGGGCGATCACGCCGAAGGGGATCGTGGCGATGTCGGCGCCCAGCATGGCCGCTTCGAGGACATGCATGGGGTGACGCACACTGGCCACGATGACTTCCGTTGAAAAGCCGTAGTTGTCGAAAATGCTGAGGATCTGTTCCACCAGCTCCATGCCGTTCTGGGCCACGTCATCGAGCCTGCCCACGAAAGGGCTCACGTAGGCCGCCCCGGCCTTCGCCGCCATCAGGGCCTGGATCGGCGAGAAGATGAGCGTCTCGTTCACATCGATGCCCTCGCCGGAGAGGATCTTCGTCGCCTTGAGCCCTTCCGTTGTGAGGGGGACCTTGATGACGACATTGCCGCCCAGCTCGACGAGCTTCTTCGCCTCGGCCACCATGCCCTTTGCATCCAGGCTCACCACCTCGAGGCTCACGGGGCCGGGGACCGCTTCCAGGATCTCCTTCACCACGTCGTTGAAAGGCCTCTTCTCCCTGGCTACGAGGCTGGGGTTGGTCGTCACCCCGTCGCACATGCCCAGGCTGAGGGCCTCTTTGATTTCGCTGATGTTGGCCGAATCGATAAAAAACTTCATGCAGCCTCCACGTGATCGGATTCCATACAGAATTTCCCGTCTGAAGCGACGGGTTTTCAGTCGGCAGGGGGATCAATCGGGAACGTGCCCGCCCTTTTCCCGGAATTTTTTGTAACATTCTTTACTGCAGAAATAAAGCGTTTTTCCGTTCACGCTCACCCTGTATGCCTCGTTGACGGGGACATAGGTGTGGCAGTGGGGATCCTCCACGAGTTCCTCCCCCTTGATCCTTTTGTCGTCCCGCCTGCGCTCGTCGATACGGCCCGAGGGGAAGAGGAACTTCTTCAGGAGGAGATACGCCAGGATGAGGACAATGCCGATGACGATGATGCGATACATGTTTTTTACCAGTCCGTGTCGATCCGTTCGACGGCGTGGTCATCTTCCAGCCGGTCGAGAAGCCCTTTCATCGAGACGCCGTAGAGCGGGTGGATGACATAGGGCGCGATCTCGTTGACCGGAACGAGGACGAACCGGCGCTTGTGCATCTCGGGGTGCGGAACGACGAGGCTCTCCGTTTTTATGATTTCCTGGCCGTACAGCAGGATGTCGATGTCGATCGTCCTCGGCCCCCAGCGCTCGTTTCTCTCGCGGCCCAGGGCCTGCTCAACCCACTGCAGCGCCTTGACAAGCTGCAGGGCCGTGAAGGTCGTGCGGACTTCGACCACCCCGTTGACAAACCAGTCCTGCGGCGTGTCTCCGACGGGCTCCGTCCTGTACAGGGACGACCGGCGGAGCACCTGCACGTTTTTCAGAGAAGAAATCTCCCGGAGCGCATTGCGGCAGTTCTCTACCGGGTCGCCGAGGTTACTGCCGATGCCCAGATATGCGATGACGGGTACGCTCAATTCAATCCCGTCTCCGAGCTGATCGGCGTATTTCACCCTCACCTCAAGCCTCTGTCGAAGAGGAAGGAGAGTTTCACCCGTCACCCCGGCCCTCTCCGCTCAAGGGAGAGGGATGATCAGGGTAGTTCTGTTAGCTGTTACTTCAGGCAAATTCCTTCTCGATCCTCGCCATGGCCTCTTTGAGCCGTGCGTCGGGAACCGTCAGGGAGATCCGGATGAAGCCCTCGCCGTACTTCCCGTAGGCGGGGCCCGCGGCGACGACAACGGCCGTCTTTTCGAAGAGCCGGTCCGTGAACTCAAGCGAGGTCATCCCCTTCGGAACGGGAATCCAGAGGTAGAAGGTCCCCTTCGGGGCCTTGAAGTCGATGCCGATCTTCTTCAGCGTGCCGAGGACCAGTTCCCGGCGCTTGCGGTAGATCTCGAGCATCCGGGTGATGTTCTCGTTCTCGTTTTGAAGGGCCTTGATGCCGGCAAACTGCACGGCGTTGAAGATGCCCGAGTCGGTGTTCTCCTTGACCTTGCTGATGGCGGCGATGATCTGCGGGTTCCCCATGGCCATGCCGATGCGCCAGCCTGTCATGTTGTAGGGCTTGGAGAGCGAGTTGAGCTCCACCGCCACGTCCTTCGCCCCCTCGACACAGAGGAAGCTCAGGCGCTCCTGCCCCTCGAAGACCACTTCGCTGTAGGGGTTGTCGTAGCAGATGGCGATGTCGTTCTTTTTCGCGAAGGCGACGGCCTTCTTGAAAAACTCCCGGGAGCCGCAGGCGCCCGTCGGGTTGTTCGGGTAGTTCAGGAACATGGCCTTTGCCCGCTTCACGACGTCTGCGGGAATTTCCTCGAAGATCGGGAAGTAGTCGTTCTGGGGGAGCATGGGCATGTGGTAAGGCTCGCAGTTGCCCATGAGGATGCTCGCCCGGTAGGCCGGATAGCCCGGGTCCGTCATCAGGACGATGTCGCCGGGGTTCGTGCAGGCAAAGATGAAATGATGGCAGCCCTCCTTGGACCCGATGAGCCCCAGCACCTCGTCGGCCGGATTCAGGGTGACGCCGTATCGCTCCTTGTACCAGACCGCCACGGCCTCCCGGAAGGCATACATGCCCTTCTCCTCGTCCGTGGGGTAGCGGTGGTTCTCCGGGACCTTCGCCGTCCGGCAGAGCTCTTCGATCACACCGTTCGGGGTGGGCTCCACGGGGTCCCCGATGGCGAGGCTGATGACGTCCACGCCGTCGGCCTTTGCCTTGTTGATCTTCTTGCGCAGCTCCATGAACAGATAGGGGGGGATCTTCGATAATCTGTCAGCGATCTGCACGTCTGTCTCCTCCCTCAAATCAATGTGTGATTCTAAAGCAATGCGAGCGCAAGGCACAGGTTGCAGGTATACAGGTGAAGTGAGGATTATGCCTGTAATGTTCCTGTTACCCTGTTCCACCTCTCGGATTGAAAAAGTTTACTTTTTCAATCCGAGGACATCCTGCATGTCATAGAACCCGTTGGGCTGGCCGACGATCCACTTCGCGGCCCGGACGGCGCCCTTGGCGAAGTTGTCGCGGCTGTGGGCCCGGTGGATGAACTCGAGCCGCTCACCCAGCCCGCCGTAGATGATCCAGTGCTCGCCGACGATGTCGCCCGCCCGGATCGTCTGGATGCCGATCTCGGACTTGGTGCGCGCCCCGATCATGCCCTTTCGCTCGTAGACGGCCTCCTTGTCGAGGTCCCGCTTGAGGGTGGCGGCGATGATCTGGGCCATCTTCATGGCCGTGCCGCTGGGGGCGTCCTTCTTGAGGTTGTGATGGGCCTCGATGATCTCGATGTCGAAATCCTCGCCGACGATGCCGGTGACATACTCGAGGACCTTGAACATGACGTTGACGCCGACGCTCATGTTGGGGGCCAGCACGCAGCGCGTCTTTGCGGCCATTTCCCTGATCTTTGCCATCTGGTCCGCCGAAAACCCCGTCGTCCCGATGACGATGGCCTTCTTGTTCTCCGCCGCGATCCGGAGATGCTCCACGGAGGCCTCGTGATGCGTGAAGTCGATCACGACGTCGCCCTTCCCGATGACCGATTCGAGACCCGCCGAGATCGGGACACCCTTTTTGCCAAGCCCCAGGGTCTCCCCCACATCCTGACCGATGACGGGATGCCCGGCTTTCTCGACGGCCGCCGCAACCTCGATGCCGTCCGTCATGTTGATGATGGACGCGATCCTGCCGCCCATCTTCCCGCCGGCTCCCATGACGATTGCCTTTACCATAGCGCCCTCCCTTTTTATCCTTTGGCCTTTATCCTTTAGCCTTGCACCTTCTTTATAAACGTGAAGCCCGTTTTTCAGACGGGCTCCACGTTCAAACCAAAGGGTCTGCTACTTGATGAGCCCGAATGTCTTCAGCGCCTGCTTCAGCTTCTCGTAGTTGGCATCGGAGAGCTTCACCAGGGGAAGCCGGATCTCGTACTGGATCTTGCCCATCATGGCCAGCGCCGCCTTGACGGGTGCGGGGTTGGTCTCTATGAAGAGGGAATTCACCAGCGGTGTCAGCTTGTAATGAAGCTCTTTGGCCTTTTTGAACTTGCCGGCGTTGATGGCGTCGACAAGCTCCGCCACGGCAGCGGGCGCCACATTGGAGGCAACGGAGATGATCCCGTGGCCGCCGAGGCACATCAGGGGGAAGGTGAAGAAGTCATCGCCCGAGAGAACGGAGAAGTTCGGGCCGCAGGCGGTGATCATCTCCTGCATCTGCTGAAGGGACCCTGCCGCCTCCTTCACGCCGACGATGTTCTTGATTTTCGAGAGCTTCGCCATGGTGTCCGGGGTGATGTTCACGCCCGTCCGGCTGGGGATGTTGTACACGATGATGGGGATGGGGACCTTCTCGGCGACGAGCTTGTAGTGCTGGTAAAGCCCCTCCTGGGTCGGCCGGTTGTAATAGGGGGCGACGATCAGCGCCCCGTCTGCACCCACCTCGTAGGCATGCCTGGTGAGCCGGATGCACTCATCGGTGCTGTTGGATCCCGTGCCGGCGATGACCGGTACCCGCTTCTTGACGGCGTTCACGGTGATCTCGATGACCCGGTCGTGCTCCTTGTGGGACAGCACGGGCGACTCACCCGTAGTGCCGCAGGGGACGATGCCGTCGGTTCCATTCTTGATCTGGAACTCGATCAGTCCCCTGAGGGCCTCCTCATCCACCTTTCCTTTTTTGAAAGGCGTCGCGATGGCGACTATTGCGCCCTTGAACATAGCTCCCATACTTCACTTCCCTCCTCGCTCTATCTGATGTCGCTGTATGCCTCGTCCCAGAGGAAGCCCTGGTAAACGACCGTGGTGCCTCCTTCCAGGTAGACCTTTTCGAACCCCTGGTTCGTCTTTTCAAAGTAGATTTTCAGCGTCTCTTCGCTCTTTACCAGAACATCCACGGGGCTGTCAACGAGTCCCGTCCATGAGGCGACCAGGGCGGTTGCCACGGCCCCCGTGCCGCAGGCCAGCGTCTCGTCCTCCACGCCGCGCTCGTAGGTCCGCAGCTTGATCCGGTGCCGGTTGAGCACCCGGGCAAAGTTGGCGTTCGTCCCGGCGGGCTGGTACTCCCCGTGGTACCGGATCGTCCTGCCCATGTTGAAGACGTCGTGGCCGTCGACGTCGTTGATGAAGGCCACCACGTGGGGCACCCCCGTGTTGATGCTGTTCACCAGTACGGCCGTACCGCCCACGTCGATCGTATAGCCCTTGCGGAGGTCCTTCGGGTCCGTGAGGCGCAGCTTGACGATGTCGCCCGTGACCTCGGCATCGATGATCCCCGCCCGCGTCTCGAAGGACATCTTTTCGGGGGCGATTCCCTTGATGACGGCGAAGCGCGCCGCGCAGCGGCCCCCGTTTCCGCACATCTCCACTTCGCTGCCGTCGGCATTGAAGAAGCGCCAGCGAAAATGGGCCTTGTCGGAGTTCTCGATGACGATCAGCCCGTCGGCGCCCACGGCGACATGCTGCCCGGCAGACGGCCTTCACGAACTCGTCGACCTTCCCGACATCTCTCAGGGCATTTTCCCGGTTGTCGATGAGGATGAAGTCGTTTCCGCTTCCCTGGATCTTGTAGAATTCGATCATTGGCCACTCCGTGGCTGGGTTCAGGGTATCAGGGTTCAGGGTTCAGGGTCCAGAAATCAAGAAATTCATCCTTTCCTTCCCTATACCCTAGACCCTTGACCCTCTACCCTTTCTTTAAGGTATGCCGGCACCTTTTCGCCGCGCGTGAGATCCCCGTATTCCTCGCGCTTGCGGATGACGTGGAACTTTTTGTCCTTCACCAGGACCTCGGCGATCCGGGGCCTGGAGTTGTAGTTCGAGGCCATGGAGAACCCGTAGGCCCCGGCACTCATGACGGCCATCAGGTCGCCGCGCTCGAACTTCGGGATCATCCGTCCCTTGGCGAGGAAATCGCCGGATTCGCAGATCGGGCCCACCACGTCGGCCACAAAGCTCCCCCGGTCCCTGATCACCACGGGCTGGATCTGGTGGTAGGAGCCGTAGATGCTGGGCCGGATGAGGTCGTTCATCCCCGCATCGACGATGACGAAGTTCTTCTCCTCGTTGCCCTTCGTGTAGAGGACCTTCGAAACGAGGATTCCGGCATTGCCCACGATCACCCGCCCGGGCTCGAAAATGAAGGTCACCTTGAGATCGCGCACCGAGTCGATGACCGCCCTGGCATACTCCTCGGGGTGGGGCGGCATCTCCTCGTTGTAGGTGATCCCCAGGCCCCCGCCCAGGTCCAGGTACCGGATCTCGATGCCCTCGTCCCTCAGCCGGTCGATGAGCTTCTTCAACCGCTCCAGCGCATCGAGGAAGGGGGAGATCTGCGTGACCTGGGAGCCGATGTGGCAGTCGACACCGACGATCTCCACGTTCGGCAGCGCCCTGGCCCGCCGGTACTCATCGAGAGACTTCTCGATGTTGATCCCGAACTTGTTCGACTTGAGCCCCGTCGAGATGTGGGGGTGTGTCTTGGGGTCCACGTCGGGGTTGATGCGAAGGGCAATCCGGGCCTTCTTCCCCATCAGGCCTGCCCTCTCGTTGATGACCCCCAGCTCCTCGGAGGACTCCACGTTGAACATCAGGATGTCGGACTGGAGGGCGAAATCGATCTCGTCGATGCGCTTTCCCACGCCGGAGTACACGATCTTTCCCGGGTCCGCACCGACCTGGAGAGCCCTGTAAAGCTCGCCGCCGGAGACGATGTCGACACCGCCCCCCTCCTTCACGAAGATCCGCATGATGGCCAGGTTCGAGTTCGCCTTGGCCGCATAGCAGATGATGTGGGGGATATCCCGGAGGGCCCCGTCGAAGACCCGGAAATGCTGCAACAGGGTCCTGTGGCTGTAAAGGTAGAAGGGCGTGCCGACTTTCCCGGCAATCGCCTCGATGGGAACATCCTCGCACCAGAGCCTGTCGTCGCGGTAATTGAAGTAGTTCATCCTGAGAACCCGCTGCACCCTCTTTTATTTGACCGGCTTTACACCAGCCGGTTTCTCCGGCTGTTGAGCACTCGTGTCCGTCTTCGGCGTCTGCGGCGGGAGGGGATCCCCTTTCTTTCCGCATGCCGGAACAAGGTCAGCAAAAAGATGCCTATTATAATGACGAGAACGGCATCTCGACAAGACGCGTTCTTTT
Source organism: uncultured delta proteobacterium (assembly GCA_963810965.1). Lineage (GTDB taxonomy): Bacteria > Desulfobacterota > Syntrophia > Syntrophales > UBA2192 > UBA2192. Next base: position 19,794 of record CAWEPT010000033.1, on the reverse strand, counting down.
TCATGCAGATTCCCCTTTATCCTTGCCCTTTGCCCCTCGACCCTTCTTCCCCGCCTGTTTTTCCGCCTCCCCGATCTGCTTGAGCACTTCCTTCCTCGCCGTCCCGCCGATCGTCTGCCGGGCATTGACGGCCTTTTTCACGGGGATGACGGCATAAACACCCTCATCGAAACCCGTGTAGAATTTCCGGAATTCCCGGAGGCTCAGATCGGAGAGATCTTTCCCCTTGGCGATGCAATGGGCCACGAGCCGCCCGACGATGCCGTGGGCCTCCCGGAAGGGAACCCCCCTGGTAACGAGGTATTCGGCCACGTCGGTGGCCGTCGAGAACCCCTTTGCGGCCTCTTCCAGCATCCTGGGCCGGTTGAAGGTGAGGTTCCCGGCCATCCCGTTGAGGACCATGAGGCTCATCTTCACCGTGTCGACGGTGTCGAAGAGGGGTTCCTTGTCCTCCTGCAGGTCCCGGTTGTAGGTCATCGGAAGCCCCTTCAGGACCGTGAGGATCTTCACGAGGTTGCCGTAGACCCGACCGGTTTTTCCCCGGACGAGCTCGGCCACGTCGGGGTTCTTCTTCTGGGGCATGATGCTCGAGCCCGTCGTGTAGGCGTCGGAGATCTCCACGAAGCCGAACTCGCCCGAGGACCAGATGATGAGGTCCTCGCAGAAGCGGCTCAGGTGCATCATCAGAAGGCTTGCATCGAAGATGAACTCGGCCACGAAATCCCGGTCGGCAACGGCGTCCATGCTGTTGGCCGAGATCGCTTTGAAGCCCAGCAGCTTCGCCGTGTACTTCCGGTCCAGGGGCAGGCTTGTGCCGGCAAGGGCCGCCGAGCCCAGGGGCATCACGTTGACCCTCTCCAGGCATTCTGCAAGCCTTGCCGCGTCCCTCCCGAGCATCTCCCGGAAGGCGAGCAGGTAGTGCGACAGGAGCACCGGCTGCGCCTTCTGCATGTGGGTGTAGCCGGGCATGATGGTGTCAAGCTCCCTCCTGGCGAGGGCGACGAAGGTTTTCTGCAGCCCGGCAACGAGCTTCAGGATATCCCCGATCTCGTCTCTCAGGTAGAGACGCATGTCGAGGGAAACCTGGTCGTTGCGGCTCCGGCCGGTATGGACTTTGCCGCCCGCGGGACCGATCCGCTCGATGAGGCCCCGCTCGACGGCCATGTGGATGTCCTCGTCGGTCTGCACGAACCGGAAGGCGCCCGAGCCGATTTCCGTCCGGATTTCGGCCAGGGCCTCGAGGATCTTGCCGGCGTCGGCGGGAGGGATGATCCCCTGCTTCTCCAGCATCCGGCAGTGGGCGATGCTCCCCTCGATGTCGTGGTCATAGAGCCTCATGTCAAAGGGAAGCGACGCCGTGAAGACCTCCACGAGCCGGTCCGTCTCCTCCGTGAACCGCCCGCTCCAGAGCTTTCTCCGTGTTTTTCCGCCCATGGATCACCCAAGAATTCAGGGTATAGGGTTCAGGGTACAGGGTAAGGGTCAAGAGAAAAGACTCCAGAATCGCTTCAGACTTCATCCGTTACTGATCACCATTTAGCTATTTGCCTTTCTTCTTCCTGAGGTATGCCGCGATGCGCAGGCGCAGGGCGTTGAGCCGGATGAAGCCCGTGGCGTCCTTCTGCTCGTAGCCGCCGCTCTTCTCGAAGGAGGCGATGTCCTCGCTGTAGAGCGAGTTCGGCGACTTGCGGCCCACGACGATGCAGTTGCCCTTGTAGAGCTTCAGGCGCGCCGTGCCCGTCACGTTCTCCTGCGAGGAGTCGATGAACTGCTGCAGGGCCTTCATCTCGGGCGAGTACCAGAACCCGTTGTAGACGAGCTGGGCGTACTTCGGGATCAGCCCGTCGCGCATGAACATCACCTCGCGGTCCATGGTGATCGTCTCGACGGCCCGGTGGGCGGCCCAGAGCACCGTCCCGCCCGGGGTCTCGTAGACGCCGCGGGACTTCATGCCCACGAAGCGGTTTTCCACCATGTCCACGCGCCCGATGCCGTTTGCGCCGGCAACGGTGTTGAGGTGATCGAGCAGCGTGGCCGGGCTCATCTTCTTGCCGTTCACCGCCACGGGGTTTCCCTTCTCGAAGTCGATCTCCACGTAGGTCGGCTTGTCGGGGGCCTTCTCGGGGGAGACCGAAATCGTGAAAATGTCCTCCGTCGGCTCGTTCCAGGGGTTCTCCAGGATGCCGCCCTCGTGGGAGATGTGCAGGGAGTTGCGGTCCGAGCTGTAGGGCTTGTCCTTCGACACGGGAAGGGGGATGTTGTGCTTGGCCGCGAAGTTGATCATGTCCTCCCGCGACGTGAAGGTCCACTTGTCGTCGCGCCAGGCGGCGATGATCCGGATGTCCGGGTCCAGGGCCATGTAGGTGAGCTCGAAGCGCACCTGGTCGTTCCCCTTGCCCGTGGCGCCGTGGCACACGGCATCGGCCTTCTCCCGGTGAGCGATCTCGATCTGCTTCTTGGCGATGAGCGGCCGCGCAATCGAGGTCCCCATCAGGTAGGTCCCCTCGTAGATGGCGTTGGCCCGCAGCATGGGAAACACGAAGTCCCGGGCGAACTCCTCCCGCAGGTCCTCGATGTAGCACTTGCTGGCGCCCGTGTTGATGGCCTTCTGCTCGAGGCCGTCCAGTTCCTCCTTCTGTCCCACGTCGGCGGCAAAGGCGATGACCTCGCAGCCGGGGTAGGCTTCCAGCAGCCATTGGATGATGACCGACGTATCCAGCCCGCCCGAATAGGCGACAACCACTTTTTTTACCTTGTTCGACACTGTTTGTTCCTCCTCTTTCAGAATGTCCGTGATTTGATGAACTTCGCTCAGCTTCAGCTTTTCACTTGCCCATCAGTATCTCCAGGATGGCCTTCTGCACGTGCAGCCTGTTCTCCGCCTGGTCCCAGACCACGGACCGGGGCCCGTCGAGGATCTCCGCAGAGATCTCCTCGCCGCGATGCGCCGGCAGGCAGTGCATGACGATGGCATCGGGCTTTGCGTGCTGCATCAGTTTCCGGTTCACCTGGTAGCCTTCGAAGATCTTCGCGCGGGCCTCCTGCTCGGCCTCCTGGCCCATGCTGGCCCAGACGTCGGTGTAGACCACGTCGGCATTCTTCACGGCCTGGACGGGGTCCCGGAAAAGCGAGACCCCCTTGGAGCGCTTTCTTCCTCCCCCTCTCCAGGATGCGGGCGTCGGGGTCATAACCCTTCGGGCAGGCCAGCGTGAGCTTGAAGGGAAGCTTTGCCGCCGCATCGATCCAGGAGTTGGCCATGTTGTTCCCGTCGCCCACGTAGGCGATCTTGAGACCCTCGTAGGTGCCCTTCCTCTCGACGATGGTGAACAGGTCGCTCACGATCTGACAGGGATGCATGAGATCCGTCAGGCCGTTGATGATCGGGATGGTGGCATGCCGGGCGAACTCCTCGACGGACTCCTGGGCGAAGGTCCGGATCATGACGGCATCGAGGTAACGCGAGACGATCCTCGCCGTATCGGCGATGGTCTCGCCCCTTCCCAGCTGCGTGTCGCGGCTGTTGAGGTAGATGGCCAGCCCGCCCAGCTGATACATCCCGGCCTCGAAGGAAAGCCTCGTTCGCGTCGAGGACTTGTCGAAGATCATGCCCAGCGTCTTGCCGGCCAGGGGCTGGTAGATGATCCCGTCCTTCAGCATGGCCTTGAGCGTTGCCGCATGGCTGAAGATCCGGTCGAAATCCCTCCTCGTCAGATCGTAGACACTCAGAAAATCTTTTTTCAACGCTCCATCACCTCATCGAGAACTTGCACCAGCCTGTCCACATCCTGCCTCGTGATGACCAGAGGCGGCACCATCCGGAGGATGTGATCAAACGTACAGTTTATGAGAACCCCCCGCTCGAGGCAGGCCTTCACGATGGAATTGCCCTCGACGGTGAGGTCCAGGCCGACCAGGAGCCCCTTGCCGCGTACATCCTGGACGACGGGGTGATCCTTCCGCAGCGACCAGAGCCGCTCCTGCAGGTATTCGCCCATCTTCCGGCAGTTCTCCAGAAATCCCTCCGCCAGGATCGTCTCCAGCGTCGCGATCGCCGCCGCCATGGCAAGCGGGTTTCCGCCGAAGGTGGAGGCGTGGGTTCCCGGGCCGAAGCTGGCCGCGACCTTCTCCGTCGCGGCGAGAGCCCCCGCGGGAACGCCGTTCCCCAGGGCCTTGGCCAGCGTCATGATGTCGGGCTGTGGCGCCGTAGTGCTCGTAGCCGAAGAGCTTGCCCGTCCGGCCCATGCCCGTCTGCACCTCGTCGAGGATCATGAGGATGCCCTTGCGGTCGCAGATCTCCCGGACGGCCCTCAGGTACCCCTCGTCGGGCACGCGGACGCCGCCCTCGCCCTGGATGGGCTCGAGCAGGACGGCACAGGTCTTCTTCGAGACGGCTTTCTCGAGGGCCTTCACGTCGTTGAAGGGAACGTACCGGAACCCCTCCGGCAGCGGGGAAAAGCCCACGTGGAACTTCTCCTGGCCCGTGGCCGTGATCGCCGCCAGCGTCCTGCCGTGGAAGGACCCTTTCATGGTGAGGATTTCGTAGCGGCCCTTCAGGTTGTCGTGGCCGTATTTGCGCGCCAGCTTGATGGCCGCCTCGTTCGCCTCGGCCCCGCTGTTGCAGAAAAACACCCTGTCGGCAAAGGAATTCTCCACCAGCATCTCTGCAAGCCGGATCTGGGGCTCCGTGTAGTAGAGGTTGGAGACGTGCATCAGGGTGCCGGCCTGCCTGCAGATGGCCTCGACCACCTTCGGGTGCGAGTGCCCCAGGCTGCAGACGGCGATCCCCGCGACGAAGTCGACGTACTCCTTCCCCTCGGTGTCCCAGAGGTGCGCGCCCTCGCCCCGCACGAAGACAACGGGCTGGCGCCTGTAGGTCCCGATGATGTTTTTCTCCGACGATGCGATCAGCTCTTCTTTATTCATTCTACCTGGCCTGCCGAGTTATAAGTTCGACCATGACTCCAATGCTCACCAGCAAGGGGTTGAGGGTCGAGGGTGGAGGGTGCGGTGTAAGATTTTGAACCTGTCACCTGCTACCTGTCACCTGTCACCTTACAGAACGATTTCCGTGCCCACGCCCTGGTCCGTAAACACTTCGAGGAGCATGGCGTGCTTCTTCCGGCCGTCGATGATGTGTGCCTTGCGGACACCGCCGCGCAGGGCCTTGAGGCAGCACTTCACCTTGGGGAACATGCCGCCTGCGATGGTCCCGTCGTCGATCATCTGAAGGGCCCGGCTGTTGTCCATCGTGTTGATGAGCTGCTTCTGGCCGTCCCAGACGCCTTCCACGTCCGTCAGCAGGACGAGCTTCTCGGCCTTGAGGGCCGCCGCCACCTCGCCGGCCACGATATCGGCGTTGATGTTGTAGGTCTCGCCGTTATCGCCTGCGCCGGTCGGTGCGATGACGGGGATGAAGCCGTCCTTCACGAGCGACATGATGAGATCGGCGTTGATCTCCTTCACCTTGCCCACGAGCCCGATGTCGATGATCTCCGTCGGGATGTCCTTCTGCTTCTCCTCGTTGAGGTAGTACTTCTCGGCGCGGGTCAGGTTCCCGTCCTTGCCGGACAGCCCCACGGCCTTGCCGCCGTTGCGGTTGATGAGGCCCACGATCTCCTTGTTCACGGAGCCCACGAGGACCATCTCGACGATGTTCATGGTCTCCTCGTCGGTGACCCGCATGCCCTGGATGAACTGCGATTCCTTCCCGAGCTTCTTCAGGACGGCTCCGATCTGGGGCCCGCCGCCGTGGACGACAACGGGGTTGATCCCGATGTACTTCATCATGACGATGTCCATGGCAAAGAGCTTCTTCAGCTCGTCATCCACCATGGCGTGGCCGCCGTACTTGACGACGATCGTCTTGTTGTAGAACCGGCGAATGTAGGGCAGCGCCTCGAGAAGAATCTCCGCCCGCTCCTGGGCACCCAACTGCTTATCGGTCATCTCGCGACTCCTGGTATCAACGAATGTCTTGTACAGCTTTTGTCACATGTGGTGACAGGTGTCAGGTGGCAGGTGACAGGAAAGACCACGTGTCCCGCTTTGCCTGTTACCTGTACCCTGTTACCTGATACCTGTCGTTACAGGATGTAGCGGCTCAGATCCTCGTCCTCGACGATATTCTCGAGCTTGTCCCTCACGTAGGCCGCATCGATGACGATTTCCCTCTTTTTCATCTCCGGCGCATCAAAGGAGATCTCCTCGAGCAGCGTCTCCATGATCGTGTAGAGGCGCCGGGCGCCGATGTTCTCGGTGCGCTCGTTGACGATGGTGGCCACCTCGGCGATCTCGGCGATGGCATCCTCGGTATACTCGATCGTCACCTCTTCCGTTGCCAGCATCTCGATGTACTGCTTCACCAGGGCGTTGGAGGGCTCCGTGAGGATCCGGACAAAGTCCTCCTTCGTGAGCGAGTCGAGCTCGACCCGGATCGGGAAGCGGCCCTGCAGCTCCGGGATCAGATCCGAAGGCTTCGTCGTGCTGAAGGCCCCGGCGGCGATGAAGAGGATGTGGTCCGTCTTCACCATGCCGTATTTTGTATTGACCGTCGAGCCCTCCACGATGGGCAGCAGATCGCGCTGGACGCCTTCCCGGGACACGTCCGGCCCGTGCGCGGTGTTGCTCCCCACGATCTTGTCGATCTCATCGAGGAAGATGATCCCCGATTGCTCGACACGGGTGAGGGCCCCCCGGATCACCTTGTCCATGTCGACCAGGCGCTGCACCTCCTCTTCCTCGAGGATCGCGAGCGCCTCGGGGATCCTCAAGCGGCGCCGCTTTTTCTTCTGCGGAAAGATGTTCCCGAACATCTCCTTGATGTTGAGACCCAGGTCCTCGACACCGGATGACGAGAAAACCTCGATCATGGGGCCCCCTGCCTTCTCGGTGATCTCCAGGTTGACGACGCGGCTGTCGAGCTTTCCTTCGCGAAGCATCTGGCGGAGCTTCTCGCGGGTGTCCGCGGAGCCCGCCTCGCCCTGATCCGCCGTTGTCTCCGTCCCGTCGGGGCTCCGGATCTCGGCCCGCTTCATGGGGAGCAGCAGGTCCAGGATGCGGTCCTCGGCCATTTCTTTCGCCTTGGCCCGGACGTTGCTCCATCTCCTCCTTCTTGAGCAGGCTCACGGCGATCTCCATGAGGTCGCGGATCATGGAATCCACGTCGCGCCCCACATAGCCCACTTCCGTGAACTTCGAGGCCTCGATCTTGAGGAACGGCGAATTGTCCAGCTTGGCGAGCCTCCGGGCGATCTCCGTCTTGCCCACGCCCGTGGGGCCGATCATGATGATGTTCTTCGGGGCGATCTCGTCGCGCAGATCGGCCCGGACGTTCTGGCGCCTCCAGCGGTTTCGCAGCGCGATGGCCACGGCCCGCTTGGCGTCGCCCTGGCCGACGATGTATTTGTCCAGCTCGGAGACGATTTTTTTCGGGGTCAGTTCAATTGCCGACATGGTTGATTACTTTCTTTGCTTTCCTTTTTTTTCCGGTTCGGCCGGCTCTTCCTCGGTGAGATCGATCTCCTCGATCGTGATCCGGTCGTTCGTGTAGACACACAACTCCGAGGCAATCCGCATGGACTCCCGGGCGATCTCGGCCGCATCGAGATCGGAGTGTTTCACAAGGGCACGCGCCGCCGCCTGGGCGTAAGGACCGCCGGATCCGATGGCGGCCACGTTGTCGTCGGACTCGATCACGTCGCCGTTTCCCGAGATGATGAGGAAGTCTTCCCTGCTGACGGCGATCATGAGGGCCTCCAGGTGCCTGAGCACCCGGTCCGTGCGCCAGTCCTTTGTCAGCTCCACGGCCGCCCGCAGGAGGTTGCCGTTGTACTGCTCGAGCTTCTGGTCGAAGCGGTCGAAGAGCGTGAAGGCGTCCGCCGTGGCGCCGGCAAACCCGACGATGACCCGGTTGTGATAGAGCCGGCGGACCTTGCGTGCGCTGTGCTTGATGATCGTCTGGTCGAAGGTCACCTGCCCGTCGCCGGCAACGACGACCTTGTCCTTGTGCTTCAGTGCGATGATGGTGGTGCCGTGAAACTTCATGTCCATTGGTGCCCTTTGCTCATCCTTCATATCTTGTCCAGACCGGCTGCGCGCACAGGTATAGCGAGGCTACAGAAGAACGAGAATCGAGGTTTTCTATTTTGCCTCGGACCTTGTACCTCTGTACCCTGACACGCTATCCTTTGGCTTTCGGGTGCGCCTGGTCGTAGATCTCCATCAGCTTCGCCACGCTCACCGACGTGTACTTCTGTGTCGTCGAGAGGTTTGCGTGGCCGAGCAGCTCCTGGATCGCCCTCAGATCCGCCCCCGCGTCGAGCAGGTGCGTCGCAAAGCTGTGCCGAAGCGTGTGGGGGCTCACCTTTTTGCTGATCCCGCTCAGCAAGACGTATCGGTCGACGATCCGGGCCACGCTCCGCGGGGTGATCCTCCTGCCGCTGCGGCTCAGGAAGAGGGGCGGGTCCGCCTCGCTCCCCTGCTGCTTCTGAAGGAACTCATTCCGTCCTGACAGGTATTTCTGCACGGACCGCAGGGCCTGTTCGCCCACCGGAACGATCCGCTCTTTTTTTCCCTTCCCGCGGACCTTCACAAGGCTCTGGCCAAAGTCGATGTCGCCCAGGTTGAGCCCCGTCAGTTCGCTCACCCGCATGCCCGAGGAATAAAAGAGCTCGAGCATGGCCCGGTCCCGGCTGCCCGCGGCATCATCGGCGAACTTCAGGTTCAAAAGCGAAAACATCTCCTCCACCGGCAGAAAGGTGGGGAGATATTTTTCCGCCTTCGGGGCCTGGACCATCTCGGCCGGATTCACCCGGACCCTGCCTTCCCGGATGAGGTAGTTGAAAAAGGTGCGAAGGGCGGCGATCTTCCTGACGATCGTCACCTTCCGGATCTTCCGGCGGTAAAGCGAGCTGAGGAAAGAACGAACGGCCACGTGGTCGATGGCCTCGAGCTGTCCACGCCCCAACGCATCCAGGGGGATCAGGCCGTTTTCCTCCAGATACTGCCGGAACTGCCGGAGGTCCGCCAGGTAGCTGCGCAGGGTGTGCGGACTCAGGTTCCTTTCCGTCGCCAGGTGGAGCCCGAATGCGTCAATGGCCTTATCCATCGACCTGCCTTATATCAGCCCCCAATAAAAATAGCCACGAAAACGCGGGAATAAGTCCAAAAATTAAAATTCCTCGCACACAGGTGCCAGGAATTTAGAAACTTAAGGAAGTGGGTTACCTGTTATTATGCTCGCTTGCCCCGCAGCAAGCTGCAGGACATGCGCGTGCAATCGTTTTCATATTTATGACTACTTTATGCGGTTCAGTGGCAAACAGGTCGTTTCGATCATGTGCAGCGTCGGATCCCGGCGAAGTAACAGCACCAGGCGTTGGCGAAGTTGTTGTCGAAAACGCGAATGAGGCCGTCCTTGAAGACAATCTTCACATAAGAGCTCCCGCCGAGCACGAGGGAGTTTCGTTCCTCCACCACTTCACCCGTGCCCCAGTGGGGGTAGCGGAGGTGGATGACCTTATCCCCCATTTTCAGATAGATGCGTCGTGTCTCTTCCACCTCGGGGCCTCTTCGGGATGTGAGCGCGTCGTCACATCTTGTACTTCCCGAAATCCTCTTCGGGAAGGTTCTCCAGAAACTCCTTGAGCTCTTCCGTTTTCTTCTTGTCGAGCTCGTCCACCTTCTTGGCGAAGTCGATGTTGCGGGACTTCTCGATGACCTTCTCGTCGATGAAGATCGGGCAGTTGACCCTCAGGGCGAGCGCGATGGCGTCGCTCGGCCTCGAGTCGACGATGAGGGTGTCGCCGTTTCGCTTCAGGTGGATGCAGGCAAAGAAGGTGTTGTTCCTCAGATCGATGATCTCGATCCGGTTGACCTTCGCCTCGAGGATCTTGAGAAGGTCCCGCATCAGGTCGTGAGTCATGGGCCTCGAGAAGCTGATCTTCTCGAGCTCCGTGGCGATGGCGCTCGCCTCGAAGAGGCCGATCCAGATGGGCACCGCCCGCTTTCCCTCCAGATCCTTCAGGATCACGATGGGGGTGTTGGTCAGCGGGTCGATGGTCAGACCGGACACCTTCATTTCCACAAACATCTACGAATACCTCCGGTTCAATCCAGCATCTCACCGCGAAGGGAATGCAAAAAGGCTTCCACAATCCGAACCCGCAGGGTTTTCCCGACGAGATCCCTGTCGCCTGTGAAGTTCACAATCTTGTTCGTTCTCGTGCGGCCCATCACGTCCCGGGAGGTCTTGCGGCTCGTACCCTCCACGAGGACCTCCACGGTCCTGCCGACCAGGGTGTCGTTTTTCTCCTGGGTGTGCCGGTCCTGGAGGGCCTGGAGCTCGATGAGCCGTTTGCGTTTCTCGTCGGGATTTACCTTCCCGTCGAGCCCGACAGCCGCCGTTCCCTTTCTCTCGGAATACTGGAACGAGAATAAGGTATCAAACCTAACTTTTCCCATCAGGTCAAGCGTTTTCTGGTAGTCCTGCTCCGTCTCTCCGGGGAAACCCACGATGATGTCCGAGCTGATGGCGATGTCCGGGCTGGCCTCTCTCAACTTGCGAACGCAATCGAGGTAATCGGCGCTCGTGTACCGGCGGTTCATCCTTGCAAGCACGGCATCGGAGCCCGACTGGACGGGCAGATGGATGCTCGCGCAAAGGGCCTTCACGTCCCGGAAGCAGTCGATGATGTCATCGGTCAGATCCTTGGGGTGAGAGGTGGTGAAACGGATGCGCTCGATCCCCTCGATCTCCCCGATGGCCCGGAGAAGCTCTGAAAAGCTGTGGCCGTTGCCGAGACTCTTCCCGTAGGAATTCACGTTCTGCCCGAGCAGCGTCACCTCCTTCACGCCGTGGGCGGCCAGGGCCCTCACCTCGGCCAGGATGTCGTGGAATTTCCGGCTCTCCTCCCGGCCGCGCAGGTAAGGCACGACACAGAAGGCGCAATAGTTGTCGCAGCCCTGCATGATCGTGACGAAGGCGCTCACGGATCCCTTTTCGGGCAGGGCCAGGATCCCGATGGAGGGCACGGTCTCCCGGAAGCCCGTCTCCGCGACGGGCCGGCCCGTTTTCTCGATCTGTGAGATCAATTCGGGAAGGCGGTGGATGTTGTGGGTCCCGAAGACGAGATCCAGCCAGGGGATCTTCTCGAGGAGGCGCTCCCCCTGCTGCTGAGCGACACAGCCGCAGACCCCGATGATCAGGTGCGGTTTGGCCTTCCTGAGGTGCCTGTACCGGCCGAGTTCGCTGTAGACCTTCTGTTCCGCCTTGTCCCGGATGCTGCAGGTGTTGACGATGATGAGGTCGGCGTCCTTCGCACTCCCTGTCGTGCCGTATCCCGAGCTTTTGAGAAGTTCCGCCAGCTGCTCGGAGTCGTGGACGTTCATCTGGCAGCCGAAGGTCCGGATGAAAAGTTTTTTCGTGGTCAAGATTCCTCTTCCGATTCCGATATGTTGCCTGTCTCTTTTTTATTACAGGCCCCCCGGGGAGTCAATCTTATTCTGGCCGTACACCGGAGGACCTTCCGGGCGCAGGCAAAGCTCAACGCCGTCGTCACCCATGGAAAACGTAACGGACAAAAACAAAAACAGTATCGTTCTGAAGCAGCAAATCGCCCCCGGCACCGCGCTGGCGCCGGGCACCCAGGTGCCCCTCGTCGTCGGCCGTTACGAGGAGCCCGCGAAGGTCCCGAACGTGGTGGGAATGAACTGGGGTGAGGCCAAAACCTCTCTGACACAGGTAAAACTCACGCCGAACTTCGTCTCCCGGTCGACAATCCATCAAGCAGAAAAACAACATCGTCCTCGAGCAGAGTGTCCGCGCCGGCACGGACGTCGCGCCGGGCTACGAAGGTCAGACGTCATCGTGGGACGGTACAGGACAACGGCCGAGATGGCGACGGGAGATCCAGAACCGACCGCAATCGAACATCAACCAGCCCATCCCGGCGGATAACGCAAAGTGATCGCGGATTTCCGCAGATAAACACCAGGGGGCAGCCGTCACGGCTGCCCCTTTCTTTCTGCCTGACCTGCGACAGGCACCGCGAGCGCCCCTGCCCGACTCGAGCAGGCTGATCCCTCTCATCCTTTCTTCGTATGTTTTTCTAATACCCGGATTAGAAAAAAATCATACTTGCCTTTCCTCTACAGGGCTTTTACCCTGTTAGTCAGATCACCCCGCATCAACCACGCAAGGCCCGAGGGGAGAGATGGGCCCGTGCGACGCTCGAGGAGGCGACATGAAAAAAAGATCCGCTCTTCGTTTCGGCCTCTTGATCCTCTGCCTGGGCCTGGTCTTCATCCTGTTGCCCCGCCATAACGCGCCCGTGGCATCGAACGGGGGGGCCACGTTCGTCACCTCGTGGGGCTCGGACGTCACGAGCAACGGCAAGCTCAACAAACCCCTCGGCATGGCCGTGGATGGCTCCGGAAATGTCTACGTGGCCGATACGTTCAACCACCGGATCCAGGTATTCAATTCCAACGGCGTCTTTCTCCGTTCCTGGGGTTCCTACGGCTCGGCAGACGGCCAGTTCAATCTGCCGTCCGACGTCAGCGTGGACCCTGTGGGAAGAGTCTACGTGGCCGACACGGGCAACAACCGGATTCAGAAATTCACCTCCACGGGCGCGTTTCTCCTCAAGTGGGGCTCGCAGGGCAACGTCACCGGGCAGTTCAACAGGCCCTCGGCGGTGGTTGCGGACCCTTCGAACGACGTTTTCGTGGCCGACACGGACAACAACCGGATCCAGAAGTTCGACTCCTCGGGCGGGTTTATCCTCGCCTGGGGCGCTGCAGGAACCGGCAACAGTCAGTTCAGCGGCCCCCTGGGGATCGCGACGGACCCGGTGGGAGACGTCTATGTGGCCGACACCGGCAACAACCGGATCCAGAAGTTCAGCACCGCGGGCATTTTCATCTTCACATGGGGAGCGACGGGCACGGGAAACAACCAGTTCGACGCCCCCGCGGCCGTGGACACGGACAATGCCGGCAATGTTTATGTCGCCGATTCCCTCAACAACCGGGTTCAGAAGTTTCTGGTCGCGGGTTCAACGGCAGCCTATGTGACCCAGTGGGGGACACTCGGCCCGGCAGCCCAGCAGTTCAACGCCCCCCAGGGACTGGCGCTGAACGCAGACGGCACCCTCGTCTACGTCGCCGACACGAACAACTGCCGCATCCAGAAGTACAATAACGCGGGCACGTGGATCGCTCAATGGGGTTCCTTCCTGCGTGGATTATGGAAATTTGTCGAGCCCCACAGATGTGTATGTCGATCCGTCAGGAAACGTCTCCGTGGCGGACAGCCAAAACCAGCCGCATCCAGCAATTCACCTCTTCGGGCACGTTCATCGCCACGTGGGGCTCCCTGGGAACCGGCAGCGCACAGTTCAACACGCCCTCGGGGCTCTCTGCGGACTCCAGCGGCTTTCTCTATGTGGCCGATACGGGCAATCACCGGATTCAAAAGTTCACGTCAACGAATCTCTTCGACATCACGTGGGGCTCCCAGGGATCGGGAAACGGGCAATTCGAAAGCCCGCTGGGCATCGCCCTCGACTCGAGCAACAACGTCTACGTGGCGGACACGGGAAACAACCGGATTCAGAAATTCAACTCGACGGGCGGTTTTCTCCTCAAGTGGGGATCCGCCGGTACAGGCAACGACCAGTTCAATTCGCCGTCAGCCGTGGCGGTGAACAGCACCGGGGCTGTCTATGTGGCGGACACGGGCAATCACCGCATCCAGAAGTTCACCTCCCTGGGTGTTTATGCCGCCACCATCGGTTCGCAGGGTACGGGCGACGGGCAGTTTGACAGCCCGTCCGGGATTGCCATCGACTCGAACGGGTTTATCTACGTGGCCGACACGGGAAACAACCGGATCCAGAAATTCAGCCCGGCTGGCCTGTTCGTCACGAAATGGGGCACTTACGGCACAGGCAGCAGCCAGTTCAACGGGCCGAGGGGTCTCGCCTTCAGCTCCAACGGAAACATCTACGTCGCCGATACAGGCAATCAGCGCATTCAGGTGTTCACGCCCTTCAGCACCGCCTCGGGTGATACGGATACGGCGAGCATCAGCTGTTTCATCGCCACGGCGGCCTACGGCTCAACCCTGGACCCGCACGTCCAGGTCCTGAGGGACTTCAGGGACCGGGTGCTGGCACCCAGTCCGGGCGGCAGGGCCTTCCTGGATTCTATTACGCCTGGTCGCCGCCCGTCGCCCGGTTCATCGCACAGCACGAAGGGCTGCGGACGGCTGTGCGATGGGCGCTCACGCCGGTCGTCTACATGATCCAGTACCCCCTCCTGCTGGGATTCCTGCTCGTCCCGGCCATCGGCCTGGCCGTCGGGAGACGGCGCGTTAAATAAGGTAGCAGGTGATCAGGTATCAGGTGGCAGGAAAAGACAGCGGATAACGAAATCCTGTCACCTGTTACCTGTCACCTGTCACCGTGCTGGATCCTTCACGTTCCTCGCACCTCTGTCACTTCTGCCACTTCCCTGACTTAAGAAAGCCTTTGCCCCCCTGCATCCCTTTCTGCTACATCATCATGAAATCCCTCCGAGAGGTTCGCCATGCATCACACCGGCACGTCCGCAAAGCGGGTTCATCGGTTCCTTGTCCTCTCCCTGTCCTTTTTCATCCTGATAGCGCTCATCCCTGCCCTCGCCCGGGAGGTTCAGGCAGCTGCGCAGATCGAGCACTTCTCGCCGCAGGGCACCGTCAAGGCAGATCCGGCAGGTGACGGCGCGGTTTTCGGAGCCCATGGTCTCCTTCGGCGACCCGCGGCTTGCGGACCCCTTCGACATCCGCTGCGCCGAGAAAGGCCAGGGGCGATGGATCGACGCCCGGACCTGGTCCTATGACTTCGACCGGGACCTGCCCGGCGGAGTGGCCTGCCGCTTCACCCTGAAGGCCGGCACAAAGACGCTGGCGGGAACCCCCGTGGCGGCCGATACGGGCTTCTCCTTCTCCACGGGCGGCCCGTCCATTCTGCGGTCCAACCCCTACGAGGGGGACACGACCATCGACGAGAAACAGATCTTTGTCCTTTACCTGGACGCGGAACCCGCGCAGGAGACGCTCCTGAAGAACGTCTGGTTCTCCGTGAGCGGCGTCGGCGAGCGCGTGGGCGTGACGATGGTTTCGGGAAAGGAGCGCGAGCAGGTCCTCAAGGCCCTGCGCTACCGGAAGGACGAGGGAAACGTCGTGACCCTCCGGGCCAAACAGGCCTTCCCGCCCTCGGCGAAGATCCGGCTCGTCTGGGGCAAGGGCATTGCCGCCAAGAGCGGCGTGGCGACGGAGGAGGACCAGGTCCTCGAGTTCCAGGCCCGGGCCCCCTTCCGGGCGGAGTTCTCCTGCCCGCGTGAGAAGAAGGGAGGCGCCTGCATCCCCGTTCTGCCCATGCGCCTGACCTTCTCGGCGCCGACGCCCTGGAGCCTGGCCAGGGACATCACCCTCCGGAGCGAAAACGGCAAGACGTGGAAACCGAAGACGACGGACGATGAGAGCCGACACGCATACCCAGGCGATTACCTTCACGGGACCCTTCCCCGAGAAGGCCGCCTTCGCGATCGAGATGCCGAAGGGGATGAAGGATGACGCGGGGCGGCCGCTGGCCAACGCCAACCGGTTCCCGCTGGCGGTGAAGACGGAGAGCTATCCCCCGCTGGCGAAGTTTGCCGCCCGCTTCGGCATCCTCGAGGCGGCAAACCCGCTTCTGCCCGTGACGGTGCGAAACATCGAAGCGGAGTTGAAGAACCACCTGCTTTCCGTCGAGGGCGAGGCCGAGGAGATCCTCCCGGAGACCCCGGAGACCCCTGCCGGGGGAGGCAGGCAGGCTCAGACGGAGGCTGCCGGGAAGACGCCGGCCGTCACCCAGCAGGTGAAGGGCAAGGTCCGGAAAGTGAATCTCGACCAGGAGGAGCGGGTCATCCACTGGCTGCGAAACATCGCCGCAGCCACCCGCGAAAAGTCCGTCTTCGCGGGGCAGGCGGGAGGAAAGGAATTCAAGCTGCCGGCGCCTGAAGGCGGAAAGGCCTTCGAGGTCATCGGCATCCCCCTCGGAAAGCCCGGCTTCTACGTCGTGGAGCTCGAGAGCCGCATCCTGGGCACCCACCTCCTGGGAAAGCCCGCCCCCCTGTACGTGCCCACGTCGGCCCTCGTGACGAACCTGGCGGCCCATTTCAAATGGGGCCGCGAGTCCTCGCTCGTCTGGGTCACGGCCCTCGACACGGCAGGCCCCGTTGCCGGCGCCGACGTCTCCATCCGGGACTGCAGCGGCAAGCGCATCTGGCAGGGCAAAACGGACGAGCGGGGCGTCGCCCTGATCCAGGGCACCCTGCCCTCCCAGGACAAACAGGCCCGCTGCAACTGGCCCGTCAACTACTACGAGGCCACGGGCATGCTGGGCGGCATGAGCTCGGGCCTCTTCGTCTTCGCCCGGTCGGGCAGCGATGCAACCTTCACCCACTCGAGCTGGGAGGACGGCATCGAGCCCTGGCGCTTCCAGCTCCCCGAGGCCGACTACCGCGGCCTCGACGATGTCGTCGCCCACACGATCTTCGACCGCACGCTCCTGCGGGCGGGCGAGACGGTCCACATGAAGCACATCCTGCGCATCCCCACGACGGCCGGTTTCACCCTGCCCCATGAAAAGGCGCGATTCGACGAAGTGGTGATCCGCCACGGCGGCAGCGGCCAGGAATACCGGATGCCGGTTTCCTGGAAAGACAACGGCAGCGCCGCGACGGACTGGAAGATCCCCGAGGGGGCGCGGCTCGGCACCTACGAGGTGAGCCTCGCGCGCAAGGGCGACAAAAAGGGCGCCGCAACGCTGCGCACCGGCTCCTTCCAGGTGGAGGAGTTCCGCATCCCGCTGATGAAGGCGCTCGTCCAGGGGCCTGCCGAGACGCCCGTGCAGCCCGGCGAGGTCGGCCTCGATCTTGCCGTCTCCTATTTCTCGGGCGGAGGCGCAGGAAGGCTCCCGGTGAAGCTCCGCGGCGAGATCCGTCCGCGAACGGTCGCCTTCAGGGGCTATGACGAGTACACCTTCTCGGGCGAGCGCCTGAAGGAAGGCACCCGGAAGTTCTCGCCGGAGGATGAACTCGGCATCGACGAGGAAGCCGCGCCCGGCCGCGAGAAGCCCCGCCGGCTCCCCACGCAGGAGTTGAAACTCGACGATGCGGGTGCGGCGCGGACGAAATTCGCGAAGCTCCCGAAGATCGACACGCCGAAGTCGCTCCACGCCGAGCTCGAGTACCGCGACCCCAACGGCGAGGTCCAGACGGCGGCAGCCGACATCCCGCTTGCCCCCTCGAAGCGTGCCGTGGGCCTGAAGCCCGACTCCTGGGCGGCCTCGGCCGAGGCCCTGCGCTACCGCGTCGTCGTGCTCGATCTTGCCGGCAACCCCGTTGCCGACAGCGAGGTCTCCGTGGATCTCTACCAGCGCAAGACCTACTCGCACCGCAGGCGGATCGCCGGCGGGTTCTACTCCTACGAGAACCTGACCGAGATCAAGCGCATCGCCTGCCCTGCACGGCCAAATCCGACGACGCCGGGATGGCGGTCTGCGAGGCCGGCCCGCACTGCAAGGGAAAGACGGACGCCTCGGGGACCCTGCTCTGCGAGGCGCCCTCGCCCGTCTCGGGCGGCGTCATCCTCCAGGCCGAAGTGAAAGACGAGGACGGCAACGCCGCCCTGGCCAACTTCAACCTCTGGGTGGCCGGCAAGGATGAATGGTGGTTCGAGGCCCGCAACGACGACCGCATCGACGTGATCCCCGAAAAGAAGCGCTACGAGCCCGGCGAGAAGGCCCGCCTCCAGGTCCGGATGCCCTTCCGCGAGGCCACGGCCCTCGTCACGGTGGAGCGCGAGGGGATCGTGGACGTCTTCATCCAGAAGCTCTCGGGCAAGAGCCCCGTCGTGGAGATCCCCGTGAAGCGCAACTACGCGCCCAACGCCTTCGTCTCGGTCCTTGCCGTGAGGGGCAGGACCGCCGAAGCGGCGCCCACGGCGACCTTCGACCCCGCAAAGCCGGCCTACAAGCTCGGCATCGGCGAGATCCGCGTGGGCTGGAAGGCCCACGAGCTTGCCGTGGAGGTCATACCCGACAGGCCGGTCTACCGGGTGCGCCAGGAGGCAGACGTCACCTTCAAGGTCCGCAGGGCCGACGGGCAGAAGCTGCCGGAGGGGACGGAGCTGGCCGTCGCCGCCGTGGACAAGGGGCTCCTCGCCCTGCGGCCCAACGGGAGCTGGAGGCTCCTCGAATCGATGATGCGCCAGCGCCCCTACGAGATCTTCACCTCGACGGCGCAGATGATGGTCATCGGCAAGCGCCACTTCGGGCTCAAGGCACTCCCGCAGGGCGGCGGCGGCGGCAAGCAGATCACGCGCGAGCTCTTCGACACGCTGCTCCTCTGGAAGGCGACGGTGCCGCTCGATGAAAAGGGCGAGGCCCGCCTGAAGATCCCGCTTACGGACAGCCTCACGGAATACCGGATCGTCGCCGTCGCGACGGGCGGGGCGGACCTCTTCGGCACGGGGCAGTCCGACGTGCGGACGACACAGGATCTCATGCTGCTTGCGGGCATCGCGCCGCTTGCCCGCGAGGGGGACTTCCTGAAGGCCGGCGTCACGCTGCGCAACACGACTCAGAAGCCCATGAACGTGGAGGCAAAGCTCGCCGTTGCGGCCGGGACGGAGAAAACCGACTACGAAACCCTTCGCGTCGGCCTCTCGCCGGGCGAGGCAAAGGAGATCGGCTGGGACATCCGGATTCCTTCCGGCGTCGAGAAGCTCGACTACGAGATCTCCGCGCTGGAGCGCGACGGGAAGACCTCGGACCGCATCAAGGTCTCCCAGAAGGTGGTCCCGGCCGTTCCCGTCCGGACCTGGCAGGCCACCCTTGCGCAGGTTCGGGACAAGGTCGAGTTCCCCGTGGAGCGCCCCGCCGGGGCCATCGCCGGGAAAGGCGGGATCGTGGTGCGGCTGCAGCCGCGGATCGGCGACGGGCTTGCCGGCGTGCGCGAGTACATGTCGCGCTACCCTTACGGCTGCCTCGAGCAGAAGATCTCGAAGGCCGTGGCCCTGAAGGACAAGGCGCTCTGGCAGGAGCGGATGCGCGAGCTGCCGGCCTACCTCGACGACGAGGGGCTGCTGAAGTACTTCCCCCTCATGCGCACGGGAAGCGACGTGCTCACCGCCTACGTGCTCGCCGTCGCCCACGAGGCGGCACTCGAGATCCCGGCCTCCATCCGGGACCAGATGTCGGCGGGGCTGACGGGCTTCGTGGAGGGGCGCGTGCGACGCGGCAGGGGAGCTCGCCACGGCGGATCTCGCCATCCGCAAGGTGGCCGCCGTCGAGGCCCTCTCGCGCTACGGGAAGGCGAAGGCGGCCCTGCTCGGCTCCGTGGCCGTCGAGCCCGACCTCTGGCCCACCTCGGCCGTGATCGACTGGATCGGCGTGCTCAAGCGGATGGGCGACATCCCCGAGCGGGCAAAGAAGCTCACCGCGGCCCAGCAGATCCTGCGCTCGCGCCTCAACCTGCAGGGGACCACGATGGGCTTCTCCACGGAGCGGGCCGACGGCCTGTGGTGGCTCATGGTCACCCCCGATGTGAACGCGGTGCGCACGCTGCTTGCCGTGGTCGATCTCGACGCCTGGAAGGAGGACGCCCCGCGCATCGCGAAGGGCGCCCTCGGCACGGATGAAGCAAGGGCACTGGGACACGACGACGGCGAATGCCTGGGGAGTGCTTGCCTTCGAGAAGTTCTCGGCG
>CAWEPT010000032.1:0-5998 GCA_963810965.1 uncultured delta proteobacterium | reverse complement strand
CCCGGCCCGGCCTGGGTCATGCCCGGAACGGGAATCAAGATGATCGTCAAAAGGATGCTGATGAGAAAAAGTTTCCAAACATATCTGTTCATCGTTCCCCCTGTATTCCTGTGCAGAATCATCGCCCGATCTTGCATGACAACCCGGGTGTGCTGTCACGCATTGAGATAACCGGCGCTTCCTGCCGATATGATTTTTCCATGGGTAACCGATCCATTGAAGAGTGATGATCAATGAATCCACTCTACGGGGTTTTTAATCCTTTTTGGGAAACCAGGGAATAAAGACACTCGTCCGTCTTTTATAGTCGGTGAAAACCGGATTGCCCTCCATGAACCTTTCCGTCATGGGAACACCGGAAACAAACAGGATGATGTAGGTGATCGTCAGCGGTCCGATGATGGACATCCAGCCCCCGGGTACCGACAGAGCCAGGATATAAATGCCCCACCACATCGTGACCTCGCCGAAGTAGTTGGGATGCCTGGAATAACGCCACAGACCCCGATCCATGACCTTCCCCCGGTTGCCCGGGTCCTTGAGGAACCGGTCCAGTTGCCAGTCCGCAAGCGACTCGAAGAAAAATCCCAGCAACCACAGCATCAGACCCACAACGTCCAGGATGCCGAGATCACCCGCGGCATAGGTATTGATGAAGAGCACGGGTGTAATGTTCAGCAGCAGGATGAAGCCCTGCAGGAGGAAGACCTGGAGATAGCTCCTGAGGACAAAAGACTTCCCCCATTCTTCCCGCCACTTCCGGTATCGGACGTCCTCCCCTTTACCCCGGTTGCGCAGATGGATCCGGATGGCGAGCCTGAGCCCCCAGATCAACACCAGCAGATTGACGATCCATTGCCGTGGGGAAAAGGAACCGTTCAAGAGAAAAGTGGACCAGGCCACGATGATGAACCCCGTGCCCCAGGCGACATCGGCAATGCTGTTGTCCTTTCGTTTGAGGGCCAACAGGAACCATGCCGTCATGTACAGGAACAAAATCAAAGCCGCGACTGAAATGGTCTGAACCAGTTCCATGGTACCACCTCCCTGGTGAAACTGCCCGGCCGGAGCAAGGGCTGTGAAGGATCCTTTCTCAGGGCATGAGCCATCGGCCGATGAAAAAGCTCGCCGCCGCAACACTTGCGGTAAGGAACACGCCCCAGGCGATATCGACCCATACGACAATGACCGGCCAGTCCTTGAGCGTCGCCAGGTTGGTTAAATCATAGGTGGCGTAGGCGAAGAAACCGAAAAGTCCTCCCAGAAGGACTGCCTGATACGGCGAATTTTTTTCCAGGGCCGGCATCGTTGCGAAGAACAGGATCCCCATAATGTAAAGCAGATAGAAAATGATAGCGGCAGTCCAGTTGACGTCCGGCCGGAGCAGATGACCCAGCTGATTGCGATAGAACCCCCTGGCCACAAACCCGAGCCAGATCATATCGATCGCGAAGAATATGGGAATTGTAAGGAGATAGAGATAGATAACTTTCATCATGATCCCTCCATTCCAGTCATAAAAGGTTCATGGGGCGCTCCATTTTCAAGGAGCGATGACAGCGGCTCCTTTTCTCTGAAACCTCTTCGCCAGCCAGACCAGAAACGGCGTCAAGATCCCCCAGCTCACCGCCAGGATGATAAGCCCATCAACATCGGGCAGCGCCAGTGTCGCCCCCAGCCGAGCGCCGCCGTAGTAGGAACCCGCGCCCCCGACGGCTCCGAAAATGGCCGCCAGCAGGTAGCGCCCCTTGAGCCATTCCAGTGAGACGTTGAGGGTGGCGGCGAAATTGGGCCAGAGGGAGATCATCCAGGGCTGACTGAGCGGATGGGGAAAGATATTTCCCCGGGGGGTGACGATTCCGGCGGCCGACAGCGCCGTATCGAAGCAGAAACCGATGGTCCCGGCCACAAGCATCAACGTCAGCTCACCCCGACGGTCGTCGGTGAGAACGAGATGCACCGACAGCACCAATGCCACCGCCAGCGGCCCATACCAATCGTTTCCCCTCGCAGCTCCCAGGACGGCTGTGAACCAGGCCGCCTGGAACAGAATGATGTTGAGGAGTTTCCTTCCCATCGTAGTCCCTGTCTTCGTGGTTAAGGCCGGCATTGCGATTTTCTCCATGGCTATGATCAACAGACCCGTCAGGAATAGAGACGGGCATTAGATCTGTTCCTTTGCCCATCGGATGATGGCGCCGATGACCGGGGCGCGTTCGAAGACGACACTCGTGTCCCAGTAGTCCGTGTGGAAGATGATTTTGCCGTCGGGGCCGAAACGGACGTGGGACATGCCGATCTGCTCGATGGGGTTGTCCTTGTCGCGCTCGATCGTGAGCTTCATGACCCAGCGGAAATAATAGTTCCCTTCATGAAGGCTCACATCGGTGATGTCGAAGGTGCAAGACACAAAAGACTTGGTTGTGGCGACAAAATACGTCTCGATGGCGTCGACGCCCTTCACTTCCTTGTAGCCGCCCTTGAAGAAGGCCTCTTTCGCGTAGAGCTTCTTCGTGTCGCGCCGGATGACGTCCTCTGCGTATCGATTGTAGTAGGCTTTGAAGTTTTCAATCCCTGCCTTTTCCTCGGCGGAGCCGGGTTTCACCGGGGCTGTCTTAGCCGGGTCTGTCGCCGCGAGTTCCTTGGTATAGTTCTCGAGAGTCATGGGCTTTCCTCCTGTGCAGCCCCAAAGGGCGACAACGAGGGACAGCAGTGTCAGTCCGATGTGCATTTTGTACTTCATGGGCGGTGCTCCATTCGAGGCAGGGGGCTCAATAGCCGATCTCCGACTTGACCATCACCATCTGCAGATCGCCCAGGTAGCCCGTGGAGAAGCAGGCCTCGCAGCCCGCCAGGTAGTAGACCCACTTGCGCTGGAAGGTGCGGTCGAAGCCCTGCGCGGCCACCCGGTCGATTCCCGCCAGGAAGCGGCTGCGCCAGTCGCGCAGCGTCAGGGCGTAATCCGGGCCGATGTTCTCCACGCCCTGCACGTTGAGGCAGGTCTTTTTCGCCAGGGCCTTCATCACGACGGCCAGCGACGGAAGCTCTCCCCCGGGGAAGATTTGCTTGCGGATCCAGTCGTGGCCCTTGCGGTAGTTTTCGTAGCGGCGGTCCGGGATGGAGATGAACTGCAGGGCCATGACGCCGCCGGGCTTGAGGAGCCGGTCGCAGCACTCGAAGAACGTTTCGAAGTATTTGTGGCCCACGGCCTCGAGCATCTCGATGGAGACGATCCGGTCGAAGGGGCCCTTGATCTCGCGGTAGTCCCGCAGGACGATCTCCACGCGGTCCTCGAGGCCTTCCTTCCGGATGCGCTCGCGGGCATACTCGTACTGGGCATCGGAGATGGTGACCCCCGTCAGCCGGCAGCCCGTCGTCCTGACCGCCTCGACGGCGAAGCTTCCCCAGCCGCAGCCGATCTCGAGGACGTGGTCGTCCGGGCCGATTGCGGCCTTGCGGATCATCGCCTGCAGCTTGTTTTTCTGGGCCTGCTCGAGGGTGTCTTTCTCGTTGAGGTAGCGCGCGCAGGAGTAGGTCATCGACGGGTCGAGGAAGACCTTGAAGAACTCGTTGCCCAGGTCGTAGTGGGTGATGATGTTTTTTTTGCTCCCGCTGATCGTGTTCTCCACGATGGGGTAGAGGATCCGGTTCAGCCGGTCGAAGAGGGGCTCGAAGCGCTCGTAGCGGCCGAAGAAGGCCTCCCAGTTGCGGATGAACCATGCCAGGGCCTTTGTCAGATCCGGCGTCTCCCACTCGGCGTCCATGTAGGATTCCCCCAGCCCGATGTCGCCCCCGAAGACGAGCCGGGAGAAGAACCGCCAGTCCTTCACGATCATTTCCGCGTGGTCCGCCGATGTCGCCTCGCCGAGGGTCTTCGAAGAGCCGTCGGGGAGCGTCATGCGGAGCGAGCCGTTTCCGGCGCGGCCCAGGACATTGAAGGCGGCTCCCATGCATTTTCGCTGCACGAAGGTGGGCGGGTTGGTGCGGATCGTCATGGGGCTCAGCGGCACCGGCTTGTCGTGGTAGGTCAGCTTCTTGCCGAAGGAGAGCTTCGCCGCCTCGAAGAGGATGCGCGGCACGGAGAGGTGCGGTGCGATCGGGTGGCGCAGGAACATCTTCATCTGGCTCGATGCGGTCAGCGGCTCGGGCGTTCCCCGGAGGCGGGCCTCGAAGACGACCTCGCCCTGCCTGCCGGATGTTGATCCCCACGTCGAGCTCCTTCGAAATGTCGGCGAAGGAAAATTCGTAGGTCCCCTCGATGCGGTTGAAGGGGGAGACGTGGAAGGCCTTCTCCGTCCGGTATGTGGCGGTGTGATCGCCGTTTCCCCGGTCGGGCGAGCGCAGGATGTAGAGATGCTTCTCCCCGAAGGTGTTGTTCACCTCGGCCACGTTTCCCACGAGGGCCCCGTCGGCCGCGAAGAGGTAGTAGAAGCTCACGGGGTTGAAGACGTAGTTGAAGTAGCGCGGCGAGGTGATGAGGAAGGCCCGCGCGACAGCGTCACCGAAGCCCTCTTTCGCGAGAAAGCGGTCGAGCTTCTCGCGGATCGTGCCGGGTCCGCTGTCGAGGTAATCCTTGTCGTGAACCGATGCGGGCCGGAAGCGGTTATAGCCGAAGAAGGGGAGCCTGCGGTCCAGCTCGGGCAGATCCTCCAGGTCGAAGCCGTAGACGTACAGGGGGTAGCGGAATTGGTGATCCCTGGGCTTGTGGCGGTGATGCTCGATCAGCCCGTTGTAGAGAAATGCGCTCATAGCTCGATTCCGAAGTGGCGTGCCATCTCCACGGCGGATCGCGTGCCGTCCTCGTGGAACCCGTAGCCGAAATAGGCGCCGCAGAAGTAGGTGTTGCGCTTGCCGTTGAGGGAGGGGAGTTCCTTTTGCGTTGCCATGGATTCGAAGGTGTACATGGGGTGGTGGTAGACCATTTCTCCGATGATCCCGGAAGCCGCTACCGGTTTCCAGGGGTTGAGGGTGACGCAGTAGTGGTCCCGCGCGCCGAGGCGCTGCAGGTGGTTCATGTAGTAGGTGACCATGGCCGGAAACGTCTTCGGGATGGAGGGTTCGTGGCGGTAGTTCCACGAGGCCCAGGCCCTGCGGTTTTCGGGCAGGAAGGACGTGTCCCGGTGGAGCACCGTGTGGTTTGTCGAGTAGCTCCACGGGCCGAGAAGGCGCGTCTCCTCGGGCGACGGGTCTGCCAGGAGCCTGTATGCCTCGTCGGCATGGGCGGCGATGACGACGGCATCGAAGGTTTCCTCGGCGCCGTCGGCAAGTTTCACGGCAATGCCGGTACCGGTTCTCCGGATTGCCGCGATGGGGCATTTGGGCCGCACCGTCCCCTTGAAGATCTTGAGAAAGGCCTTGACGTACGTGTGGCTTCCGCCCGGGATATAGTACCAGGCCGGGGGGTCCCACAGGGACAGCAGGCCGTGGTTCGAGTAGAAGCGGGCGAAGGATTCCATGGGGAATTCCATCGTCTTGGCCTCCGAGGCGGACCAGATGGCCGAGGCCATGGGGATGACGAACTGTTCGATGACGTCCTGCCGGAAGCCCTCGCGTTCGGCGAACTGGCCGAGGGTGAGGCCGCCCAGCCTGCCGCGCTCGAACTGATCCAGCGTTCGCGTGCAGAAGCGCCGGATCCCGAGCAGGAAAGCCCAGTAGGAAGGCCTGAAAAGGTTTGCGCGCTGGGCGAAGAAGCCGTCGAGCCCGAGGCTGCTGTACTGCAGGCCCGTCGCATTGTCCTGGCAGCTGAAGGACATATCCGTCTTCGCTGCCGAAACCCCCAGCTGCCTGAGAAAGGCCCTGAAGAGCGGGTAGGTCCGTTCGTTGTGGACGATGAAGCCCGTGTCCACGGGCAGACCCGCGTCGGGGCCGTCCCCGATGACGGCCGTGTTCGTGTGGCCGCCGATGTAGTCGTTTTTCTCGAAGAGAGTGACCTTGTGCCTGCGGTCCAGAAGATAGGCGGACATGATGCCGGAAATGCCGGCGCCGACGACGGCGATGT
>CAWEPT010000031.1:0-22064 GCA_963810965.1 uncultured delta proteobacterium | reverse complement strand
GTCTTTTACAGCATCTCATAGATCCCCGCGGCGCCCATGCCGCCGCCGATGCACATGGAGACCAGGCAGCGCTTGGCCTTGCGGCGCTTGGCTTCGTGGAGGATCTGGGCCGTGAGTTTGGCTCCCGTGGCCCCCAGGGGATGGCCCAGGGCGATGGCGCCGCCGTTGGGGTTGATGTCGCCCTTCCAGTAGCGCTCCTCGATCCCGAGGGTGCGGCACGAGGCGATGGCCTGGGCGGCGAAGGCCTCGTTGATCTCGAAGAGGTCGATGTCGTTCGGGCTTGAGACCGGCCAGTTTCAGGGCCTTCGGGATGGCTACGGCCGGGCCGATGCCCATCTCCTCGGGCGCGCAGCCCGCCACGGCGAAGTACCGTCATCTTGGCCAGGGGCTTGAGGCCCAGGGCCTTGGCCTTCTCCGCCGTCATGAGCAGCGCGAAGGCGGCCCCGTCGGTCATCTGCGAGGAGTTGCCCGCCGTCACCGACCCGCCCGCCTTGAAGGCGGGCTTGAGCTTCCCGAGGTCGGCGACCGTCGTCGGCCAGCGCACGCCGTCGTCCGTGTCGAAGACGACGGCCTCGCGGATGCGCTTGCCGCTTGCGTCCTTCTTGTACTTCCAGGCCTGGATGGGGACGATCTCTTCCTTGAACTTGCCGGCCTTCATGGCCTCGGTGGCCCTGCGGTTGCTCTCCACGCCCATCTTGTCCTGGTCCTCGCGGGAAACGTTGTACTTGGCGGCGACGTTTTCCGCCGTGATGCCCATGGACACGTAGGTGTTGGGCCGGTTGCCCCAGTCGGGGTCGGGGCGGAACTGGCTGCCGCCCATGGGGATGTGGGACATGGTCTCGCAGCCCCCGGCGATGATCACGTCGGACCAGCCCGCCTGGATCTTGGCCGTCGCATCGGCGATGGCCTGCAGCCCCGAGGAGCAGAACCGGTTGATCGTCATCCCCGAGGCCTCGATGGGAAGGCCCGCCCCCAGGGTGAGGACGCGGCCGAGGTTCATCCCCGTCTCGGCCTCCGGGAAGGCGCAGCCGACGATGAGGTCGTCCACGTCCTTGGGATCGAGCTGGGGAACTTTCGCCAGGAGCCCCTTGATCACCTGCAGGCCGTACTCCTCGGCCCGGGTGGCCGCAAGGCCCCCTCTTCTATATCGCCCGCCAGCGCTTCTGACCGCTGCAACAATTACGGCTTCTCTCATGATAATGCTTCCTCCCTTTTCAGTGCATAAGAAGGTTGTTTCCAGTTAGTTCCGCAGCGGTTTCCCTGTGGAGAGCAGCGACATGATCCGGTCCTGCGTCTTCTGCTCGCCGCAGAGGCTGAGGAAAGCCTCGCGCTCCAGGTCCAGGAGCTCCTGCTCCGTCACGTAGGTCCCCTCGGCGCAGTCGCCGCCGGAGATGATGTGGCCGAGCTTGCGGGCGATGTGGAAATCGTAGTCGCTGATGTAGTTGCCGTGCCGCATGTTGTAGAGGACGGCCTCGCAGATCCCGCGGAAGCTCTCTCCCATGACGGGGACAAGGGCCGGCTTGGGCGGCTTGTAGAACTTCGAGAGCCCCAGCACGATCTGCTTGGCGTCGTTGAGCTGCTGGTCGCGGTTGATGCTCATCCCGTCGGTCTTGCGGACGTAGCCGAGTTCCTTGGCCTCCTCGGCGCTCGTGGCCACCTTGGCCGTGCCGATGTTCTCGAAGACCTTCCCGAAGTAGCCCTGCAGGTTGAGGCCCTGCTCCACCACCCCCGTCGGGGATGCCCTCGGTCACGCGGACCATGAGCTCCTTGGTGCCGCCGCCGGCCGGGATGACGCCGGCGCCCACTTCGACGAGGCCCATGTAGGTCTCGGCCGCGGGCTGGCACTTGCGCGCCGTGCATGGCGATCTCGCAGCCGCCGCCCAGGGTCAGGCCGGCCGGCGCGGTCACGACGGGCTTTTCGCAGAACTTCAGGCGCATGTTGGCCTGCTGGAAGTCGTTGATCATCTTCTCGAGGATGTCCCAGTCGCCCTTCTGGATGGCGACGAGCACCTTGAAGATGTTGGCGCCCACGGAGAAGTTGGCGCTCTGGTTGCCGATGACGAGGCCCGTGAAGTCCTTCTCCACGATGTCGCAGCCCAGGAACATCATGTTGATGATGTCCTCGTCGAGGGCGTTCATCTTGGTGTGGAACTCGAGGCAGGCCACGCCGTCGCCGATGTCGATGAGGCTGGAGCCCACATTCTGCCGGATGATCTTCTTGCGCTCCTTGAGGGCGGGCAGGATGATGATCTTCGGGCTCTCGGCAAGCTTCACGTAGTCCTTCTTCGCGAAGTCGTAGTAGTAGGTGCCGTCTTCCTTCTTCGTGTAGAAGGAGGGGAAGCCCGCCTTGAGCATCTCCTCGACCTTCTTGGGCACCTTCTTGCCCAGCTGCTTCATGGCCTCGGCGGCCTCCTTGACCCCGATGGCGTCCCAGGTCTCGAAGGGCCCCAGCTGGTGGTTGTAGCCCCACTTCATGGCGTTGTCGATCTCCACGACGCTGTCGGCGATCTCGGGGATGCGGTTGGCGGCGTAGATGAAGTTGTTGCAGAGGTACTCGCGGGCCAGCTCGGCCGCGGCGTCCTTGCCGTTGAAGACCATCCTGACGGTCTTCTCGACGGGGGCCTCGGACTTCTTGGCCGCGCCGACGGACTCGAACTTGGGCTTGTTGGCGGGCACGTAGTCGATGGTCTTCACGTCGATGGCGAGCTTGACCTTCTTGCCCTTGGCATCCTTCGACTTCTTGTAGAAGCCGCCCTTGGTCTTGTTGCCGAGCCACTTCTTCTGGATCATGGCCTTGACGAAGTCAGGCGGCATGAAGAGGTCGCGGCTCTCGTCCTTGGGCAGGGCCTCGTAGAGGTTCGTCATGACGTGGTAGGCCGTGTCGAGGCCCACGAGGTCGATCGTCCCGAAGATGGCCGAGCGCGGCCTTCCCAGGGGGGCGCTGATGATGGCGTCGATGTCCTCGACCTTCATGCCCTTGGCGAGCATGAGGTTCATGGCGTTGGACATGTCGAAAACGCCGATGCGGTTGGCGATGAAGTTGGGCACGTCCTTGCAGACGACGACGCCCTTGCCCAGCACGTCCTCGCAGAAGCGGGTCAAGTACTCGATGACTTCCTTCTTCGTCTCCTCGCCGGGGATGATTTCGACGAGCTTCATGTACCGCGGCGGGTTGAAGAAGTGGATCCCCAGGAACCGCTCCTTCAGGCCCTTGCCCAGGTTCGCCGAGATCTCGCCGATCCGGATGCCCGAGGTGTTGGAGGCCACGATGCAGTGGGGCTTCACGACCTTCTCCACCTTCGCGAAGAGGTCCTGCTTGATTTTCAGGTTCTCGATGACGGCCTCGATGACGAGGTCCACGCCGGCGAGCCACGCGAGGTTGTCCTCGAAGTTTCCGGCCTTGACCATTGCGGCGTTTCGCTTCGTGTAGAAGCTGGCCGGCTTGGCCTTGGTGGCTCCCTCGAGCCCCCGCTGGGCGAAGCTGTTGCGCCACGCCGGGCTCTCTTTCGTCAGTCCCTTTGCCTTGTCCGCCTCGGTCAGCTCGGGGGGCACGATGTCGAGGAGCAGGCACTGGATCCCCGCATTGGCCAGCTGGGCGGCGATGTTCGCCCCCATGACCCCCGCGCCTAAAACGGCTGCTTTTTTAATTTGAAACGACATATCATCCTCCTCCTGGAGTTGTTTCGTCTTTTCGGTCTATTTCGGTCTATCTGGTCTGCTCGCGGAAGGATCGAGGTTCGGTTCGAGGATTTCATTTGTTCCTCGGACCCTGTACCCTCGGACCTCGTGCCTTCTTATACCGAGAAGCTCTCGTCGGCGATCTCGATGGGGGTGCGGTCGCCCGCCTTGATCCCCTCGGCCCGGCCCCGCACCGAAGTCAGGACGTTGACGGCGAAGAACTTGGCCGACGCGATCTTGCCCTGGTAGAAGGCCACCTCGGCATTCGTGTGGACCATCGCCCTCTGCTTGGCCTTGGAGCCCTTGGCGCCCGCCTCGGCGTAGATGGCGTTGAGCTTTTTCTGGGCGATGCCGGCCGCCTCCATGAGCAGGTAGCCCACGGCCACGTCTCCGAAGAGATTCAGGTAGGGGCTCGCGTAGAGGATCGGGACGAGGAAGCTCGCGCTCTTGCCGAGCTTGAAGAACTTGATCGTGAGATCCGTCAGGGCGTTCTTCGCCTCGGCAAGATAGTTGACGTAGGAGGACAGCTCCGGGATCTCCTCGCGCACGGTCGCGATGGCTGCATCCATCTCCTTGGCGATGGCCAGCAGGTGCATGCCCTTCTTGATGCCCAGCTTGCGGCCCACCAGGTCGAGGGCCTGGATGCCGTTGGTGCCCTCGTAGATCTGGGTGATCTTGCAGTCCCGCATGTACTGCTCCACGGGGTACTCCGAGCAGTAGCCGTATCCGCCGTAGACGTCGATGGCGATCGAGCAGACATCGAGGGCCCGGTTCGTCACGTAGGCCTTGCAGACGGGGATGAGCAGGTCGGCGCGGCTCGCCCACTGCTGCCGCTCGTCCTTGGTTGCGGCCGCCTCCATCATGTCCTGGCAGAAGCTCGTGTAGTAGAGCAGCGCCCGGCACCCCTCGACGTGGGCCTTCATCCACAGAAGCTGCCGCCGGATGTCGGCATGCCGGATGATGGGAACCTGCGGGGCTTCGGGGTTCTTGAACTCGAAGATCTCGGCGCCCTGGAGCCGCTGCTTGGCGTACTCCACGGCATGCTCGTAGGCGGCCGTGGCCGTTCCCAGCCCCTGGAGCCCCACCTCGATGCGGGCCTCGTTCATGAGGTTGAACATGACCTTCATGCCGTCGCGCTCCTTGCCCAGGAGCTCGCCCACGCACTTGCCCTCTTCGCCGAAGATGAGCATGGCCGTTGCGGAGCCCTTGATGCCCATCTTGTGCTCGATGCCGCCGGTAGTGACATCGTTGTTGGGCCCGAGGCTGCCGTCGGCCTTCACGCGGAACTTGGGCACGACGAAGATCGAGATGCCCCTCGTCCCCGCCGGGTCGCCCTCGATGCGGGCGAGCACCGTGTGGATGTTGTTCGGCGTGAGGTCATGATCGCCGCTGGAGATGAAGATCTTCGTGCCCTGGATGCTGTAGGTCCCGTCGGGAAGCCTTTTCGCCGTCGTCTTCAGGGAGCCCACGTCGCTCCCGGCGCCGGGCTCGGTGAGGCACATGGTGCCCCCCCACTCGCCGGTGTACATCCTTTCCATGTACTTCTTCTTCTGCTCCGGCGAGCCGTAGCGGTCGATGAGGCCGGCCGCGCCGTTGGTGAGCCCCGGGTACATGACGAGGGGGTAGTTGGCGGCCTGGAAGAACTCGTAGCAGGCCTGGGCGACGCTGTTGGGCATGCCCTGGCCGCCCGACTCGACGCTGCGCATGCAGCACAGCCACCCGGCCTCGCAGAACTTCTTGTAGGCGTCGTGGAAGCAGGCCGGCACCTTGACCCTGCCCTTTTCGAACTTGCACCCTTCCTTGTCGCCCTTGTCGTAGGTGGGCAGGAGGACCTCGACGGCCAGCTTCTCGGCCTCGTTGATCATCATGTCCACCGTTTCCTTGTTGTAATCGGCGTACTTTTCGGTCTCGAAGAGCTTTTCGATCCCGATCTGCTCGTAGAGCAGAAACTTCTGATCCCGCGTGTTCACCAGCATGTTACCCATATGTGTTTCCCCTCTCTGATGGAGTTCCTGGCAGGCAGTTGAAAATCACGCCGATCGGGCGTTCTTGAACAGCCTGCTCCATTTTCTATACGGACCTGAGCCCCCCGATGAAGACCTCGATACCGCCCCGGACCTGGGTGCGGACCCGCTCTTCCCGCGTTTCCTCCCTGCCCGCGAAGAGGTGCAGGGCGATGATTCCGTTGAGAAGCCCCCACAGGGAATTGCGGCAGACCCGGATGTCGAGGGCCCGCGGGAATTCCCCGCGTTCGATGCCCATCTGCAGGATCTGCTCGATGATGATGACGGTCTGGTTGGTGGATTTGACGATGTGGTCGTTGATCTTGGGGGTGAAGTTGACGGGGTTGTGCTGGAGCATGAAGTTCATGAAGATCCGGAACAGCTCCCTGTCGCTGAGAAAAAATGCCGCGTAGACCTCGGCAAACTGGCGGAGGTTGTCGGAAGCGCTTTTCGAGGTGTCCAGCAGGGTTTCCACCCGGTCGTGGAACTTGTCGATGTCCCTGAGCAGGATCTGGGCGTAGATCTCCTCCTTGCTTTTGAAGTAGAGGTAGATCGCCCCCTTGCTCAGCTCGGCGCGCCGGGCGATGGTGTCCACCGTGACGGACCGGAACCCCTTCTCGAAGAATTCCCTCCTCGCCGCCCGCAGGATGGCGTTGCGCCGCTGCTCCTTCTCCCTCTCTCTCCTGCGCTCGGAACCCAAGGCCTCTCCCCCTGTCGTCCTTCCCGGCCGGTCACCGGGCACGCTCATGAATGATGGTCATTAACTGACCGATGGTCATCAATACACCTCCTTCCGGCCCCTGTCAAGGGGAAATATGCTTTTTTTATTTTTCCCTGGCGGGACTGCCCCGCAAGCGTTACAACGCCCGCAGGAGGCGGCAATCTTCCCTGTTGACTTCGATCGCATCCCTGTGTTACCAACCCTAAGATTTAGCGGTCATTCCATCGATTCTTGCTCACGTGCGAGGAGCCGGTTTTCAAGTAAAGAGGAGGACACTGTGACCCTGAAAGAGGTGCAAGATATTCTGGAGGCCGAGGTCCTTGTCGGTCGCGACCAATTGCAAAAACCCGTGAGGACCGCCTTCGCCGCAGACCTCATGAGCGATGTGCTCGCCTTCGCCAAACCGGACAGCCTCCTGCTCACGGGACTCACGAACCCCCAGGTGGTCCGGACGGCCGATATCCTGGATATCACCGCCATTATCCTGGTGCGCGGAAAGAAGCCCTCGGAGGAGACCGTCAAGCTCGCCGAAGAGCTGAAGATCCCCATCCTGTCGACGAGGTACATCCTGTTCGAAACGTCGGGCCGCCTGCACGCCAAGGGGATCACGGGGTGTATCGAGAAGGTCGGCGGCGAGATGTAGAGATGCGGGAGTCCCCGAAATTCGAGAAATCCTTCGACGTGGAGGGCGGAAGCTTTCAGAACGCGGGAAACGTATCGGGCCAGATCAAGAGCATCCTGAAAGACCTCGGCGTATCGACGGACATCGTGCGGAAGGTCGCCATCATCTGCTACGAATCCGAGATCAACATCGTCTCCTATGCCAAGAAGGGGACGATCACCCTGGCCGTGACCGACAATGCAGTGAAAATAGAGACAAAGGATGAAGGGCCCGGCATCCCGGATATCGACCTGGCCATGAAGGAGGGCTACTCCACGGCCACGGCAGCCGTCCGGGAGATGGGGTTCGGCGCCGGCATGGGCCTGGCGAACATGAAGAAATACTCCGACCACCTCATCATCACCTCCGAGGTGGGCGTCGGGACGTGCGTGAAGATGATGGTGATGAATTTCCCGAAACTTCTTCACCCCGATCTGACTCCCTTTAATATATAGGGCCGAGCGGCGGTCCTGCATGAATGAAACAGGAAGGAATGTCCATGGAGCTCGAAACGCTCGTTCATGAACTGGACCTCAAGGTCGCGTGCGCCGAGGGACAGCTCAAGAAGGAAGTCAAAGGGGGATACGTGGGGGATCTCCTCTCCGATGTCATGGCCAACAGCAAGGAAGGCGACATCTGGATCACGCGCCAGGTGCACCAGAACATCGTGGCCGTGGCAAGCCTCAAGGACCTCGCCGGGATCATCCTGATCCAGGGCAGCGAGCCCGCCCACGACACGGCCGCCAAGGCCAACGCCGAGGGCATCCCGATCCTCGTGACGGACCTGCCGGCCTTCGAGATCGTCGGTCAAATATATAAATTGATCAAGCCGTGAAATTATAGTAAAGGAACGGGCCGAAAAGGAACGTTCCTTTTTTTTGGGTTTTTTGCCGTGACCGGCCGCAGCAGGCCGTGACCCGGGGAGAGCGGCAGCAGCCCGCAAGGGGTTCCGCTGATGATCAGGGAGTTCCGCTGTGATTTCCACGTTCACACCTGCCTTTCACCCTGTGCCGACCTCGACATGTACCCCCGGGCCGTCGTCGCGATGTCCCTTGCGCGCCGCCTCGACATCATCGCCATCTGCGACCACAACACATCGGAAAACGTCCCCTACGTCATCAAGGCCGCGAAAGGGACGGGGCTCACCGTCTTTCCCGGCATGGAGATCATGAGCAGCGAAGAGGTGCACGTCCTCGCGCTCTTTGACAAGCAGGAAAATCTGGTCATGCTGCAGGACCTCGTCTACCGGCACCTGCCCGGGAAAAACGACGAGGAGCGCTTCGGCTGCCAGGCCATCGTCAACGAGCACGACGAGGTGGAGGGGTTGAGCGAGCGGCTGCTGATCGGGGCGACGGTGCTTCCGCTGCAGCGGATCGTCAGCGAGATCCAGGGCCTCGGCGGGCTCGCCGTTGCGGCCCACATCGACCGGGAAAGCTTCGGCCTGCTCGGGCAGCTCGGGTTCGTCCCCGAAGGCCTCCCCCTGGATGCCCTCGAGATCTCCGGCCGGACGGGACTCGCCGAAGCGCGGCGCCGTTACCCGGAGCTGGCGCGCTTTCCGATGATCGAGTCCTCCGATTCCCACATCATCACCGACATCGGAAAGGGGATCACCCGGGCGTTGCATGGAGGAGGCCACGACGTCGGAGCTGAAGATGGCCTTCGAGAAGAAAAGCGGCCGCTGCATCCTGGAGTGAGAGAGTGCTCGAACTGGCGCTTCACATCCTGGACATCGTCGAGAATTCCGTCCGCGCCGGGGCGACCCTCGTCCGTATCCTCATCCGGGAAAACCGGGCGAAGGATCTCTTCCTGATGCGCATCACGGACAACGGCAGCGGCATGACCCCGGAGGAGCGGCAACGGGCCCTGGACCCCTTTTACACGACGAAAAAGGTCCGTCGGGTCGGCCTGGGTCTCCCGATGCTCTCCGACGCGGCAGACAGGACGGGCGGGAAGATGACCCTGCGCTCCAAACCGGGAACGGGTACGGTGGTCGAGGCCGAGTTCGGCCTGAGCCACCTCGACCGGCAGCCCATGGGAGATATCGCGTCTACGCTGATCGCGATCATCGTGGGAAACCCCGGAAGCGACTTTATCTACCGGCACGAGGTGGACGGCAGGACCTACCTGCTTGACACGAGAGAATTAAAAAAAGGTATTGGAGGATGTGCCCCTGAATCACCCCGAAGTCACCGGCTTTCTCCGTGAGCACATCACGGAGGGCTTGAGCGACGTCGGGGCGGCGGCCTGACACCCCCTGAGAGAGGAGAAGTTCCATGAACAACGGCAACAGCGATTTACTCAAAGAGTTCACCGCCGAACAGGTGGCAAAGCTGGACGGGATCATCGCCCGCTTCAAGGGAAAGCCCGGCGGTCTCATCCCCGTCCTGGAGGAGGCCCAGGTGGCCCTGGAGTACCTCCCCATCTCGATCCAGAAGAGGATCGCCGCGGGGCTGAATCTGCCGCTGGCGCAGGTCTACGGCGTCGTCACCTTCTATTCCTTCTTCACGATGAAGCCGCGCGGCAGGCACACGATCCGGGTCTGCCTGGGCACGGCCTGCTACGTCCGGGGCGGCAAGACGCTTGCCGAGAGTATCCTGAAGGAATTCAATGTCGCGGAAGGCGAGACGACGCCGGATCGGCGGTTCACCTACGAGACGGTCCGCTGCCTGGGGGCCTGCGGCCTGGCGCCGGTCATCGTCGTGGACGAGAACGTCCACGGCCGGATCAAGACGCAGAAGATGAAATCGGTTCTGGATGACTATCAATAAACGGGTACAGGGTACAGGGTACAGGGTACAGGGCAAGAAAAAGAACGGATCGTCCTGACCGTTTCATCCCGCACCTAATCGCCCCGAGCCTTGAAATGAGGTAAGCAAGATGGCGAAATTGAAGATCGAAGATCTCAAGAAGATCAAGGAAAAGGTCCACTCCCAGACGGCCCTGCGCGAGGCCGGGCAGCGGGCCAAGGTGACCGTCCACATGGGAACCTGCGGCATCGCCTCGGGTGCCCGCGAGGTGCTCAACGCCCTCATGCGCGTCATCGAGGAGACCGGCGTGTCGGACGTCAACGTCACCACGTCGGGCTGCATGGGGCTGTGCAGCCGCGAGCCCCTCGTCACCGTCGAGCTGTTCGGCAAGGAGCCCATCAAGTACGAGAAGATGGACGAAATGAAGATGCGGCAGGTGTTCAAGCGCCACGTCCTGGAAGGAGAGATCCAGACGCCCTTCGTGCTTGCGAAGGGGGCCGAGATCGTTCGCTAGGGAAGCGAAAACCCATTCCCTGCTGTAGAATTTCTCGAGGGGAGGAACAGAGTTCATGAAAGTTTTTCGCTCGCACTTACTGGTCTGCGGGGGGACAGGCTGCCACGCTTCGGGCAGCATCGCCATGAAGAAGGCCCTCGTCGACGAGCTCAACAAGCGCAGCCTTGCGGAGGAGATCAAGGTCGTCGAGACGGGCTGCAACGGCTTCTGCGCCCAGGGGCCCATCATCGTCGTCTACCCCGAAGGCATCATCTATATGAATATCCGGGCGGAAGACGTCCCCGAGCTCGTCGAGGAGCACTTCATCAAGGGCCGCCCCCTCGAGAGGCTCTTCTACAAGGAGCCGGGCAAGGAGGAGCGGATCCCCTCCATGCAGGAAATCCCCTTCTTCGCCCTTCAGGACCTCCGGGTTCTGCGCAACCGCGGCCTCATCGACCCGGAAAACATCGAGGAATATATCGCCCGCGACGGCTACGCCGGCATGGCCAAGGCGCTCACCGAGATGACGCCCGAGCAGATCGTCCAGGAAGTCCTCAAGTCGGGCCTGCGCGGCCGCGGCGGCGCCGGCTTCCCCACGGGGCTCAAGTGGCAGTTCGCCTCAGCGCTCGCCCGGGGAGACGAAGTACGTGCTCTGCAACGCCGACGAGGGCGACCCCGGGGCCTTCATGGACCGCAGCGTCCTCGAGGCGGACCCGCACGCGGTGCTCGAGGGCATGGTGATCGCCGCCAAGGCGATCGGCTCGAAGCACGGCTACATCTACTGCCGCGCCGAGTACCCGCTCGCGATCCACCGCCTCAACGTGGCCCTCGGGCAGGCTCGCGAGTCGGGACTGCTGGGGAAGGACATCCTGGGGACGGGCTTCGACTTCGACATCGAGATCTACCAGGGCGCAGGCGCCTTCGTCTGCGGCGAGGAGACGGCGCTGATGACCTCCATCGAGGGCAAGCGCGGCATGCCCCGCCCGAGACCGCCCTTCCCGGCCGTGGCGGGCCTCTGGGCCAAGCCCAGCGTTCTGAACAACGTGGAGACGCTGGCCAACATCGGCCAGATCATCCTGCGCGGCGGCGAGTGGTACGCCAGCGTGGGCACCGAGCGATCCAAGGGCACGAAGGTCTTCGCGCTCACGGGCGACGTGAACAACGTGGGCCTCGTGGAAGTGCCCATGGGGACAACCCTGGGGACGATCATCTACGACATCGGCGGCGGCATCCCCGGCGGCAAGAAGTTCAAGGCCGCCCAGCTGGGCGGGCCCTCGGGCGGCTGCATCCCCGTGCAGCACCTCAACGCCTCCGTCGACTACGAGAAGGTCGCCGAGCTCGGCGCCATCATGGGCTCGGGCGGTCTCATCGTCATGAACGAGGACAAGTGCGCCGTCGACATGGCGCGCTTCTTCATGGACTTCTGCAAGGACGAGTCCTGCGGCAAGTGCACCCCCTGCCGCGAGGGCACGCAGCGCATGCTCGACATCCTGACCAAGATCTGCAAGGGCAAGGGCAAGGAAGGCGACATCGAGCTGCTCGAGTCGATGGCGACCGTCATCAAGGACGCGGCGCTCTGCGGCCTCGGCCAGACGGCCCCGAACCCCGTGCTCTCCACGATCCGCTACTTCCGCAACGAGTACGAGGAACACATCCGCGACAAGAAGTGCCGCGCCGCCGTCTGCTCGGCCCTCTTCAAGTCGCCCTGCCAGCACACCTGCCCGATCGGGATGGACATCCCGGCCTACGCGGCGCTCATCCGCGACAACCGGCTCGAGGACGCCTACAAGGTCATGCTGAAGACCAACCCCTTCCCGTCGGTCTGCGGGCGGGTCTGCGACCACCAGTGCCAGACCAAGTGCCGCCGCGGCCTGCTGGATGAGCCCGTTGCGATCAAGTTCCTCAAGCGCTTCATCAGCGACAACGCGCCGCGGCCGCAGATCAGGCCCGTCGGCATCACCCGCAAGGAAAAAATCGCCGTCGTCGGCGCGGGCCCGGCAGGCCTCACCTGCGCGCGGGATCTGGCCCTTCGCGGCTACGCCGTGACGGTCTTCGAGGAGCTCCCCACGCCGGGCGGCATGCTCAGCTGGGGCATCCCCTCGTACCGCCTGCCGAGGACCATTCTCGACAAGGAGATCGACGACATCCGCACGCTGGGCGTCGAGATCCGGTGCAACACCCGGGTGGGCCGCGACATCCCCTGGGAGAAGGTGAACGGGAAGTTCGACTTCGTCTACCTCGCCCCCGGCGCCCACAAGAGCCAGCGCATGGGCGTGGAAGGCGAAGACCTGAAAGGGGTCTGGGGCGGCGTCGAGTTCCTGCGCGACTACAACGGGGACGAGGAAGGCTGGAAGAGCGGCAAGAAGAGCCTCGGCTCGAGGGTGGCCGTCATCGGCGGCGGCAACTCCGCCATCGACGCGGCCCGCACGGCCCTGCGGCTGGGCGCCGACGTGACGATCCTCTACCGGCGCCTGCGCGAGGACATGCCCGCCGCGGCCGAGGAAATCGTGGCGGCCGAGCACGAGGGCATCAAGATCGAGTACCTCATCGCACCGCTGCGCATCGTCGGGTCGGAGGGACGCGCCACAGGGGTCGAGTGCCTGCGGCAGAAACTCGGGGACTTCGACAACAGCGGCCGCAAGCGCCCCGTGGCCATCAAGGGCTCCGAGTTCACCCTGAGCGTGGACACCGTGATCGCCGCCATCGGCCAGACGCCGGATCTCTCCTTCGTGCCCGCCGAAAGCGGCGTGAAGGTGAACAAGTGGTCCTGCTTCGACGTGAAGGACGACATCCCCTCCCAGACCACGAGCGCGAAGTACTTCGCCGGCGGCGACGCCGTGACGGGCCCCAGCACGGTCATCAAGGCCATCGCAGCGGGCCACGGGGCGGCCGAGGACATCGACGGCTTCATCCGGAAGCAAAACGGCGAGCCGGCCTGGGTGCCGCCCGCAGAGGAGCAGATCCACATCCCCTTCGTCGTCGACGAGGAGACGGAGGAGTGCCCGCAGGCCCTCATGCCCGAGCTCGAGGCCGACTTCCGGCGGAAGAACTTCGTCGAGGTCGAACTGGGCTACAAAAAGGACCAGGCCATCAAGGAGGCGTCACGCTGCCTGCGTTGCGACGCGGAGATCTGACGCCTGCAAAAATCTGAGCACATGAAACGAGAAGGGGGTCTGACGTTCGGTCAGGCCCCCTTCTCGTTTCGGCTTGCGGGAAAACCTGCATGATTGCATCCTTTGCTCTTTTCTGTTACCTCTAGTCTCATGATGGACCAGGCATCCAAAACAAACCGGCTCCACATCGCCGTCTTCGGGCGGACCAACGTGGGCAAGTCGAGCCTGCTGAACCTTCTCGTGGGGCAGGACATCGCGATCACGTCGCCCGTGGCGGGGACGACGACGGACGTCGTCGAGAAGGCCATGGAGCTTCTGCCGCTGGGGCCCGTCCTGATCCTGGACACGGCAGGGCTCGACGCCACGTCGGCCCTCGCCGAGCTGAGAATCGAGAAAACGAAGAAGGTCTTCGACCGGGCCCACGTGGCGCTGCTCGTGACGGAGCCGGGCAACTGGACGGACTTCGAGGAGAGCGTTGTCGACGAGGCGAAGATGCGCAGGCTCCCCCTTCTGGTCGCCGTCAACAAGATCGACCGGAAGAAACCGTCGGAAGCCTTTCTGGAGAAGATCCGGGACAAGGCGGGTCACGTCATCGCCCTGACCTGCAAGGACCCGCTCAGGCGCGAGGAATACAGGGAGACCCTCCAGGGTCTGCTGATGAAGCTGGCCCCGGAGAAATTCTTCAGGGCGCCCTCGCTGATCGCGGGCCTCCTGCCGGCCGGCGGGCTCGTGGTGCTCGTCGTGCCGCTCGACCTGCAGGCCCCGAAGGGGCGCCTCATCCGCCCGCAGGTCCAGACGCTCCGCGATGCCCTCGACAGTGACGCAATCTGCCTCGTCGTGAAGGAGCCGGAGCTGCTCTGCGCGCTCGACGGCCTCAAGCGCCCGCCGGATCTCGTCGTCACCGACTCCCTGGCCGTCCGGAAGGTCTGTGCCGACGTGCCGGAGGAGATTCCGCTGACCACCTTCTCCATTCTCATGGCAAGGCAGAAGGGTGATCTGGCGCTTCAGGCCGAAGGGGCCGCCGTCATCGAGACTCTCCGGCCCGGCGACCGGGTGCTCGTTGCCGAGGCCTGCTCTCACCACGCCCTGGAGGACGACATCGGGAGGGTGAAGATCCCCCGGTGGCTGAGTCAGTATGCGGGGGGGGAGATCGAGGTCGAGACCTTTGCGGGGCGGGACTACCCCGAGAATCTGGCGGACTTCAAGCTGATCATCCACTGCGACGGCTGCATGCTGAACCGCCGCGAGATGCTCAGCCGCTTGCGAAAGGCCCGCGAAGCGGGCGTGCCGGTGACAAACTGCGGAATGGCCGTTTCATTTCTGCAGGGCGCGATCCGACGCACCCTGGCCCCCTTCCCCGAGGCCCTGATGGCCTACGAGCGCAAGGCCGGGCTTTCGCCTACTTCCCTTCCTTCGGAGTAGGGATCTTCGACTCGCAGGGAACCCCCGTCTGGCAGAGGCCGCAGGCATAGCCCTCGAAGCCGAAGTGCTCCACGATATAGCCCTTGCAGGTCTCGTGGACGTGCTTCGAGCAGGGGATCTTGTCGTGCCCCTTCTCGGAGAGGGCCTCCACGGGACAGCGCCCCACGCACTTCTTGCAGGTCTGGTGGCTGAACCACAGGCAGTAGTCGCTGGTGCCCCTTGTAAGGCCTGGGTGTCGCGGGTATCTGAATCTCTGCGACGACCGACCCGACCCGCATGGCCTTCCCCCGGGGTGTGATGAGGCCGTCGGAGAGCCCGAAGGTCCCCAGACCCGAGACGAAGGCGGCGTGGCGCTCGGACCACTTCGAGGCAAAGACGAACTTGTCCGAAGCCATACGGGCCCACTGGGGAAGCAGCGTGGGCGCCGCGGCCCGGATGCCCTCTTTCTTCAATTCCCCCAGGATGTACCGGCGGAGCTTCTCGTTCACCACCTCCCCGTAGAACCGGGCCCTGGCCCAACTCTCGGGCGGGTAGGTTTTTTCCTTTCGGGTTTCCATCTTCGTGGCCTTCGTCTGGGGAAGGACCCAGCTCACACCGTGAGCCTTTCCGGGGCAATGTTGCCGTTCGGGAAGGCCATCATGAAGGCCTCGGCCGGCGTCCAGTGGAAGGGGCCCACGTGCTCCTTGAAGGATTCCCAGTACGGGTCGTCCCCCCTCGAAAATCCTACGAGCGGGTCGTCCCAGGCCTTGTCATTGGCCTTATTCCCGAGAGTGTTCTCCGGCGATGTGTTGACCCACTCGCGAATCAGTTCGGTTATCCATGTTGCCTTTGTCTTTTGAGTTCCTGGTTGTCATGAAAGTCTCCTTCTGCGAAATACGGGGTCGGGGTGGCGGGGCCAGGGTAGAGGGAATGATCAAAGAATGTTTCCTTTCTTGCACCTGTACCCTATACCCTGTACCCTGTACCCGTTTTCTAGGGCAACGGCGTTTCCGTGTAGGCCATATTCGCTTCGGATGATTTATGCAACGGCAGTGTTCTTGCCCTGCCTCACGTCCTCCACCCAGTTCGGGTTCAAGAGCATCGACTTGGCTGAAAGGGCGATGTCGGCATCCTTCAGGGCGTCCTCGCAGGTTGCCCTGTCGTGGATCTGCCCGCAGATCATAAGCGGCAGCTTCGTCACCTCCCGGGTGAGGCCCGCCATGGTCTTGTCCGTCCCGAAGGCCTTGTCGGCATAGCGGTAGGTCGATACGGAGATGGCGTCTACGGGCTCGGCCGAAAGCAGACGGATCATCTCCTGCCACTCCTCCTTGCTTTGGAAGAGGGAGACCTCCATGTCAGCGATACCCCAGTTCGAGATTCGGAACGTCAGCAGGTGATCGGCGGGCACGACAGGGCGCACGGCCCGGATGATGTCCCGGGCGAGGCGGAAGCGGTTCTCCACCGGCCCTCCGTAGTCGTCCGTCCTCTGGTTCGAGTACGTCGACAGGAACTGGGTGATCAGGTATCCGTGGGCCCCGTGGATCTCGACGCCGTCGAAACCGGCGGCGATGGCCCCCTTTGCCGTTTCGACAAACCCGTTGACGACGTGCTCGATGTCGAAGCGGCTCATCTCGTCCGGGACGGGATAGGATTTCCCCGTCAGGGGGTTTTTCTGCTTCGGCGCAATGGCGCTCGGCGCGACGATGCGGCCGGCCGGGTTGACCTCCGGCCAGGCTACCCTGCCGCAGTGGAACAACTGTGCGATGGCCACGGCGCCGGCATCCTGTATGGACTTGACGACCGGCTTCCA
The DNA here is from genome assembly GCA_963810965.1 of uncultured delta proteobacterium. Taxonomy (GTDB): domain Bacteria; phylum Desulfobacterota; class Syntrophia; order Syntrophales; family UBA2192; genus UBA2192. Next base: position 5,437 of record CAWEPT010000031.1, on the reverse strand, counting down.
CGCATCGATCTGGGGCTGCGTCAGGAACCTCGCCTGGCGGGGGTAGCCCTGGGCGCTTTCATAGTCCGTGACGATGCCCTCCGTAAAGACGATGGCGGCTCCGTTCGTTGCCCGCCTGACAAGGAACTCCAGCACGTCCTTTCGCGGGATGCTGTCCCCCGGCGAGGACATGCGCGTCATCGGCGCCACGCCCAGACGGTTCTTCAGGCGGTAGTTCTTCAGTGGAAAGGGGGAAAAGACGACATCCTGGCCCATCTGACTTTACCTCCTTATTGTTCGATACCCGATTCCGGTCTGCACTTCTTCTTGGTATTTTACAGGCCCGAGGGACGCAGGTCCATTTCTTTGAGACGGGTCGGGGAAAAAAGTGGGGCAGGGTTTTTGGCCCTGCCCCGAAGGAGATGAAAGGAGGTGGTTGGGTTCTATTTCTTGATTGATTGAGAAGCAAGTTCCGTGCCTCACACCGGTCCGCAAGCTTCTTGACTTGTCTCGGGCATGCGCTATCTTACTTCGAGAATAACATTTCGACTCAACCCTGCAATCGGAAAGGAACGCGACATCATGGCAAAATCGATCAAGGGAACGAAGACGGAAAAGAACCTGCTGGCGGCCTTTGCCGGCGAGTCCCAGGCACGCAACCGCTACACCTATTTCGCCGGCGCCGCAAAGAAGGAAGGCTTTGAGCAGATCTCGGCCATCTTCCTCGAGACGGCCGAAAACGAGAAGGAGCACGCCAAGGTCTTCTTCAAGTACCTCGAGGGCGGCGAGGTGGAGATCACCGCCGCCTACCCGGCCGGCGTAATCGGCAACACCGCGGCCAACCTGGAAGCCGCCGCGGACGGTGAAAAGCTCGAGTGGTCGACCCTGTATGCCGATTTCGAGCGGGTCGCCCGGGCGGAGGGCTTCCCGGAGATCGCCGATTCCTTCCGCGAGATCGCCGAGGTCGAGCAAGTTCACGAGGCGCGGTACCGCAAGCTGCTGGCCAACGTGGTGAAGGGTGAGGTCTTCCTGAAGAAGGCTGCCGTGAAATGGCACTGCCGCAACTGCGGCTACGTCCACGAAGGCGCCGAGGCCCCGGAGATGTGCCCCGCCTGCAGCCATCCGAGGGCTTACTATGAAGTCCTGGCGGAAAACTATTAACCACGCGTCGAGTTAGTGGGGGTGGAATACATTTTAAAAGAAAATAGATGGAAAAGAAACGTTTTGTGCTTAAATCCGGAAGCGAGCGGCAACCCTTTACCTTCGGCGCCTGCTGTGTTAGAAAGACAGGCAACGGGCCTCGGGATAAAATCAGTCAACAGGGCCGTTCAGGCGCGACCGTATCTTTCGATGGAAAGGACGCGAGATGATCGCCAAGCCGAAGAAGTTTATCCAGGAAGACATCTGGAGAATTCGTGCGAAAGGCCTGCCGCCGCCGAAGGCCTTCGGCATCCGGTACCTGCGGATCCTTCTGGCCGCCGCCAATGCCTTCCAGGAGCACCGCTGCCAGCTCCGGGCCTCGGCGCTGACGTTCTTACACGCTGCTCTCCATTGTCCCGATCGTCGCCATGGCCTTCGGGATCGCCAAGGGCTTCGCATTCGAGAAAGTCCTGGAGGAGAAGATCCTCGAGCGCTTCCCCGGGCAGGAGGAGGTTCTCCTGGAGGTCTTCGGGTTTGCCAACTCGATGCTTGCGAACACGCAGGGCGGCCTCATCGCCGGCGTGGGGGTCATTCTGCTCTTCTGGGCGATCATCAAGGTGCTGGGCAACATCGAGAGCTCCTTCAACGACATCTGGTCGGTAAAAAAAGACCGCACTCTCGCGCGCAAGATCACGGACTACCTCTCCGTCATGCTCGTGGCGCCGGTGCTGCTGGTCCTGTCGGGCAGCGTCACCGTCTTCGTCGCCACCCAGCTCGCCGCGATCACGAACCGATTCGACGTGCTGGGGATCCTCGGCCCCGTCGTGCTCCTCTTCCTGAAGATCACCCCCTTCGTGATCATGTGGGTGCTCTTCGCGTTTCTCTACCTCTTCATGCCGAACCGGCAGGTGAACAGGAAGTCGGGATTCGTCGCCGGGATCATTGCCGGTTCCGTGTACGTCATCGTCCAGTTGATCTACGTGAAATTCCAGGTGAGCGTCGCCAGTTACAACGCCATCTACGGCAGCTTTGCCGCACTGCCCCTCTTTCTCACCTGGCTGCAGCTGAGCTGGCTCATCGTGCTCGCCGGCGCCGAGATCTCCTGCATCCACCAGAACACGGATGCGCTCGAGTACGGACCCGATGCGAGGCGCGCAAGCCACTACTTCCGCAGGCTGCTGGCCCTGCGGATCGTCAACCACATGAGCCGGAATTTCGCAAAGGGCGATGTCCCCCTGACGGCGGCGAGGATTTCGGAGAGCCTCGAGATCCCGCGGGGGCTCACCGCGGAAATCCTCGAGGATCTCAGGGCAAGCGGGGTCCTCATCGAGGCGGCCAATCACGGCCGCGACGAGGCCGCCTACGTTCCGGCGCGAGACACGGATCTGCTGACGGTGACGTTCGTCATGGATGCCCTGGACCGCAGGGGCGTGGACCAGATCCCCGTGGCCATGACGGAAGAACTGGAGCGGATCTCGAAGAGCCTGAAGGCCTTCGGCGAGGCCACCGAGAAATCCCCGGAGAACCTCCGCCTCAAAGATATCTGAAGACGGTGCCAGGGTAAATGGGTATCGGGTACACAGGTGCGAAAGAGAATCGAATCAGATGATCCGGAAACGAAATAACGAAACAGACTGATAGACTGGAATAGACCCATTGACCACAGCCCGTCGTACGCGTTGTCGATCTCTGGAAGGAATACCACGAAAACGGACAGGTCGTGACACAGGCCCTCCGCGGGGCGAACCTGGAGGCGGCCCCCGGGGAAGTGCTCGCCCTCTTCGGGAAAAGCGGCTCCGGCAAGACGACCCTTCTCAACATGCTCGCGGGCCTGGATCGCCCCACCCGGGGCCTGATCGAAATCGACGGGAAAAACCTGGAGACCCTGGGCGAGGCGGGCCGCACGGAGCTGCGCAGGAGCCGCCTGGGCTTCGTCTTCCAGTTCTTCAACCTGCTCCCCACCCTGACGGCCTTCGAGAATGTCTATCTCGCGCTCGAGCTGGCCGGAAAGCTCAACCCTGAAGCCGCGCGCGCCGCCCTGGAAAAGGTGGGCCTCAAGGGAAAGGAGAGCCGGTATCCCCATGAGCTTTCGGGCGGCGAGCAGCAGCGCATCGCCATCGCGAGGGCCATCGTGAAGGAGCCCGCGCTGATCCTGGCCGACGAGCCCACGGGCAACCTCGACACGGTCACGGGCAACCAGATCCTGGAGATTCTCACGGAGCGCTGCCGGGAGTCGGCCATGTCTCTCATCATGGTGACCCACACGCCCCTTGCCTGCAAGTACGCCGACCGGATCCTCAAAATGGTGGACGGCGTGATCACGGAAGACGAAAAATGCGACTGAATAAGGTCAAAGGATCAAGGAACAAGGACAAAGGGTCTTAGCCTGTAGCCTGTAGCCTTTAGCCTTTAGACCTTTAGCCTTTGTCCTGAGGTTCTTCTTGCGAACCGTTACCCGATCCTTCCTTCGCTATCTCTACCGGCGGCGCAGCCTCAGCCTGCTTCAGCTCCTCGGGATCGCCTGCGGGGTGGCCGCCGTCATCGGCATGGCCCTCTCGGCCCAGTCGGCCCTCTCCAGCTTTTCCCAGGCCGTGGAGTTTCTCCGCGGGAAATCCTCCCACACCCTCGAGCGTCTCGCAGGGCCCATGGACGAAGCGATCCTGCGGGATCTCGTCGGCGACCCCGCCGTCGCGTCCCTCGCCCCCGTCGTGGAGCGGCGGCTGAAGCTCGCCAACGGCGATCTCGTCCGGCTCCTGGGCATCGACCCCTTCCTCGACCGGGCCATCCGGCCCGAGATCTCCCGGGCCCCCTTCGCGGGGCGATCCGGCGGCGAGCGGGAGGACTCCCTTGCCTTCCTCACCGATGAGCGGGCCGTCCTGCTCGAAGAAAACCTTGCCCGCGGGCTCGGGCTTGCGAAAGGCGGCGTGCTCAACACCCTCCGGGGCCGCCTCAAGGTGATCGGGACCTTCCCCAACCCCTCCGGCGAGCCTCTCATCCTCATGGACATCGCCCATGCCCAGAAGCTGCTCGAGCTGCCCGGGAAGATCGACCACGTCGATCTCATCCTCACCGACGAGGGCGGCTTTGTCTCCCGCTGGCAGGAGGGTTACCGGATCCAGTCCAAGCGCCAGCGCCAGGAGACCTTCGGCGCCATGGTGGGGGCCTTCCGGCTCAACCTGGAGGCCCTCTCGCTCATGGCCCTCTTCGTGAGCGTGTTTCTGATCTACAACACGGCCATGTTCGCCGTCGTGAGCCGCCGCCGCGACGCCGGCATCCTCCGGAGCCTGGGCGCAAGCCGGGGCGAAGTCGCGAGGGCCTTCCTGGCCGAGATCGCCCTTTTCGGCATCCTCGGCGGGCTCCTGGGCAGCGTCTTCGGCTATCTCCTGAGCCGGGCGCTGACGGACATCATCGGCGGCACGATCAGCAGCCTCTACTTCTTCCTGCGGCCCACACCCATGCCCTGGTCCTGGTGGATCCCGGCCGCCGGCGTCATCGTGGGGCTCGGGGCAAGCCTGCTGGGGAGCCTGCTGCCCCTGCTGGAGCTTACCCGCGTCGACCCCGTGCTCACCCTGAGGGGGCGCTCGGGAAACCGCGAGAGCCGCCGCTGGGCCTGGCGCGTCGCGCTGGCGGGCGTATTCATCCTGGTTGCCAGCATCATCGTTCTCGCGTTCTTTTCGAAGCAGATCTACGTGGCCTACATCGGCGTCTTCGGATTCCTCTTCGGGCTGAGCCTGCTGACGGGCGTCATCATGGTGCTCGCCCATCCGCTGCTGCGGCGCCTGCTCGGCGGCATGGGGAAGCTTCCCGGCCGGATCGCCGCCGGCAACATTATCCAGAACCTGGGCCGGACCGGCGTTGCCGTGGCCGCCTTCATGGTGGCCCTGTCCCTCTCCATCGGCCTGGGCTCCATGATCGGCAGCTTCCGCGAATCGCTCATCTGGTGGATGGGCAGCCAGCTGCGCGGCGACATGTACATCTCCAACGCCTCGGACATGGAGGTGCCCGAGAACTTCTATGAGGAGATCCGGTCCATCCCCGGGATCGGCGGCGTCGACACCTACCGCAAGGTGCCCGTCCTGTACCGCGGCCGCACGGTGCACGTGGCGGGCATCAAGGCCGATGTGCTCCAGCGCTTCGCCCGTTTCGGCTGGGTCGCAGGCGGCGATGAGCACTGGGAGGCCGTGAAGAAGGGCGACGTCATCGTCTCGGAGAGCTTTGCCCGGAGCTTCGCGGCGGGCCCGGGCAGCGAGATCACCCTCGAGGGGTCAGCGGGCCCCGTCCGCCTGCGCATCGAGGGCGTCTTCTACGACTACTCAAC
>CAWEPT010000030.1:0-99409 GCA_963810965.1 uncultured delta proteobacterium | reverse complement strand
ATCCCCGAGGAGCTGCCGCAAATCCGCGCGGACCGGGACCGCCTGAGCCAGGTCCTCATCAATGTCCTGGACAACGCCGTCAAGTTCACCCCCGAAGGCGGAAGGGTGACCCTTGCGGCATCGCCGGCGGCCGGCAACGAGGTGGTTGTCAGGATCGCCGACACGGGCATCGGAGTGCCGAGAGACGAGATCTCGCGGCTCGGCGAGCGTTTCTACCGTGTCGACAAGACCCGCTCCCGCGAGCTGGGCGGCACGGGGCTGGGACTCTCCATCGTCAAGCACCTCATGGCGGCCCACAAAGGCCGCATCGAAATCGAAAGCCAGCTGGGCCGGGGAACCACCGTATCCCTCTATTTCCCGGCGGCCTGAGACCCTTCAGCCGGTTCATGGCCCTGACCGCGGGCACGTTTCCTCCGCGCCTGCGGGCAGGGGTGTTCTGCCGAACGCGAGCCCTCCGTCTGAAAAAACAAATCATTCACAGTTTCAATGCGTTGGGAAAGCAATGCGGCAGATCCCTTTCTTCGGATATGTCATTGAACGGGCCGTGAAAGTGTGCTATTACCTGCACCGAGTCCGAAGGAGGGTCCCAGCCATGAAGTTTGTCCCGAAGGATGAGAAGTTCTACGATCTTTTCGAGGAGCTCGCCTGCAAGATCGAAGAGGGCGGAAAGCTCTTCATGGACATCCTGAACAACTACCAGTACAGCGAGCCCAAGCTGACGAAGCTCAAGGAGATCGAGCACGAGGCCGACGAGATCACCCACCGGGCCTACGAGCGGATGCACAAGACCTTCCTCACGCCGCTGGACCGCGAGGACATCTATGCCCTGGTCAACAAGATGGACAGCATTCTCGACATGATCGAGGCCTCGGCGGTGAGGATGTACCTCTACAAGGTGAAAACGCCGGCCGAGGAGCTCTTCGTCCTGATGCGGATCCTGACGGAGGCCATCGCCAAGGTGAAGGTGGTCGTTCACGCGCTGCGGGACAAGAAAAACTCCAAGATGATCCTCGAGGCCTGCGTGGAGATCAACACGCTGGAAAACGAGGGGGATTACGTGCTGCGCACGGCCATGGCCCGCCTCTTCGAGCGCGAGAAGGACCCCATCGAGCTGATCAAGTGGAAGGAGATTTTCGAGCGGATCGAGGAATCCATCGACGTTTGCGAGGATGTCTCCAACATCATCGAAGGAATCGTCCTGAAACATGGATAGTACCCTGCTGTTTGTCATCTTCATCATTGTCGTCGCTCTGGCCTTCGACTTCATCAACGGCTTTCACGATGCCGCCAACTCGATCGCCACGGTTGTCTCCACCCGGGTGCTGTCCCCCCAGCACGCCGTCGTACTGGGCCGCCTTTTTCAACTTCTGGCCGCTGTTTTTTTCATCGGCAGACCAGGTGGCCAAGACGGTGGGAACGGGCATCATCCACATAGACGTCATTGACAACTATCTCCTCCTCTCGGCCCTCCTCGGCGCCATCGTCTGGAACCTGATCACCTGGTGGCTGGGGCTTCCCAGCAGCTCGTCGCACGCCCTGATCGGCGGGCTGATCGGCGCGGGCCTGGTGAAAGGCGGGCACGGAGGTCCTCGTCTGGTCAGGTATCCTCAAGACGACGGCCTTCATCGTGATCTCCCCCACCGTCGGATTTATCCTCGGCCTCGTCATGATGATCCTCGTCCTCAATCTCAGCAACAACAAGAGCGTCCGAAGGGCCGACACGATCTTCCGGCGGCTTCAGCTCTTCTCGTCGGCCGTCTACAGCATGAGGCACGGCATGAACGACGCCCAGAAGACCATGGGCATCATCACGATGGTCCTCTTCAGCACCGGCTACCTCAGCGGCTCCTTCCACGTGCCCCTGGTGGGTCGTCTTCCTGAGCTACCTCTTCATCGCCCTGGGGACCATGGCCGGCGGCTGGCGGATCGTGAAGACCATGGGCTCGAAGATCACGAAGCTGGCGCCCATGGGGGGCTTCTGCGCCGAGACGGCGGCGGCCATCTCCATCATCGGGGCCACCATCGGGGGGATCCCCGTGAGCACGACCCACACCATCACGGGCGCCATTGTCGGCGTGGGTGCGACAAAGAGAGTCACGGCGGTCCGCTGGGGGATCGCGGGAAACATCATCTGGGCCTGGATCCTCACCATACCCATGTCAGCGCGCTGATCTGCGGCCGGTTCCTACTACCTCTGCCTGTTCTGCATGTGATTCCGCAAGAGCCCGCGTCTCATCGTGCTGCTTCCACCGGGCGGTATCGAAAACACCGGTGAACAGAAAGGGAGGCAATGCCATGCTCGAAAAAATCTTCTGGCTGGGCCACTCGACCGTCCGGATCGACACGGAGCCGGTCATCTACATCGATCCCTGGAAGCTGAAAAAACCGAAACGGGCGGGCCTCGTCCTCATCAGCCACAGCCACTACGACCACCTCTCCCCGGAGGATGTGAGAAAGGTCGCGGGGCCCGACACGGTCATCCTGGCCCCCGAAGACTGCCTGGGGGATCTCCCGGCGGGCGCAAGGGCAATCAAGCCGGGGGACCGGGTCGAGCTGCCGGGCATCGTCGTGGAGGCCGTGCCGTCGTACAACACGAACAAGACCTTCCACCCCCGGGCGAGCGGCTGGGTGGGGTTTGTCATCACGGCGGAGGGCAGGCGGATCTACTACCCGGGGGATACGGACGTCATCCCCGAGATGGATGCGATCCGGGCCGACATCGTCATCATTCCCGTAGGCGGCACCTACACGATGACCGCCGCCGAGGCGGCCGACGCCGTCAGCCGGATGAAGCCCGTCGTGGCCGTTCCCATCCACTACGGCGATATTGTGGGGTCGCTGGCGGATGCGAAGAAATTCAAGGAATATTGCAAGGTTGCCGTGGAGATCAAGCCGGTCACCGATTAGGCGAGCCATGGAGAGGCCTTTCTGCGAAGGAAACGATCGCGGGTAGGCCTTGCTGTTTTTATCCGGGCGGACGGATTTTTTTAAAATATTTTTCATCCTTTCCCTTGACAGTCCCTATTCCATGCATATATATACCTCTGATTTCCCGCATAAAATATCCGCTACCCACAGGGTCAGCAATTAATCCTGAAAAAAAGATATCAACAATAAAAAGGGAGGTTTGAGGATGAAGATCAGGCCATTGTACGACAGGATCATCGTGAGGCGCGTTGCGGAAGAGGAGAAGACCAAGGGGGGGATCATCATCCCCGACACCGCAAAGGACAAGCCCACCGAAGGCGAAGTCGTGGCAGCGGGCAAGGGCAGACTGACCGAGGACGGGAAGGTCATCCCCATGGACGTCAAGAAGGGCGACCGGATCCTTTTCAGCAAGTACGGAGGCAACGAAGTCAAGATCGACGGCGTCGAGTACCTCATCATGAGGGAAGAGGACGTACTCGGAATCATCGAGAAAAAGTAAAAGAGAAAGAAGGAGGATAGACTAGATGGGTGCGAAGATTCTGCAGTATGACGAGGTGGCGAGAAAATCGATTCTCGACGGCGTCAATGCACTGGCGGATGCAGTCAAGGTAACCCTCGGCCCCAAGGGCCGTAACGTGATCATCGACAAGAGCTTCGGTTCCCCCGTTGTGACCAAGGACGGCGTCACGGTGGCCAAGGAGATCGAGCTCGAGGACAAGTTCCAGAACATGGGCGCCCAGATGGTGCGCGAGGTGGCGAGCCGCACGAGCGACGTGGCCGGCGACGGCACCACGACGGCCACCATCCTGGCCCAGGCCATTTACCGCGAGGGGGCCAAGACCGTGGCGGCGGGCAGCAACCCCATGGACATCAAGCGCGGCATCGACAAGGCCGTCGAGGCGGTCATCGCGGAGCTCAGGAAGATCTCCAAGCCCACGAAAGACCAGAAGGAGATCGCCCAGGTCGGCACCATCTCCGCCAACAACGACGAATCCATCGGCAACATCATCGCCGAGGCCATGGGCAAGGTCGGCAAAGAGGGCGTCATCACCGTCGAGGAGGCCAAGGGGCTCCAGACGGAACTGGAAGTGGTCGAAGGCATGCAGTTCGACCGCGGCTACGTCTCCCCCTATTTCGTGACCAACCCCGAGAAGATGGAAGTCAACTTCGACGACGCCTACATCCTGATCTACGACAAGAAGATCAGCGGCATGAAGGACCTCCTTCCCGTTCTCGAATCGGCAGCGCGCAGCGGCAAGCCCCTGGTCATCATTGCCGAAGAGATCGATGGCGAGGCCCTGGCCACGCTCGTGGTCAACAAGATCCGCGGCACCCTGCAGGTGGCGGCCGTGAAGGCCCCCGGCTTCGGGGACCGCCGCAAGGCCATGCTCGAGGACATCGCGGTCCTCACGGGCGGAAAGGTCATCTCCGAGGAGATGGGCATGAAGCTCGAGAACGCAACGCTGCAGGATCTCGGACGCGCCCGGAAGCTCTCCATCGACAAGGACAACACCACGATCATCGACGGCGCCGGCTCCCGGGCCGAACTCGAAGGCCGTGTGAAGCAGATCCGCGCCCAGATCGACGAGACCACCTCCGACTACGACCGCGAGAAGCTCCAGGAGCGCCTCGCGAAGCTCGTCGGCGGCGTCGCCCTGATCCGCGTGGGTGCGGCCACCGAGACGGAGATGAAGGAAAAGAAGGCCCGCGTCGAGGACGCACTCAACGCGACCCGCGCGGCCGTGGAAGAAGGCATCGTCCCCGGCGGCGGGGTGGCCTACATCCGGACCCTTCCCGCCCTTGAGAAGCTTGTCCTCGAAGGGGACCAGCAGGTGGGCGTCAACATCGTGAAAAAGGCCCTCGAGGAGCCCCTTCGCATGATCGCAGCCAATGCGGGTGTGGAAGGCTCCATCGTGGTGGAGAAGGTCAAGGAGAAGAAGGGCCCCTTCGGGTTCAACGCGGGGACGGAAGAGTACGAAGACCTCGTGAAGGCGGGCGTCATTGACCCGACGAAGGTCACCCGCTGCGCCCTCCAGAACGCCTCCTCCGTGGCAGGGCTCATGCTGACCACCCAGTGCATGGTGGCCGAGAAGCCCAAGAAGGAGAGCGCCATGCCGCCCATGCCCGGTGGTGGCGGTTACGGCGGAATGGGTGGAATGGATATGTAAACCAGGACGTTTCGCGTCCTCTGCCAGTGACTGAAAAAGGCCTCCCGTTTCGGCGGGAGGCCTTTTTATTTCCTCATCCATCCTTGAAACTCATCGAGCAATGTGGTAAGTGCACAGAATTAAAATGCGAAACGACGGCTTAGGGCATAAGGCTAAAGGCAAGGGTAAAGCCAAAGACCGAAGAGACCGTATTCTCTTTGCCTTTAGCCCTAAGCCCTAAGCCCTTAAGCCTCGGAGGTACCATGGATTACAAGGCAACCCTGAATCTGCCCAAGACCGAATTCCCCATGAAGGCCAGTCTCGCCAAAAAGGAGCCTGAGACGCTCGCGTGGTGGGAGCAGATCCGGATCTACGACAGGATCCGCGAGGTCTCCAAGGGCCTCCCGACCTATATCCTTCACGACGGCCCCCCCTACGCCAACGGCGACATCCATCTCGGCACGGCCCTGAACAAGATCATCAAGGATCTCGTCATCAAGTCGAAGAACATGGCGGGCTTCGACAGCATCTACGTGCCCGGCTGGGACTGCCACGGCCTTCCCATCGAGCACCAGGTGGACAAGGAACTGGGCGATAAAAAGGGCACGCTCTCGCAGGCCGAGAAGCGCCGTTATTGCCGCAAGTACGCCGAGAAGTACGTGGGCATCCAGCGAGACGAGTTCAAGCGCCTCGGGGTGTTCGGCGAGTGGGACAACCCCTACCTCACCATGGCTTACGAGTACGAGGCGATCACGGCGGCCGAGTTCGCCAAGCTGATGCTGAGCGGCGACGTCTACAAGGGCAAGAAGCCCGTCTACTGGTGCGCCACCTGCAAGACGGCGCTGGCCGAGGCGGAGGTGGAGTACGGCGATCACGTGACGCCGGCCATCTACGTCAAGTTCCCGATGATCTCGGACATCTCGGCCGTCCGGCCGAAACTCAAGGGCGAGAAGGTCTTCGCCGTCATCTGGACGACGACCCCCTGGACGATCCCGGCCAACCTGGCCATCGCGTTCCACAAGGAATTCATCTATGCCGCCGTGAAGGTGAAGAAGACGGGCGAGGTCCTCATCATGGCCAAGGATCTCGTCGACTACTGCATGGGCGCCTTCGGGTTCAAGGAGTACGAGATCCTCGACGAGTTCCCCGGCGAGGTGGTGGAGGGACTCAAGGCGAAGCACCCCTTCATCGACCGCGAGAGCGTCTTCATCCTGGCGCCCTTCGTCACCCTCGATGCGGGCACGGGCATGGTTCACATCGCCCCGGGCCACGGCGCCGAGGACTACGAGATCGGCATGGAGTACGGCCTCGACAACTACGCCCCCGTCGACGAGGACGGCAACTTCACGAAGGACGTGGAGTTCTTCGCGGGGCAGTTCGTCTTCGACGCCAACGGCGCCGTGAACGACAAGCTCAAGGAAGTGGGGGCGCTGCTGGGCGTGGGCGACATCGAGCACTCCTACCCGCACTGCTGGCGCTGCAAGAAACCCATCATCTTCCGCTCCACCGAGCAGTGGTTCATCTCCATGGAGAAGAACGGGCTGCGCAAAAAGGCCCTCGAGAGCATCAACAACGTCCAGTGGATCCCCTCGTGGGGGCGCGACCGGATCTACGGCATGGTGGAGAACCGGCCCGACTGGTGCATCTCGCGCCAGAGGCTCTGGGGCGTGCCCATCATCCTCTTCTACTGCAAGGATTGCGACACCGTCGTGTACTCGAAGGAGATCTTCGATCACGTGGTGGGGCTCATGCGCGAGCACGGCGCCGACGTCTGGTTCGAGCGCGAGCCGAAGGATTTGATGCCCGCCGGTTCGGCCTGCCCGAACTGCAAGGGCACCACGTTCCGCAAGGAGACGAACATTCTGGATGTCTGGTTTGACTCCGGCGTGAGCCACGCCGCCGTCCTCGAGACGAGAAGCACCCTTCGCTCCCCCTGCGACATGTACCTCGAGGGGAGCGACCAGCACCGCGGCTGGTTCCACTCGTCGCTGCTCGAGTCCGTGGGGACCCGCGGGCGGGCCCCCTACACGACGGTTCTCACCCACGGCTTTGTCGTCGACGGCGAGGGGAAGAAGATGTCCAAGTCCGTGGGCAACGTCATCGACCCCCAGGCGATCATCGATGAGTTCGGCGCCGAGATCCTGCGCCTGTGGGTCGCCGCCGAGGACTACACCGACGACATCCGGATCTCCGACGAGATCCTGAAGCGCCTCGTCGAGGCCTATCGCCGGATTCGAAACACGAGCCGCTACATCCTCGGCAACCTCAACGACTTCGATGCGAAGAAGGACCTGATCCCCTATGCCGAGATGGAGGAGATCGACCGGTGGGCCCTGTACCGCCTGCAGGCCCTCATCGAGCGGACACGGAAGGCCTACGAGAACTTCCAGTTCCACATCGTCTACTACACGCTCTACAACTTCTGCACGGTGGATCTGAGCTCCCTCTATCTCGACGTGCTCAAGGACCGCCTCTACACCTCCGGCAAGGCTTCGAAGAGCCGGCGCTCCGCCCAGAGCGCCATGTTCATCATCCTCGACGCCATGACGAGGCTGCTGGCCCCGATCCTCACCTTCACGGCCGAGGAGGTGTGGCAGAGCCTGCCCGCCGGCGAGGGGAAGGCTGCCAGCGTGCACCTGACGCAGTTCCCCGCCGTGACCCGGCATGGGCCGACGAGAAGCTGGGCGATACCTGGAAGACCCTGATCGCGGTGCGCGGCGAGATCTCCAAGGCCCTGGAGACGGCACGGAAGAACAAGGTCATCGGCCATCCGCTCGATGCGGCCGTGACCGTGACCGGTCCGGAAAAAATCGTGGAGCTTCTCTCGAAGTACGAGGAGGATATGCGGGCTTTCTGCATCATCTCCGGGTTCCGCGTGCAGAAGGGCGGTGAGCTGAAAGACGCCTTCGAGAGCACGGAGCTGCCCGGTCTCAAGGTTGCCGTGGCGAAGGCAGGCGGCGAGAAGTGCCAGCGCTGCTGGGTCTTCAGCGAGGAGCTGGGGCGCAACGCCGATCACCCGAACATCTGCCCGCGGTGCCTGGCAGAATCTGGGGTAAAGCCAGGTTCAGGGTACAGGGTCTAGGGAAGCAAGGGTAAAGGCGAAAGGCAAAGAAAAATCCCCCTCCATCCCCCTTTATGAAAGGGGGAAAGAGGGGGATTTTTATTGAGGATTGTGTAACGTGAAACGAAACTACCTGCTGTTTGTTCTCACCGTGCTCGTCATCGTCGTGCTCGATCAGATCACGAAGGTCTACATCGACACGCACATGACGCTGCATGAGTCCATTCCCGTCATCCACGGCTTTTTCAACATCACCTATGTGAGGAATCCGGGAGCGGCCTTCGGCTTCCTGGCCGACGCTTCGCCGTTTCTGCGGGCGCTTCTTCCTGATCGGCGTGTCCATCTTCGCCGCGGGGCTCATTGTCTACTACGTCGTCAAGATGAAGACGGAAGATATCCTGCTCACCTACGGCATGTCGCTCATCATGGGCGGGGCCGTGGGCAACCTCATCGACCGCATCCGCCTCGGCGAGGTGATCGACTTCCTCGATGTCTCTCTACATCTCCACCTACCACTGGCCCGCCTTCAACGTGGCCGACTCGGCCGTCTCGGCGGGGGCGGTGATCCTGTTCTACAAACTGATCAAGGGGCAGGTCTGAAAACAGGTTACAGGTTCAGGTGGGTACAGGCTAAAGATCCATTATCGATAAAATGAAGAGGATCGGGAATATGCTTACCCGATCCTCTTTTTGTGTCGCTAAGCCTGTGGCCTGCATGCCTGAGCCTTATCCTCCGTGCTGACGGCGGTACACGGCGCAGGAGCGGGCGGCAAGCTTGAGGGGAATTCCCGCTTCCGCGACCGGGAGTGCGCCCCGGGTTACGAGGATTTTCTGCCCCCTCGCTTGCCGGGCATGGATCTCCTCTTTTCGGGGCCGGCCCCTGCGGCGTTTTGCGACGGGCCCTTTCGCCGAGAGTTCGAGAATCCGGACGAGCTGCGAGAGGCTGACCGAGAGGCGCTTGAGCTTTTTGTCCGGGAGTGTTTCCAACCCGCTCAGCGCGGAGGCCTCTGCCGCCCCGGGGGCTTTTCGCAGGACGCCTTTGCCTTTCGCGGTCAGCCTGACGTTGACCTGCCTGAGGTCTTTTTTCGAGCGCCTTCGTTTGACAAAACTCCGATCCTCGAGCCGGTCGACGATCCCGACCACCGTTGCCGGGTGCAGGTAAATACGGCGGGCGAGCTCCGAGATGCTCAGGTCGGGTGACTCGAAAAGGGTCTTCATGGCCAGAAGCTGGGGACCCGTGATCCCCGTGTCCTTGCGGATCTTCTTGGAGCGGGTCTGCAGAAGCTGGATGAGGTGCCTGACATTGCCGTTGATCTCTGCGATGAGGGTCTTGTCCGCCGCCATAAGGCCTCCTTTTCAGACGAGTTGGATAATAAAATTCGTATACAAATAATTGCATGGATTGTCAACCCGTCGTGCGAAAGGCGTCTTGTCCGGAGTCTTGCACAAAAAAGCAATTTCTGTATGATGCAATCAGGGCATCGCCGGATGTGCGCGGGGATGCGAAAACGGTGAGGGGTCCGATGAACAGGGAAGCCGAAACGGGGGAGGCGGCAGCGAGAGGGCTGCAGGAGATCGTGGAACAGCTGGTTGGGAGAGACCCGCTTCTGAGACCCTACTGCGGAGCGCTGAAACGAGGCGCCTGCGCCGTGTCGACGAGATCGAGAAGCGCCTGACGGGCGGGCGGATGAGCCTGGCCGACTTCGCCAGCGGGCACGAATATTTCGGCCTGCACCGACGGGGCGGCGAGTGGGTCCTGCGCGAGTGGGCCCCGAATGCGACGCGCATGGATCTCGTCGGGCAGATGACGGACTGGCAGGAGAAGAAGGCCTTCGCCCTGGAGCCCCTCGAGGGGGCCGACGGCGTCTGGGAGATCCGCCTTTCCCCGGATGCGATGGCCCACGGCGATCTCTACCGGCTCCGGGTGCACTGGCCCGGGGGGCATGGCGACCGCATCCCGGCGTGGGCCCGGCGAGTCGTGCAGGATCCCCATACCCTCATCTTCAATGCCCAGGTCTGGGACCCGCCCGACCCCTATCGCTGGCGGCGGGAAGGATTCCGGTGTCCAACGCAGCCGCCCTTCATCTACGAGGCCCATGTGGGCATGGCCCAGGAGAAGGAAGGCATCGGCACCTACCGCGAGTTCACAAAAAATACCCTGCCGCGCATCGTCCGCGCGGGCTACAATGTCATCCAGCTCATGGCGATCCAGGAGCACCCCTACTACGGTTCCTTCGGTTACCAGGTCAGCAGTTTCTTCGCCGCCTCGTCGCGTTTCGGCCCCCCCGAGGATCTCAAGGAACTGATCGATGCGGCCCATGCCGAGGGGCTCTGCGTGGTCATGGACCTCATCCACTCCCACGCCGCCTCGAACGAGGTGGAAGGGCTCGGCCGTTTCGACGGCACGCTCCACCAGTATTTCCACAAGGGCCCGCGGGGCCGCCACGAGGGCTGGGATTCGCGCTGCTTCGATTACGCGAAACCCCAGGTCCTGCACTTCCTGCTCTCCAACTGCCGCTTCTGGCTCGACGAGTTTCGTTTCGACGGGTTCCGCCTGGACGGCGTGACGAGCATGCTCTACCTGCACCACGGCCTGGGGAAAGCCTTCCTGTCCTACGAGGACTATTTCGACGCCAGTGTCGACGAGGACGCCCTGGCCTACCTGGCCCTGGCAAACCGCGTGATCCACGATGTGCGGCCCGATGCCGTCACGATCGCCGAGGACGTGAGCGGCATGCCGGGGTTGGCCGTGCCCGCAGTGGAGGGCGGGACCGGGTTCGACTACCGTTTCTCCATGGGCGTGCCGGATTACTGGATCCGGCTCACCAAGGAAACGGCCGACGAGGACTGGCCCCTGGGTCGGCTGTGGCACGAACTCAACAACCGGCGGCACGATGAGAAGACCATCAGCTACGCCGAATCGCATGACCAGGCCCTTGTGGGAGACAAGACCCTCATCTTCCGGATGATCGATGCCGACATGTACACGGACATGAGCGTCTTCCGCGACAACATCCGCGTGGACCGGGGGATGGCGCTGCACAAGATGATCCGTCTCGTGACGCTGGCCACGGCGGGAAACGGCTATCTGAATTTCATGGGAAACGAGTTCGGCCACCCCGAGTGGATCGATTTTCCCCGGGAGGGCAACGGCTGGTCCTACAGGTACGCAAGACGCCAGTGGAGCCTCGTGGACGACGGGACCCTGCGTTATCGGAAGCTCGCACGATTCGACGTCGACTCGGTGAGTCTGGCCCGGCGGGTCAATCTCCTGGGATCAGGGAATCCCCGCCTCCTGCACGAGCACAACGAAAGCAAGGTCCTCGCCTTCGAGCGGGCAGGGCACCTTTTCATCTTCAACTTCCACCCGTCCCGCTCCTATGACGGCTACCGGATCGACGCCCCGCCCGGGCAGTACCGCCTGGTTGTGGACAGCGACGCTGAAATCTATGGCGGCCACGGGCGCCTCGAGCCGGACCAGGTCTATTTCACGCAAACCGAAGGAAAAGAACCCCACCTGCGCCATTTCTCAGCCTCTATCTCCCCACGCGCACCGCCCTTGTCCTGCGCCTCGAAGCGTCTTCCTGACTTCCGATCTTCTGATCTTCCTCGCTTCCCGTCACTGCCTCTCTCCCCGGAGAACCGTCTCGAGTTCCATGATCTTCTCGGGCGGGCCGACAATGAAGAGGATGTCGTCCGGTCGAAGATCGAGGTCCGCCTGCGGGATGGAAAAGATCTCCGCATCGCGCCTCACGGCCAGAACCGTGACCCCGTAATGGCTCCCCAGTTTTGCCTCGGCGATCGTCTTCCCGGCCAGGGGGGATGTCCCGTGGACCCGAAGCGAGCGCAGGTCCATGTCGGGCATGCAGGCCCCGATGTTCGGGCACGATGTGGCGTGCTTCGAGAGATTCCGGAACATGGCGTAGCCGTCCGACCGGATCTCCTCCACGAAGCGGTGGATCTCTTCCTCCGGAATAAGGTATCGCGAGAGAATCCGGCTGAAGATCTCCACGGAGGCTTCGAATTCCTCGGGGATGACCTCGTTGGCGCCGAGGTCCATGAGGGGCTCGATCTCTTCGCGAAACCGGGTCCGGACGATGATGTGAAGCCTGTGATTGAGATGCCTGGCGATTGCGGTGATCCTCCTGGCGGCCGCGGCGTCGTTGATCACGATGACCAGCGTCCGGGCCTGGCGGATGTTCACGTGGGTCAGCACGGGCTCGTGGGTGGCGTCGCCGTAGAAGATGGGCTCGCCCTTTTCCCTCTCGTCACGGACCCGGTCGGGGTTCATGTCGAGGACGGCGTAGGGGATCTTCGTTTCCCGGGCCGCCTTTGCGATGTTTCGGCCCGTCATGCCGAACCCGATGATGACGAGATGGTCCTTCTCATGGAAGCGCTTTGCGCCGTGGACGTGCGAGGTCCCCCGCTTCCAGCGGCGGGGGAGCGGCAGGCGGGTCAGGGCTTCGGCGATGCGCGGAGAAAACCGGAAGAGAAAGGGCGTCGCCATCATGGTGACAACCGAGAGGGCCAGGAATTCCTGGTAGAGATCGACCGAAAGCAGCCCCTGGCTTTTCCCCGTTTCGGCCAGGATGAAGGAAAACTCGCCGATCTGGCAGATCGCAAGCCCCACAAGGACGGAGGCCCGCAGCGGAAGCCCGACGACCAGGGAGGACTCCCGTGGCCACGAGGGCCTTGAGGAACATGATCCCCCCGGCGATGGTCAGGATGTAGGCTGGATTCCGGACCAGAAACCCCAGATCGAGGAGCATGCCCACGGAGACGAAGAAAAAGCTCGCGAAGATATCCCGGAAGGGAAGGATGTCTCCCATGGCCTGATGGCTGTATTCATCGGAGATGACGAGCCCGGCCAGGAAGGCGCCGAGGGCGAGGGAAAGACCTGCCGCGTAGGTCAGCGACGCCACGGCCAGACAGATGAAAACCGTGGTGAGCAGGAAGAGCTCCCGGCTCTGGGTCCGGGTGACCCTGTGGAGAATCCACGGCACGACCCAGCGGGTGGCGGCAATCGTGAAGAGGACGACGCCGGCGGACTTGGCCAGCAGGAGCAGGATGTTTTCCTGCGATACCTGGGCCGTACCGCCCAGGAAGGGCAGCAGGATCATCATCGGGACCACGATGAGGTCCTGATAGATCAGGATACCGAGGGCGTTCACCCCCTGCGGCGATTCGACTTCCGCCCGGTCCTGAAGGAGTTTCATGACGATGGCGGTGCTGCTCAGGGCCGTGAGAAACCCGATGAAGACCGCCTGTCGCCAGGGCTGGCCGAGGGCGTAGGAGACTGCTGCTGCCGCGGCGAGCGTGAGTGCCATCTGGAGGGTCCCGCCGAGGAGCGCCGTACGCCGGATCTCGAGGAGATTCTTGAAGGAGAATTCCAGGCCGATGGTGAAGAGCAGGGCAATGACGCCGATCTCGGCGAGCTCCGTGACCGCCTTGATGTCCCCGACCAGGCGAAAGCCGTAGGGGCCCGTGAGCAGGCCCGTCAGAAGAAAGCCCACGATAACCGGAATCTGGAGCCGGTGGCAGAGATAGAGCACGGCGGCGGAAAGCCCGATGATGAGAAGAATGTCGTGCAGGAAAAACATGGTTCATCCCTTGAGCGCATGCGGACTGCGAAAGAAAAGGCCGCAACCTGTCTTTCTGGCAGATGGCGGCCCGATCGTCACAAAAACCCCCGAGGAGGCATCCCCCGGACCTGCTTTTTATTTTAATCGATTTTGTCTGAATTGCAAGTTTTGATCGTCCGGCCCTACTGCATCATCGCAGGCAGCCACAGGGCGATCTGCGGGAAGAGGATGAGAAGGATCGCCGTGACCACCTGGGCGGCCAGAAGCCTTAGCGCTCCACGGAAGATGACGTGAAGCGGCACGTCGCGGGCCACCCCTGCGACGACGTAGACGTTGATGCCCACGGGGGGCGTGATGACGCCCATGCCGGTGACGAGCACGATGATCACGCCGAACCAGATCGGGTCGTAGCCCAGGGCCGTGATGACGGGGAAAAAGATGGGGATCGTCAGCATGATCATGGCGAGCGAGTCCATGAGGCAGCCGAGGAGAAGGTATATCAGGATGATGATGCCCATGACGGCCCATGGCGGCATCTGGAGCCCCATGACCCAGGTGCCCACTTCGAAGGGGATCCGGGTGACGGCCAGGAAGTGCCCGAATACGGTGGCCCCCGCCACGATGACGAGGATCATGCAGCTGACCCGCGTCGTCTCGACAAGCGACTGGGTGAACCCCTTCCAGGAAAGGTGGCGGCCGACGACGGCGATCAGCAGGGTGCCGAAGGCGCCGATGGCGGCCGCCTCCGTCGGGGTGAAAAACCCGATGAAGAGCCCCCCCATGACGGCGACAAAGAGGATGAGCGTCTCGACGACGCCTGCAAGGGAGGCGATCTTTTCACGCAGGGTGAAGCGAGCCCCCGGCATGGCAAGATCGGGCCGGTTCCAGGTCCAGATGAAGACCGTCACGATGAAGAGGAGCGTCATCAGGATCCCCGGCATGACGCCGGCCAGGAAGAGCTTGCCGACGGACTGCTCCGTCATGATCCCGTAGACGATGAAGATCGTGCTGGGCGGGATCAGGATCCCGAGGCTTCCGCCTGCGGCGACGACGCCCGTTGCCAGCGCGGGGTCGTAGTTGTACTTCTTCATCTCCGGCAGGGCGACGGCGGCCATCGTGGCGGCCGTGGCGCTCGTGGAGCCGCAGATGGCCGAAAACCCCGCGCAGGCGCCGATGGTGGCCACGGCGAGCCCGCCCGGCAGGTTCCCCAGGAATCGATAGGCGGCGTGGAACAGCCGGCCGCTCATCCCGGAGTGGTGTGCCAGCTGCCCCATGAGCACGAAAAGGGGGATGACGGTAAGGTTGTAGGACCCGAAAACGGCGGAGAAATCCTGCGCCATCAAATTCAGCGCCGCATCCCAGGAGACCAGGAAGGCAAAGCCCAGCAGACCCACGAGGGCCATGACGAAGCCCACGGGGATCTTCAGGAACATGAGGGCCACGAGGACGATGAACCCGTAGATGCCGGCTTCGGTCGGCGTCATGGCTGAAGCCCCTTTTTGAGATCCCGCAGCGCGTCCACGAGGAGTACCAGCACCAGCAGTGCCGAGCCCGCACCGATGCAGCTGACAAAGGGCCATGTCGGCACACCGAGGGTCAGCGACACATCGCCGCTCTCCATCAGGTCGGCGGCGTAGATCAGGCTCTGCCAGGCAAGCAGCCCGAAGAGGAAGGCGCCGGCCAGCGCACTGAGGGCCTCCACGACATGCCTCGGCCTCCGCGGCAGGCGATCGACCAGCATCTCCACGGCGATGTGCCCCCGCTCGACAGACGTGTAGGCCATCGCGAAGGCGATGATCACCGCGCCGAAGTAACCGACCAGCTCATAGGTTCCGGGGATCGGCCTGCCGAAGAGACGCATCACGACATCGGCGCAGGTCAGGAGCATGATGAATACGACCGCAGCTGCCGAGACCCCGTTGAGCCTGGCAGCTGCCTGATGAATGGTTTTGGCAATCGTACGAAGCACGGATGCGATCCCCTGTTGCAGTGTCTCTACTTATATTGCTTCCGGTACTTGCCGATCAGGGCTTCGGCCTCCTTCACGGACTTGCGGCCCGGCACGCCCTTTTGTTCCGCGTTCTTCACGTACTCCTCGATCGTCGGCCTGACGGCCTTTTTCCAGCGGGCGCTTTCCTGCGCCGGCAGGGTGATGACCTGGTTGCCGAGGCTCTTCGTGAAGGCACGGCCCTCCTTGTCGCCTCGTCCCAGGCCTTGCCGTGCACGTCGATCCACTCGCGGCTTGTGTCGTCGAGGACCTTGCGGACATCGGGGGGAAGGGCATTCCACTTCTTGAGGTTCATGACGACGAAGAACACCGTCGTGTAGCCCACATCGAAGCAGTCCGTCGTGGATTTGACCACCTCGCCCTGCTTCCAGCCCTTGAGCACCTCGATGGGGCCGATCGTCCCGTCCACGATCCCCTTGCTGAGCGCCTCGTAGGTCTCTCCCTGCGGCATGGCCACGGGAACGGCGCCGAGGGCCTCGACGACCTTGGCGCTGAAGCCCGTCGAGCGGATCTTCATTCCCTTGAGGTCTTCGAGTGTCTTCACGGGCTTCTTCGTGTGCAGAAGGCCGGGGCCGTGGGCGTGCAGGTAGAGGACCTTCACATTCTCCAGGGCCTTGGGCTTCATGGACAGGTAGAATTCGTTTGCCACGCGGGTGGCCACCCGCCCGTTCGGGTACCCGAGGGGAAGATCAAGGGCCTCCATAGCGGGGAAGCGGCCCCTGGTGTATGCGAAGGCGGACATGCCGATGTCGGAGATCCCCTTGACGACGCCGTCGTAGCACTGGTCGGCCGGGGTCAGCGTCCCTCCGGGGAAGAGGGAGATCTTGACATTGCCTGCGCTGCGCTTCTCGATCTCCTTCGCCCAGGCCTCTGCCGCCTTTGTCTGGGCGTGCGTGGGCGGGAAGAAGATGCTGTAGGTCAGGTTGGTTGCCGCCCCGGCTGCCGTCCACGAACCGAGCGTGATCGCCGCCGTAAGCAGAAAAATGATTGACAGAACTGCCGTTGTTCCCCTTCTCATGACTTTGCCCTCCAAGATGTCACTGGTTGTCCGATGCGACCATTGACAGGATCCCGTCGTCGGCCGGAGCAAGAAACGGTTCCGCTGACGTCTATGCGGGATGAACCGTGAAAAACGCGGGGTGTTCCGGGAAGCCTGCTTGCCCACCTCGGAGGTGAACAGCAGGCATCAATACATGTAGGAGTACTGACGAAGGCGGGATTCGCAGGTTGATTCCGCCCTCCTGTCCGCCTCGTCCCATGCCTTGCCGTGCACGTCGATCCACTCGCGGCTCGCGTCGTCGAGGACCTTGCGGACATCGGGGGCAAGGGCATTCCACTTCTTGAGGTTCATGACGACGAAAAACGCCGTCGTGTATCCCACGTCGAAACAGTCCGTCGTGGATTTGACCACCTCGGCCTGCTTCCATCCCTTGAGCACCTCGATGGGGCCGATCGTCCCGTCCACGATCCCCTTGCTGAGCGCCTCGTAGGTCTCGCCCTGCGGCATGGCCACGGGCACGCCGCCCAGCGCCGCAACGACCTTGGCGCTGAAGCCTGTCGAGCGGATTTTCATACCCTTCACTTCTTCCAGGGTTTTCACGGGCTTCTTCGTGTGCAGAAGTCCCGGGCCGTGGGCGTGCAGGTAGAGGACCTTCACGCTCTCCAATGCCTTGGGTTTCATGATCTGGTAGAAGTCATTGGCCACGCGCGTGGCGACCCTGCCGTTCGGGTAGCCCAGGGGAAGATCCAGGGCCTCCATGACGGGGAAGCGACCCCGGGTGTATGCAAAGGCGGACATGCAGATATCGGAGATCCCTTTCACGACTCCATCGAAACACTGATCGGCCGGGGTCAGCGTCCCTCCGGGGAATAGGGAAATCTTCACATTGCCGGCGCTGCGCTTCTCGATCTCCTTCGCCCAGGACTCCGCCGCCTTTGCCTGGGCATGGGTGGGCGGGAAGAAGATGCTGTAAGTCAGGTTGGTTGCCGCCCCGGCTGCCGTCCACGAGCCGAGCGTGATCGCCGCCGTAAGCAGAAAAATGACTGCCAGAACCGCCGTTGTTTCTTTTCTCATGACCTTGTCCTCCAATACGTCACTGGTTTTCCGATGCGACCATTGAAAGGTTCCCGTCGTCTGCCGGAGTAAGAAGCCTTTGGGACTGACGTCTGCGCGGGATGGACCGTCGAAATACGCGGGGTGTTCCGGGTAGCCTGCATGCCCACCTGGGGGTGAACTGCAGGCATCAATACATGTAGGAGTACTGACGAAGGCGGGATTCGTTCGGTTGATTCAGGAATGTGCCGATGTTCATGCCGTTTTGATAGCCCTTTTTTTCTGAACTGGGTTATTCCGTTATTGGATTTTCCGACTTCCTGTCAAGGTGTTTTTACCGGGACCGGGGGCGCTCACTATTTGGTGTCCTTGAGCTTCTCCAGTTCCTCGCGGTATTTTTCGGCCTCCGCCTTGGCCCGCTCGAGCTCGGCCCGGGCCTTGTTGAGTTCCTCCTTTTCCTTTTCCTGGGTCTCGCGGATCTTGTCCTTCAGCTCGTCGAGGCCCACGTAAACGGCGAGCGCCCCGCCCATGATGAGAAGGATCGGGACCGCCCCCATGAGGAGAACGAGAAAGTGCTTGTACCAGAAGATAAGCAGGACCAGGCCCAGCATGACCGATACGCCGCCGCCGATTAAGACTGACATCGATTTCGCCCTCCGTTCCGTATGCGTTCTGAAGTGCCTGTACCGTTTCCGTGATTCCTGCCGTGACGGATAACCCGGAGAAAAGACGGACTTTTTTCTAACACAAAATGCAGGGCCAGGCAAGACGAAAAGAAAATAGTGCTTGATAAAATCGGGTCATTTCCTTAGTATTACCCGTCACATAAACAGGCACCAGGCATCAGGCTCAGGCTTCCGGAAAGAAAGGTAGAAATCCTTTTTCCCGCTGGCGATGTCTCGTGCCGATGCGTAAAGGAGACCGGAATATCGATCATGGTGGAACCCGATTTCAAGAAAAGCGGCGGCCTCGTTCCCGCCGTCGTTCAGGATGATGTCACGAAGGAAGTCCTGATGCTTGCCTACATGAACGAGCTCTCGTGGCGCAAGACCCTCGAAACGGGAAAGGCCACCTACTGGAGCCGATCCCGAAACGAGCTCTGGGTCAAGGGGGAAACCTCGGGAAACGTCCAGATGGTCAAGGAGATCCGGATCGACTGCGACAACGACACGATCCTGCTCCTGGTGGACCAGATCGGCAAGGCGGCCTGTCACACGGGATACCGCTCGTGCTTCTACCGGAAGGTTTCCGGCGGCAGGGAGGAAATCGTGGGCGAGCTCATCTTCAACCCGAAGGATGTCTACAAATGAAAAAACTGAAACTGGGCATCCCGAAAGGGAGCCTCGAGTCAAATACGGTCGATCTGTTCAAGAGGGCGGGCTGGCGGATCACCTACGACAGCCGCAGCTACTTCCCGGACATCGACGACGAAGAGATCTCCTGCTCCCTGGTGAGGGCCCAGGAGATGTCCAAGTACATCGAGGCGGGAACCCTGGATCTGGGCCTGACGGGCCATGACTGGGTCACCGAGAACGAGTCGGACGTCGTCGTCGTCGAGGACCTGGTGTACTCCAAGGTGCTGGCCAAACCGGCCCGCTGGGTCCTCGTCGTCCGCGAGGATTCGCCTGTCACGAAGATCGAGGATCTCCAGGGAAAGAAGATCTCCACGGAGCTCGTCAACTTCACGAAGCGCTACTTCAAGGAGCGCAATATTGACGTCAAGGTGGAATTTTCCTGGGGGGCGACGGAAGCGAAGGTTGTCGAGAGTCTTGTCGATGCCATCGTGGAAGTCACCGAGACAGGGAGCACCATCAAGGCGAACCGGCTGCGCATCGTGCACGAGCTGATGCGGACCAACACCCAGCTCATCGCCAACAAGGATGCCTGGGAGGATCCCTGGAAGCGACGCAAGATCGAGCAGATCCGGACGATGCTCAAGGGCTCGCTTCTGGGCATGGGGAAGGTGGTCATCAAGATGAACGTCTCCAAGGAAAACCTGGGCCGCGTGATCCTGCTGCTGCCCTCCCTGAAGGCGCCCACCATCTCGAACCTCTACAACGAGGAGTGGTTCGCCGTGGAGACGGTCGTGGACAGCAGCATCATCCGCGACCTCATTCCCCTTCTGCAGGAGGCGGGGGCGGAGGGGATCATCGAGTACGCCCTGAACAAAGTGGTCTGATCGTGAACGAAGTGGCAGAAGTGACAAGAAGTGGCTGACGGTGCAAGATCTGAGGAGGGTCCTCATGGCCAGCGAAAGCGAAGATCGACCGGAAGACGTCGGAGACGGACATCCGCATCCTTCTGGATCTCGACGGGACGGGCAAGGGCAAGATCGCCACAACGATTCCTTTCCTCGATCACATGCTCACCCTGATGGCCCGGCATGGCCTCTTCGACCTGACGGTGAAGGGCAGCGGGGATACGGACGTTGACGATCACCACCTCGTCGAGGACATCGGGATCTGCCTGGGGAAGGCCTTCCGGGAGGCATTGAAGGCAAAAGAGGGGATCAACCGTTACGGCTCCGCCGCGGTCCCGATGGATGAGAGCCTTGCTGCGGTTCACACTCGATTTGTCCGGTCGATCCTATCTCGTGTACCACGTGGATTTCGGGGCCCGGAAGATCAAGACCTTTGATCTCGCGCTCATCCGGGAGTTCTTCAAGGCCTTCACCGACAACAGTGGAATGACCTTGCACGTCAACGTCATGTATGGTAAGAACAACCATCACATCGCAGAGGCGATTTTCAAGGCATTTGCCCGTGCCTTGCGGGAGGCCGTCACCCTGAATGCTCGCATCAGCGGGGTCCTTTCCACGAAGGGAACCCTTTGAAAATATTTCTGCTGATCTGCACCGGGAAGAGGATTACAGGTTCTGACAGGTCCTTCTCTTTTTGTTCTTTGTTCGTTTTCCGCCCTTTCACCATTCTCGAGACGCATCCCGGCGGGGGGAAAGCGTGAAGCCCTTTTCGAAAATCCTGTCTCGCACTCGTTGCAGCCCTCTGCTTCCTTTGCCCGTCCTCGTGGGATGCGCCTCGAGCACACCGGTGCGCACGGCAGCGGAGACCGCCGGAAGAACCCGCCGTCCCGAAGAAGATTGCCGTTGTGTCCTTCGAGAAGCTCGACCTCCGACGATGGCAGCCGCGTGGCCCGCTGTCCCGTCGGCGGGACCGTTTTTCCACCTGCGCCCTGCCCCAGAATGCCGAGGCGCTCGTGCAGGATTTTTTTCTCCAGAGACTCGAGAAATCGGGCAATTTGCCGTCATCCCGCCCTACCAGAGCGATCCCGTTTACCAGAAAGTGAAAAGCGACAACACGAACGCGTCGGTGACGCAGCAGCTCCAGATGACGGGCAAGGCCCTCGAGGTCGACGCCATCGTGATCGGCTACGTGTCCTGTTTCCGGGAGCGGGTAGGGTATGCGTATTCGGCCGAGCGCCCGGCGTCGGTCACGTTCGGGATCTACATGATCCAGTCGAGCGACGGCGATCTGGTCTGGGGGAGAATCTACGACAAGACCCAGCAGTCGTTTTCCGAGAATGTCCTGCAGTCCTCGACGTTTTTCAGCAGGGGGCTCAAGTGGGTGACGGCGGCCGAACTGGCCGAAGACGGCGTCGAGGAAATACTGAAAACCTTCCCCGGGTATCGATAAACAGCCCGGCTGACCGAAAGGAAGTGCCGGTCCGGCGCCCCGCCCGGGGATACGCCGGGGGCCGGCCTTTTTATGGAGCAGAACCGGGCCACCGGTTCCGGAGCAACAGTCCTTGATTATCATTCCAGCAATCGACTTACGGGGCGGCAGGTGCGTTCGGCTCCTGCAGGGGGACTTCCAGAGGGAGACCGTCTACAGCGGTGACCCTGTGGAGGTGGCCTGCCGGTGGGCCGCAAAGGGGGCCGACCGTATTCACATCGTCGACCTTGACGGCTCCCGCGAAGGCCGTCCCGTCAACGACGGGGTCATCCGGCAGATCCTGTCCGCCGTCAGCGTTCCCATTGAATTGGGAGGCGGAATCCGGGAACTCGGGACCGTGGAGTACTATCTCGAAATGGGTGTCGGCTGGGTCATCCTCGGCACGGCGGCCCTGAAGAACCGCGAGTTCGTCGTCGAGGCCTGCCGCCGATTCCCCGGCCGGATCATCCTCGGCATCGACGCGAAAGAAGGGAAGGTTGCCGTCGAGGGCTGGACGGAGGCCACGGGCGCCGATGTCCTCGAGGTGGCGAAGCGCTACGAAGGGTTGGGGCTTGCCGCCCTCGTCTACACGGACATCAGCCGCGACGGCATGGAAACGGGGGTGAATGTGCCCGCCACGGAGCGCCTCGCCCGGGCCGTGGGGATTCCCGTCATCGCCTCGGGCGGTGTTGCGGGGATCGGTGATATCGACAGGCTCCTGGCCGTGGCGGACTCCGGAATTCTCGGCGTGATCACGGGAAAGGCCCTGTACACGGGCGCCCTCGATCTGGAGGAGGCAATCGGGCGGACGAAAGATGTAAGAAGGTAAGAGGGTGGATCGGAGGATTGCGAGAAGCTGACCTGCTCACCTCTTAACTCGCATAGGGAAGATCGAAAGGGCTCCGGTTGGCTCAACGACGACGGAGGAGGTAGAGGGAGATGAACGATTGCATTTTCTGCAAGATCGTCAAAGGGGAAATTCCCTGCAGCAAGGTCCTGGAAACAGACAAGATCCTCGCCTTCAATGACATCCATCCTGTGGCGCCTGTCCACGTCCTCATCGTACCGAAGGAGCATATCGCGACCTTCAACGACGTCGGGGAAAGCCAGAAGGACATTCTGGAGGAGATGGTCCGGGCCGCACAGAAGATCGCCCGGGAGAAGGGGATCGCCGAAAAAGGCTACCGGGTCACCGTCAACGTCAACCCCGACGGGGGCCAGCTTATTTTCCACCTTCACATGCATGTTTTCGGGGGGCGCAGGCTCACCGATTCCAGGCTCACCGATGCGATGGGTTGATCACGGGACGTTTCCCGTTGACTCGCAGGGCCAAAACTGATAGGGAGTTTTCGGCCGTAAAACAAGGGATTAAAGGACATCAACGTCTTCGGGGAGGATGGATATGAACAACGAAAGACTGGTCATCTGGTTTGACGAACTTCAATTAAAAGATATTCCCGAGGTGGGGGGAAAGAACGCCTCACTGGGCGAAATGAGGCAGAACCTGCAGAAGAAAGGGGTCAACATCCCCGACGGGTATGCCATCACGGCAGCGGCCTACCGCCACCTCATCGAGTCGGCCGGGATCTGGGACAAGATCAAGGAGGTCCTTAAGGACCTCGACACCCACGATATGCACAACCTCAAAACGCGGGGAAAGAAGGTCCGTGACCTGATCTACAACGCCCCTGTACCCAAGGACCTGAGGGACGAGATCGTCAAGGCCTACAAGAGGCTCTGTGACGAGTACGGACCGAATACGGACGTCGCCGTCCGCAGCTCCGCCACCGCCGAGGACCTGCCTGATGCCAGCTTTGCGGGTCAGCAGGAGACCTTCCTGAACATCCGGGGCGAGGAGGCCCTCATCGAGGCCTGCAAGCGCTGCTTTGCGTCGCTCTTCACGGACCGGGCCATCTCCTACCGCTTCGACAAGGGTTTCAACTACGAGACGGTCTTCCTGTCCATCGGTGTTCAGAAGATGGTCCGCTCCGACATCGGGGCCTCGGGCGTCATCTTCTCCATCGACACGGAATCGGGCTTCAAGGACGTCGTCCTGATCACGTCCTCCTACGGCCTGGGCGAGACGGTCGTCCAGGGAACGGTGAACCCCGATGAGTTCTACGTCTTCAAGCCGACGCTGAAGGACGGTTTCAGGCCCATCGTCCAGAAGAAGCTCGGGACCAAAGAGATCAAGATGATCTACTCGAAGAAGAAGGGCGTCGATCCGACGGAGATCAAGCCCGTGCCCAAGGCGCAGCGAGACGTCTTCAGCATCACCGACGACGAGACCATCACGCTGGCCAAGTGGGCCTGCATCATCGAAGACCACTACTCCGCCGAGGCGGGCTACTTCAAGCCCATGGACATCGAGTGGGGCCGCGACGGCAAAACGGGCGAGCTCTTCATCCTCCAGGCCCGCCCCGAGACGGTCCAGTCCCAGAAGGACGCCAACGTCCTGGAGAGCTACGTGCTGCTCGAGCAGAAGAAGCCCCTGGTGACGGGCACCGCCGTAGGGTCCAAGATCGGCGCCGGCCCCGTGAACGTCATCTCGAGCGTGAGCGACATCAAGAACTTCAAGAAGGGCGAGGTGCTGGTGACGAACATGACGGACCCCGACTGGGAGCCCATCATGAAGATCGCCGCCGCCATCGTCACGAACAAAGGCGGCCGGACCTGCCACGCAGCCATCGTGAGCCGCGAGCTCGGCGTGCCCTGCATCGTCGGGACGGGGAAGGGCACCGAGGCCCTGCGCAAGTCGAAGGAGGCCACCGTCTCCTGCGCCGAGGGCGAGATCGGAAACGTCTACGACGGCGTCCTCAAGTATGAAGTGCAGCGCGTCAACCTGCAGAATCTGCAGAGGCCCAAGACGAAGATCATGATGAACGTGGGAAACCCCGACAACGCCTTCGATGTGGCCAACATCCCCAATGACGGCGTGGGGCTTGCCCGTCTCGAGTTCATCATCAACCAGTATGTCCGCATCCACCCGATGGCGCTGGTTCAGTTCGAGAAGGTGACGGATAAAAAGGTCCGCAAGGAAATCGAGGCGATCACCAAGGGCTACGAGAACCGGACGGACTTCTTTGTCGACAAGCTCGCCCAGGGCATCGCGAAGATCGCCGCTGCGTTCTACCCCAACGACGTCATCACCCGCATGAGCGACTTCAAGAGCAACGAGTACGCAAACCTCATCGGCGGGAAGTACTTCGAGCCGACGGAGGAGAACCCCATGATCGGATGGCGCGGCGCCTCCCGGTACTACGACGACAAGTACCGCGACGGTTTTGCCCTGGAATGCAAGGCCATGAAGAAGGTCCGCAACGAGATGGGCCTCACGAACGTCAAGCCCATGATCCCCTTCTGCCGGACCGTGGAAGAGGGCAAGCGGGTGATCGAGGTCATGCGCGACAACGGCATCATCCAGGGAGAAAACGGCCTCGAGATCTACATGATGGTCGAGATCCCGAGCAACGTGATCCTCGTGGAGGAATTCGCGAAGATCTTCGACGGCTTCTCCATCGGCTCCAACGATCTCACCCAGCTCACGCTGGGCCTCGACCGCGACTCGGCGCAGGTGGCCCACATCTTCGACGAGCGCAACCAGGCCGTGCTGACGCTGGTGCGGGACGTCATCACCAAGGCCCGGAAGCTCGGCAAGAAGATCGGCATCTGCGGTCAGGCGCCCAGCGACTACCCCGAGTTCGCCCGGTTCATCGTCGAATGCGGGATCGACAGCATGTCGCTCAACGCCGACACGGTCATCAAGACGACGCTGGACATCATCGAGACGGAGAAGAACCTGGGGAAGTGAAAAAGGGTAAAGGCTAAAGGCGAGAAGACACGACCTTAATTAATTCAATTCGAGACCTTTGTAATAATGAAGGAGGATTTCCCGGTAGGGGGATCCTCCTTCTGCCATCATGCGGGCCCCCCACTGGCTCAATCCCACCCCGTGGCCGGAACCCCGGCCTTCGAAGCGGATTCCCTGACTGTTCCGTTCAGCCTTGAAGAGCGTGCTCTTGATCACGGCCGGATCGGTGATCGTGCGGAACTGGTTTCCGCCGAGGACCGTTGTCCCTGCGCTATGGGTGATTTTCAGCCTGATGGCGCGCCCCGACGGGCTCTGCGAAGCCGTCTCGAGGTCGCTGATCTGCCCTGTCTTGATCCCGTTTCGGTTCATCGCATCCCGAATCTGATCGAAGCTCAGAAAGGATGACCAGGCCGCGCCGGGGGCCCGCGCGCTGTAGTCGTCGGAAACGGACTGCAGGTAGGGGATGGCGACACGCCAGACGTGGCGGGCATCCTCCGTCATCCCGCCGCTGTTGGCATGGAAATAGGTCAGGGCGGGTTTTCCCTTGAAGGTGAGGATCTTGCCCCGGGTGGCATCGACGGCCCGGCGGGTCCGATCCGTCCCTGCGGCGACTCCCCCGTAAACCTGGGAGGCGGTCGTGGCGCTGACGTCGTGGTCGCGGGAGGCATTGGCGTCCATCTGGTAGCGGGCGAATGTCCGGGAGACGACGGCCTGGGCCTTGAGGGCCTCCTCGGGCCAGTTCGGGGGCATTTCTTTCGGGACGACCCCGTACAGGTAGTCCTCGATATCGACAAGATTGACGGCGTTGATGCGGCCCTGGCCCGTCACGATCAATTTCAGGTTGCCGCGGTAGGTGGCGCCGTTGACCCTCACCGTCCCCCCCCTGGCCGGCGACAACACCAGTTCGGTGACGGGCCATGCCTTGCCGTTGACGGAAAGCACGCCCCTGTCGAACCGGACCCGGGCTTCCTGCGGGGTGTTGATCGCCTGGAGGAGCGCACCCCCGTTTGGGTTTCGTATCTCCAGGGACGAGGAGGACGATACGCGCATCTCCGTTGCGCCCTCCAGGACGAGGACACGGATCGACTCAGTCCTCTTCGAGCGGGCGGCCTGCTCGCGCTCCCTCCGCTCCCGTTCGGAAGGCGGATGGTCGCTGGCATCGCGCATGAAGAAGGCCACGTCCCGCCTGCTGCCGGTCGGGAATTTTTCGATATAGAGGGCAAACAGCCGCGATGCCTCCCGGTACCGGGCCCTTTCGTACTGGATCATGGCCGTCTGAAAGATGGCGTCGGCCTCGTAGATGGAGCCGGGGTATTTCGTCCGGACCTGGCTGTATAATTTGAGTGCCGCCTCGTGATCTTTCAGGAAGGTTCCGTAGATCGCTGCCGACATCATGAGGGCCTTCGGCTGATGCTCGCCTTTCTTTGCCTGCTCGATCACTTCCTGGTAGTCGCCCAGGGCCTCCAGGTATTCTCCCCGGCTGAAATGAGCCTCCGCCTCGCGCATCTTCCGCGCCGTGTCATCTGATCCCGACGCGGGGACTGAAGAGAACAGGCATATGAAAATGAATAGGATGACGAAGATGTGCCTGAGAAAAGTAGAGGCACAGGACGGCTTCGGGGGGCATGACGATTGATCTTTTTCCCGTCTTGTTTCCCAGCTTCTTACCTTCTTAACTTCTCAACTTCTTAACTTCCATTTTTTAGGTGTCGGAGCAGGCTGTAAGCCGAGTCCTGTTCCCCCCTCGGTCACCCTCAGGGGGGCGATGATCATTAATCTGGGACAGCAGTTGCCTGTTGCCTCAAGCGACCTACCCGGGAGCTCGGGCGGGCCGCCCTCGAACACTCCCCTACATGGTCTTGCTCCGGATGGGGTTTGCCTAGCTTCCCCGGTCACCCGGGGAACTGGTGAGCTCTTACCTCGCCTTTTCACCCTTACCCCTCGACAAGCTCGGGGCGGTATGTTTTCTGTGGCACTTTCCCTGGGGTCACCCCCGGTCGCCGTTAGCGACCATCCTGCCCTGTGGAGCTCGGACTTTCCTCCAGCCCGTAGACGGGCCAGCGATCATCCCGCCTGCTCCGGCACGATTCATTCTCCAATGATACCGGCATCTTTGCAACAGGTATTTTGCAGGAGTGAGGGAGAAGTGGGGAAGCGAGAAAAACATGGAAGTGAGGAAGATCAGAGGATCGGAAGATCGGAAAGTGATGGAACGTCTTTTGTTTTTCTGCACTTCTTAGCTTCCGAGCTATCCTAACTTCGGTCTTTTCTGAGGGCTTCGTCGATGGCCTCGTTGGCGAGTTTGTCGGCCATGGCGTTTTCGCTTCGCGGGACGTGCGCGACCTGCCATGTGTCGAACCGGTCCAGCAAGGCCCGGATATCGGCCATCAGGGGCTTCAGGGCGGGGTTCTTGACGCGGTAGACGCCCTGGATCTGCCGGACGAGAAGCTCCGAGTCGAGATAGATGGAAATTGCCGTGGCCCCTCGCCCCAGGGCCTCCTCGAGGCCGAGGATGAGGGCCTGGTATTCGGCGATATTATTGGTGCAGTGGCCGAGGAACCTCTTCGCCGTTGAGACCACCTCACCGTTCTCGCCGACAAGAACGGCCCCGGCCCCGCCGTTGCCGGGGTTTCCACGGCATGCCCCGTCGGTAAAAAGGGACAGGCACTTATCCGCCATTGACGTCTTCATCCCAGTAGATGATCCGGTTGCAGTTCGGGCAGTAGATGAGCTCCTCTGAGCGCTGAAGTTCGTTGTACAGCTGGGGCGGCAGATTCATGTTGCAGCCGCAGCAGACGGCGTTCCGGGCGGATACGACGGCGATCCCGTTGCGGCGGCCCTTGATCATCTCGTACCGGCGCCGAACGTCGGGCTTCAGGCCCGGGACGAGGGCTTCGAATTTTTTCTTTTGATCGACCAGTTCCCCATCGATGGAGGCAAGCTCCTCGTCGATCTTTTTCCGCTCCGCTTCGTAGCCGCCCCGGTATTGCTCGAAATCCTTCTCGTGGTTCTTGAGGGAGCCTTTTTTCTCGTCGATCCTGTCATAGAGGACCAGGATTTCCTCCTCGATCCTGCCGTTTCCCTTCTCGAGCGTTTCGATCTCCGCGAGCATCGCCTGGTATTCTTTGTTGGTCTTGACCTCCAGCAGGCGCTCCCTGGCTTTTCGCAGCTTTTCCTGGCCCTGCTTCAACTCCGATTCCTTCTCTTTGTGAAGCTTGTTCAGACCCTCGAGACCGTTTCGATCGTCTTCCATCCGATCCTTCCGGGCCTGGAAGTCCTGATCGAGTTCCCCTGCTTTCTCGGGAAGGGTCTGCTTTTTGTTGTTCAGGGTCCTGATGTCCTGGTCGATCTTCTGAAGGTCGATGAGAAGGGCTATCTGCTCTTTCAATCTCTGTCCCCCGCGTTGTGTGTTGTGAAGCTGTTCAAAAATGGCCAGATGCAAGGCCCCCTGCAAAGATAGAAGTTAAGAAGTGTATGAAGTTAAGAAGTTCGGAAGAGCGGAAAGTCAGGCATGCGGTCGACTTTCAGCTGTATCCAAGCTTCTCAACTTCTCAGCTTCTCAACTTCTCGCATTTCACGCGGGATGCGCCCCCGGTCAACAGCTTGCCAGAATAAAAAAAATGCACCGGTTTGGTGCATTTTCGAGGTTGTTCCCTGTGCCGGGTTTTGATGCCCGTCGTGTACCGGCTCCTTGATGTTTCGCTGGCGTGTTCACGGCTAAATCCTTCTTGCAGAGCGGGGCGGACAGCCCGGGCCCCCGCTGAAATGGTGGGCCCACCTGGGATCGAACCAGGGACCTACCGGTTATGAGCCGGTGGCTCTGCCAATTGAGCTATGGGCCCTCTGGATAGAATTCTTATTGAAATCGTCTATTTAACGGTATCCGACCCGGTTGTCAAGCCTTTATTTCGCAGCCGATTTCAATTCTCTGCGTCGCGAGGGGTTTCTCAGGTTCTTGAGGACGTTTTCCTCCATCTGCCTTGCCTTCTCCACGGTGACGTCGACGCTCTCCGTGACCGTCTCCTCGAGCATCAGATCCAAGCGCTCGCCGATTCCGAACCGCATGCGCAGGACCTTTTCTTCCCTGGGGGTGAGGGTGGAGAGGATCTTGCGGGTCTGCTCGGCCAGGTCCATGCTGATGGCCGCCTCGGAGGGTGACATGATCTTCTTGTCCTCGATGAAATCGCCGAGGTGGCTGTCCTCCTCCTCACCGATCGGCGTTTCGAGGGAGATGGGCTCTTTCGCGATCTTGAGCACCTTGCGCACCTTCTCGAGAGGGAACTCCATCTTGTCGGCGATCTCCTCGGGCGAGGGCTCCCGCCCGAGTTCCTGGACAAGGTAACGGGAGGTCCGGATCAGCTTGTTGATCGTCTCGATCATGTGCACGGGGATCCGGATCGTCCGCGCCTGGTCGGCGATGGCGCGGGTAATGGCCTGGCGGATCCACCACGTCGCATAGGTGGAGAACTTGTAGCCCCGCTGGTACTCGAACTTGTCGACAGCCTTCATGAGGCCGATGTTGCCCTCCTGGATGAGGTCCAGGAACTGCAGTCCGCGGTTGGTGTACTTCTTGGCGATGCTCACGACGAGCCGGAGGTTTGCCTCCACGAGCTTGCGCTTGGCAACGCTGGCTTTCTTCTCGCCCGCCTCGATCGTCTCGACGATCTGTCTCAGATCGGCGACGGGGAGCCCTGTTTCGGTCTGGACGTGCTTCAGGACCTTTCTGGCCTCCTTGAGGCGCTCTTCATATTCCCGGAGCCTGGCGGCCGAGATGCGAAGCTCCTTCGTTACCTTGCGCTCCTCCTGCTTGCTCCGGCGCATCTGCGCGAAGACGGCCTCGAGGGATTTCAGGGGCAGCTTGGTCTTCAGGCGGATAAAACGGATTTCCGCATCGGCGGTGTCTGTCTCGGCAGTGAAGTCCTTGAGCTTCGAGACCATTCGCTGGACGCGTTTCTTGCTCAGGTTGATCTCCCTGCAGGTCCTGGCGATGTTCTTGTTGTTCTTCGCCAGTTTTGCCTCCAGGTCCTTGCGCTCGTCTTCGTCGGTGCCTTTTTCGCGGAGCTTCCTGCGGAGGGTGTCGTTGCGCCGGTCGATCTCGGTGATCCGGTCGATGAGCTTGATGACCCGTTCGCTGTGAATATCCTCCTCGACAAAGCCGTCCTCGTCCTCGATGTTGTCCACGATGCTCTTCACACGCAGATCGCCCGTTTTCAGCTCCTTGCCCATCCCGACAAGGTCCTTCACCGCGGTGAGCACGCTGAAGACGGCATCGGTGACCTCCCGCTCGCCTTCCTCGATCTTCTTGGCGATCTCCACTTCCTCGTCGCGGTTCAAGAGCGACACGAGGCCCATCTCGCGCAGGTACATCTTGACCGGGTCGCCGGTCCTTGCCCCGCTGGGAAGGATCGCGAGCAGCTCTTCTTCCCCTTCTTCCTTGGCTTCGGCGACTTCTTCGACGGTTTTCTTCAGGATGATCTTCTCACCCTTGTCCGTATCGATGATGTCGATGTTCTTCTCCCCGAAGAGCATGATGATCTCGTCGATCTGGTCCGACGAGACGATGTCCGAAGGGAGCATCTCGTTGACGTCGTCGTAGGTCAAAAACCCCTTTTCCTCCCCGAGCGAGATGAGTTTTTTCACCTCGTCGGACTGGATATCCTTGGAGAGGAAGGTTTCTCCGCGGCGCCGGTTATCCTTTACATTCTTTTTGCTCATGGCGTAATCGTTCCTTTTCATCTAGAAGCCGGTTGAACAGTTCCTGGTCTCCCGCCTCCTGCGCTCTCAACAGCCTGACCCTCAGGTCGCGCTGTCTTTCTTTGTACCATCGTTCCTTGACCCTCCGGACGGTGTCGTCGAAGAGCCGATCCCTGACGGCGCTGTCCGGCTGACCCGCCGAAACCGTCAGCTCGAGCAGCTTTTCCCGGACCGCCCGGTTTTCAATCCGTTCGACCATGCCGGCCAGGCTGGGGGTCTCCCCTTCGCGATGGCCCGCAGCGATGGTTTCCCCCAGGCTCTTCAGCACGTCACTCATGAAGAAGGCCAGGATGTTGCCCTGGATGACGTCGCGGATCCTGGAAGGATTTTCGATCATCATCTGGATGAGGGCAAGCTCCACGCGGTCGATCCCGGTCGTCGCCCGGCGCGGTGCGGGCGCCTCTTCCTGTCGTCCTGCCGGGCGGTGGCGGCTCACCTCGCTCCGGACCAGCTCCTCATCGACGCCAAGGCGCTCCGAGACACGCTTCATGAACTGGCCGCGCTCTGCGGCATCGGAGATGCCTGCCATGAAGGGGATGGCGACTTTCAGCGCGCCTCTCCGATCGTCAATGTTTGTGCCCTGTCCGATGACCTCGTCGATGTAATAATCGACGAGGGCACGGGCACGGGCAATTTCCTCCAGGAAAGCCTCTTTCCCGTGCTTCGAGATGAATTCGTCGGGGTCCTTCCCATCGGGCAGCACCACGGCCTTTGCCCGCAATCCGCGCTCCAGGAAGAGGGACATGCTCCTCTCCAGGGCGGCCTTCCCGCCGGTGTCGGCGTCGAAGGTGAGGGCCACGGATCCCGTATATCGCTTGATCAGATCCACGTGCTCCCGGGTGAGTGCCGTCCCCAGGGTAGCCGCGACGTTCGGGATCCCGTGGTTCCACAGGGCGAGCAGATCAAAGTACCCTTCCACAATGATCAGGGTTTCGTCCCTGCGGATCGCGTTCTTGGCCCGGGCAAGCCCATAGAGATTCCTGCCCTTGACATACAGGGGTGACTCGGGGGAATTGAGGTACTTCGGTTCACCCTCCCCGATGATCCTCCCCCCGAAAGCGATCACGTTGCCGTTGACGTCCTCGATGGGAAACATCAGCCGGCCCCGAAACCGGTCGTAGAAGTCGCCGTCTTTCCGGGATACCAGAAGACCCGCCTGCTCGGCGTGCTTCAGCGGAACCTTTTCCCGCTGCAGGTGGTCCCGGAGGTTTCTCCACCCCTCCGGGGCATAGCCGAGCTGAAAGGTTTCGATCACCTCCGGCTTGATCCCTCTCTTTTCGAGATAGGCCTTCCCCCGGGTACCCGCCGGCAGGCGCATCGCCCTGGCGTAATAACCGGCGGCGAGGTGATTGACACGGAGCAGGATTTCCCTCAGGTCCTGGTGGCCCTTTTCCTCCGGCGTGAACTCACGGGCGGGAAGGGGGATGCCGAGTTTTCCCGCCAGGTGACGCACCGCTTCCGGGAACGTCATGCTGTTGATCTTCATCAGGAAGGAAAAGGCATTTCCTCCCTCGCCGCACCCGAAGCAGTGGTAAATCTGCTTTTCGGCGTTGACCGTGAACGAAGGGGTTTTTTCCTTGTGAAAGGGACAGGACCCGAGGTAATTCCGCCCCGCTTTTTTGAGCGTGACATACTCGGAAACCAGATCGACAATGTTGACCCGGTTTCGGATTTCCTCGATCCGGTCCTCGGGAATGTAACCCTTCAAGATCCGATACCCTTTTTCAAGGCCTCACCCCTAATATAATGAAGATCGGAAAGGTGTAAAGGCTCGGGCCGTTTTTTTTTGAAAAACGCGCGCCGCTGCATCGGGTCCTGTCGACCGGGGAACCTCTCTGGTGTGCCCCGGGGCTCACTGCCTGCCCGTCAGCCGGAAAGTTTCGCTTTGACGGTATCGCTCACAAGCTTGCCGTCGGCCTTTCCCGCCACCCTGGGCATGAGGACCTTCATGACCTTCCCCATGTCCTTGACGCTCGTGGCCCCGGCCTCGGCGATGGCTTTCGCGACCTCCGCCTCGACTTCCTCCGCGGACATCTGCTGGGGCATAAAGGCCTGGACGACATGGAGCTCGTACTCCTCCTTGTCGACCAGGTCCTGGCGGTTGCCGGTCTTGAACTGTTCGATGGAGTCCTTGCGCTGCTTCACGATCGATGAGAGAACCTGGAGGATTTCCGCATCGTTCAACTCGCGCTTGGCATCGATCTCCTTGTTGTGAAGCGCCGTCTTGATCATCCGGATTGTGCCCAGTTTGAGCGAATCCTTCGCCTTTGCCGCTACGACCATCTCGCTGTTGATCTTTTCTTTCAGACTCATGGTGCCCCCCACCGTTGAGATTGATTCGTTCAGGCACCCGCCCTGCGGGCCGGGATGAATGCAAGCATGTCCGTCCCGTGGACGGGAAAACCACTTTGCTTCAAAATTCAACCATTTATAAGATAACCGGATAATTTGTCAATGAATTTTTCCGGGACCTTCCCGCTCACCCCGGCAAAAAAGAGGTGAGCATTATTCACCCTCACCCCGGCCCTCTCCCCTCAAGGGCGAGGGCGCCTATCAGGGAGAGGAGCTTTACAGGAAAAGAAAGGGCCCGGATCAACGATCCGGGCCCCTGCTGCAGTCAACCGTTCAAGGATGATTACTTTTCTTCCTCGTCTTCATAAAGGTCTTCTTTCACACCTTCCGCTCCGGCAGGAACTTCAGTGTCGAGAGAGCGGCCGATGCCCCGGGCCAGCAGGGCCGAGATCCCGAACAGCAGGATCACGGCAGCGATGATGATGATGACGATCGTCGAAGTCCAGCCCTTGACTTCCTGGTTGATCTTCTCCGCCGTGGCCGTCGCCATCTCCTGGAATTTCGCGATGTCGACACCCATCCCGATCCAGCCGAAACCGGCAGGTTCCGGATATGCCTTGGCGAAGTACTTGATCGGGGCATAGGCCACGAACTTGTCACGGCCCGCGAACTTGTAGTTCTTGAATCCCGCTTTGCCCGCCGCAGCCTCCTTGGCCACTTCAGGCAGGCCCGGATCCATGAACCCGAGCAGATTGAGGTTCAGGACCTCCTTGCCTTCCTTGGTCAGGGCCTCGGCGGTTTCCTTGGTCAGCGGCGGCACCGGCGTCCCGTCCGGGTTCAGGCCTGCGATGTGAAAATCGAGCGGGTGAGAAATGATCTAGCCCCTTGTTGTCCACCATGTAGGCGTAATTGCCTGTTGACGCATCGGCCTCAAAAACATAGTCCGCCTGCGTCGGGACGATGTGATCCGTAAAGGCCGCCAGGTGCCTGTAGTCGAGGCTCAGCACCACGACGCCCGAAAGCCCACCCTTGTCGAAGATCGGGGTGGCGAAACGAACGACACCGGAATACCTCTTCCCCTTTTCGAACTCCTGCTTCGTCACGTACCAGCCGGTCACGTGAGAGACGTAGACATCACCCTTGCCGAGTCCGATGGCCTTCGAGAAGTAATCCTCGGACTTGAAGGTCGTATTGCCAGGGGCCGCCACGTTTCTCAGCTGGTTCTTCCCTGCCACGGCTCCGTTCACGATCCGGACGATCTCGTTGCCCGACCGGTCGATGAGGGACATCTCCGAGAAGAGAGGCGCTGCAACTTTCTGGATCTTCCCGT
This sequence comes from uncultured delta proteobacterium, assembly GCA_963810965.1. Classification (GTDB taxonomy): domain Bacteria; phylum Desulfobacterota; class Syntrophia; order Syntrophales; family UBA2192; genus UBA2192. The sequence goes on along the minus strand of CAWEPT010000030.1, from coordinate 64,775 downwards.
CCTTGTCCTTCACCCAGAGATTTCGTTTCTTCTGATCAACAAAGGACTTGTAGGCGGCCTCCGAGCCCGGGAGGATGGAGGCGACGAGGACGTCGTTTTCCCTCTCCCGGAGGAAATTGGCCACTTCCTCCGCCGTGTTGATTGCCCGAATCTTGATCTCTTCCTGGGATTTCTGGTCCAGAACGGTGGTTGCTCGCTCTCTTGCGGAATCCCCCACTTTGAAGATGCCGTTGGCGATGAGGAAAGCCATGAGAGACAGGGGAATGACGATAAGCAGGAAGAATATTCTTCCGATGGAGAATAACTGCTTATCTTTCTTAGTCTCTGCCATACTCTTTTCCCCCTATTCTGTAATTTTTTTCAGAGCGGATCTTACTTGAGGATCAACGCCGCGTAGGGGTTGGCATAGAGAATGACAAGACCGATAACCAGAGCGTAAATAACGCAGGACTCGGCCATGGCCATGCCGACGAGCATGGTCGTCATGATCTTGCCCTGCACGCCGGGGTTGCGGCCGACGGCCATACAGGCGCCGTTGGCAGCGTTGCCGATGCCCGCGCCCGCACCGATGGCGCCCAGACCCACGCCGATACCGGCGGCCAGCATGGCGCCGACAGCAAAGAACACCTTGTTATAGGCATCCCCGGAAGGAAGTGCCTCCGCCGCGAGCACCGCCGGGGCGAAAACCAGAAGGGTGAACAGTGCTGAACAAATGGTTAACAACGTCTTCTTGAACATAACCTCTTTCTCCTTTCATCTTATATTGATGCTATAAATTTTGTCCCCTGAGTAGCACAACCGGCCCTCGAGTTAAAGGGAAATCTGCTCAAAACGGCGAAAGGGTTTGCAACCCATATGCCATGGGGTCGACTCAAAGATCAATTTCCCTTAACAGCTTGAAATCAAAACTGATATCAGAACATGATGAAGCGAAGGGAACCCTGAAAGACGAGCTGTCGTTTAACGTTTCTTTCAATTCCGCGTCGAAATTGAACGAATCGTGGAATTGATGGGAACGGCGGAAGGCAAAGGCTGAGGAACTGTAAGACCGAAAGGTGACAGATCATTCGGACTTCAGCCTCGTGTCTTCGCCTGCCATAAGCCATAAGCCCTATGCGCCTAAGCCATTTGTATATTTTTATTGAAATATTCCGCCCGGGAGGCTAGTATCGGGCGATTGTTGATCCGGCAGCGCAGGCCCGGCGTAAGGTTTCGCCGGGTGAGTGAAGGCATTTCCGCCGGGTCGGTCTTCTTCGGGAGGGAGGGCTGCAATGCAGGAGATCCTGACGGCTGTTACGTATGTCGTTGCCTGGCTGGTCTGCGAAAAAGTCATCGGCATCGAAAGCGGCCTCATCAAACTGATCATCTCGCTGGGACTGGCCATTGCCGTTTACGTGGCCTGCTGGTACGAGGAGAAAAGGAGAAAAAAGGCAGGACAAGAGGAAGAAGAATCGTGACGGTGTCCCGGACCGATAAAAAGAAGACCGTCCGTCCGGCGAAAAACCGGACGGGTCTTTCCATCGAGAGCCTCCTCGAAGGCTCTCCCATTCCCACCTTCGTCATCGACCGAAACCACAAGATCATTCTCTGGAACAAGGCCTGCGCGGAGCTTACGGGTTATCATGCCCGCAACATGATCGGCACGGACAACCACTACAAGCCGCTCTACCCGGAAAAGCGGCCCCTCATCGCGGATCTCATCGTGGACAGTGACTTCGAGGGCCTGAATCGGTATTACGGAAAAAAGCGGGTGCAGCAGTCATCCGTGATCGAGGGGGCCTACGAAGCAACGGATTTGTTCGAAGATCTGGGTGGAAAGCCTCGCTATCTCTACTTTCTGGCGGCGCCGGTCTACGACGACAGCGGGGAGGTCATTGCGGCCATCGAGACGCTCCAGGACGTCACCCGGGAGCGGGAGCTGGCGCGCTACCTCCGGGAGAATGCCGAAACGCTTCGCCGGGAGCTCGACGAAAACATCCGCCTGCGCAAGACGATCGAGGGGATCATCGAGGGCTCCCCGATCCCCACCTTCGTCATCGACCGCAACCATCGGGTCATCCTCTGGAACCGGGCCTTCACCGAGATGAGCGGCTACCCGGGCGAGAAGATGATCGGCACGAAGAAGCAGTGGATGCCCTTCTACCCCGAGAAGCGCCCCGTCATTGCCGATCTCATCGTGGACGGCGACACCCGCGGCCTGGAAGCGTTCTACGCGAAGAAGAAGGTCCAGAAATCCTCGGTCATCGAGGGGGCCTACGAGGCGACGGACTTCTACGAGAACCTCGGCGGCCGGAGCCGTCACCTCTATTTCCTGGCCGCCCCGATCCGCAACGAGAAGGGCGAGATCATCGCGGCCGTGGAAACCCTCCAGGACGTGACCCGCGAGCGCGAGCTGGAGAGATCCCTGAAGGAACAGGCCGAAACGCTCAAGCGGGAGCTCGAGGGCAACATCCGGCTCAGAAAGACCATCGAGGGGATCAGCGAGGGCTCGCCGATCCCGACCTTCGTCATCGACCGCAACCACCGGGTCATCCTCTGGAACCGGGCCTTCACCGAGATGAGCGGGTATCCCGGCGAAAAGATGATCGGCACGGACAACCAGTGGATGCCCTTCTACAAGGAAAAGCGTCCCGTCATTGCCGATCTCATCGTGGAGGGCGACCTCGAGGGTCTGGAGAAATTCTACGGGAAGAAAAAAGTCCAGAAGTCCTCGGTCGTCGAAGGGGCCTACGAGGCGACGGACTTCTACGAGAGCCTCGGAGGGAAACGGCGCCATCTCTATTTCCTGGCGGCTCCGATCCTCGACGAGAAGGGCGAGGTGATCGCCGCCATCGAGACGCTCCAGGACGTGACCCGCGAGCGCGAGATGGAGCTGAGCCTGAAGGAATACGCCGAGACGATGAAGAACGAGCTCGAAGAGAACATTTCCCTCCGGAAGAACATGGAGGAGCTCTTCAACTTCCACCAGTCCGTTCTCGACGCCTCGCCGGATTTGATCCTGGTCCTCGATGCCGACGGGACCTTGCGCTACATGAGCCGCGACATCGACCCGGAGCGGGGGCTCACGGCCGGAAAACTGAAGGGAAGGCATTTCTCTGAATTCGTCGCCCCGGAGCGAAGGGAATTCCTGGAGGAGCGCTGGGCTGAAATCCGCCGGGGCATCTTCAAGCCCTTCGAGATCGAGGTGGCGGAAAAGGACGGGACGATACGCAGCCTGCTCCTGACGGCGCGTCCCATCAAGGGGACGGACCGCCTCCTGGTCTTGCAGCGCGACATCACCGAGTTCAAGGAGCTCGAGAACCGATACTACGAGAGCCAGAAGCTTGCCGCCGTGGGGCAGCTCTCGGCCGGCATCGCCCACGAGGTGCGCAACCCCCTCTCGTCGATCAAGATGAGCCTCCAGATCCTGGAGAAGCGGATGAACCCCGAGGGCAACGACCTGAAGCGCTTTCACATCGCCCGCAAGGAAGTGGAGCATCTGGAGAAGCTCGTCAGCGACATCCTCGTCTTCGCCAAGCCGACGGAACCGGAGACGCACCTGGCGGAGCTGAACGTGTTCGTCGAATATTCGCTCGCCATGGCGGAGCGCGAAGTGGAGGACAAGAAGATCCGGGTGCAGACGCGGTTCGACGACCGGATGCCCCTCGTGCCCTTCGATGCGGCCATGCTCCAGCAGGCCTTCCTGAACCTCTACCTGAATGCCATCGACGCCATGGCCGAGGGCGGCACCCTGACGATCCGGACGCAGTTCGAGGCAGGGAAAAATCAGGCCGTTGTCGAGATTGCGGACAGCGGCAGCGGAATCGGCGAGGAGGCCCTCCCGCACATCTTCAACCCCTTTTTCACGACGAAGAAGTACGGCACGGGCCTTGGGTTGTCCCAGGTCAAGAAGATCATCGACCAGCACCAGGGATCGATCGAGATCCTTTCCCGCAAGGGTGAGGGGACGCGCGTGATCGTCACGCTGCCGCTCCCGTGAGCCGGAGGGAAGGAGAGGAACGGTTCGGCATGGCCAAGATACTCGTCATCGATGATGACCGCTCCATCTGCGAGTCGCTCGACCTCTATCTCTCGGAGGAGGGGTACGAGTGTCACACCGCCGTGACGGGGACCGACGGTCTCAACAAGTTCGTCCAGGTCCAGCCCGACCTGGTCATCCTCGACATCCGCCTGCCCGACATCGACGGGTTCACCGTCCTCGAGGAGCTCCGGGAGGACGACGAGGACGTGAAGGTCATCATGATCACGGCCTTCCACGACATGGACACGACGATCCGGGCCATGAAGGCAGGCGCCTACGACTACATCCACAAACCGATCAACATCGACGAGCTCGAGGTCTCGCTGCAGAAGGCCCTGAAGACCCTGGAGACGGAAAAAAAGATCGGCGGCCTGCTCACGGAGCAATCGCGCGACTACAAGGTGGGCGACATCATCGGCGCCACGAAGGCCATGCGGGACATCTTCAAGACGATCGGCGTCGTCTCGCAGAGCCGGACCACCGTGCTGATCCAGGGGGAGAGCGGGACGGGGAAGGAACTCATCGCCAAGGTCATCCACAACAACACGGCCAAGAACGAGCCCTACATCGCCGTCAACTGCTCCGCCATCGTGGAGACGCTCCTCGAGTCGGAGCTCTTCGGCCACGAGAAGGGCTCCTTCACGGGCGCCATCGGCCGGAAACTGGGCAAGTTCGAGCTGGCCGGGACGGGGACGGTCTTCCTCGACGAGATCAGCGAGATGTCCATCAACCTCCAGGCAAAGCTTCTGCGGGTCCTCCAGGAGATGGAGTTCGAGAGGGTCGGGGGAAAGGAACGGGTCAAGGTCCGCGCGCGGATCATCGCCGCCACGAACCGGGACCTCAAGGCCATCGTGAAAGAAGGCAAGTTCCGCGACGACCTCTACTACCGCCTCAACATCGTGACCATCACCATGCCCCCGCTGAGGGAGCGGCGCGAGGACATCCCCGTCCTCGTCGACTTCCTGGTCAAGAAGATCAACAAGGACCTCCACAAGAGCATCGCCGGGGTGTCCAAAGAGATGATGGAGATCTTCATGCAGTACCGCTGGCCCGGCAACATCCGGGAGCTGGAGAACCTGCTGGTGCGAGCCGCCGTCATCGCCCACGGCCAGATCCTGGGGAAGGTGGACTTCCCCGATCTTCTGGGAGGGGGCCAGGCCGAGGCCGCCGGAGAGGAGGGGGCCATTGCGAAACCCGGCATGGATGCCTCGGGGAGGCTGCTCACCCTCGATGAGGTCGAGGAGCGGCACATCCGCCTCGTCATTTCGAAGATCGGCCGCAACAAGGGCGAGATCTGCGAGGCCCTCGGCATCTCCCGGCCCACGCTGGAGCGCAAGCTGGAGAAGTACGGGATCACGTTCGAATAAGACAGGCACAAGCTGCAAGGCATAAGAAGCGTTTGAGTGCCTGAGTGTCTAAGTGTCTGAGTGAAGACAAAAGAAAGACTGGTCATCGCGAGGGCGAAGCCCGTGGCGATCTAAGATATTCCTCATTTCTGATCCCGAATCCGGAAGCCCGAAGCCAATTTATGAAAATCATCTCCGCCGAATTCATCAAGAGCGCCGTAAAGCCCGATCAGTACCCGAAGACGGGCATGCCCGAGATTGCCTTCACCGGGCGCTCCAACGTGGGAAAGTCTTCATTGATCAACACGCTTCTGGGACGGAAGAAACTCGCCCAGACCAGCGCGACTCCCGGGAAAACCAGGCTCATCAATTTCTTCAACGTCAACGAAAAGCTCTCTTTCGTAGATCTGCCGGGCTATGGCTTTGCCAAGGTCTCCCGGGCCGAGCAGGAAAAGTGGGGGCCCATGATCGAGACCTATCTGGGCGAGCGCGTGAACCTCCGCCTGGTGGTTTCCATCCTCGATGTCCGCCACGACCCCACGCAGCAGGATCGCGACCTGATCGAATGGCTCCGTCACTATGGGCGCAACCATCTGATTGTCCTGACAAAGTCGGACAAGATCTCCCGGGGGGAGGCCATGAGGCGGCGCCGGCAGATCGCGGCCTCCCTGGGCCTTGAGGCAGACGAAACCCCGATCCTTTTTTCGGCCCAGACCGGCGAGGGAAAAGGGGAAATCTGGAAGGCAATCCAACAGGTTCTCCGTCGGAGGAAGAATCGGTCCCTGCTTCGGGATAACGCTGACGGCTGGGCTCATGCTTCCCGGATCAATCTCAACAGGAGGCGATCGACGACGTCGATCAGTCTGCTTGAAACGTCCCCCGTGACTCATGGCCGTGCCGAAGAGTTCCTGCCTGATCCAGCTGATCTCCGTATCCGCACATTCCAGCGGAGACAGGGGCGCCGTCTGCATGAAGAGCCGTTCTCTCGCCAGAAGATCTTTCGCCTTCTCGACAAAGGGAATGATCTGATCCCGGATTTCCGACAGGTCCTCTTGCATTCGTGACGATTTCATCGATTCGGGATGTGCCGGCCCGCCGTCGGGCCGGGGATCGTCGAGTCGTTTTGCGATTTCCCCGATCATCACGGCCAACGTGCCGTATTCCAGCCCCCGGACACCCCGACGCCACTGCAGAAGCAACGGATTCCGCCAATACCACAGGGAGTGTTTCGAGCCCGATTCGATCAGATCTGCCACGGCGGTCCTTATTTCCCCGAGGCGGTCAAAAAGCTCCGGCGGGAGCGCCGGAAGAGGACGATGATGCGATGATGACTCTGACTGCTTGGGAGTCAGATGACCAACCCGGCGCCAGGTCATCCCAGAGGTTTCGCAGAACAGCTGCGCCGTTTGAGTCTCCGGGCGTATCGAAATGGACGAGCGACAGGACCACTCTGCCGCGGCCGAAATTCCCCTCCATCACGGCAGGTTCGCCGTGCAGGCGCGCCGGGTCCAGGAGGATGCCGTACCGCTTCTCCAGTTTCCGCCAGCCGGTGGTGTTGCCTTCGCCCACGGGGATATCGGAGCTGAAGGCATCAGGCAAGGCCCCTTCGTAGGAGGCCAGCACGCGGGTCCGTTGATCCTCTGCCTGGAGCTGTGAGGGCCACCAGGCGGTAAAAACGAGGTGTTTCAATCCCCTGCCAGATCCCGTGACTGACCAGCGAGAGTCGGATCGGCCCGCTGAAGCTGGCAACCCTTTCCGTCGTTGGTTTTCTCCGAATGGGCAAGAGTCCGATGCCGTCTTCCGTGACCAATCCCGCGCCCCCGCAGATGCCCAGGTATCTGCCGCCTGCCTCGACGAAGCGCCTGATTTCCTTCCTGTCCCCGTTCTCCCAGTGCACTCAACTTGTTCGATGCCCAGCCGCCGGGGACAAAGAGCATCCGGTAGCGGGAAAGCGCTCCCCCGCGTATTTCTTTCGACCGGAGAAGATCGAAAGGCAGTCCCGCCTCCTTCAGTGCCTGCCAGGCCATCAATCCCCAGGCGAGCGACTCATCCCAGAGGAGCGCACAGGCTCTCTTCGAGACGTCTCTTTTCCAGGCGTTGAGGCCCGGTTTTCCCGTCGACCATCCGTCTTTCCTTCACGAAGAAACCTTGAAACAGACACCGGAAATACACTACATCGTTTCGGAAGCGGTTTTCCAGATAAAAAGTGATCCATCCGTCTGCATGCCAACCGGGGGTAGCCATATATGTCTTCAAGATTCATGCGAACCTTGTCATTTGATGATCCTTCAAATGACAGATTGACATAAGATTTGATCCTATTTATTGTACATCGTGCTTCGAATCCATCCCGACCCTTCAATCGGGGTGCAGGAACAGCAATCATAAAGTTGTTTCATGGAAAGGAGGGTGCCATGAGCGTTTAAAATTCGCAAAAAATGTGGAAGACGGAAGACTGGTGGTCCGTATGGCTCGGGCTCGGGATCGTTTTCCTCGCCATCTTCGTTTTCTGGGCAGGCGGGTCCATCAAGGGCTGGGTGGTCATCCCGTGTAAACTGACTCATTCAGCTAAGGTATGGGCGGATCTGGCGAAGAACGCCGTGAACTACCTGATCATCTTCCTGCTCTTCGGGTCCGTGTTCAGCGTGTCCATGGCCATCATGGGCCACAAACTGAAGCATTTCATCCCCGGCTTCATCATCCTGTTTGTCGGCTCGCTGGCCATCTTCTACCTCGCCGGATGGAAACTGATGGAAGAGCTCAACCTGGAGGCGCCCCTGCTGGCCCTCATCATCGGGCTTCTGATCTCCAATGTGGTCAAAATCCCCGCCTGGATGAAGGTATCCCTGCGACGGAATACTACATCAAGACGGGCATCGTCCTTCTCGGGGCGACGCTGCCCCTGACCCTGATTATCACGGCAGGGCCGATTGCCATGCTCCAGGCGACCATCGTTTCCGTTGCCACCTGGCTCACGATCTATCTTGCCGCTACCAGGATCTTCAAACTCGAGCCCCAGTTCGGGGCCGTCCTGGGCGCCGGCGGCGCCGTCTGCGGCGTCTCGGCCTCCATCGCCGTCGGCGGCGCCGTGAAGGCCAAAAACGAGCACATCTCCATCTCCATCGCCGTCGTCACCGTCTGGGCCATCCTCATGATCTTCGTCCTGAGCTTTGCTCATGAAGCAGCTCGTACCGGAGACGATCACCCCCGGGGTGGCGGGGGCCATCGTGGGCACCTCGGAATTTGCCGATGCGGCCGGCTTCGCCGTAGCGGCGGAACTTGCGTCGCGCTTCGGCGAGGCGCCCATCCACACCTTCACCCTGATGAAGGTCATCGGCCGCGATATCTGGATCGGCATCTGGGCCCTCATCCTGGCCTTCGTGTCGGTCATGTACTGGGAAAAGGCACGGGTGAGAAGAAGGCCGCCGTGGGCGCCGGGATCATCTGGGAGCGCTTCCCCAAGTTCGTCCTCGGGTTCCTCGCGGCTTCCCTCATCATGAGCTTCGTCTCCGCCCTTGTGCCCGCCGATTACCGGGGCAAGGCCAACCTCGCCGGGAAATTCCAGGGCAAGGAATACAAGGCGGACTTCACGGCTTACCAGGTGCCCGGCGCAGTTTGCCGACCGGTTCACGATCGACATGGAAGAAGGTCAGACCACCGTCAAGGGACTGATCTCCGACGAGGACCTGAAAGTCCTGCTGGCCAACGCGACCCCGGAACAAGCCGTCGTGTTCAGCCAGCTTCTCGCCAACTCGAGCTGGTTCGACAGCGTCCTGAACCCCGAAGTGATCTCGCCGATCAAGAAACTGCGCTCCTGGGCCTTCGTGCTCTGCTTCTTGTGTATCGGCCTCTCCACGCGGTTCGCGGAGCTGGCCCACTTCGGGCTGAAGCCCTTCTGGGCCTTCACCATCGGCGTCATCGTCAATGTGCCCCTGGGGATCATCCTGTCCGCTGTCGTGTTCAGCGATTACTGGATGAAGATTTGTTTATCTAATAATAAGGAGGTAGAATCCATGTCCAAATCGGATACGCCTCTTCTGGACGAGCTGGAAGGAGGGAAGTGGCCCAGCTTCGTCAACGACATGAAGCAGGCGGCCGAGAAGAAGCCCATGGCCAAGGATCTGCTGCGGCAGCTGGAGCTTTCCTATGAGGACAAGATCGGCCACTGGAAGCACGGCGGCATCGTGGGCGTCCTCGGCTACGGCGGCGGCGTGATCGGCCGCTACTCGGACCTGCCCGACGAGTTCCCCGACGTCAGGCCTTCCACACCCTGCGCGTCAACCAGCCGTCCGGGTGGTTCTACACCACCGAAGCGCTGCGCAAGCTGTGCGACATCTGGGACAAGCACGGCAGCGGGCTGACCAACATGCACGGCTCCACCGGCGACATCATCCTCCTGGGCACCACGACCGACAACCTGGAGCCCTTCTTCGACGACCTGTCGCGAAGCCGGCTTCGACCTCGGCGGCTCCGGGTCGGCCTGCGGACGCCGAGCTGCTGCGTGGGCCTGGCGCGCTGCGAGTGGGCCTGCATCGACACGCCTGGACATCTGCCACAACCTCACCATGAGCTTCCAGGACGAGATCCACCGTCCCCGTTCCCCTACAAGTTCAAGATCAAGGTCTCCGGCTGCCCCAACGACTGCGTCGCCTCCATCGCCCGCGCCGACCTGTCCATCATCGGCACCTGGAAGACGACATCCGCATCGACCAGGCCGAGGTGGCAGACTACGCGGCCAACGGGCCTGGACATCCAGAAGGAGGTCTGCGACCTCTGCCCGACCAGGTGCATGGACTGGGACGGCAAGAAGCTGAAGATCGACGACGAGGACTGCATCCGCTGCATGCACTGCATCAACCTGATGCCGAAGGCCCTGCGGCCGGGCAAGGAGAAGGGCGCGACCATCCTGATCGGCGGCAAGGCCCCGATCGTGAGGGCGCGCTGATGTCCTGGGTGCTCGTGCCCTTCATGAAGCTGGAGCCGCCCTACGAGGAGCTGCAAGGACCTGATCCTCAAGATCTGGGACTGGTGGGACGAGAACGGCAAGAACGCGCGAGCGGATCGGCGAACTGATCGAGCGCATGGGGATGAGGACCTTCCTGCGAGCCGATCGGCCTGCCCGCGGTGCCGCAGATGGTCAAGGCCCCGAGGGCCAACCCCTATATCTTCTTCTGGCCTGAAGATACTTCAGCAAAAGGAGGTGAAGTAACATGGCAAAGACCGATATCGGACCTCCTGACTACAAGACCATGCTGCCGCCCGTGATTCAGCGGAACTACGGGAAGTGGAAATATCACGAAATCCTCAAGCCCGGCGTGCTCGATGCACGTCGGCGAATCGGGCGATGAGCTCTACACGGTCCGTGCCGGCTCGCCGCGCCTGGTGTCGACGGACTACATCCGCGAGATCTGCGACATCGCCGACAAGTACTGCGACGGCTACCTGCGCTTCACCAGCCGCCACAACATCGAGTTTCTCCTCGACGACAAGGCCAAGGTCGAGCCGCTGCTGGCCGAACTGGCGCCAGCAGGGATACCCGGTCGGCGGCACGGGCCACGCCATCAGCAACATCGTCCACACCCAGGGCTGGGTCCACTGCCACACGCCGGCCACCGACGCCTCGGGCCTGGTCAAGGCCCTCATGGACGAGCTGCACGACTACTTCGTCACGATGAAGCTGCCCGGCCACGTGCGCATCGCCCTGGCCTGCTGCCTGAACATGTGCGGCGCCGTCCACTGCTCCGACATCGCCATCCTCGGCATCCACCGGAAGGTCCCGAAGATCGACAACGACGCGCGTGCCGAACGTCTGCGAGATCCCGACGACGATCGCCTCCTGCCCGACGGGCGCCATCCGGCGGCGACATGAAGAACAAGACCGTCGACGATCAACGACGAGAAGTGCATGTACTGCGGCAACTGCTACACGGTCTGCCCGGCCATGCCGATCGCCGATCCCGAGAACGACGGGATCTCCATCTAGGTGGGCGGCAAGGTTTCCAACGCCCGCAGCCGCGCCCATGTTCTCCAACTGGCGATCCCCTTCCTCCCGAACAATCCGCCGCGCTGGCCGGAAGTCGGTCGAGGCCGTGAAGAACATCGTCGAGGTCTATGCGAGCAACGCCAGGAAGCACGAGCGCATGGGCGAGTGGATCGAGCGCATCGGCTGGGAGCGGTTCTTCAAGCTGACCGGCATCCCGTTCACCGACAAGCACATCGACGATTTCACCTGGCCACGGAGACCTTCCGGTCCACCGACGCAGTTCAAATGGAGGTAACCATGAGCGATGATCTGAAAGCGAAAGTCCTGGAGGCCTTCCGCCAGAAATCGAAGGGCGACAAGAAGATGTTCTACATCCAGGACGTCGTCAAGTGGCTGCCCGATGAGGACCGGCATGCGATCCAGACGGCCGTCAAGGAACTCCTCGACGAAGAGGTTCTCCGGTACTGGTCCAGCGGCAGTTCGACCTACCTGATGCTTGCGGAATGTTATCCCGAAGGAATAGGGCTGTTGTTCGCAAAGGTTATGGAGCATGAACCGACCCTGCCCCCGTCTGGTCCTGGCCGCTCTCCGGGGCGGTGCAGGCAAGACCACGCTTTCCGTGGCCCTCGCCGTCGCCCTGCAAGAAGCGGGAGCTCGGCGTGGTCCCCTTCAAGAAGGGGCCCGACTACATCGACGCCGCGTGGCTTTCCCTCGCGGCGGCGGCCCCTGCTACAACCTGGATACCTTCCTGATGGGAAGGGAACAGGTGGTCCGCTCTTTCTCACGACATGCCCCGGAGGAGGGCATCTCGCTGATCGAAGGGAACCGGGGGCTCTATCGACGGGATGAATCCCGAGGGCGAGCACAGCACGGCCGAACTGGCCAAGCTCCTCGACGCCCCGGTCATCCTTGTCGTCGACTGCGACAAGGTCACCCGGACGGCGGCGGCGATGGTCCTCGGGTGCCGGCATCTCGATCCCGCCGGTGGAGATCCGGGGGGTGATCCTCAACCGTGTGGGCGGGAAACGCCATGCGGCCGTTGTGCGCCAGGCGGTCGAGGATGACTGCGGGGTGCCCGTCCTCGGCGTCGTGCCGAGGCTCGCGGAGACTTCCCTTTCCGGAGCGGCACCTCGGGCTGGTTCCGCCGCAGGAGCACGAACGGACCCGTTTGGTCATGGACCCGGCGGGTGAATTAGCCGAGGATTATCTGGACATGGAGGGGTTGATCGCGGGTTGCCGAAAGCGCCGCGGCCTGGGAGGATCATGCGTTTCCGCGGCCTATCAGCCTGCCGGTAAGACCGATCAAGAGCAAGTGATCATCGGCGTCATCCGGGACAGGGCCTTCCAGTTCTATTACCCCGAGAACATCGAGGCCCTTGCCGACGGCGGCGCCCGGATCATTGAAATCAGCGCCCTCAGCGAGGAAAGCTGCCTCCCGTGGATGCCCTGTACATCGGCGGCGGGTTCCCCGAGACGCAGGCCGGGCTTCTGTCTCGAAACGAGGCGTTCCGTCGTTCCCTGCGCGAGGCCGCGGAAAAAGGTCTGCCGATCTATGCCGAGTGCGGGGGATTCATGTATCTCGGTGAATCCCTGACTGTCGGCGACAGACATTATCCCATGGTCGGCGCCCTGCCCGTTTCATTCGGCATGGAAAAACGCCCCCAGGGTCACGGCTACACGGTCTTGGAGGTGGAGCAGGAAAACCCCTTCTTCCCCGTCGGCATGCAGTTGAAGGGACACGAATTCCATTACTGCCGGATCCTCTCGCGGACAGGAAGACGAGGGACATCTGGTCTTTCGTGTCAAGCGGGGAACGGGATCGACGGAAAGCGGGAAGGGATGTGCCGGAAGAATATCCTGGCCGGGTTCACCCATCTCCATGCCCTGGGGACGCCCGAATGGGCGGCGGGGCTGGTCGAAGGGGGCCAGGACGGTACCGGGCCGGAAGGCGAAAGGAGCGCACGTTGCTGGCCATTTCTTGACCGAGCTTTCGCAGAGAAGAACAAAAGACATCAGTGTTGGAATAGATCAACGAAGGAGATTGCAGGAATGCCCCATATCGAATTGGCAGGAAAAACCTATGAAGTGGATGAGGACGGTTTCCTTCAGGAACTGGACAAGTGGAACGAGGAGTTCGCCCAGGCCTATGCCAACGCGGAAGATATCGAAGGCCCACTGACGGAGGAGCACTGGAAGATCATCAATTACCTGCGGAATTATTTCCAGCAGTTCGGGATCGCCCCCATGATCCGCAAGATCTGCAAGGATAACGGGATCGATATGAAGAAGCTCTATGAGCTCTTCCCCACGGGACCAGCCAAGGGAGCCTGCAAGCTGGCGGGTCTGTCGAAACCGACGGGCTGCGTCTGATAACGTACAGGAGCAATACCGGCTTGACGGCATAACCACACTCGATCGGCCACGACACATTGCAGTGAGGTATCGGTCAATCGAACTCGTCCTTATTGAGGCAGATAAATGACTGGATCGGAATTCATTGCTAATGTCTTTCCCTATATCGCTATTGGGCTTTTCCTTATCGGCACGGCCTGGCGTTTTGTACATTGGCTTTGTATGCCGGCCCACGTGAAATGGACCCTTTACCCTTTGCCGGAAGGTTTTGCGGGTCAGTTCAGATACATGCTGAAGGAGATTTTCACCTTCGAGACTCTCTACCGTTTCAACCGCCGTCTCTGGATCGGGACCTTCTTCATGCACATGGCTATGCTCTGGTTCTTGCTTTTTCTCATCCTGTACCTGATCGGCTGGTCGATTGTTTTCCCGGCCAGTTATTGCCTCTGTCTCCTTTTCATTTCCGTGCTTTATATCATCTCTCTGCGTTTCTTTGACTGTATCCTCCGCGTGCTTTCTTCCTTTGAGGAGTTCTTCAATCTCTCTTTTCTGGCTTCTGTTGCCATAGCTGGTCTTTTTGCCTCGGCAACCTATGGTTCTTCTTCATCACGCACCTATCTGCTTGGGTCTTGTGATTTTCCAGTCGGTGTGTCTCCCTTCACATGGGATCAGCTCCTGGCTGTCTTTCTGGGAGGTCTTTTCCTGATTTACCTGCCCTGGAGCAAGATGGTTCATTACATTTCCAAGTACTTCACCTATCACCAGATCAACTGGCAGAAAGAGTAGAAGATAACCTGATATGACTGAGCATAATCAGGATAGCCTAGATACGGACCCGAAATACCCCTTCTCGCAGCGATAAGACCCTGCCGCGCGAGGAGCGGGTTGCCCGTTTTCTTGAGACTCTGCGGGAGATTCTCAGAGCTAAGATCTACGATCTGCCCCTCGAGATGTATCTCTGCACCTGCGCCAAGTGCAACAACTGCGCGAGCAGTGCCAGATCTACCAGACCACGGGGGATCAGCGCGATCTGCCTGCCTGGCGCTCCGATCTGCTCCGGAAGATCTACATGAAATACTTCACCCGCTCCGGTAAGCTGTTCGGAAGGCTCGTGGGCGCGAAGGCGCTGACTGAGGAGGATATCGACGCCATGGTGGACGCTTTCTATCGGTGCACCATGTGCCGGCGCTGCGGCATCAACTGTCCCCTGGCCGTCGACAACGCCCTGATCACACGCATTGGCCGTGTGCTTCTGGAGAGTCTCGGTTTCGTTCCCAAGAACATGACCGTCAGCATCCAGGCCCAGCTCGGCGAAGTGGGCAACACCTCCGCCATCCCGAAGCCTGCCTTCATCGACACCCTCGATTTTCTCGAGGAGGAGCTGAAGGATGAGACGGGCTCGACATTCCCATCCCCCGCGATGTCGAAGGGGCCGAGTATTTCTTTGCCGCGCCGGTGAGCGACTACATCATCGAGGCGACACCCTGATCGGTATCGCCAAGACCTTTCACGCCGCAGGTGCAAGCTGGACCGTCAGCACTGAAAACTTCGACGCGATCAATTACGGCCTTTTTTACAGTGATGAGATGCTGGAGAAGATCCTCAACCGGCTCCTGGAGCCGGTTCATCGTCTGAAATGCAAAACTCTCGTCATCGGCGAGTGCGGTCATGCCACGAAGTCGGGTTTCCTCTTCCAGAAGGTTTTCGGGCGTCCTGAGTATCAGCGAATTCAGATCAAAAGTATCCTCGAGGTCAGCCATCGTTTCCTGTAGGAAGGGAAACTGAAGCTCGATCCCTCTAAAATCCCGGCATTTACACTTACCACGATCCCTGCAATCTGGGACGTGGATCCGGTCTCTATGAGCAGCCTCGAGAACTCCTGTGGCTGCGGTTACATAATTCGTCGAGATGACACCCAACCGTTAGATGAACTACTGCTGCGGCGGCGGCGGCGGTCTCGTGATTTTCGAGGACCTTCACGACTGGCGGATGTAGCTGGCGGGATCAAGAAGGTGGATCAGTTTCTGCTACTGGAGCCAAGTCGTTTGGCCCCCTGTGCTAATTGCAAGAAACAGTTGCGCGAGCTCATTCAGTTCCATAAGCTCGATATGAGATCGCAGGCCTTCACGATGTGCTCGGCAAGGCTCTCGTTTTTTATAAATGATTGAAAGGTGTGTATAAAAGAAGCGGTACATCTGTCATGAACCTTTTGCCGTCCCTGCTCGCCGTCCTGATCCTGTCCCTGTTTGCCTGCGGCGCACTTGCTTGCGTGAGCATGGCACATCTTTTCCTCGTCGTTCATTCCCTACGCGGCTTTCTTCGTTTTCTTTGCCGGCTTTGTTTGTCGCATCGTCTTATGGGCGCAATCGCCCGTTCCCTTCCGCATCCCCACCACCTGCGGGCAGCAGAAATCGCTTCCCTGGATCAAGGCGGAGCCGCTCGAGAACCCCTCGGGCACGGCAGGCGTCATCGGCCGGATGGCCCTGGAGGTCCTGCTGTTCCGCTCGCTCTTCCGGAACACGAACGCGGAGATCTACGAGGGGCGGACCCGTCTACGGCAGCGACAAATGGCTCTGGCTTTTCGGCCTGGCGTTTCACTGGTCGCTGCTCATCATCGTCGTGCGGCACCTGCGCTTCTTCGTCGAGCCGGTCCGCCCCGGCATCAGCGGCCTCTCGGCCGTCGACGGTTTTTTCGAGATCGGCATGCCGACCCTCTACCTGACCGATGCCGCCATCCTCGCGGCCCTGACGTTCCTGTTTCTGCGGCGGGTGGTCGTCCCGCAGATGCGCTACATCTCCCTGTTCACCGATTACTTCGCCCTGCTCCTCATCCTGGCCGTCGCCGCTACGGGCGTCCTCATGCGGTACGTTCTTTCCCGCCGATCTGGTGCAGGTGAAGACGCTGGCCCTCGGGTGGGTCACCTTCTCCCCCGTCGTGCCCCGGGGCGTGAGCGCCCTGTTCTACATCCACCTGTTCCTCGTCTGCGCGCTCCTGGCCTACTTTCCCTTCAGCAAGCTGATGCACATGGGCGGGGTGTTCCTGAGCCCCACGCGGAACCTGGCCAACAACAACCGGATGCAGCGGCACGTCAATCCCTGGAACTATCCGGTCAAGGTCCATACCTACGCGGAATACGAGGACGAGTTCCGGGACAAGATGAAGGCGGCCGGCCTGCCGGTGGAGAAGGAGTAGCCATGGCCTGCATCAAGATCCCCAAACCCGAAGAACTGATGCAGATCGACTACGAGCCGCCCGCAGACGGCCTGGATGGACACGCCGGTCGATTTCCGGCAGGGGACCTGCAGCTACAGCGGCGCCGCCAAGAACCTGAAGTACCTCGGCCTGCCCGAACCCGCGGGACTGGCAGCCGCCGACGAGGACTGGAAGCTGCCGGAGAACTGGAAGCAGATCATCCTGGAGGGGATGAAGGAGCGCCTGGAGAAGTACCGCTCGTTCAGGCTCTTCATGGACATCTGCGTGCGCTGCGGCGCCTGCGCCGACAAGTGCCACTTCTTCATCGGCTCGGGCGACCCCAAGAACATGCCGGTGCTGCGGGCCGAGCTGCTGCGCTCGGTCTACCGCACGGTACTTCACCGCGGCGGGCAAGATGCTTCGGCAGGCTCGCCGGGGCGCGGGAGCTGACCGTGGACGTGATCAAGGAGTGGTTCTACTACTTCTACCAGTGCACCGAGTGCCGCCGCTGCTCGGTCTTCTGCCCCTACGGCATCGACACGGCCGAGATCACCATGATGGGCCGCGAGCTGCTCAACCTGGTCGGGCTGCAACATCAACTGGGTCATCGAGCCGGTGGCCAACTGCTTCCGCACCGGCAACCACCTGGGATCCAGCCGCACGGCTTCAAGGACACGCTCGAGTTCGTGGTCGACGACATCGAGGACGATCACCGGCATCCGCGTGGAGGCGCCCATCAACAAGAAGGGCGCCGAGATCCTGTTCGTCATGCCCTCGGGCGACTTCTTCGCCGACCCGGGCACCTACACCTTCATGGGCTACCTGCTGCTGTTCCACGAGATCGGGCTGGACTACACCTTCAGCACCTACGCCTCCGAGGGCGGCAACTTCGGCCTCTTCACCTCCCACGAGATGATCAAGCGGCTCAACGCCAAGATCTACGCCGAGGCGAAGCGGCTGGGGTGAAGTGGATCCTCGGCGGCGAGTGCGGCCACATGTGGCGGGTGCTCCACCAGTACATGGACACCATGAACGGCCCGGCCGACTTCCTGAGGTGCCGGTCTCGCCCGATCACCGGCACGCGGTTCGAGAATGCCCGGTCCACGAAGATGGTGCACATCTGCGAGTTCACCGCCGACCTGATCCAGCACGGCAAGCTGAAGCTCGACCCGCGCCGCAACGACCACCTGCGGCGTCACCTTCCACGACTCGTGCAACCCGGCGCGGGCCATGGGGCTGCTCGAGGAGCCGCGCTACGTGCTCCGACAGCGTCTGCAACCACTTCTACGAGATGCCGGAGAACACGATCCGCGAGCAGACCTTCTGCTGCGGCGGCGGCGCCGGGCTCGGCAACGACGAGAACATGGAGATGCGGCTGCGCGGCGGGCTGCCGCGCGCCAATGCGGTGAGGTACGTGCAGGAGAAGCACGGCGTGAACCGCCTGGCCTGCATCTGCGCCATCGACCGGGCGACCCTGCCGACGCTGATGGACTACTGGGTGCCGGGCGTGAAGGTGACGGGCGTCCACGAGCTGGTGGGCAACGCCCTGGTCATGAAGGGCGAGAAGGAGCGGACGACCGATCTGCGCGGCGAGCCCTTGCAAGGAAGAGAAGCAGACGATGAAATGTATGACCGGGGGAAGATCATCGCCGGGATCGTGATCTTCGCTGATCCTGATCACGTTTCCGTTCTGGTACGGCGAGGGCAAGGCCGTCGCCCCGCCTGAGCTCGAACTGGATACGCCGGCCATCGGCAGCTCGCGGAGAAGCAGCTGCGTGGAGGACACCGACTTCATGCGGGCCAACCACATGGAGCTGCTCGACGGCTGGCGCGACAGCGTGGTCCGCGAGGGAAACCGCACCTATACACGCCAAGAACGGCGAAGGACTTCGAGATGAGCCTGACCGGCACCTGCCTGAAGTGCCACAGCAACAAGGACCGAGTTCTGCGACCGTTGCCACGACTACGTGGGAGTGAAGCCCTACCTGCTGGGATTGCCACATCGACCCCGGAGGAGGACCGTGCATGGACGCCGACGCAGAAGGCAGTTCCTGAACATCGCCGGGATTTCCGCCCTGGGGGTCGCTGTGCCCGTCGGTGGCCCGGCTGCATGGCGCTCGAGAGTCCGAATCCGCCGCGGCCGCCGGGCTGAAGGCAAAGCGCTGGGCCATGGTCATCGATGCCGCGAAATGCCGCGCAGACGGCTGCACGGACTGCATCGCGGCCTGCCACAAGGCGCACAACGTGCCGGACATCGGCAACCCCAAGGACGAGGTCAAGTGGATCTGGAAGGAGCGCTTCGAGCGACGTCTTCCCCGACCGAGAGCCATGCCCACATCGCGGAGCGCGATCCGAACGAAGGCCCGTGCTCGTGCTCTGCAACCACTGCGACAACCCGCCCTGCGTGCGGGTCTGCCCCACGGAGGCCACGTGGAAGCGGCGCCGACGGCATCGTGATGATGGACTATGCACCGCTGCATCGGCTGCCGGTACTGCATGGCCGCCTGCCCCTACGGCGCGCGGAGCTTCAACTGGCGCGATCCGCGGCCGTTCATCGGAAAGCTCAACCCCGATTTCCCGACGCGCACCAAGGGCGTGGTCGAGAAGTGCAATTTCTGCGAGGAGCGGCTGGCCAAGGGGCATGCTCCCGGCCTGCGTCGATGGCCTGCGAGGAGAAGGCGCTGGTCTTCGGCGATCTGGACGATCCGAACTCGGAGGTCCGGCAGCTTCTGCGACAGGACGTTCACGATCCGGCGCAAGCCGGAGCTGGGGACGGAACCGCAGGTCTACTACATGGTGTGAGGGCGCCATGCTGGAGAAAGCACTGACAGGAAGCCGACGATACTGGATCTGGGTGGCGTTTCTGCTCGCCCTCATCGGGATCGGGTTCGTCTTCTACCTGCGCCAGCTGGACTACGGCCTGGGCATCACCGGCATGAGCCGCGACGTGACCTGGGGGCTGTACATCGCCCAGTTCACCTTCCTCGTCGGCGTGGCCGCCTCGGCGGTGATGGTGGTGCTGCCGTACTACCTGCACGACTACAAGGCGTTCGGGAAGATCACCATCCTGGGCGAGTTCCTGGCCGTCGCCGCCGTGACCATGTGCATGCTCTTCATCTTCGTCGACCTGGGCCAGCCGTCGCGGGTCCTCAACGTGATGCTCTACCCGTCGCCGAACTCGGTGATGTTCTGGGACATGGTCGTTCTGAACGGCTATCTGGTCCTGAACGTCGTCATCGGCTGGACCGTTCTCGACGCCGAGCAGGAAGGGCATGCCGCCGCCGGCTGGGTCAAGCCGCTGATCTATCTCTCCATCCCCTGGGCGGTCAGCATCCACACCGTCACGGCGTTCCTCTATGCCGGCCTGCCGGGCGGCCGCTTCTGGCTGACGGCGATCCTGGCGCCCCGCTTTCTGGCCTCGGCCTTCGCCTCGGGCCCGGCCCTGCTGATCCTGTTCTGCCTCGATCCTGAAGCGATTCACCAGGTTCGACGCCGGCGAGAAGGCCATCCAGACGCTGGCCAAGATCGTCGACCTACGCCATGGTGACGAGCATCTTCTTCGTGCTGATGGAGCTCTTCACGGTCTTTTACAGCCAGATCCCCGGAGCACATGGAGCACTTCCGGTTACCTCTTCGCAGGTCTCGACGGCTATGACACGATCGCACACTGGATGTCCGTGTCGGTTGTTCTGCGCCGTGGCGGGCCTTCGTGCTGCTGCTCAACCCCCGGACGCGGAAAAACGAGACGACTCTGGCCGTGGCCTGCGTCGCCGTGTTTGTCTCCCTCTGGATCGAAAAGGGGCTTGGGCCTGCTGGTCACGGGTTTTGTCCCCTCACCTCTGGGGAAGGTCGTCCGGTACACGCCCACGGGGTCCGGAGGTGGCCATCGCCATCGGGATCTGGGCCATGGGGCTCCTGATCATCACGGTTCTGTACAAGATCTTCATCTCGGTCAGGCAAGAGGTGGAACTCGGCTAAGCCCCGGCGAGCTTCGGACACCGCAGGCAGCGCGGGTTCAATGTCTTGCGAAAAGATTTCGCGGAAATCGGCATACCGTTCATTTCGCCAGATCGACGAGAGGCGATCTTCGGAGAGGTTGCCGAAGGTCAGTCTCTCATAGATCTCGTCGCAACCCTCCACGATGTGGGAAACCCCTGAAGCGGGGATGTTCGTGAACACGCAGGGCGATACCGCCCCGTCCGCGGAGACGACGAGGGCCCGTCCGATGTTTTCCGTGCAGGTGCGGTTTTTCTTTCCGGGGTCGGCCAGGCGGTAATGAACGGTCAGCCCCGCGCGCTTTCCTTCCTCCACCAGCCCATCCAGCCTTGATTTCAACTCCCGGTATTCCGCTTCATTTTTCGGTGTGATCCGTTCGCCCTCGAGGCTCTCTTGCCGGGACGAAGTCGAGCGTGCTGACGATGACGTTCTCGATCCCCCGACCCTCGAGGGCCGGGACGATCTCCGCCAGGGATGAAAGCTCCGAGCGCAGGAGCATGTAGGCCACGTTGACGGCCGGGGTGTCTGACGCAGCTCTTTTTTTACGGCTGCAATCTCCGACGATGGCCCGGAGGATCGTCTCGAACTCCGTTCCCCTGCGAATCTCGTCGTTTCTTGTCCCGATCCCCGCCAGGGAGAAGGCCACGTGATCGATGCCGCTTGCGACAAGGCGGGTGATGTTTTCCCGGTCGAGGAGCATCCCGTTGGTCGTTGTGCTGACGCTGCATCCGGCTTTCCTGGCGAGGCCGACCATGTCGAAGAAGTCTGCGATGCAGCAAGGGCTCGCCCCATCCCTGGAGATGAACGAGGCGTGTCGTGGCGAAAAAAGGCAGAAGAGCCTGGAAGAGATCCGGCGAAAGATCCCTGCTCGGCCCAATGATTGCCGTAGGCGGTCCGCGGACAGTACAAACAGGACGCATTGCACCGCGAGGTGATCTCGACCTGGATCCAGTCCAGCATAGGCATGCGCTGCAGGTCCCACCATCGGGCAAGACGCTGGATCAGCGTGTCCTGTCGTTCATTCATGGCTCATCACCGGGCAGGCCAATGTCTCAGTCGGGCCCGATTTCGAGCGTTCATCTGCCTTCGAATCACGGAGTTGATTAGCACGGTGCACCCCGGAGGGCAAGGAGCAGGGTTTCCCGTCGGAGGTTCGGAAGTCCTTTTTGACAGCTAAAAAATGAAGCGGGCTTGTCAACAGGAAAGCTAACCAATTGATATTACTAAATATCGGAGAGGTTCAGTCTCTTTCCAAATCTCCCGGCAGTGACTATATTAATCCTATGAAGAGAAGAGGAAACCCTCTCGTGATCATCTTGTCGGCCGCGGTCGTGGCGGGTATATACAGGGCTGAAACAGAAGTTGCGGGCAAGGATGAAAGGCAATATTCGAGAGAATTTCGGATAGATAGAAAGAACGGATTCCGTATTCCGATCAATGCGTTGCAAAAGTGCTCGGGACCGGGATGACGGCAGGAATGTCATTTTGGATATTTTCCGGTGAATTCACCTTGACAGCATAGGTGAATTTTGTTACGGAGCTTGCGGTTTAACATGCGTCGTTCTGTGAAATAAAACGTTTCATTTTTGACTCAAAGACCGAGGTGTTAACGTGTCAGAAAATAAGAAGAATGGAAAAGTTGGTGCCGTCATGGTGGTGGGTTCCGGCATCGCCGGTATCCAGGCCGCCCTGGACCTTGCGAATTCCGGGATGAAGGTCTACATGGTCGAGAACGGGATCAGCATCGGCGGGGTCATGGCCCAGCTCGACAAGACGTTTCCCACCAACGACTGCTCGGCCTGCATCCTCTCGCCCAAGCTCGTCGAGGTCGGCAGGCACCCCAACGTGGAGATCCTGACCCGCCGGACGGTGGAATCCGTCGAAGGCGAGGCCGGCCGCTTCACCGTCAAGCTCACAAAAGCGCCCCGGTACGTCGATCTCACCAAGTGCACGGGATGCGGCGACTGCGCCACCGTCTGCCCCATCACGGTCCCCTCCGATTTCAACGAGAACCTCAACGACCGGAAGGCCACCTTCCGGCATTTCCCCCAGGCCATCCCCAGCGGGTACGCCATCGACAAGCTCGGCACGTCGCCCTGCAAGGCGGCCTGCCCGACCCATATCAGCGTCCAGGGCTATGTGGCCCTCATCGCCGTCGGCAAGTACAAGGAAGCCCTCAAGCTCATCAAGCAGGAAAACCCCTTCCCGTCGGTCTGCGGTCGCGTCTGCAACCACCCCTGTGAAGAGGCCTGCATGCGCGGCAAGGTCGAGCAGCCCATCGACATCATGCACCTGAAGCGCTTCGTGGCCGACCTCGACCTCAACGACGCCACCAAGTACGTCCCCGAGATCAAGGAAAAGAAGGGCAAGAAGATCGCCGTCGTCGGCGCCGGCCCCGCGGGCCTGTCCTGCGCCTACTACCTGGCGATCGAGGGCTATGACGTCACCGTCTACGAGAAGGCCCCCATCCCCGGCGGATGGATGACCCTCGGCATCCCCGAGTACCGCCTGCCCCGCAACGTCCTCAACGCCGAGATCAAGACCATGACCGACATGGGCGTGAAGATCCTCTGCAACCAGGAGGTCGGCAAGACGATCACCCTGGAGCAGCTCCGCAAGGACTACGACGCCCTGTTCCTCGGCGTGGGCGCACAGCTCTCGAGCAAGCTCGACATCCCCGGCGAGGACATGCAGGGCGTGATCCACGGCGTCGACTACCTGAAGCGCGTCAACCTGGGCGAGAAGGTATTCCTGGGCGAGAAGGTCGCCGTCATCGGCGGCGGAAACGTGGCCATGGATGCCGTCCGCACGGCCATCCGCACGGGCTCCAAGGACGTCTTCATCCTCTACCGCCGGTCCCGGGCCGAGATGCCCGCCTCCGTCGAGGAGATCGAGGAGGCCGAGGAGGAAGGGATCCGCTTCGAGTTCCTCGTGGCCCCCACCCGCGTCGTCGGCAAAGACGGCAAGGTGACGGGTATCGAGTGCCTCCGCATGGAACTGGGCGAGCCCGATGCCAGCGGCCGCCGGCGCCCCGTTCCCATCAAGGGCTCCGAATTCATCG
The DNA here is from genome assembly GCA_963810965.1 of uncultured delta proteobacterium. Taxonomy (GTDB): domain Bacteria; phylum Desulfobacterota; class Syntrophia; order Syntrophales; family UBA2192; genus UBA2192. The sequence goes on along the minus strand of CAWEPT010000030.1, from coordinate 40,823 downwards.
TCGAGTGCAACGCCATCGTCCCGGCCATCGGGCAGGCCTGCGACCTCGGTTTTGTATCGAAGGAGAGCGGAATCTCCATCAACAAGTGGGTCAACTTCGATGTCGATGACGTGACCTTCCAGACCTCGGCCCCCGGCGTGTTTGCCGGCGGCGACGCCGTGACGGGCCCCGCAACGGTCATCAAGGCCGTCAACGCCGGCAAAGAGGCCGCCAAGTCCATCGACCGCTACCTGAAGGGCGAGGACGTGAAGGCCGGCCGCGCGAGAGACTGGAAGAAGGGGCTTGCCGACCAGGGGGACCTCAAGGACGTGAAGAAAGAAGCCCGCGTGAAGTACCCCCACGCCGACCCGGCCGTGCGCCGCGCCAACTGGATGGAAGTGGGTCTCGGGTTCAGCGAGGCCCAGGCCGTCGCCGAAGCGAACCGCTGCCTCAAATGCGGCATCTGCTGCGAGTGCTACCAGTGCGTGGAGGCCTGTATCGCCGGCGCCATCAAGCATGACGACACCTACGCCGAGGAGACGATCGAGGTCGGCGCCGTCATCGCCGCCCCCGGCTTCGAGATCTTCGACGCGCGGCTCCGCGGCGAGTACGGTTTCGGCGTCTACGAGAACGTCGTGACGAGCATCCAGTTCGAGCGCCTCCTCTCGGCCTCGGGCCCCTACTTCGGCCATGTCCAGAGGCTCTCCGACCACAAGGAGCCCCGCAAGATCGCCTTCATCCAGTGCGTCGGCTCGCGCGACACCTCCTGCGGCAACTCCTGGTGCTCGTCGGTGTGCTGCATGTACGCCACCAAGCAGGCCATCATCGGCAAGGAGCACCTGAAGACCCTCGAGCCCACGATCTTCTTCATGGACATCCGGGCCCACGGGAAGGACTTCGACCGATTCGTGAACCGGGCCAAATCCGAGTACGGCATCCGTTACCTGCGCTCCATGCCCTCGACGATCAAGGAACTCCAGGGCTCGAAGAACCTCCTGATGACCTACGTTTCCGAGGACGGCAGGCTCATCGAGGAGGAGTTCGACATGGTCGTCCTCTCCGTCGGGCTCACGCCCCCGAAGGATGCGGCCAAAGCTGGCCAAGGCCCTCGGCATCGAGCTCGAGGAGCACGGCTTCGCGAAGACTCACCTCGAGAACCCCGTCGAGACGAGCCGGGGCGGTGTCTTTGTCTGCGGCGCCTTCGCCGGCCCCAAGGACATCCCCGAGACGGTCATGGAGGCAAGCGGTGCGGCCGCCTGCGCCACGGGCCTTCTGGCACCTGCCCGCGACACCCTCGTGACGGAGAGCACGCTGCCGGCCGAGACGGACATCCGGGGCACGGGCGCGAGGATCGGCGTCTTCGTCTGCCACTGCGGCATCAACATCGGCGGCGTCGTGAACGTCCCCGAGGTCGTCGAGTACGTCAAGACGCTCCCCAACGTCGTCTTCGCCACGGACAACCTCTTTACCTGCTCACAGGACACGGCGGTGAAGATGGCGGAGGTGATCAAGGAACACAACCTCACGCGCGTCGTCGTGGGCTCCTGCTCGCCGCGAACACACGAAGGACTCTTCCAGGAAAATATCGAGAAGGCGGGTCTCAACCGCTACCTCTTCGATATGGCCAACATCCGCGACCAGAATTCCTGGGTCCACATGAACGAGCCCTTCGAGGCCACCGAGAAGGCCAAGGACCTCGTGCGGATGTCCATCGCCAAGGCGCAGTTCCTCAAGCCCCTGAAGCCGGGCCAGCTGGGCATGAATCACAGCGCGCTGGTCATCGGCGGGGGACTGGCCGGCATCACGGCCGCCCTGTCGCTGGCCGACCAGGGCTTCGAGTCCTACGTCGTGGAGAAGGAGAAGGAACTCGGCGGCAACTACCGCAAGCTCTTCTACACCCTCGAGGGCCTCGACACCCAGAAACACCTGGCGAAGCTGCTGGAGAAGGTGAAGGCCAACCCCAAGATCCACGTGATCACCGGCGCCGAGATCAAGAAGATCGACGGTTTCATCGGCAACTACAAGACGACCGTCGTCGCCGGCGGCCAGGAGCAGCAGTTCGCGCACGGCGTCGTCCTCGTCGCCGCGGGCGCCTACGAGCTCGAGACGAAGGAGTACGGCTACGGCACGAGCGAGGCCATTGTGGCCCAGCGCGACCTCGAGAAGATGATCCACGACAAGGACTACAAGGTCGGAGCCGCGCGCAGCGTCGTCATGATCCAGTGCGTGGGCTCGCGCTCTTTCGAGCGGCCCTACTGCAGCCGCTACTGCTGCAGCGAGGCCATCAAGAACGCGCTGAAGTTGAAGGAGCTCGACCCCGAGAAGGACATCACGATCCTCTACCGCGACATCCGGACCTACGGCCTCAAGGAGGACTTCTACAAGAGGGCCCGCGAGCTCAACGTGAAGTTTGTCCGCTTCGACGAGGAGCGCAAGCCCGAGGTGAAGGTGGACGGAGGCAAGGTGACCGTAAGCGTCTTCGATCACGTGATGAACGAGCCGGTGGACCTGAAGGCCGATATCCTGGCGCTTTCCGTGGGTGCCGCGCCCAACCCGGAAAACGCCGCCATCGGCCAGATGCTCAAGGTCCCCACGAACCAGGACGGCTTCTTCCTCGAGGCCCACGTGAAGCTTCGCCCCGTGGACTTCGCCACGGACGGGGTCTTCATGTGCGGCATGTCCCACGCCCCCAAGATGAGCGAGGAGACCATCGCCCAGGCCAACGCCGCCGTCTCGAGGGCCTGCACCTTCCTCACGAAGGACTACATCGAGGCCGAGGGAAAGACGGCCTATGTGAACAAGGATCTCTGCATGGCCTGCGGGCTCTGCGAGGCCAACTGCCCCTACGGGGCCGTCGCGGTGGATATGGCCGAGGGCGCTGCCGCGGTCAACACGGTGCTCTGCAAGGGCTGCGGCGTCTGCACGGCCTCGTGCCGCATGAACGCCATCGACCTCAACGGGTATAACAACGAGGAGGTGCTGGCGCAGATTTCTTCGGCCATTTAGGCCGTTGAAAAACGCCCGTCTGCGGCGTTTCCCTCATCCCTCGTCCCTGCGGCGTACGCTCAGTACGCCTCAGTCCTCGGGATTTCGGGGGCCTTGCATCCAGGCCTTTTTGAACGGCCTAATGCGGAGGCAGAACGTACGAACCACACAGGTCCAGCGACCTGAAAAATTGGAGAAGCTCAATGTCACATCACGACAAACCGGCAGGCAAGAAATCCGAAGGGTGGGAACCGAAAATCATCGCCATCGTCTGCAACTGGTGCACTTACGCAGGTGCCGACCTGGCGGGGATCAGCCGGATCCAGTACCCCCCGAACGTGAGGATCATCCGCGTGCCCTGCACGGGCCGGATCAACCCCTTCTACGTCGTGAAGGCGCTGCAGGCCGGGGCCGACGGCGTGCTCGTTTCGGGGTGCCATCCCGGCGAGTGCCACTATATCACGGGGAACCTCTCGGCGCGACGGAAGTTCGCCACCCTGAAGAGCTTTCTGAACTACATCGGGCTCGAGGACGGGCGGACGACCTTCACCTGGGTTTCGGCCTCGGAGGGTGAGCGGTTCGCCCAGGTCATCAAGGGCGTGACGGAGCGGGTGAGGGCGCTGGGCCCCGCCACGAAACTCATCAAGAAACTGCGCGACGCCGACGTCGCCGTTGCGAAATAACCGGAACAGAAGGAATCGGGAACGTGGAAAAAGTAGAGAAGAAGCTGCGGGAAGAAGCCAAGAAGCTCCTGGCGGAAAAGAAGGTGGATGTCATCGTGGGGTACGAGGCAGGGACCCTGCCGCTCACGGCCACGCCGGTGTTCATCACGACCCCCGAGGAAGCGGACAAGCTCGTCTGGAACGCCTTCTGCCAGCACAACCTCGCCAAGTACGTGCACGATCTGATCATTGCCAACCGGGATTCCCAGAAGCGCCTCAAACCCGAGGATCGAAAGCGCAAGGTCGTCGGTGTCGTGACCAAGGGCTGCACCTCGCGCTCGCTGGTCATCCACCTTCAGGAGCGGCAGTACGAGCGCCTGGACACGGTGATCCTCGGCGTGCCCTGCACGGGCTACGTGGACCGCAAGAAACTGGCCGTGAAGCTCGGCGGCGAGGATATCCTGGAAGGGTCGCTCGAGGGCGCGAACCTCAAGATCAAGACCGCAAGCGGCGAGAAGACCGTCGCGCTGAAAGAGGTCCTGGCCGATAACTGCCTGACCTGCCGGATCAACAACCCGGTGATTTCCGATGCGATGATGGGCGAGCCCGCGCCGGCCATGGACGCCGCGGCGGAATATGCCGGTGTCGACGAGTTCGAGAAGCTCTCCCCCGAGGAGCGCTGGGCCTACTTCACAAAGGAGATGGCCAAGTGCATCCGCTGCGCCGCCTGCCGGCAGACCTGCCCGTCCTGTTACTGCAAGGTCTGTTTCGCCGAGCAGAGCATGCCCCAGTGGGTGGGCATCAGCGAGGACCCCTCGGACACGCAGGTCTTCCAGTTCATGCGGATGTACCACATGGTGGGCCGCTGCGTCGACTGCGGCTCCTGCATCAGTGTGTGCCCCATGGGCGTGGACCTGAGGAAATTCCTGAAGAAGCTCGACAAGGACTGCTTCACGCTCTTCAGCCAGCGGGCCGGCGAGAAGATCGATTTTGCGGCGCCCCTTCAGGATCAGAGGATGGACGACAAGGAAGAGTTCATCTACAGCCCCGGCGGCGGACATTGAACCGCAGGAAGGCAGGAGAGGCTAAGAAGGTAAGAGGTTAAACCGGATCTACGAACGGAGAGGACATGAAAACGTTTCTGGACGAAGTCAACGAGAGGATCGACGGGGTTCCCATCCAGCGCTGCTACCACTGCCGGAAGTGCACGGCGGGCTGCCCCATGGCGTTCGTGATGGAGTACAACCCGAACAAGGTCATCAAGATGATCCAGATGGGCATGAAGGACCAGGTTCTCGGGAGCTCCACCATCTGGCTCTGCGCCTCCTGCGAGACCTGCATCACCCGCTGCCCCAACGAGGTGGACATTGCGCGGATGATGGACGTGCTGAGGCAGATGGCCCTCGAATCCGGCAAGGGCGCCAAGGAAAAGAGCGTGCTGGCCTTCCACGAGGCCTTCCTGTCGAGCATCAAGTCGGGCGGACGTCTCAATGAGCCCATGATGATGGTCAACTACAAGCTCAAGTCGGGGGATCTCTTCTCCGACATGGCCCTGGGCCTGGACATGTTCACGAAGGGAAAGCTCTCGATCTTCGCCCCCAAGACGAAGGACGTGGCTTCGGTCCGGAAGATATTCGAGAAGACGAGGTAAGGATTCTACCGCTAACCGTTTTTCAGGAATCAAACGGCCGAACGTTCAGCGACGCCGTTCAGGAGGAATGAGGTGAAGGTTTCTATCTATCCCGGTTGTTCCGCTCACGGAACGGCAAAAGAATACAGCCAGTCCATCGAGGCGGTGAGCCATGCCCTGGGTATCGAGACCCAGGAGATCGACGACTGGTCCTGCTGCGGGGCGACGTCGGCGCACAGCACGAACTACAAACTCTCCGTGGCGCTGCCGGCGCGGAACCTGATGATCGCGCAGAAGAAGGGGCTCGACGTCATGATTCCCTGCGCGGCCTGCTTCAACCGCTTCAAGTCCGCCCAGCACCACCTGGAGAAGGACAAGGCCCTCAGGGCGGAGATGGAGTCGATCATCGGCGCCAAGTTCACCGACGGGATCTCCATCCGGAACCCCATCGACATCATCGCCAACGACATCGGCCTCGATGCGTTGGAGAAAAAGGTGGTCAGGAAGCTCGAGGGGCTCAAGCCCGTGTCCTACTACGGGTGCCTGCTGCTGCGGCCGCCCGAGGTCTGCCATTTCGACGATTACGAGAACCCCGTGCTCCTCGACAAGATCCTGGCGGCCTGCGGGGCCGACGTGAAGAAGTGGTCCTTCAAGACGGACTGCTGCGGCGGGAGCCTCTCCATCAGCCGCACGGACATCGTGGCCAAGATGGTCAACAAGCTGGCCTCGATGGCGAAAGAGGCCGGTGCGAACTGCATCGTGACGGCCTGCCCGCTCTGCATGGCCAACCTCGACATGCGGGCCGACGCGGGTCTCAAGATGCCCGTCTTCTACTTCACGGAGCTGCTGGCCCTGGCCATGGGCCTTCCCGGGCCGGACAAGTGGTTCAAGCTCCACATTACCGACCCGATGCCGCTCGTGCAGTCGCTGAAGCTGATGTAAGGATGGAAACCCGTTCCCTGACCGCGGGGGACTGAAGAATTTCTCAGACAAGGAATGCCATGGAAAAGAAACTGCTCAAGAAGGACAAACTTTCCGGCATCGTGAAGAAGATGGCCGCCGATAAAACCGTCTATGCGCCGGTCCAGGACGAGGACAACGTCCTGTTCAAGGTTCTCGGGCCGGGCATGGAGCCCCTGGTTTCCTTTGCCAACACGAAGAACGCGCCGAAGAAGGTCTTCTTTCCCCACTCGGAGCTCCTGTTGAAGTACACGAGGAGCCCCAAGGGGATGGTCTTTGCCGCCATGCCCGCCGATGAGAAGGAGTTCGTGCTTTTCGGCGTGCGGCCCTGCGATGCCCGGAGTTTCGCCCTTCTGGACATGCTCTTCGACCAGGAGAAGTGGAAGGACCCCTACTACATCGAAAAGCGCAAAAAAGGCGCGGTCATCTCGCTCGCCTGCGTGCAGCCGCCCTACGCGTCGTGCTTCTGCACCTCCGTGGACGGGAGCCCCACGTCGACACAGGGGGCCGACATCCTGCTGACCGACCTGGGAGAGAGCTACCTCGTGGAGTTCGTCACTCCCAAGGGTGAGGGCCTCGCGGCCTATTTCGGCGAGGCGACGGCCGCCGACGCCGGCGCCGAGGCGAAGAAGAAGGAGATCGCCGAGAAATCGGCCGCGGCCATCCAGTCGAAGATCCCCGGCCGGGCGATCAAGCCGATCCTGGACGTGAGCTTCGAGCATCCCTTCTGGGACACGATCTACGGCAAGTGCCTGGCCTGCGGGACCTGCACCTACATGTGCCCCACCTGCCACTGCTTCGACATCAGCGACGAGATCAAGGGCGACGACGGCGTGCGCATCCGCAACTGGGATTCCTGCATGTTCCCGCTCTTCACGAAGGAAACCTCCGGGCACAACCCCCGCACGAGCCAGAAGCAGCGCTGGCGCCAGCGCCTGATGCACAAGTTCAAATATTACGTGGACAACTTCGACGCCATCGCCTGCGTGGGCTGCGGGCGCTGCGTCATGTCCTGCCCCGTGAACATCGACATCCGGAAGATCGTCACGGACATTTCGAAACTCTAGGATCACAGGAGACCCTCAGATGGAGAAGCCTTTACAGCAGATCATCGCCGAAAACCCCTACGTGCCCATGCCCGTGGAGATCGTCAAGATCATCACCGAGGTGGACACGAAGGACATCAAGACCTTCCGTCTGGCCTTCGTGAACAAGGAGGACGAGGAGCGATTCAAGTACATCCCCGGCCAGTTCGCCGAGCTTTCCATCTACGGGAAGGGCGAGTCGCCCATCGGCATCGCCTCCTCCCCCACCCAGAAGGGCTACATCGAATTCACCGTCCAGAAGGCGGGGACGGTCACGTCGGCCCTCCACGAGATGGAGGAGGGGACGCTCATGGGTGTGCGGGGCCCCCTGGGCAACTCCTGGCCCCTTGAGTTCCTCGAGGGGAAGAACATCGTCATCGTGGGCGGCGGCTTCGCCTTCACGACCCTGCGCTCCCTGATCAACTACATGATCTTCGAGGAGAACCGGAAGCGCTTCGGGAAGATCACCGTTGTATACGGCGCCCGCTCTCCCGGGCTTTTGCTCTACAAGGACGAGCTCGAGGCCTGGGCGAAACGGGGCGACATCGACCTCAACGTGACCGTCGACAAGGGCGATGCCACCTGGAAAGGCCGCGAGGGCTTCGTTCCCACGGTCTGCAAGGAAGTGGCCCCGAGCAAGGAGAACGCCGTGACGGTCATCTGCGGCCCCCCGATCATGATCCGGTTCACGCTGCCCGTCTTCTTCGATCTGGGCTTCTCGAAGGAGAACATCATCACGTCGCTCGAGATGCGGATGAAGTGCGGCATCGGCAAGTGCGGGCGCTGCAACGTGGGCAGCAAGTACGTCTGCAAGGACGGCCCGGTGTTCTCTCTGGCGGAACTTGACAAACTGACGAAAGAATATTAATCGGGACATCAAGAGCAGCGATGAAGGGGGAGCCTTCAGGCTCCCTCTTTTTTATAACAGAAGGAACGTCACGGAAGATGTAACGAATCGATGAGGGGGAACAGTCGGAACCCAAGCCCCTCGTGAAGTCGTAAGGAGGACACTGGCGTTGCACCGGATCACGGAAAAAGTCGTTCTCTCCGAGAACATCGTCAAGACGGTCTTCGAGGCGCCGGATATCGCGAAAAAGCGAAAAGCCGGCCAGTTCGTCATTCTCATGATCGACGACAAGGGGGAGCGGATCCCCCTGACCATCGTCGACTCCGACCCGGTGAAGGGGACGCTGACGATCATCTACCAGGTCGTCGGGAAGACGACGGACCAGCTTGCGCAGCTCAACCCCGGCGATGTCATCCAGCACGTACTCGGGCCCCTGGGGCACCCCACGGAGATCGACGGCATCGAAACGGCCGTCTGCGTCGGCGGAGGCGTGGGCATCGGGGTCGTTTACCCCATCGCCAAGGCGCTCAAGGAAAAGGGCGCGCGAGTCATTTCGATCATCGGGGCGCGGACGAAGAAGATGCTCATCCTCGAGGAGGAGTCCAGGAGCGCAAGCGACGAGCTCTACGTCACCACCGATGATGGAAGTTACGGGCAGCACGGTTTCGTGAGCGATGTGCTCAAGGGACATCATTGCCTCGGGGCTGAAGATCGACCGGGTCTTTGCCATCGGGCCCGTACCCATGATGCGGGTTGTGGCCAACGTGACCCGTCCCCACCACATCAAGACGCTCGTGAGCCTCAACCCCATCATGGTGGACGGCACGGGGATGTGCGGGGCCTGCCGGGTCAGCGTGGGCGGGAAGACCAAGTTCACCTGCGTCGACGGCCCCGAGTTCGACGGCCACGAGGTGGATTTCGGGCTCCTGATGAGCCGGCTCCAGATGTATACCGGGCAGGAACAGCAAGCCAGAGAACTGTGCAGGTGCGGGAAGAATGACTGAACAGGAAAAGACCGAAAAGAAAGAAAAGAAGGAGCGGATCCCCCGGCAGGGCATGCCGGAGCAGGACCCCAAGGCGCGGGTCACCAATTTCGACGAGGTCCCTACGGGGTACTCGCCGGAGACGGCCATGCTGGAAGCCAGGCGCTGCATCCAGTGCAAGAAGCCCGGCTGCGTGTCCGGATGCCCCGTGGACATCGACATCCCCGCCTTTATCCAGCTGGTCGCCGACGGGGACTTCATCGGGGCCGCACGGAAGATCAAGGAGACGAACTGCCTGCCCGCCGTCTGCGGCAGGGTCTGCCCCCAGGAAGACCAGTGCGAAAAGCTCTGTGTCCTCGGCAAGAAATGGGACCCCGTCGCCATCGGGCGCCTGGAGCGCTTCGTCGCCGATTACGAGCGAAACGCGGGCACGATCGAGATCCCGGCTCTGCCGGCCTCGACGGGCAAGCGCATCGCCGTCATCGGGGCCGGCCCCGCGGGGCTCACGATCGCGGGAGACCTCGTCAAGATGGGCCACGATGTGACCATCTTCGAGGCCCTGCACAAATCGGGGGGCGTGCTGATCTACGGGATCCCCGAGTTCCGACTCCCGAAGGGCATCGTCGATGCCGAGGTGGAGTACCTGCAGAAAATCGGCGTGAAGATCGTGACCGACGCAGCCATCGGAAGGCTGAAGACGATCGACGATCTCTTCGCCGAGGGCTTCCACGCCGTCTTCCTGGGAGTGGGGGCCGGGGCCCCTGTTTTCATGAACATCCCGGGCGAGAACTTCTCCGGCATCTACTCGGCCAACGAGTACCTCACCCGCTCGAATCTCATGAAGGCCTACCGCTTTCCCGAGTACGACACGCCGATTGCCAAGGGGCGCAACGTGGCCGTCATCGGCGGCGGCAACGTGGCCATGGACTCGGTGCGCACGGCGCTTCGCCTTGGCGCCGAGAACGCAATCATCATCTACCGGCGCACCAAGAACGAGATGCCCGCCCGTGCCGAGGAGGTCCATCACGCCGAAGAGGAGGGCGTCCAGTTCCAGTTCCTCACGAACCCCATCGAGTACATCGGCGACGAGAAGGGCTGGGTCAGGCAGATGGTCTGCCAGCGGATGGAACTGGGCGAGCCCGACGAGTCGGGCAGGCGCAGGCCCGTCGTCATCAAGGGCTCCGAGTACACCATCGACGTCGACACCGTCGTGGTGTCCGTCGGGACGATGGCCAACCCCGTGATTCCCATGACGACCCCCGGGCTCGATACGAACCGCTGGGGATACATCGTGACAAAGGACGAGACCGGCGAGACGACCCGCAAGGGAGTCTGGGCCGGCGGCGACATCGTCACGGGCTCCGCCACGGTCATTCTCGCCATGGGCGCCGGCCGCAAGGCGGCCAAGGCGATTCATGACTATGTGATGTCGCTCTGTAGAGCGAATCGAGGCTCAAGGCACAAAGGCTCAAGGCATAAGGATAAAAGGAAAGGGTCGGGAGGTTTCTCCCGACCCTTTTTGCTTCCAGAGGTATTGCTTTTTTGCCTATTAGCCCTTAGCCCTTTGCCCTAACCCTGTCTCTTAGTGATGCTCCTCCATCGCGCCGGCGATGTACATCATCGACAGGAGCATGAAGACCAGCGTCTGGATGACGGAGATCAGGATCTTCAGAATCAGGATGGGCAGGGGGATCAGCAGCGGCACGAGAACGAAGATGACCGCCACGACGATGTGGCCGCCCTGGATGTTTCCGAAGAGCCGCACCGAGAGCGACAGCGGCCTCGAGAGGTGGCTGATGATCTCGATGGGCATCATGAGCGGGATGAGCCACCAGACGGGCCCGAGGAACTGCTTGAAATACTTCATTCCCTGGATCTGGACCCCCACGATGTGCGTGAGGAAGAAGACGACGAGGGCCATGGCGATTGTCGTGTTCAGGCTCGCCGTGGGCGATTCGAACCCGGGGATGAGCCCGATGAGGTTCGAGAACAGGATGAAGAACCCGATCGTCGCGATGAGAGGGAAGAACTTCAGGCCGTGCTGGCCCATCGTGTCGATCAGGAGGTTTTTAAATGCGGTTACGATGACCTCCATGACGTTCTGGATCTTGCCCGGGTAGATCTCCATGCGCCTCGTGGCCAGCCAGCCCAGAAGGGTCAGGATGGCCATGACCAGGAACGTGTAGGTGATGATATCGGGTATGTATTTGTTGTGCAGGAGCAATAGGGGGTGCATATTCTGTCAGCTAGCCTCCTCCGGAAGAATTTTTTTTTGAAACTCGATCATCGCCGTGATGACGATGTTGATGACGACAAGCGACAGGCCCACGAGAAGTCCGATGATGTCGACGGGCAGCTCCGTGATGACGAAGTAGAGGACCACGGCCGTGGCGGCCATCCGGATGTAATACCGGATCATCATGGCCGATTTTGCCGTGCCGGACAGATTGGAGAAGATGACTCGAAGGTCCCGGCCGAGCCAGTGCAGATTGATGATGCTGATGAGGCCGCCGACGAGGACCCCCAGCGTAAACCGGGTGGGCATGGCGAGAAGGCTCACGAGGAGCATGATGCCCAGGATGACCAGGTTGCGGTACTCAATTTTTCTTTGCAGGGGGTCTTTTCCTGTGGGGTTCATCTTTCAGCCGCCTGATGACCGGTTCTTCGTAGCTGTCCTCGAACGTGTTCTTGATCCACACGTAGAGGCTCCGGAATCCCGCAAACACACCGACGAGAAGGAAGAGGATGGAGAACTTGTTGCCCGTGCCGAGTTTCCTGTCGAACCAGGCCCCGATCAGAATCCCCCCGAAGATCCCCAGGACCAGCGCGATGCCGAAGGTGCTGGCATAGGCCGCCTGCATCATGGACTTCTTGGATTCTTTATCTTCCTCTCTCATGTAAACCTCGGGCGCTATAACATAATGGTGCCTGGAAGTCAATAAAAATAGGCTCCGGGCGTCGGGAAAACGAAACCGAGAAAATACAAGGAATCCAGAGAGGCTTGGCGTTTCATGGGGCCAGGTCCGCGGTGAGCTTTTCATGGGGTCCGACCTCGACGCCCGGGGCATGTCCTCTCGATCGTTTTCCGGCCCTGGAAGGGACCGTCACCGGCTGCGCACCTCGTCCTTGATGCGCTTCACGTGACCCCGCCCCAGGCCTTTGACTTCGCAGCCGAGCTCGAAGTAGCGGCGGATCGCCCCGTCGCCAAGGAGGCCGAAGCAGTCGATCATGGCCGCGGGCTTCCCCGTTTTTTCACGATCCCGTCGGGGTCCAGGTTCCGGTATTGCTCGTGGCGCACCGCAAGGACCACGGCATCGGCCCCTTGCAGGGTTTTCGCGAGGTCCTTGTGCACGACGAGGTCCTTGAGCCTCTCCTGGTTGCGGAAGAACCGGGCCCGGGAGTGCCCGGGGGCCGGGTAGGTATCCTGCTTCTCCATCTCCCACCAGTGCTTCACGTAGGGGTCGTGGACGATGATGTCGGCCCCCATCTCCGTGAGTTTCCGGACGAGGATCTCCGAGCCGCTGTAACGCGTGTCCCCCACATCCTCCCGGTACGAGACGCCGAGCACGGCGATCCTCGATGCGGCAACGATCCGGCCCATGTTGCGCAGCGCATCGCGCACGAGCTCCGCGGCGTGGAGCGCCCGGGTGTCGTTGATGTCGATGGCCAGCGGGGTGATCCGGAAGATGTCGTCATCGAATCCCATGAGGGTCTGGTAGGCCCACACGCCGAGGCCCCCGTCCTTGGGCAGGCAGTATCCCCCGATGCCGGGCCCCGGGAAGATCATGTTGGAATGGGTCGGCCGGACGCGGATGGCCTCGATCACCTTGATGAGGTCCACGCCGTTTCGCTCGGCAAAGAGGCTCCACTCGTGCAGGTAGGCAAGCAGGGTGGCCCGGTAGGAGTTCTCCACGATCTTGCAGGTTTCACTTTCGATGGGGCGGTCGAGAACGGTCAACGGGTATTTTTCGACATTCAAAACCTCAGAGAGGAATTTCACCACTCGCCGGCGTGCTTCGTCGTTGATTCCGCTGCAGACCCGCCAGAAGTCGCGGATGGAGCTTACATACTCGCGGCCGGGCATGACACGCTCGAACGAGTGGGCCAGGAGCGGCTCCTCGACGAGGCCGCGCTTCTCGAAGGCCTTCTTGACGATCGGGTAGGCCACGTATTCCGTCGTGCCCGGCGGGACCGTCGTTTCGATCAGGACGAGGCAGTCGGGCCGGATCTTCTCGCCGATGACCCTCAGGCTGTCCTCCAGGGCGGCGATGTCGGCCGATCCCTGCCGGCAGTCCCCGAGGGTTTCCTTGTTGTAGTCGCACTGGACGTCGACGACGACGGCATCGGCCAGCGTCAGCGCGTCGTAGATATAGGTGGCCATGAGGGTCTTTTTCTTCCTGACGCAACGTTCAATGAGGGTGGCCACCTCGGGGTCTTCGGCCTCGACGGGCGGGATGCCGTTGTTGAGATAACCGATCTTCCAGAAGGATCTCGTGGAGGGGCGCTGCATGCCGATGACGAATTTTGCGGGCTTGCCGGTTTTGCGATCCGTCGAGTCGGCGATCACACCGGCCATGACGGCGCCGACGAACCCCAGGCCCATGACGACGACGATCTCGCGGCCCTTGCGGCGCTCCTTGCCGACGATCTTCCTGAGCCGCTCGAATTCCCTCGCGGAATCCTTTTCGGCAGGCAGAGGGTAGATCTTTCCCGCGGGACAGATGGAGACCGCAGAGAGCTCTTTCGTGATTTTCCTCGAGCGAACCGTTTTCCTTTTCTGCATGGGGGCTTTCTCCTGGATGATCCTGTCGGTGCTCTCCGATACCCGGCAGGGAAGGCCTCTGCCGCCCCTTTCCTGAAGGGGGTCGGGCCTGTCGTGCTTTTCACCGGACTGAACGTGGATGATAAACGATGCCGTCGGGGCCTGTCAATAAAATAGCCCTGTCGAAACGCCGGGAGGAAAAGATCACAGCTCGGCGATGGACTTCCTGCAGGCCTCGAGGGTGATCTCCATGTCTTGTTCCGTGTGGGCAAAGGAGACGAAGGCCGTTTCGAACTGCGACGGCGGAAGGCTGACGCCGTGGCGGAGCATGGCGTTGAAATAACGCGCGAAGAGCTTCGTGTCGCACCGGCAGGCCGATGCGTAGTCCGTCACTTCCCCGTCGGTGAAGAAAACGGTGAACATGGAGCCGCGCCGGGCGATCGTGACGGGAATCCCCTTTTTCTTGAAAAGGCTCTGCATGCCGCTGCACAACAACCGGGTCCTTCGCTCGAGGGCCCGGTAGTCGCAGTCATCCCTGAGAATCTCAAGCGTTGCCAGCCCTGCGGCCATGGCCAGGGGGTTGCCCGACAGGGTGCCCGCCTGGTAGACGGGGCCTGCCGGCGCCAGCGTCTCCATGATCTTTCTTGCGCCCCCGAAGGCCCCGACGGGGAGCCCCCCGCCGATGATCTTCCCGAGACAGGTCATGTCGGGCCGCACGCCGGCGAGATGCTGGAAACCGCCGAAGCGCAGCCGGAATCCCGTGATGACCTCGTCGAAGATCAGAACGATCCCGTTTCTCGTGGCCAGTTTCCTCAAGCCCTCGAGGAAATCCGGGCGCGGGCGAAACGAGCCCCATGTTGCCCGCGGCCGGTTCGACGATGATGCAGGCCATGTCCTTCCCGTGCTTTCTCACGGCGAGCTTGACGGCGTCGAGATCGTTGAAGGGGACCGTGACGGTGAGCTCGGCGAGCCCCCTGGGGATGCCGGGGCTTCCCGGGATGCCGAGCGTGGCCACGCCGGAGCCCGCCTTGACGAGGAGCGAGTCGGCGTGCCCGTGATAGCAGCCCTCGAACTTGAGGATTTTCTCGCGCTTCGTGTATCCCCGCGCCAGCCGGATGGCGCTCATGGTCGCCTCCGTGCCGGAGCTGACCATCCGGACCTGATCCATCGAGGGAAAGGCCCTGGTGATCATCCCGGCCATCTCGACCTCAGCGGCCGTCGGGGCCCCGTAGCTGGTTCCTCGTCCGGCCGCCTTTCGGATTTCCCTGACCACGCCGGGATGGGCGTGACCGAGGATCATGGGTCCCCACGAGGCCACGTAGTCGATGTAGCGATTGCCGTCGACGTCCCAGATCTTCGAACCGGAGGCCTTTGCCACGAAAAAGGGCGACGACCCCACGGAACCGAAAGCCCGGACGGGACTGTTGACGCCGCCGGGGATCAACCTCTTTGCTTCTTCGAACAGCTCCTCAGAACGCGTTTGCTTCATCAGGGCTCCTCGTCGTCAGCTCAGGATGCGAGGATAGAGGCTACGAGGCTCGAGGATTATGCATTCTGTACCTCGGTCCTCGTTCCTCGGACCTCGAGCCTTAAAAGTATTCCATACTGCTTTTCTTGAACTCCTCCAGGCTCTCGAGCACCTGGTAATCTCCGATCCCCGCCTTGCTCGAGATCGTGGCGATGAGATCTTCCAGGGCGCCTTTCCCGGCGTGGATCATGGTGAAGAGGTTGTACCGGCCCTCGAACGGCGGGCGCCGCTCGTAGCAGTGCGTGATCTCCCTGAAGGATGCGAATACGCTCCCGGCCTCTTCCGTCCGGTCCGGCGGCACAGCCCAGACGACCATGGCGTTGCGGGTAATTCCGGCTCGCTGGTGCCGGAGGATCGCGCCGAATTTCCGGATGACACCCTGTTGCACCAGTGTCCCGATCGCATCGAGGACCGCCTCCTCGTTCATCCCCGCCCGGGAGGCGACGGCGCGGAAGGGCCTTTTCTCGACGGGGAGATCGCCCTGCAGCTGCCTGAGGAGATCCTGCCCTGTCCTTGTCTTTGACGATGTGCCATGGCCTGAATAGACCTGCCCTGCCGCCAAACCCCTCCCAACATCTCACGGCCCCGCTGATAGCACAATCAAATTGTACTTGACAATTTTTTTTTAACTCTTTACAAAGTACGCGGTTGACTGGTCCAATTGCGCTGCAGCGGACGCAGAGAAACCGCCTGCGGCTGTCGGCCGAAAGGGGGTGAAAAGGGCAGGTACGACGGACCGGAGTCAGCATCATTCCGAGAGAGATGATTCGATTTTCAAACGTAAAACAGAGAGGAGGTCGAAATGAAGTCGAAGAAGATGTTTGCAGCGCTGGTTTCCGTTCTTTTGGTTTTTGGGTTTGCCTCGATTGCTTTGGCCGCCGAGAAAGAGGGTGGCGCTGATTACACGAAGGCGATCGTTCTGGGCTGCTCCGTGATCGCAGCCGGCATCGCGATGGGCTTTGGGGCCATCGGAGCGGGCTTGGGCATCGGGCAGGCAACCGGCGGTGCGTCGAATGCCGTGGGCAGAAACCCCGAGGCGCAGGGCAAGATCATGCTGACCATGATGGTCGGTATGGCCATGACGGAGTCCGTCGCGATCTACGCACTCGTTGTGTCGCTCGTGATCCTCTACGCGAACCCCATTATTAAGCTGCTTGGCTAATTCATCATTCCTGGTATTATCGAAAAAGGGGAAAGAAGCGAAATAAAAAGAGGCTTCTTTCCCCTTTTTTTGTCTTTCTAATCCCCATCCCGCGGGATCTTCGACCGAAGGCCCTTCTTCTCGGATTGCCGGTGCTTGGCATCGAGCATCTTCTCTTTTGCCCGCTTCGATCGCTTGCGCTTCTGCCGGCGGATCTTTTCTGCGCGGTCCTGTTGTGCCTCGACGACCCCTTTCTGCAGCTTCTCGATCCGGTCGAGGAGCACTCGCCTTGCCAGAAACCGGTTCATCGCCTGGGAGCGCTCCCGCTGGCACTTGACGGTAAGCCCCGTGGGGATGTGCACGAGCTGCACGCAGCTCGATGTCTTGTTGACCTTCTGTCCCCCCGGGCCGGAGGAGCGGACGAAGGTCTCCCTGAAGTCGCTCTCCGCAACGCCGAGGCTCGCCATCCTGTCCAAAAGGGCTTTTTCTTTTTCGGTGGAAACGGTGAATAGGGACATGGGTGAGGACCAGGGTATCGGGTCTAGGGTATCAGGGTATGAGGAAAGATTAATACAGATTCATCCTTCCCGAGACCCTGATCCCCTAGACCCTGAACCCTTTTCAGAGGTTGTAGATCTGTTCGCCGACGAAGTTGATCCAGTGTTCCTTCAGGATCTCGGCGGCTTCCTCGTGATTGTCGACGCCGAGGATGAGGATCGTCTCCTTCCCGATGCGCTCGATGGTCGTGTAGATGTAGTGGATGTTGATGTCCGCGGCCATGAGGGGCTTGACGATGGCGTTCATGCCGGCAGGGTGGCAGGGAACCTCCACGGCGAGTACCGGCTCCACCTCGAAGTTGAACCCGAAGGTTTCCAGGACCTTCTCGGCCCGGTCGGGGTCGTTGACGACGAGCCTCACGGTGCTGCTCTCGGCCGTGCTTGCCGCGGAGATGGCCTTGGTGCTGATATCCTCTTTCTCGAGGATGTCCACGAGCCGCGCCAGCGACCCGGGGACGTTTTCCAGCTGGATCGATATCTGCTTGATCGTCATGGACGATGGCCTCTCCTTCGCCTACTCGATATGGTTGAAGCCGGCCTCGAAGGCCTTGCGATTGATTTCCATGGCCGCCTTCTTCTTCGTGCCGAGGATCGCCTTGAGGCTTTTCAGGTAGGTCTCGGCGGAGACCATCCGGGTCATCTTCACGTAGGCGCCCATCATGACCACGTTCTGTACGCGGGGGTTCCCCAGCTCGGAGGCGATCTCCGCGGTGGGAATCTCCCAGATGTCCACGTCGCTGCGGTTCGGCCGCCCCGTGATGATCGACGAATTCAGGAAAAAGGCCCCCCCGGGGGCGATCCGGGTCTGGAAGGTCAGCAGGGAGGGGTTGTTCATGACGACGAGGTAGTCGGGCTGCGAGGCCACGGGCGAGGCGATCTCCTCGTTCGAGACGGCCACGGTGCAGTTGGCCGTTCCTCCCCGGACCTCGACCCCGTAGGAGGGCAGGTAGGTCACGTGGAAGCCCTCGAACATGGCGGCCTGGGCGAAGCTGTAGCCCATCATCAGGACGCCCTGTCCGCCAAACCCTGCGAAGATGGTCTTAATCTGCATCTTTCCGACCTTTCCCGGCGTCCTTGATCACCCCGATGGGGAATGTCTTCGACATGACCTCGTCGACCCACCGGCAGGCATCGACGGTGTTCATCTTCCAGTTCGTGGGGCACTGGGAAAGGACCTCGATCATGTTGAACCCGGCGCCGTCGATCTGGTACTGGAAGGCCTTTTTGACGGCCTTCTTCGCCCGGAGGATGTTCTGGGCCGAGTTGACGGCAACCCGCTCGATGTACGCTGTGCCTTCCAGGTTTGCCAGGATTTCGCTCATCCGGATGGGGTGGCCGTCCAGGATGGCGTTTCGCCCGGGGGGCGACGTCGTGGAGGCCTGTCCCAGAAGCGTCGTGGGGGCCATCTGGCCTCCCGTCATGCCGTAGACGGCGTTGTTGATGAAAATGACGGTGATGTTCTCGCCGCGGTTGGCGGCATGGAAGGTCTCGGCCGTCCCGATGGCGGCAAGGTCCCCGTCACCCTGGTAGGAGAAGACGACCCGGTCGGGAAGCGTCCGCTTGATTCCCGTCGCCACGGCGCAGCCGCGCCCGTGGGGCGCCTCCAGCATGTCCACGTCGAAGTAGTTGTACGCGACGACGGCGCAGCCTGCCGGCGGGACCCCGATCGTGATCCCCCGGATGCCCATCTCGTCGATGACCTCGCAGATCACCCGGTGGATGATGCTGTGGCCGCACCCCGCACAGTAATGAAAAGGGGTGCTCTTCAGGGATCTGGGTCGGGAAAAAACCTTCTTCATGCCCGGTTACCTTCGATATTCCTGGACGATGGCCTTGGCCAGCTCCGCCGGCGTGGGAACGACACCGCCCGGCCTTCCGTAGAAACTCACGTGCCCTTTGCCCTCGAGGGCCAGCTTCACGTCGTCGATCATCTGGCCCGTGCTCATCTCGAAGACGAGGAAGCGGTCGATCCGCTCGGCCGTGTCCCGGATGATCTGCGCGGGGAAGGGCCAGAGGGTGATCGGACGGATGAGCCCCACCTTCATGCCCGAATCCCTCAGGCGGTTGATGGCCCCCTTGGCGATCCGAGCCGCGATCCCGTAGGCGATGATGATCAGGCGTGCGTTGCCTGTCTTGTAGGTCTCGAAACGGACCTCGTTCTGCTCGATGACCCTGTACTTGCGGACGAGCTTCCAGTTGTGCTCTTCCATGCGCAGGGCATCGAGGATGAGTGCCCGGACGAATTTGCTCTTGCCCTCGCCGGCACCCTTGAGGATGTATTTCTCGTTGTAGCGCCGGGGTCTGGGTTTGCCGAACTCGACGGGCTCCATCATCTGGCCCGTCATCCCGTCGCCCAGGATCATGACGGGGTTGCGGTATTTGTCGGCCAGGTCGAAGGCGTCCATGGTCAGATCGGCCAGCTCCTGGACGGAGGCGGGGGCCAGCACGATCGTCCGGTAGTCCCCGTGACCGCCGCCGCGGGTGGCCTGGAAGTAGTCGCCCTGGGAGGGCAGGATGTTTCCCAGGCCGGGGCCGCCGCGCATCATGTTGACGATCACGGCGGGAAGCTCGTCGGCGGCCAGGGCCGAGATCCCTTCCTGCTTGAGGGAGATCCCGGGGCTGGAGGAGGAGGTCATGGCCCGCGCGCCCGCGGCGCTTGCCCCCAGGACCATGTTGATGGCGGCGATCTCGCTTTCGGCCTGGATGAAGGTTCCCCCTTCGGCCCGGCGCATGTTCTCCGCCATGTATTCCGTCAGCTCGTTCTGGGGTGTGATGGGGTATCCGGCGTAGAAACGGCATCCCGCGCGGATGGCTGCCTCGGCGATGGCCCAGTTTCCCTGGATCAAAACCTTATCGCTCACGATAGACCTCGATGGCCACTTCCGGGCAGCTGATGGCGCACAGCGTGCAGCCGATGCACGCCCTCGTCTTCCTTGCTCGCAACGGGATGGTAGCCTTTGGAGTTCAACTCGGTTGTTGCGATGATCCGGGACTTCTTGCAGGCCTGGATGCAAAGGTGGCACTCCTTGCAGAGCTCCCTGTCGATCACGATGCGGGCTTTCACCGTTTCTTCTCCTTCCGGGTGGTTGCAAAAAGGTTGTCAAGTTGCGCATAAAAGCGTTTCTCCTCATGAAAGTCAAGGGATTTTTAGCGAGTTGCCTTGACGGCGCAGGCGGGGCCGTAGTAAAAAAGTCTCATCGCCTGGGGCGGACGGAAGGGTCGCCGGGACAGGGATTCCGGCTTTTCGATCGAAGCCCCGGACAGGCTGTCCATGTTCAATGCCCGACTCGTCAACGACCCCTTCGGGGACCCCGCCCTGTACCTCGATCTGAGATACCGCAGGGAAGCCCTGCTTTTCGATCTGGGCGACATCCAGGCGCTTGCGCCCCGCATGATCCTCAAGATCGATCACATCTTCGTCACCCACACCCACATGGATCACTTCATCGGCTTCGATCACCTGCTGCGCATCTGCCTCGGGCGGGAGAAACACCTTGCCCTCTACGGCCCGCCGGGATTCATCGACAATGTGCAGGGGAAGCTTGCGGCCTATACCTGGAACCTGGTGGAGAACTACTCGAACGACTTCAGGCTGATCGTGACGGAGATTCACCCCGACAGGACGGAAACGGTGGTCTTTCCCTGCCGGCAGGCCTTCCGGCCGGGGAAGGAACGGCAGGCGGCTCCCTTCGGCGGGACGATCCTGGAGAGGGAGTCTTACCGGGTGAAAGGCATCTTCCTGGATCACAGGGTGCCCTGCCTGGCCTTCTGCCTCGAGGAGAAGCGCCGGGTCAACGTCAGGAAGAATGCCCTTGCGGAGATGGGACTGCCCGGCGGCGCATGGATCAACTCGCTCAAGGACAGCATCCACCGGAACGAGCCCGATGACAGTCCCTTCCGGGTCTGGTGGAAAGGGGAGGACAAGAGGATCGTCGAGCGGATCTTTCCGCTCGGGGAGCTGAAGGGGAAAATCGTCAAGATCACCCCGGGCCAGAAAATCGTCTACGTCTCCGATGTGATTTACAGTCCCGGGAATGCCGAAGGGATCGTGGAGTTTGCCCGCGGCGCCGACGCCCTATTCATCGAGGCCTGCTTCCTCGAGGAGGACCGGGAGAGGGCCGCCGAGAAGTACCACCTGACGGCCCTGGCAGGCGGGGCGCCTGGCGAGGCTTGCGGGGGTGAAGCGCTTCACCCTTTTTCACTATTCACCGAAGTACAGGGGAATGGAGGAACGCCTCGAGGAGGAGGCGATGCGGGCATTCCTTGAGGAGATGAAGGCTCGAGGATCGAGGCGCGAGGTTCGAGGATTATTTATTCTGTACCTCGGTCCTCGTTCCTCGGACCTCGTACCCTTATATTCTTTCGACCTGGAATCCCTGCATCTCGATGGCCACGGCGCGCTGGAGGATCTCGATGGTGATGACGAAGAGGTCCTTCCGGGGGTCCGCTTTCACGACAATCCCCTCGATTTCCCTGAACGGACCGTCGAGGATCCGCGCCCGCTCCCCGACCCTGGGGTATCGGTAGTGCTGGATCTCAACCTTCGAATCCACGAGCCGCCGGATGGCCTCGATTGTCTCGTCAGGAACCGGGATGGGGATGTTTCCCCCGGTTGTCCCGAGGATCTTGACAACCCCCGCTGTTTTCAAGATATCGAGCCGTGCCTGGTTGTCCGCCGTGGCCAGCTGTACGAAAAGATAGCCCGGGAACATGGGCAGCTGGATCTTTTTTCGGCGGTCCTTCCTGCGGCTCCAGGCCTCGATCTTCGGCAGAAAGGCGTCGATCGACTTCAGGGAAAGGCCGTCGCAGACCGTGCTCTCGTGGCGGCTTCTTGTGTGGACGGCATACCAGGGCATCGATGATCAGTCTCCCTGCATTGGCACTTGGACGTGGGCGCAACGTCCCGGATGCTGCATGCAGCGTGCAGCGGGTAGAGTAACGCGCAGCGTGTAGGGTGTAGAGCAAGAGCATGATAACAGTATCCCCTTGTCAGTTGCGGTTTCACTTTTCAGTCACGGATGAACCGGGCATCGACGATGACATCGCCGCTTTTGCGGGATACCCGCCGGACCGTGAGAGGGATGGCCTGGTCGACCGTTTTCACGGCAAGCTCCCCGATGGCGTCGGTTCCCTTGCCGAAGATCTTCGGGGCGGAGATGATGATCAGCCGGTCGGCAAGACGCTCCCGGATAAATGAGGTGAGCACCCCGGCCCCCCCTTCCACGAGAAGCGACGAGACTTGACGCTTGCCGAGCTCTTTGAGGACCGCTGAGAGATCCACCTGCCCGGTCCCGGCAACCCTGACCTCGATCCCCCTGTCCACGAGCACCCTGATCTTTTTCCTGTCATGTCCGGAAGTCGTGAAAACAAGGGTCCTTGCCCTGGCCTGGTCCTGCAGAACCCGGGCATCCGGATGGATCTTCAGCTTCGAGTCCACGACCACCCGCAGGGGGTCGCGCCCCTTGACGAGGCGGCAGGTGAGTTCAGGGTCATCCTTCGTGACGGTGCCCGAGCCCACGAGGATGGCGTCGTGATGGCTCCGCAGGCGGTGGGCAAAGACCCGGGACGGCTCCGAGCTGATCCAGCGGGAATGCCCGGTCGCGGTTGCGATTTTCCCGTCGATGGATTGGGCGAATTTCAGTGTGACGAAGGGGGTGCGGGTCCGGATGTACTTGAAGAAGACCTCGTTGATCTCCCGGCACTGATCCTCGAGCACGCCCACGCGGGTCTCGATCCCGTGCCGCTTGAGCGTTGCGACCCCCCGTCCCGAAACGAGCGGGTTGGGGTCGATCGTGCCGATGACGACCGCCGCCGGTTTCTCGCTCACCAGCCGCTCCACGCAGGGAGGGGTCCTGCCGTGGTGCGAACAGGGCTCCAGGCTGATATAGATCGTGGAGCCGCGGACCGGTTCCTTCGCGCTCTCGATGGCGTTGATCTCGGCGTGATTCTCTCCGCAGCAGCGGTGCCAGCCTTTCCCGATGATCCGGCCGTTCTTTACGATGACCGCCCCCACGAGCGGGTTGGGGCAGGCCCAGGGCGCCCCTCTTTTCGCCAGTTCGAGGGCCATCTTCATGTATCGCTCGTCGGTCATTCTCCATCCCCGTCGATCGGTCACCCGGAAGTGATGTTTCTGGAACGTCCCTTGCAAGCTCATAACAACCTGCGTGAGGGAGCCCCACTATACAAAATGCGGGGGGTCCTGTACAGGGTGAATGTGAGACGAAGCTCCCGGCTGCGGGGAATGATCCGGTGTGGCGCGGTCATGCTGCGCAGATCGTTTTCCACTACCGCGATGCTGTCGGGTTGTGGTATAAGACGCCAGTTTATATCTTCTTATTGTCTCTTCGGGACAGAATGGAGGATTTCATGAAGGGTATCGTTCTTGCGGGGGGGCTCGGGACGCGCATGCACCCCCTGACCAAGGTGACCAACAAGCATCTGCTTCCCCTGTATCGTGAACCGATGATCTACTACCCCATCCGGACGCTCGTCAATGCGGGCATCGACGAGATCCTGATCGTCACAGGGGGCAACAACGCGGGGGATTTCCTGAAGCTGCTGGGAAACGGCAGGGAATTCGGTCTCAAGCACCTGAATTACACCTACCAGGAGGGGGAGGGCGGGATCGCCGCAGCCCTTGATCTTGGCCGCGTACTTTGCCGACGGGGACAGGATCGCCGTCGTCCTGGGCGACAACATCATCGAGAAGAACATCCGGATGGCCGTCGAGGCGTTCAAGAAGCAGGAGCGGGGCGCCAAGATCCTGCTCAAGGAGGTCACGGACCCCCAGCGCTTCGGCGTGCCGGCCTTCGAGGGAGAGCGCATCGTCCGGATCGACGAGAAACCGAAACAGCCGGCCTCCAACTATGCCGTGATCGGGATCTACATGTACGATGCCACGGTCTTCGACGTCATCAAGACCCTGAAGCCCTCGAACCGCGGCGAGCTGGAGATCACAGACGTGAACAATCACTACATCCGCGAGGGGACGATCACCTGGGATGTCCTCGACGGGTGGTGGTCCGACGCGGGGACCTTCGACTCGCTGATGTATGCCGGCAACATGGTGGCCAAGACGGGGGCGAACAAGCGCGATTGACGCAACAGGCGTCAGGCTTCAGGAAGAGGAGGGACCGAATTCCTATGCCCGAGTGCAGATGCTAGCCGGAAGAGTTATGATCGAGGGCGTGAAGGTTAAGAAATTAAAAGTCATTCCCGATGAGCGGGGACGGTTGATGGAGATGTTCCGGGCCGACGACGAGTTCTTCGAGAAATTCGGCCAGGCCTACATGACGACGGCCTACCCCGGCGTCGTGAAGGGATGGCACTACCACAAGCGCCAATCCGACAACATGACCGTCGTGAAAGGGATGATGAAGATCGTTCTTTATGACAGCCGCAAGGGCTCGCCGACGTGCGGCGAGGTGAATGAATTCTTTGCCGGCGATCAAAACCCGATCCTGCTCCACATCCCTCCCCTTGTCTTCCATGGCTTCAAGTGCATCTCCCTCGAGGAGGCCCTCGTCATCAACATCCCGACGGACGTGTACCGGTATGACGACCCCGACGAATTCCGGGTGCACCCGCATGAAAATGAGATCCCGTATGACTGGGCTCGGAAGGACGGGTGACAGGCATTAGGCCAAGAGCGGAAGGTCTGAGGGTAAGAGGGTAAGAGCGGTATAGAACGACATAACGAGCATTGGGGAGCTACTTTTGAAGGCCAGGCAGTCATGAGCATCGTCTGGGCTGATCGCCGCTCTCGTCTTCGGGGCTGCAATCGGGAGTTTCCTCAACGTCTGCATCTGGCGGATCCCCGAGGAGAAATCCATCGTCTTTCCTTCCTCCCACTGCCCGAAATGCGGAAAATCCATCCGTCCCTACGACAACATCCCCGTGTTGAGCTGGCTCATCCTGCGGGGCCGGTGCCGGGACTGCGGCGAGCCCATCTCGCCCCGTTATCCCCTGGTCGAGATCCTGACGGCCCTGCTTTCCCTCTCGATGTTCTGGAAGTACGGCCCGAGCCTCGAGTATCTTGCCGCCTTCCTTTTCGCGGCGGTCCTCGTCGTCATCACCTTCATCGATTTCGACCACCAGATCATTCCCGACGTGATCTCTCTGCCGGGAATCCCCGTGTTCTTCCTGCTGGCTGTCTTCGTCATGGGCCTCGGCTTTCTCGATTCCCTGCTCGGGGTACTCATCGGCGGCGGGTTTCTCTACCTGATCGCGGTGGGGTACGAGCTTCTCACCAGGCGGGAAGGGATGGGGGGAGGGGACATCAAGCTGCTGGCCATGATCGGGGCCTTCCTGGGGTGGAAGTCCCTGTTTTTTGTCGTATTCATGAGTTCCATTCTCGGGGCGCTGGTCGGTGTCGTGCTCATCATGATCAAGGGGAAGGACATGAAATATGCCGTGCCCTTCGGGCCCTTCCTTTCGATTGCCGCCGTGATGTATCTATTTGTAGGCGGCGAACTGACACACCTTGTGCTCTATCGGGGCCTTCCCTGAAAACGTGAAATTCCTCTCAAGTTTTCCCCCCAACATTCCGAAAAAGAATTCAGAAGAGTTATAACCCGTTGCCGGGTGGGCTCTTTGAGGATTCAGACCGCGTTCAGGGAACGGCCTGATAAGGGCAAACCATCCGAAAGGGTGGGGCGCAAAATCACTGGCCTAAGTCCGATCAAGGATAAGGCAGCAGGATTGCCGGGCAGGACATTAACACAGGTCTATATGCGGCCAGAGACTCTCCTGGTGAGCGTGATGGACCTCGCTGGTTGCCTTTCTTTTCCCCTCCACCCGGTCACATCCTGCGGAGACATTAATGAGAGACATTTAGCCGAACTGTCCTTAACTCGCTGTTTGGGAGAATCCGCCCGCGGGCATGTTTCTTGCTAAAGCGCCGGTGTAGTTTGAAATATTGCAATACAAGCTCCTACGTCCCGGGAGAGTGATCAGGATGCAGAAAAAAGAGGTATATCTTTTCGATCCGGGCTTGAGCCTCCGCGAGGATTTCCAGATGCTCTCGCGTCTATCGAAGTACATGAAATCCGGGCGGTGCCGGTGTGCAGCAGGATTCTCGTTGGTGGAACTCATGATCACTCTCGGGCTCCTGACGATCGTGCTCGCTATTGCCTTACCTTCCTTCCGGGGCTGGGTGGACAATTCTCAGCTGAAGGGGGCTGCGCGGGGCATCTCCGGGGATATTTACAGCCTGAAGGAACGGGCCACTGCCGAGAACAGGCAATACCGGATTGTCTTCAATATAGACCCGACGAACACTTACCTCATTCAACAGGGGACGGTCTCAGGGGCACCTTATAATACGATCGAGACGAGGACGTTCCAGGAATACGGCAACGTGCAGATGACAAGCGCCAACCAGTTCGATGTCGGAACCCGGGGAACCATGAGCGCGGGAACGATTGTCCTGACAAACTGCCGCGGTTCGACGGCCACCATCACCACCCTCCAGACAGGAAGAGCCCATGTTACGTATAGCATTCAATAGACGGGGCATCACGCTCGTCGAAGTCCTCATCACGCTGTTTATTACGGCGACTGGGATCATGGCACTCCTTGCCATGCAACCGACTTCATGGAACGCTGCAGGACGTTCGGATTTTATGGGTAGGGCTGCCGGTATCCTCCATAGCGAGCTCGAACAAAACGAGATATGGATCATGAACCCCGTCAATACAGTGACCAACGGAACGACCACACGGACGGTCAATGCCAGCGGCCAGGCGACCCAACAGACAGGGGATGTGCCGTTCACAATCGCAACCGCAATCGCACCATTCGGATTTTCAACAAATGCCTGGACGGTCAATGTCAGGGTCACCTGGCCCGGGAACAATCTGGGCATTGCAGAAACGTTAATTGTGTCTAGACAGGATAATTTCAGGACGCCATGAAATTACGGATCATTTCTTCCAGAGGGTTTACACTTGTCGAACTGATTTGTGCCGTCGCCGTCGGGATCGTTCTTCTCGCGGCGATCTGGGCGGCCGTTGTCTCAGGGCAGCGCTCTTCCATTGGGGTCGAGCGGAAGGTGACCACCAATCAGGATGCCAGGGCTGCACTGGAGATCATGGCCATGGAGATTCGCATGGCCTCTTTCAATTCCACTTTTGCCCTTAATTTGTGGCAAAACCCCGCGAATTGTAACCCCTCCGCCAACCAGAACTACCGGGGCATCCAGGAAGCAACGAGTACCGCAATCACTCTTGAAATGGATCTTGATAGCAGCGGAAGCTGTGGGGACGGGAGTAACGAGATCGTCCGCTACGAGTACGATGCGAATAACAAACGGATCAACCGTGAAACCATCCGGTGCAACTCTGGAGTGAGAACCTCGTCGGGCGCCCAGCCCTTTCTCGGTCCCATCGCGGGGAACCCGGGCGTCAGGACGGTGCGGGTCATCAATGAGGGGCTGACCATGTTCCGTTACTTCAATGCAGCGGGTGCCCCCATAAACCCTGACGGCACGTCGATGACGGCCGCCCAGATTCCCAACGTTCGGCGGATCGAGATTGTGCTTCTCGTCGAGTCGGCGGATGTCGATCCGAATACGAACCAGCCGAAGCAGATGGCCTATTCAACGAGCGTCATCCCCATGAATCATGCCATCAACTTTTGAGAGAGGGGCAGACAGAAATGCGACTACCTAAAAGCGAGAGGGGGTTTGCCCTCATTGCCGCCCTGCTTGCAAATCTCATCCTCCTTGCCGTTGGAATCGTTGCCATCAATCTCTCCACCCAGGATATCCGGATCAGCATGAAGATGGTGGGTGAAAAGAAGGCCATGGCAGCCGCCGAATCAGGGATCCATGCCCTGACGCAGAACTTCGACCCTGCCAATCTGACGGGTTCAGCATTGACGAATGTACAGGTTGATGCAACGAACGACCCCAATTCCCGGTATACTGTAGCGGCCCCGACACCCCCGACAACAGGCCCCACCGTCCTGCCCATGGCAGGTTATTCCATCGGTGGGGGCCAGATGTGGGGGCAGGAGAGATTTGACACAACCGTCACAGGCACGAACACGGCCTATAACGCCACGGTCCAAATCGACATCGGTTTGGGGTTTGGACCCATCGAAATGAGCACCATGTACAGATAATGGGGGAGTGAGTGTCATGGCGAAAAGACAAAACGTACTCTCGGTTTTGATCATAGGCATCTTATTGCTGTCTTCTGCGGGTCATGCTGCCGGTCCCACCGATGAAAGTGCCGTATTTGTCGGCTTTACCAGCCTGGCCCCCGACGTCCTGATTCTTCTCGATGCCTCGCAAGGCATGTCGCTGAATCCTTCGGGGGGGGCGGATAAGTGGGGCACCTCCTCCTGCTCGGGGCCTTTTTCCGCCAGTCAGGTTGCAGGAATTTATGAAACGGACTGCAGCCGCCTGGCCATTGCCAAGAGGGCCATCTTCGGCATGCTGGATCCCAGTCAGAACGGAACCATCGACAGCAGCGATCAGTCCAGCCTCAACGTACGCTTCGGCTACATGAGCTTTACGGGATGCAGTGCGGACGACCCCGGTGGGGACTACGCCTCGGGTTGCAGCAAGGTGATCTGGCCTATCGGGACAAGCTACTCGACGATTTACTGCAATGGCGCATCAAGCTGTACCGCAGCCAGCGGGAGCTCGACGGCAAACTGCGTCAACGGCGAAACGGCTTCGGGGGGATCCACTCTGGCATCCGCTCTGGGGGAGGCGAGGCTCTATCTCAATTACCATAAAGGCAGAGATACAACCGCCGGGGAGTGTCGCATGAAATCCGTCGTGCTGATCACGGCAGGGGAAGACGGCCTTTCGTGCAGCGGAAACGGGCAGAATGATCAGGCAGATCAGTACAAGAGAAGGAGGAACTCCATAGCCATGGCGAAGGCCCTGGCCGATGCGGGCTACAAGTTGTACGTCGTCGGATTCGGCCCCGGCATGCCGCAATACCTGCAAAACACATTGAACTGGATGGGGTATTACGGGGGGACCCAGAATACCAGCGTGGCCGATTCGGGTGACAAGTTCGCCCATAATCCCGCGCTGAACGGCCTCTGTGAGGATTCAGCAACGACGACTTCCTGCGGCACGAGCGGCCTTGCAACCTGTGCAGCGGCCAACGATCCGGGGACGGCGAACCTTTCCGGCTACGCCTTTTTTGCAGCCAATACTGGTGAGTTGATACAGACGTTGAGCCAGACGATCAATGCGATCCGGGAAGTCGATTATTCCTTTGCCACGGCCTCCGTCGCTTCGTCCAGGATCAAGGATGAGAATAACATCTACGAGGGATCCTTGAACTACGCCAGCAGCGATCCCTTCTGGCGGGGGCACCTGAAAAAATATGACATCAATGCCGACGGGACGGTAGGCGCGGCCGTATGGGATGCGGGGACTGTCCTGGCAGCCGCGGGTCATGGCGGCCGAGCCATCAAAACCTTGAAGGCGGGATCTCTCGTCGATTTCAACACGACCAACATCACTCCCCAAGACCTGGGATATTCCGCAGGGGACACGACAAAAAGGAATGAAGTGGTCGGCTATATCAGGGGCAACCCCACCTACAACCCAGAAGCCGGTAACTGGAAACTCGGAGATGTCTTTCGCTCGACCCCCATGACCATCGGGTCGCCGTCTGCCTATTATTATGACCTTCGGGATGCAAGCACCTGCACATGGAGCGACAGCGGGGTCACCAAGACGGGAAATGCCTTCGAATGCTTCAGGGCCGCACATCAGAGGACATCGGCAGGCGGCAATCGGATCATTCTGGTCGGGGCCAACGACGGGCAGCTCCATGCGTTCAAAACCCTTGACGGCTCCGAGGCGTGGAGCATCATTCCCCCCAACCTGCTTCCCAAGCTGAAGAATCTTTCCCATGTAACCCACCCCACCACGCTTACCCACCAGTATTTTGTCGACGGCCCGGTGACGGTGGCCGATGCCTGGTTGGGAAGTGGTAACGGGACGAGCAAAAGCTCCGCCGACTGGAAGACCCTGATGGTCTTCGGGTTGGGGAGGGGAGGGGGGTCATACCTCTGGAGCTCTTCGTCATCCTGTGATTCGGGGTTCAATGCAACATACAGCGCCACCTACAATCAATATTGCGGTTTCTATGCCTTTGATGTGACCGATCCGCTGAACCCTGCCTACCGCTGGCGTCTCAACCCGACAGCTTCGCAGGCGCCTTACCTGGGAGATCCCTGGGGTAAGTTCTACATCGGGAGGGTGAAAGATGGCGGAAACGAGAAGTGGGTCGGCTTTATCGGCGGCGGCTACAACAGTGCGGATTGCAAGACCGGCAAGACCTGTGACACGAGGGGGAAGGGATTCTTCGTCGTCGATCTAAGCAATGGTAACATTTTGTGGAGCTATACGAGGGCGAACAACTCTGACATGGAGTTCAGCCTTGCAGGTTCACCTTCCATCGTGGATTCGGACAATGACAGTTTCATCGACACGGCCTATATCGGGGATCTCGGCGCCAATGTGTGGCGATTCAAGTTCTGCTCCGCCTCGGCGTCATCGTCCTGCGGGACGGCCAACTGGAGCGGCGGTAAGCTGTATTCCGCGTCATCGGGAGAGATCCGGCCGATCTTCACGGTCCCTTCCGTGGCCAGGGACGCCAGCGGCAATCTCTGGGTCTACTGGGGAACGGGGGATAAATCAGACCCCACGGCATCCAACGCCCAGGAGAAGATGTATGCTGTGAAAGACAATGACAGGACCACAGAGTACAGAGTCAACGATCTTGACAACATCACGTCCGGCACCTATTCGGGCTCCGGGGTGGGATGGTATATGAATCTCAGTGGATCTGGACAGAAGATCCTGGCGGACCCGACGGTGTTCGGTGGCGTCCTCTATTTCACCGTCTACACACCCGGGGATAACAGGGTCTGTTCTCAGGCCGGCACAGCCGATCTGTTTGGCGTGACGGCCACAACGGGCGGCGGGATCTTCTCGGGGGGCAGCAGGAGCATGGACATAGGATCCGGGATTCCCACGGCGCCCGTCATCTCCTTCAAGCCGGGCGGATCGCCGGATATGTACGTCACGGTCAGCGGCGGCGCCGGCGTCACTGCCAATACACAGCGAGTGGACTTCAATCCGCCGGGGGTGAGCAACCGGTCCAATGTACTGTACTGGCGGGACAGAAGGCTTCAATGATGACCGTAATGATGAGAATATGACCTGACGGGCCCGAACGTTAAAACGGGTGCGTGGCAGATAATGGGCGGGAGCCGCTGTGGTTTCCGCCTGTGGTCATGAGTACCTGTCTGGCCACTTGTACAAGATTGAATAACGTTTGCATGACATCCTTTCCAAAGTAAGCGGAGATCCAATGGGTCACTGCGCAATACTCACCAATCCGCCATGCCAAGACGGTAGATTCTGCCACCCCAAGGCGGGGTAAGCCGCCACACGAAAAAGCTTCCTTCTGTCCAGTCTCAATTCAACACCCGCCCCTCTCCTATCCCTTTTCTCTGTCCCTAGGACCCGTACGGTGCCGCTCAAGCAATCGAAGAATAATGCCGATTACTCGTATTGGGAAACCCGATTAGCGGCATCGAAACAGTTAGAGGTTCGGCCATGCCGGGTAATAGGCAAATGGGGTGATTAACATAAAAACAAGTTCATGCTGCACAAGCACTGGCGATCTGCTGATGATAATCCTGGGCCTGCCTGCCGGTCTGCTGATGCTGCTCGTCGGGCTGTTCGTCTGCTCTATTTTCGGATGCAGCATCTGCCATGTCGGCACGGTGCTTCTGAAGAGTGCGATAGCGAAGGGGGCTGTGGAGGCCGAACTGCTAGGCGATTTGCAGGTGTCCATCGTGCTTTTTGCAATCTGCGCTTTTATTACGCATGTTTCGTCGAAAATCGTTTCGTCCGGGTTAAGACGGTGCTTTAAGGCGCGGCAGAAAAATTTGCACGAGGCACATTAATTGCACATATAATTCAAAGAGGGGGACTCTCTAGAAAGTCCTCAAGCTCGCTTGTGGGATGAATGACACCCATGTAGAGCAGGGGTTTTTAGGGGACGGCGAGTCCCCTAATTATCAGTCTTAGCTGCAACGTTGCGACGACTGATCGGTCATGAATCCACCGCGCTTGCTCGGTGGTAGTTCACTGCTGATGATGCTGACAGATGTCGTAACGATGGGTTTCATGTTCGTCATAGGGTCCATGCTGCGAGTCGGCAAGACGCCGCAGGAATGGTCATATAACGAAGGGGGTCCAGACCCCGGATAACGAAGTGCATACGGAGGAAAGGTCAGATGTCCATATCGGTCCTTCTTGCCGGCAGATGTCAGCAAAATATCGATACCCTGAAGAGATCTCTTCTCATTTCCGGTTTCAAGAATATCCAGTCCGCAAAGAGTCAGGAGGAACTAGCGGCTCTGATTGCATCCGGCGGCAAATTCGACATCGCCGTCATCCACATAGGGGATGATATTGGAAAAGACCTTCAGTTTTTTTCTGCTGTCCGGGAATCGGCACCCCGGGCGGAATGTATCGTCGTCTCCGCCGTGAATGACGCCGATATGGCAACGGAGTGCATCAGGATGGGGGCCTTCGATTACCTGACGATGCCCTTTACGAAGGATGACTTTGTTTCACGACTGAAAGAAGCTACACTGTATAAAGTACACGCCAACGGCAGGCCCCGAATCCTCATCATGGAAGACGACCCTGTCAGCGGCAGACTGATGCAGAAATATCTCGATCCCTACGGCGACTGCACTCTCGTCGTCGACGGCAGGGCCGCCATCGAAGTTTTCGAGCAGGCCGTTCTGTGTGGCGACATTTATCATCTACTCATCCTCGATATTATGGTCCCTGAGATACACGGCAAGGATGTCCTGAAAAGGATTCGCGAAATCGAGTCGCAACATGGGATCGCGGCGGCCCGAAGGTCCCGCGCCATCATGACGACGGCCCTCAGTGATACCGGAAATGTTGTGGAGTCCTTCAAGGGCCATTGCGACGCCTATCTCGTCAAGCCTATCGACAGGAAGGTCCTGATAAGCGAGATCGCCGATTTGGGTTTCAGTACGGATATCGATACACCGAAGTAATCCGGACAGCCGGACAGGAGCGAATGAATCCTGCATCGACAGTTTGGCCTGAAGTCGATTCATTAAGACACGATGATCATGGAAAGGGAACCGACCGCGGCGTTCACCCCTGATTCAGATTAAAGTATTTTATAATCGGACAATTAACTATCAAGCGGGAGACGAGGCGTGGAGTTCCATTTCTCCAAATCAATTACGCAAGCTCAAGGACATTGCCCACAACAATCGCCCGACGGGACTGTCGCATCAATACTATGTTGACGGCCCTGTCAGCGTTGCCGATTTCTGGCTCGGCCCCGGCACGGGCGAAAGCAAGACTTACTCCGAATGAAAGACGCTCCTTCTGTTCCGCTAAGGCCGGGGCAGCGGCAACACGCTCGCGAGCTCGTCGTCCTGCAACAGCGGGGTCAATGAACGATCTTTTGACATGATTCCTGAATACCGCGGAGCATATGATGGACATTGTCTGTTTTTACTGCAAGAACCTCCTTCCCCGTCTTGTCCTTCCCTTTAAAATTGCTTGACTTTACACCCTCAAGCGGTTAGTGTTGCCGCGTTTTCCGAGAGGGTAAAACACATCCCCCCGGGGGGGAAACGGTGATAAAAGAATTGGCCGCCGGGCCTTTTTTTTATTATGATGGGCGACAGGACTCCATAGAGCCATGAAAGAGAAAATCATAAAACTGCTTGAGGAATCGACGGCACGCTGCGTGTCCGAAGGGCTGTTCGAAGTGAAGAACGTCCCTTTTATTGAACTGGAGGCAACGCGCGACACGGCCCACGGGGACTACGCGACCAACGTGGCCATGGTGATTGCTTCCCAGGCAAAGAAGAATCCCCGGGTGATCGCCCAGGCCATCGTCGGCAAGCTGCAAGACGACGGCCTTCTGCTCAACAAGGTGGAGATCGCCGGCCCCGGTTTCATCAACTTCTTTATCCGCGAGGACAACTGGCGCTCGCCGCTCAAGGAAATCGATCGCCTGAAAGACCGATACGGTGCGCTTGATTTCGGGGCGGGGAAGAAGGTCCAGGTGGAGTTCGTGAGCGCAAACCCAACGGGCCCCCTGCACATCGGGCACGCTCGGGGCGCCGTCACGGGCGACGTCATCGCCAACATCCTGAAGGCCAGCGGCCACGATGTCAGCAAGGAATACTACATCAATGACGTGGGCAACCAGATGCGGACCCTGGGGCGCTCCGTATACCTGAGGTATCTCGAGATCCAGGGCGAAGCCATCGAATTTCCGTCCGACCACTACCAGGGCGATTACATCTCGGGGCTTGCGAAGGAAATCCTTTCGAAAGACGGGGACCGCTATCGCGGCAAGAGCGAAGACGAAGTCCTGCCGTTCTTCACGGCCTACGGCGCCGGGTCCATCCTGGAAGGCATCAAGGACGATCTCGGTTCTTTCGGGGTCTTCTTCGACTGCTACTTCAGCGAGGGTGAGCTCTACAAGGACGACGGCGTGATGAAACTCCTCGACAGGCTCCGGGAACAGGGGCATGTCTACCGGGAGGGCGACACGCTCTGGTTCCGCTCGACGGCCTTCGGCGACGAGAAGGACCGGGTCGTCATCCGGGATACCGGCACGCCCACCTACTTTGCCGCCGACATCGCCTATCACAAGAACAAGTTCGACAGGGGCTTTGATCTCGTCATCGACGTTTGGGGCGCCGACCACCACGGCTACGTTCCCAGGCTCAAGGCGAGCATCGAGGCCCTCGGCGGGAACAAGGACGACCTCAAGATCATCCTCGTACAACTCGTGAGCCTGCTGCGGGACGGCAAGCCCGTGGCCATGTCCACCCGTGCCGGGGAGTACGTGACGCTCCGGCAGGTGATCGACGAGGTCGGCCGGGACGCCGCCCGGTACAACTTTCTCATGCGGCGCTCCGACAGCCAGCTCGATTTCGACCTGGAGCTGGCCAAGAGGCAATCCAATGAAAACCCGGTCTACTATGTCCAGTATGCCCATGCCCGGATCGCCAGCATCACCCGGATGGCGGCGGAGCGCGGCGTGGAAATCCCGGGCGGCGACGATGCGGAGCTCAATCTGCTGACGCTGCCCGAGGAGATCCAGCTCATCAAGTCCGTCATTCGCTTCCCCGAGATCGTCGAGGGGGCGGCCAAGGCGCTGGAGCCGCACCGGGTCACCTTCTACCTCAACGAGCTGGCGGGGATCTTCCACAGCTACTATAACAAGAACCGGGTGATCACCGACGACCCGGCGCTGAGCCGGGCGCGGCTTTTCCTCGTGAACTCGATCGGGCACGTCCTGCGCAACGCCCTGGGCATCCTCGGCGTCAGCGCTCCGGAAAAGATGTAGCCACCGGGGGAGTCATGCGGCCGCAACGGATGAAAGAGTTTGAGTTTCGCCTCGGGAAGCTGGGGCTGGTGCTCTTTGTCATCGGCATCTCCTTCCTGCTCTTTCTGTCGTTCGTGACGGGCGTCATGGTGGGAGTCAACATGGAGGGAAACCCCGACCAGATCTCCCAGGGCATACCCGGGATCCTCAAGCAGAAGGTGGCCCGCTCGCAACCCGGTGAAACGGGCGAGGCGGAAAAAGGCGAAGGCCCGGAAGGCAAGAAAGGGGGAGCCGCCGACAAGGGAGACTTCAAACTGACCTTCTTCGACACCCTTTCGAAGGGAAAGGGGGCCGGTTCTGCCGACGCGACGCAGCCCAGGGCGAAGAAAGAAGAGAGCAAGCGGGAGGAAAAAGCGGCTGAACCGGCCCGGCCGGCCGTCCTGCCAGCCGGTCATTATGTCATCCAGGTGGCCTCGCTGCAGGACAGGAAAAAGGCCGAGGACCTTCGTGACCGGCTCAACAGCATGGGGTATGCCCCGTACATCGACTCGGCGGAGCTCAGCGAACGCGGCCGCTGGTATCGTGTCAAGCTGAAGGGCTTCGAGACGAAGGAGCAGGCCCAGAAGGTGGCCGACGGGCTGCAGGCGAAGGTCAAAGGGCTGCAGTGCCTGATCTTGCCGGCGGGCAGCTGACAGGTGAAAGGGTACATCTCGGCGTGAGCCCCCCTGTCTCATGCACGCACCAGTGCGCCTCGCCCTCGGGATGTCGGGCGCCTTGACGATGACCAGCCTTTCGGCATATGGAGATTCTGAAAGGCTGTACCGAGCAGACTGAAAAGACGGGACAGACGGAAAGACGGAATAGACTGGATAGACCTGCATGTTTGAAAATTTAACCGACAAACTCGACGGCATCTTCAAGAAGCTCAAGAGCCGGGGGCGGCTCGACGAGGAGAACATCAAGGACTCCATGAAGGAGATCCGGATGGCCCTTCTCGAGGCCGACGTGAACTTCCGCGTCGTCAAGGACTTCGTCGAGGATGTCCGGGCGAGAGCCGTTGGGCAGGAAGTCCTCGAGAGCCTCACGCCCGGGCAGCAGGTCGTCAAGATCGTCCACGACCGTCTCGTGGAGCTCATGGGCGGTGCGGGAAGCCAGTGGCTCAAACTTTCCGGCCGGTTCCCGAACCCGGTCATGCTCGTCGGCCTCCAGGGCTGCGGCAAGACGACGACGGCAGCGAAGCTCGCCCGGCTCACCATGGAGCAAGGCCGCAGGACGGCGCTTGTCTCCCTGGATGTCTATCGCCCTGCCGCCATCGAGCAGCTCAGGGTTCTCGGCGAGTCCCTCGGGGCGGGCGTGCTGCAGCCGGCCGACAAGAAGGACCCCGTCGAGATCGCTCTTGCAGCCATGGCGGATGCGGAAAGCCAGGGCTACGACGTCCTCATCATGGACACGGCGGGCCGCCTGCACATCGACGCCGGCATGATGGACGAGCTCACGCGGATCAAGGCCGCGACAAACCCGTCGGAGATCCTGTTCGTGGCCGATGCCATGACGGGACAGGATGCCGTCCAGGTCGCACAGAAGTTCGACGAGACGCTCTCCATCGACGGTGTCATCCTGACGAAAATGGACGGCGATGCCCGGGGTGGTGCCGCTCTTTCGCTGCGGGCCGTTACGGGCAAGCCCATCAAGTTCATCGGCGTGGGCGAAAAGATCGAGGCCCTCGAAGTCTTCCACCCCGAGCGCATGGCCTCGCGAATCCTCGGCCTGGGGGACATCCTGACCCTCGTCGAGAAGGCCCAGGCGGCCATCGACGTAAAGGAGGCGCAGGAGCTCGAAAAGAAGATCCGCAAGGATGCCTTCACCCTGGAGGATTTCCGGGATCAGCTGCAGAAGATGCGGAAGATGGGATCCCTGAAGGACATGCTCGGCATGATCCCCGGGCTCGGCAAGCTCAAGGCCCTCAAGGACGTCGACCCCAACGACAAGGAACTCGTCCGGACCATGGCCATCATCGATTCCATGACGAAGAAGGAGCGGGCAAACTACCTGATCATCGACGGCTCCCGGCGCAAGCGCATTGCCCGCGGAAGCGGCGCCGCCGTGCAGGACGTGAACCGGCTTCTCAAGAACTACGTGGAGATGCGCAAGATGATGAAGAAGATGATGACCAAGGGGGGCAGGGATGCCCTTCGAAGGGGCCATTTCCGGCCCTGATCGCGGCCGGTAAAAAAAAAGTTCTAAAAATCGTCGATTTATGCTAGCTTAATCTACTTTTTTTCGCTCAACACATCAGGAGGTAAGGGATAAACGGAATGGCTGTTAAGATAAGATTGACGCGGATGGGAGCCCGGAAAAAACCTTATTACCGGATCGTCGTAGCCGATTCGGCAGCGCCGAGGGACGGGAAATTTATCGAGATCGTCGGCAACTATGACCCGAAGAAGGATCCGGCCGTCATTACGCTGAAGGAGGACCGGATCAAGGAATGGCTCACCAAGGGAGCCGAACCGACACTGACCGTCTCCCAGCTGCTCCGGAAAAAGGGAATCACGATCGCAAAGGACAAGACCAAGGTCGCCTGACCCGCCGGCTTCGTTGGACTCTCAATTCAAAATGGGGTGAACCAGGAGCTTAACATCTAGGATTTCCCTGGAGGTCGTGACGATGAAAGACTTGATCAAGTACATCGCCCAGGCGTTGGTGGACAATCCGGACAAGGTCGAGGTTTCGGAAGTTCTGGGGGAACAGACCTCTGTCATTGAATTGAGAGTGGCGAAGGAGGATCTGGGAAAGGTCATCGGCAAACAGGGCAAGACCGCGAAGGCCATGCGGACGATCCTGAGTGCATCGTCGGCCAAGGTTCACAAGAGGACCGTTCTCGAGATCATCGAGTAACCCGCGCCGATGAGATGGATCGAAATCGGACAGATCATCAAATCTCACGGTCTTGCGGGCCGTGTAAAAGTTCTTTCCTATCTTGAATCGGACCGCCTGTTGCCGTCGCTGAAGGACGTCTGGATCGGCCCGAACAGGGACTCGGCGAAGCGATACCCCATCGAAAATGTGCGCCCCGAGGGGCAGAGCCATTTTTCCCTCCAGCTCGAGGGGATCGAGGATCGCAATGCGGCAGATGCCCTGAGGGGACTCTCGATTTTTTTGCCCTACGAGAGCCTGGAGACCCTCCCGGAGGATGAGTACTACTGGGAGGACCTCATCGGTCTGGCCGTCGTCACCGAGGACGGAAAGCCGCTGGGGAAAATCGAGAGCATCTTCCCGACGGGCAGCAACGATGTCTACGTCTGCAGGGAAGGGGGCAGGGAGATCCTTCTGCCGGCCATTGCCGAGGTGATCCGGTCCGTGGACATCCGGGCAGGCAAGGTGGTCGTCCGGTTATTGAAGGGGATGGAGCCAGGCGATGATGCGCTTTGACATCCTGTCCATCTTCCCGGAAATGTTCGAGTCCTTTTTCGGGTGCAGCCTCCTGAAAAAGGCCCGTGACAAGGGCCTGATCCGGATCGAGGCTCACAATATCCGTGACGGGGCCACAGACAGGCACCGGATGACCGACGATTACCCTTACGGCGGCGGGGCGGGCATGGTCATGAAGGTCGAGCCCATCGCCCGGGCCCTCGAGGCCATCGGCGCCGTGACCGGGGAATGCCTGCGGGTTCTTCTCACGCCGCAGGGCGAGACCTTCAGCCAGGCCATTGCCGGGGAGCTGGCCCGGTCGAGCAGGATCGTCCTCATCTGCGGGCACTATGAAGGTGTCGACGAACGGGTGAGGCAGAACCTGGTGGACCGCGAGATTTCCATCGGCGACTATGTCCTGACGGGGGGAGAAGCGGCTGCCATGGTTGTCGTCGACGCCGTGGCAAGGCTTATTCCGGGCGTGCTGGGAAACGAGGAATCGGCCCGGCACGAGTCCTTCGCCATGGGGCTTTTGGAGTGTCCCCAGTACACGAGGCCGGAGGAATTCCGGGGGTGGAAGGTCCCCGATGTTCTTCTCTCGGGGCACCACCGGGAGATCGAGGACTGGAGGCGCCGCGAATCGCTGAAGCGCACGCTCGAGCGCAGGCCCGATCTTCTGGCGACAGCGGCCCTTACGGAGAAGGATCAAACGTTCCTCGAGGATCTGAAAAAGAGAACCCTGACGCATCTTCGGCGTCCTGCACTCTGCGCGAACGGTTCGTTTGCAGTCAGAGCTTTTTTTTGAAGCGCCATCGATGAGGGGACGACTCTACATTGCTCTTTTACACCACCCGGTGCTCGACCGGGAAGGGCGGGTCATCACGAGCGCCGTGACGAATGCCGACATCCACGACATCGCCCGCTCGGCAAAGACCTACGGGGTGAAGCGTTTTTTCATCGTGACCCCGATCGCGGACCAGGCCGACCTGGTGAGAACAATCGTCGGGCACTGGACCTGCGGGGCGGGAGGGGCCCTGAACCCGTCGAGGCGCGAGGCCCTCGAGGCCGTGGAGGTTGCAGGCAGTCTGGAGGAGGTTGTCGAGGCGATCGCCCGCGAGGAATCGGGCCCTGTGAACACCGTGGCGACAGGCGCCCGGCTGGGCGGATCCTGCGTGAGCCACGGGCAGTTGCGCGAGATCCTGGAAAACGGGAACGGCCCAACCCTTTTCATTTTCGGTACGGGGTGGGGGCTTGCAGGCGAGGTCATCG
This sequence comes from uncultured delta proteobacterium, assembly GCA_963810965.1. Classification (GTDB taxonomy): domain Bacteria; phylum Desulfobacterota; class Syntrophia; order Syntrophales; family UBA2192; genus UBA2192. Next base: position 632 of record CAWEPT010000030.1, on the reverse strand, counting down.
AGAGCAGCCGGTATCGGCTGGAGCCCATCAGCGGTACCGGCACTATAATCATCTCTCGGTGAGATCGGCCGTTGCGATCACGCTGGACAGGCTGTTCGGGCGGAGAGGATAGAAGGTAAAAGGTGGGAAGGTAAGAAGGAAGAAAAAGAAGAATGTTCATTGACCCTCTCCTCGGCCTCTCGCAAGGAAGGGAGACCCAGGGGTAGGGGAGCCACAAGGCATATAATCAGGAGGTTTTAGCTGTCATGGATAAGATTGATTTCATCGAAAAAGAGCAGATGCGAGGAGACATCCCCGACTTCAAGTCCGGCGACACCGTCAAGGTCTTCGTGAAGATCGTCGAGGGCTCCAAGGAAAGAATCCAGGTCTATGAGGGCGTCGTGATCAAGAAGACCCGGGGCAACAGCCGGGCCCAGTTCACCGTCCGCAAGATTTCCTACGGCGTGGGCGTCGAGAGGACCTTCCCCCTGCATTCCCCGGTGATCGACCGGGTGCAGGTCATGACCCGCGGCAAGGTGCGCCGCGCGAAGCTCTTCTACCTGAGAGGGCGCAAGGGGAAAGAGGCGAAGATCAAGGAAATCGACACGCGCTGAGCAGGCGATGCTTTTCGCAAATGCTCTGGATCGGGCTTC
>CAWEPT010000029.1:0-15354 GCA_963810965.1 uncultured delta proteobacterium | reverse complement strand
TTCCTGGAGGAATCGATCAATCTACGGTTTGGGAAAAATTCAGAGGCGGGAGAGCAGGCGGGCTGCACTCCCGCCTTTTTTCTGCCGAGGGGGAGCTGAAAAAAAGGTGGAGGATGATCGCCACCGTGTATATACTTGTTTGCATGAAGGCCGACCGCAGACTCGGTCTCTGCGCGGAGCCTGCAATTGGAGAATGGAACTGAGAGGATCACCCGGTCACATGTCGTCGTTCGATGAAAAAGTGAAGAGCGTCCAGGGAGGGCCCCTGGTGGCGAAAGCGGTCGCCATTCTTCAGGTCAACCTGGGTTATGCCTGCAACATGAGCTGCAAGCACTGCCACCTTTCGGCGGGGCCCGGCAGAAAAGAGATGATGAGCCGCGAGACGATCGAGGCGGTGCTTGGCGTGCTGCGTCGGGAAAGGATCGGGACGCTCGACATCACGGGCGGCGCCCCGGAACTTCACCCTGAACTGCGCAACCTGGTTCGCGAGGCGCGCCGCATCGGAGCCCGCGTCATCGTCCGCACGAACCTCACCGTCCTGGAGGAGCCCGCGTGCAGGGATCTCCCCGAATTCTTCCGCGACCATCGTGTCGACGTCATTGCATCCCTGCCGGGCGATACCGGGGCGAGTGTGAGCCTGGTACGGGGCAGGGGTGCCTTCAGCAGAAGCCTGAGGGTCCTCAAAATACTTAACGACAGGGGATACGGGACCAACGGACTTCAACTCCACCTGGTCTATAACCCGCCGGGAGCAGCTCTTGCCCCCTTGCAGAAGGATATCGAAGAGGAATTCCGCAAGACGCTCCGCAGCCGCCACGGGATCGCCTTCAATTCCCTCTATGTATTCCCGAACATGGCGCTGGGACGATTCCGCGACTTTCTCCTCAGGACCGCCCAGCTGGACTCATACATGAGCATGGTCCGGGAGGCCTTCAACCCCGCGACCCTCGAGGGGCTCATGTGCCGTGACCTGGTGAGCGTCCGCTGGGACGGCGCTCTTTTCGATTGCGACTATAACCAGTCTCTCGACCTCTTCGTCGACAGTACCTGCCCCCGGCACATCGCCGGCTTTGACATCGGGCGGCTTTCGCGCCGACGCATCGTGACGGGTGAGCACTGCTTCGTCTGCGCAGCCGGTCAGGGGGGCACCTGACTGGGCGCGATTGCCTGACAGGCGGTCGGCCTGCCTTACCAGTAAAAGCTGATAAGAAACGAGTCGCTGAGGGAGGAATAGAAACATCAGGCACCCTACTCTTCACCCCTTTACGTAAATGGGGGATCGAAAGGGGGATTTTCCTCCTGCTGATCTCTACTTGCCGGTGAAAATCGGCTTGCGCCTGGCGAGGAACGCGCCCACTCCCTCCCGGGCATCGGCCGTTTTCGACATGTCGGCGATCCCCCGGGCCTCGAGTTCCATCTGCGTCTCCAGCGACTCCGAATAGGTCCCGCACAGCAGTTTCTTCACCGATCCGAATGACCGCGTGGGGCCGGCTGCGAGGGTCTTCGCCAGCTTTTCGGCTTCCTGCATCAGCTCCGCGTCGGGGACGACCCGGTTCACGAGGCCCCACTCCAGCGCCTCCTTGGCGCTGAGCCTGCGGTTCGTCAGCATCAGCTCCTTGGTTCTCAACAACCCGATGAAGCGGGGCAGCAGGTATGTCATCGCGCCGTCCGGCGAGAGCGCCGCCGCCGTGTAGGCCGCCGTGAACGACGCCGATTCGGCGGCAAGCACCAGGTCCCCGGAGATGGCAAAGCTCATCCCCATCCCCGCTGCGGGCCCGTTGACGGCCGTCACCAGCGGCTTGTCCATGCGCATGAACCGCGAGGCCGCCGCGTGGCAGTAGACGGTCATCTCCTTCAGGGCTTGCGCCAGCCCCTCGCCGGATTCCGCAAAATACTTCAGATCGCCGCCGGCGCTGAAAAACTTGCCGCGCCCGGTGAGCAGGGCCGCCCGGATGCCCGGGTCCTCGTCGCAGCGGATGGCCGCGTGCATCAGTTCCCTGCCCGAGGTCATGATGAGCCCGTTTGCCGCTTCGGGACGGTTCAGGGTGATGAAGGCCACCTGATCCTTCACTTCGAACAGGATCGTCTCGTACGTCATCTGCTCTCCCTCCTTTGAATAAAAATAGTTGATTATGAGTGTTACTAGTTCAATTCGCGAGTGAATCAAGACGATGACATGTTCTTGTCCAGTCAACCAGTCAACCAGCACTTCACCTCAATCACTTGTTCATGCCAAAGACCGGGTGCCGGGCGGCGGCGAGGCGCACGAGCCGGCTGCCCATCTGGCCGTAAGAGTGGCCGGCGAGCTCCGCCATGAGGGCCAGGCTGGCGTCGGCGCTGATGTCGGGGTTGGGGTTCGGGTCCAGGAGGTAGAAGACCCCTTCGCGAAGCCGGAAATCGAAGCGGGCGTAATCCCGGATCCCCATGGCCCGGTAGGCGGCCCGGGAGACCTCTTCGAGCAGGCGAAGCTCCTCCGTGGTCAGCGGGGCGGGTGCGACGGTGCGGATCTCGGTGTAGTGGCGCGAGCCCGGCGTGAACTTGGCGTCCCACGAGCAGAGCCGCTCGCGCAGATCGCTGAAGGCGGAGAACTCCATCTCGACGGGCGGCAGCATCTCCACGTCCTCGTTTCCCCAGAGGGTCACCCGGAATTCCCGGCCGTCGATGAACTCCTCCACCAGGGCGGCCTGCCGATAGGTCTCGGTGACGAAGGCGATGCGTCCCCGCAGCGCATGCAAGGTCCAGGACGACGGCCTCGGGCGTGATCCCGATACTGCAGTGCTCGCGGACGGGTTTCACGATGGCGGGGAACCGGTCCCACGCGGCGCGCTGCGCCGTCGGGCAGACGCAGCCCTCCGGCGTCGGCACGCCGGCTCGAAGCAGAACGTCTTTGACCTTTTCCTTGTCCCCGCTGAGCCTCAGGACCGGCGGCGGCGAGCCCGAGTATGTGAAGCCCATCTCTTCGAGGGTCTCTGCGGCCAGCGCATCGCTGTGGGCGATGCCGGGGATGGCTTCGCACCAGTTCAAAACGATGAAATGGTCGGGATTGTAGGGAGAAAGAAATCTCCGCAGGTCCGGATCGTTGACCTGGACGGGAGTGACGGGATGGCCGACCTGCCGCAAGGCCTCGATCAACTCCTGCGTCGCGGTCACGGCTTCGTCCTGTTCAGGCGGTTCCCATGCGGGGTCGATGTTGTAGAGAAGCAGCACGGGCAGATCCTGCGGTCTCGGCTCATGGCCCGATGCCGGTTTCTTCAATCCCGGGGATTTTGCGGCCGGCTGCGCGCTCTTTCGCCGCGGCTTGTGGAGAGTCTTACCCGTTTTGTGTTTTTCCATTCCCATTTCCCTTCGAATGCCGGCGAAGAGGTTCAACGATCAGGGTCGTGGACGATCTCGCAGCAGATCCTGCGTCTTGAAACTTCACTGACTTCCATCGTCTCATTGCGTCATCACGTACTTCTGCTCCTCCTTCGGCACGTACCAGCGGATCACGTTGTGGCCGATGCCGATGGGAGCCGGATCGATCCCGCGAACCCGGGCGTTGAAGATAGGCAGCGCGTCGGGCACGTAGAGGAAGATGTAGGGCTGATCCTCCGCCATGATCTCCTGGATGCGGTCGTAGCAGCGCTTGCGCTCGGCGCGGTCGAAGGTGCTGCGGCCCCTCTCCAGCAATGCGTCCACTTCCTCGTTCTTGTAGGAGATGAAATTCAACTCGCTCGGCCCCGTCTTGCTCGAGTGCCACACGTCGTAGAGGTCGGGGTCCATGGGGATGGTCCACCCGAGGATGACGGCGTCGAAGCGGCGCTTGTTGATGAACTCCTTGATGAAGGCGGCCCACTCGATGACCCGGATCTTGACGGAAATGCCCACCTCGGCGAGCCTTCGCTGCACGATCTCCGCCGTCTTCGCGCGGACCTCGTTTCCCTGGTTGACGAGGAGCTCGAACTCGAACCGCTGGCCCTTCCTGTCGAGGATGCCGTCGCCGTCCGTGTCCCGCCAGCCCGCCTCGGCGAGGAGTTCCAGGGCCTTCTTCGGGTCGTAGGGGTATCGCTTCACGTCGGCGTTGTACTGCCAGGTGCCCGGCTTGAAGGGCCCCGAGGCCTCCTTTCCCAGGCCGAGCAGCACCCCGTCGATGAGCTCTTCCTTGTTGACGGCACAGGCGAGGGCCTGCCTGACCTTCCTGTCTGCGAACATGGGGTTCTGCAGGTTGAAGCCGAGGTAGGTGTAGGAAAAGGAGAGGTAGCGGTATTTGCGGAAGTGGTTCCGGAAGTACTGGTTTTCCGTCTGCCGGGTGTACTGCAGCGGCGTGAGCCCCATCTGGTCGATGCCGCGTGCGCGAAGCTCGAGGAACATGGTGGCCATGTCGGGGATGATGCGCATGACGCGTCCGTCGAGGAAGGGCCTGCCCTCGAAATAGTCGGGGTTGTAGACGAGGACGATCTTCTGGCCCGTCTTCCACTCCTTGAAGCGATAGGGGCCCGTCCCGATGGGGTGGCGGGCGAGCGGGCTTTTCGTCACGTCCGTTCCTTCCAGGAGGTGCTTCGGCATCACGGAGGAGCCCCAGCTCATGAGCGCAGGCGCGAAGGGCTTGTCGTAGGTCACGCGGAAGGTGTGGGCGTCGAGGACCTCGGCCTTCTTGACCTTCAGGAAATCCCCGGCGTAGGCCGTGGGCGTCTTCGGGTCGATGGTGAGCCGGTAGGTGAAGAGGACGTCTTCGGCCGTGAAGGGCTGCCCGTCGTGCCAGCGGACCCCCTTTCGCAGGTGAAAGGTGATGACGAGGCCGTCTTTCGAGATGTCCCAGGATTCGGCCAGATCGCCGACGACATTGAGATCCCTGTCGTACTTCACGAGGCCGTTGAAGATGAGCCCCGAGATGCTGTGCGAGGCGTTGTCCGTGGCAAGCACGGGGATGAGGTTGCTTGCATCGCCGATGGAGCCCTCCACCAGGATGTCCCCGTAGGCGGGCACATCCTGCCCCTGGCGGACGGCGACGGCCCCCTCGTCCCGGTCAGGGCCCGAACAGGCAGCAAGTGCGATGACCAGCCAGAAGGCAAGCCACAGAACAAAACCGGCGGGTCTCTTCATGGAATGGGACTCTATCGCAAAGAAGCGTCTTTTTCAACGGAATTGGCGGATTCGGGACGATTTGAGGTGGGTTTCCGGCTCTTTGTTCCGGATGAGCGTCCGGTGTCTTCCGGCAGACAGCCGTAATTTCGCGCCTCGAAAGCTCGCGAGCAGGCGCACCAGAGCGGTACGGAAGTCTTTCATGATGGAAATCTATGCGAATGCGGCATGGCAAGGAAAAATCCTCTGCGTTGGGGGATTGAGGACGACAGAATCGCCTGATCTTCCGAATAGCCTGAACTCACAGGCGCCTGAGCCCTCATTCAGCAGCTTCCCGAGGCGGTTCCAGCGGACGCCGCTCTCGTCGCTGTCCCAGGAGAAGTAGATGATGAAGGCCTTCCCGATGACGTCCTCGAGTTTGACGAAGCCCCAGAAACGGCTGTCGTAGCTCTGGTCGCGGTTGTCGCCCATGACGAAAAGGGTCCCTTCGGGGACCTTGATGGGTCCCAGGTTGTCCCTGCGCTGGATCGCCTTCGGGTAGATGACGTCCTCCACGTGGACCCCGTAGGGGTCGTTGATGGCCTCGCCGTTGATGAAGACCTTCTTGTTCCGGATCTCCACCGTGTCGCCTCCCACCGCGATGACCCGCTTGATGAAGTCCTTCGTCTTGTCCTCGGGGTAGATGAAGACGGCGATGTCGCCCCGCTGGGGCTGGCCGAAGGGGATGATCGTGTTGCGCAGGTAGGGGATCTTGACGCCGTAGCTGAACTTGTTCACCAGGATGTGATCGCCGATCTCGAGGGTCGGCTTCATGGACCCCGAGGGGATCTTGAAGGCCTGGATGACGAAGGTGCGGATGAAGGCGGCAATCAGGATGGCGATGATGATCGCCTCTGCGTACTCCCGGATCTTTGCGGTTTTCGGATTCGAGCTCATGTGTCGTTCGTCTTTCTCAGGAGTAGATGGCCATGAGCGAGATGATCACCATGGCAAGGCCGCAGAGGCCTTTGGCAAAAAGTCCGGTCATGCGGCCCATCATGGCGCCGAACCCGGCCCTGACTGCCGGCTTGAGGTCCTTCTGGTTGAGGATCTCGACGACGAAGGCCCCCAGGAGCGCCCCGAGGAAGGACCCGATGAGGGCCCCGAGACCCAGGAAAACGGGGGTCAGGAGAAGGGCCCCGATGACCCCGCCGATGAGCGAGGCCGCAATGCCCCGCTTCGAGGCTCCATAGCGCCTTGCCCAGGTGATCCCCAGCAGGAACTCGAGGGATTCGGCGATGGCCGAGATCACGACGAGCACAAGCAGGATCTTGAAGCCGATCCTGTCAAAGCCCGTCACCAGCGCGTAAACGAGGACATCGAAGAGGATGACAAGCGTCCCCGGAAGCCCCATCAGGATCGAGAAGAACCCGATGAGCAGAACCAGGATGAAAACCGTCAGTCCGGCATACTCCAGCGGTGTCACGGCACTACTTCCTCTTGCGCTTGGACGGCATGAACCGCTCCATGAACAGCACGAAGGGGCTGGCGATGAAGACGGTGGAATAGCAACCGGCGATCACGCCGACAAACATGGCGAAGGAGAAATCGAAGATCACGGGCCCGCCCAGGACGAGCAGCGACCACGAGCACCAGGAACACGGTGAGCGAGGTGAGGATCGTCCGGCTCAGGGTTTCGTTGACGCTCACGTTCACGATCTGCCTCAGGTCCGCCCGGATTTTCTTGCGCACGTTTTCGCGGATGCGGTCGTAGATGACGATCGTGTCGTTGATGGAGAAACCGATGATGGTGAGCAGCGCCGCCACCGTGTTCAGGGTGAACTCCATGTTCAGAAGCGAGAGCACCCCCACCGTGACGAGCACGTCGTGGATCAGGGCCAGGATCCCGCCCACACGTACTTCTGCTCCTCCTTCGGCACGTACCACCAGATCACGTTGTGGCCGATGCCGATGGGAGCCGGATCGATCCCGCGAACCCGGGCGTTGAAGATAGGCAGCGCGTCGGGCACGTAGAGGAAGATATAGGGCTGGTCCTCCGCCATGATCTCCTGGATGCGGTCGTAGCAGCGCTTGCGCTCGGCGCGGTCGAAGGTGCTGCGGCCCCTTTCCAGCAATGCGTCCACTTCCTCGTTCTTGTAGGAGATGAAATTCAACTCGCTCGGCCCCGTCTTGCTCGAGTGCCACACGTCGTAGAGGTCGGGGTCCATGGGGATGGTCCACCCGAGAATGACGGCGTCGAAGCGGCGCTTGTTGATGAACTCCTTGATGAAGGCGGCCCACTCGATGACCCGGATCTTGACGGAAATGCCCACCTCGGCGAGTCTTCGCTGCACGATCTCCGCCGTCTTCGCGCGGACCTCGTTTCCCTGGTTGACGAGAAGCTCGAACTCGAACCGCTGGCCCTTCCTGTCGAGGATGCCGTCGCCGTCCGTGTCCCGCCAGCCCGCCTCGGCGAGGAGTTCCAGGGCCTTCTTCGGGTCGATAGGGGTATCGCTTCACGTCGGCGTTGTACTGCCAGGTGCCCGGCTTGAAGGGCCCCGAGGCCTCCTTTCCCAGGCCGAGCAGCACCCCGTCGATGAGCTCTTCCTTGTTGACGGCACAGGCGAGGGCCTGCCTGACCTTCCTGTCTGCGAACATGGGGTTCTGCAGGTTGAAGCCGAGGTAGGTGTAGGAAAAGGAAAGGTAGCGGTACTTGCGGAAGTGGTTCCGGAAGTACTGGTTCTCCGTCTGCCGGGTGTACTGCAGCGGCGTGAGCCCCATCTGGTCGATGCCGCGTGCGCGAAGCTCGAGGAACATGGTGGCCATGTCGGGGATGATGCGCATGACGCGTCCGTCGAGAAAGGGCCTTCCCTCGAAATAGTCGGGGTTGTAGACGAGGACGATTTTCTGGCCCGTCTTCCACTCCTTGAAGCGATAGGGGCCCGTCCCGATGGGGTGGCGGGCCAGCGGGCTTTTCGTTACGTCCGTTCCTTCCAGGAGGTGCTTCGGCATCACGGAGGAGCCCCAGCTCATGAGCGCAGGCGCAAAGGGCTTGTCGTAGGTCACGCGGAAGGTGTGGGCGTCGAGGGCCTCGGCCTTCTTGACCTTGAGGAAATCCCCGGCGTAGGCCGTGGGCGTCTTCGGGTCGATGGTGAGCCGGTAGGTGAAGAGGACGTCTTCGGCCGTGAAGGGCTGCCCGTCGTGCCAGCGGACCCCCTTTCGGAGGTGAAAGGTGATGACGAGGCCGTCTTTCGAGATGTCCCAGGATTCGGCCAGATCGCCGACGACATTGAGATCCCTGTCGTACTTCACGAGGCCGTTGAAGATGAGCCCCGAGATGCTGTGCGAGGCGTTGTCCGTGGCAAGCACGGGGATGAGGTTGCTTGCATCGCCGATGGAGCCCTCCACCAGGATGTCCCCGTAGGCTTGCCACATCCTGCCCCTGGCGGACGGCGACGGCCCCCTCGTCCCGGTCGGGCCCGGCACAGGCAACGAGTCAGCGCCATAACCAGCCCGAAGGCAAGCCACAGGACAAAACCGGCGGGTCTCTTCATGGAAGAGGACTCTATCGCAAAGAAGCGTCTTTTTCAACGGAATTGGCGGATTCGGGACGATTTGCAGGTGGGTTTTTCGATTTTCTCCGGATGGCTGTCCAACGTATCCGGCAGGCAGCCATAATTTCGCCCGCTATCCGCAAACGTTGCGTACCAGGGAGACCAGTCGGGACAGGAAGCTTCATGATAGGAGATCTTACGCGCATTGCGGAAGTTGTGCAAAAGAAAAATCTCTTCGTTGGGGGATTTGGACGGAACAGACGGAATCAGACCGAATAGACGGAACTGACAGGCGCCTGAGCGCCGTCAGTTCAAGCAGCTTCCCGAGGCGGTTCCAGCGGACGCCGCTCTCGTCGCTGTCCCAGGAGAAGTAGATGATGAAGGCCTTCCCGATGACATCCTCGAGTTTGACGAAGCCCCAGAAACGGCTGTCGTAGCTCTGGTCGCGGTTGTCGCCCATGACGAAAAGAGTCCCTTCGGGGACCTTGATGGGTCCCAGGTTGTCCCTGCGCTGGATCGCCTTCGGGTAGATGACGTCCTCCACGTGGACCCCGTAGGGGTCGTTGATGGCCTCGCCGTTGATGAAGACCTTCTTGTTCCGGATCTCCACCGTGTCGCCTCCCACCGCAATGACCCGCTTGATGAAGTCCTTCGTCTTGTCCTCGGGGTAGATGAAGACGGCGATGTCGCCCCGCTGGGGCTGGCCGAAGGGGATGAGCGTGTTGCGCAGGTAGGGCATCTTCACGCCGTAGCTGAACTTGTTCACCAGGATGTGATCGCCGATCTCGAGGGTCGGCTTCATGGAACCCGAGGGGATCTTGAAGGCCTGGATGACGAAGGTGCGGATGAAGGCGGCAATCAGGATGGCGATGATGATCGCCTCTGCGTACTCCCGGATCTTTGCGGTTTTCGGATTTGAGCTCATGTGTCGTTCGTCTTTCTCAGGAGTAGATGGCCATGAGCGAGATGATCACCATGGCAAGGCCGCAAAGGCCTTTGGCAAAAAGTCCGGTCATGCGGCCCATCATGGCGCCGAACCCGGCCCTGAATGCCGGCTTGAGGTCCTTCTGGTTGAGGATCTCGACGACGAAGGCCCCCAGGAGCGCCCCGAGGAAGGACCCGATGAGGGCCCCGAGACCCAGGAAAACGGGGGTCAGGAGAAGGGCCCCGATGACCCCGCCGATGAGCGAGGCCGCAATGCCCCGCTTCGAGGCTCCATAGCGCCTTGCCCAGGTGATCCCCAGCAGGAACTCGAGGGATTCGGCGATGGCCGAGAGCACGACGAGCACAAGCAGGATCTTGAAGCCGATCCTGTCAAAGCCCGTCACCAGCGCGTAAACGAGGACATTGAAGAGGATGACGAGCGTCCCCGGAAGCCCCATCAGGATCGAGAAGAACCCGATGAGCAGAACGAGGATGAAGATGGTCAGGCCTGCCGCTTCCAGGGGGGACAAGGTCTTATTTCCTCTTTCGTTGAGACGGTCTCGCCCGCTCCCAGGCCAGCACGATGGGGCTGGCGATGAAGATGGAGGAGTAGGTTCCCACGACGATGCCGACGAGAATGGCGAAGGCGAAATCGAAGATCACCGCCCCGCCGAACAGCAGGATCGCGACGAGCACGATCACCACGGTGAGAACCGTCAGGATGGTCCGGCTCAGTGTCTGGTTGATGCTCGCGTTGATGACCTGCGCCAGTTCCTGCCGGATGTTCTTGCGCATGTTTTCCCGGATGCGGTCGTAGATGACGATCGTGTCGTTGATGGAGTAGCCGATGATGGTCAGCAGCGCCGCGACGATCGTCAGGGTGAATTCCTTGTTCAGGAGCGAAAAGACACCGACGGTGATGATCGTGTCGTGCACCAGGGCCAGGATGCCCCCCACGGCGAAGCGGAACTCGAAGCGCCAGGCGATGTAGATGAGCATGGCGATCCAGGAGAAGACGATGGCCATGATCCCTTTCTGCGTGAGGTCCTTTCCGACCTTGGGGCCCACGACCTCCACGCGGCGCACCTCGAAGTCGCCCTTTCCGAAGGAGGCCGCGAGGCTGTCCTCGATTCTTCCCGAAAGCCCTTTCAGGTCGTCCGTCGCCTCGGCCGTCCGGATGAGGTACTCCTGTTTCGCCTGCGCCCCGAACTGCTGGATGGTGATTTCCTCGAGCTTGGCGGCCTCGAGGGAGGCGCGGATCTTGTCGATATTCACGTCCTTGGCGAACTTGACCTGCACCACCGTCCCGCCGGCGAAATCGATTCCCCAGTTGAGGCCGCCGTGCGCGATGACGGAGATGATGCTGATCAGGATGGCGACCATGGAGATCGTGAAGGCGATCTTCATTTTCCCCACAAAGTCGAAATTGGTGTCGGACTTGATCAATTCCATATCTTGCTCCGCAAAGGGCTTGGGGCTCAGGGCGAAGGGCTTAGGGCAAAAAAGAAGAAGGGCTTTTATCCTTTACCCTTTGGCCTTAAGCCTTTCGCCGTATGCCATTTTTATATGCTCAGCGTCTTGATCTTCCGGTTCCAGGTTACGTAGTCGAAAATGATCCGTGTCACGAAGATGGCCGTGAACATGCTGGCGATGATGCCGAGGCTCAGCGTCACGGCGAATCCCTTCACGGGTCCCGTCCCGAACTGGAAGAGGAACACGGCCGCAATCAGCGTCGTCACGTTCGAGTCCAGGATCGTTATAAACGCCCGTGCATAGCCCGCCTCGACGGCGGCCCGGGGGGTCTTTCCCAGGCGCAGCTCCTCGCGGGTCCTCTCGAAGATGAGCACGTTGGCATCCACGGCCATACCGATCGTGAGCACGATGCCGGCGATGCCCGGCAGCGTCAGCGTGGCATCGAAGAGCGCCATGGCCCCGAGCAGGATGACGATGTTCAGCACCAGCGCCATGTTGGCCACGAAGCCGGAGAGCCGGTAGTACAGGACCATGAAAATCGCGACGAGAAGGGTTCCGATGATGGTCGAAAAGATGCCCTTGTCGATGGAGTCCTGGCCCAGGGAGGGCCCCACGGTTCTCTGCTCGAGGATCTTCACGGGCGCCGGCAGGGAGCCGGCCCGCAGCACGATGGCCAGGTCCCGCGCCTCCTCCGTGGTGAAGGCGCCCGTGACCTGGGCATCGCCGCCGGAGATCCGTTCCTTGATGACGGGCGCCGAGTAGACGACGCCGTCGAGGATGATGGCGAGCCTCTTGTTCACATTCTCGCCGGTGATCCGGTCGAAATCCTTCGCCCCCTGGGGATTGAACTTGATGGCCACGTAGGGCTCTCCGAAGCGGTCGCTGATCTTCACCTGGGCGTTCTCCAGCGACTGGCCCGTCAGCAGGGTCCGCTCCTTCAGGAGGTACATGGTGTCGCGGCGTCCCGTAGTCTTTTCTCCCCCCTCCCGGGCGCCCTTCATGAGGATCGAGCCTGCGGGGACATTGCCCCGCAGTGGCATCCTCGACGTTGTGCTCCTCGTCGACGAGCTTGAACTCCAGCAGGGCCGTCTTGCCGATGAGGTCGATGGCCCGCTTCGGGTCCTTGACACCCGGCAGCTGGATGAGGATCCGGTCATCGCCCTCGGGGATGATCTCGGGCTCCGTCACGCCGAACTGGTCCACGCGGTTGCGGATCGTCTCGAGGCTCTGGTCGACCATCGTCTTCTTGATGTCGGCGATCCGCTTCTCCCGGAATTTGAGGACCACCTTCTCGCGCCCCTCGATGACACTCAGTGGATTTCACCTCCAGGTCGGGGAACTGATCCAGGAGCAGTTTTTCCAGGTCCGCCCGGGCTTCTTTCCCCGGCAGCTCAATGGAGATGGTGTTGTCGGCCTTGCGCTCCACGCTGCGGAAGCGGATGCGCTTCTCCATGAGTGCCTTCCTTGACGTTGTTGGCAAGCCGCTCCACCGTGCTTTCCATGGCCTTCGCCGTGTCGACCTCGAGGACCAGGTGCATGCCGCCCTGCAGATCGAGCCCGAGGTGGATGCGGTTCTTCAGGAAGACGTTTTTCACCGAGGCCGGTATCTCCGGCATGACCGACGGCAGCAGAAAGTAAATCGAAGCGATGGTAACCACCGCCGCGATGAGCGTTCTCAATTTAATGCTCTGGAACATGAAAATCCCCTTTCGACCTTTCTTATTCCTCGGCGGTTTTCTGCACGAGGGCCGTGATGTGCGCGCGGTTGACCTTGATCTTCACGTTCGGGGCGATCTCGATGGTCACCACGGCCTCGGTGAGGGCGGCGACTTTGCCCTGGATGCCTCCCGTCGTTTCGACCATGTCGCCGTGCTTCAGGTTTGCGATCATCTCCTTCGCCTCTTTCTGCTTCTTCTGGGCGGGCCGGATGAGCAGGAAGTAGAAGATGCCGAAGATCGCCGTCATCATCAGGATGAAGCCCATATCCCCACCGGGTGCTCCCTGGCCCCCTGCGCCTCCCATGGCGTACGCTATACTCGTCAAGGTTCGTCCTCCTCTTTGGTGTTCATGTTTTCGTCCACACGCCCTTCGGGAATCGAGCCGGCGTCGCCGTCGCGCTGCTTCTGCCCGAAGGATCTGCCGGAAGTCCTCGAAGGCGCCTCCGGCAATGGCCGTCCGGATGCGCTCCATGAGCGCGAGATAGAACCGGACGTTGTGGATCGTGTTCAACATTAAAGCCAGGATCTCCCTGGCTATAAAAAGATGCCGGAGATAGGCCCGCGAGAAGTTCCGGCATGTGTAGCAGTCGCATGCCTCGTCGAGCGGAGCCTGATCGTTCCGGTAACGGGCGTTTTTTATAACAACCTTTCCGTGATTTGTAAATAGTAATCCGTTCCTTGCGCAACGGGTGGGCATGACGCAGTCGAACAGGTCGATGCCGCGATGGACGCCCTCGACGAGGTCCTCCGGGGTGCCCACTCCCATCAGGTACCGGGCCTGGCCTGCCGGCAGCAGCGGTACGGTGGCCTCGACGGTTTCCATCATGAGATCCTTGGGTTCCCCGACGCTGAGCCCCCCGATGGCATACCCGTCGAAGCCGATTGCGGTGAGCGCCTCGACGGAGGCCTGCCTCAGATCCCGGTGGACACCCCCCTGGACGATGCCGAAGAGGGCCTGGTCGGGGCTTTTTTTTGCATCCCGGCAGCGCCTGGCCCATCGATGGGTCAGCGCCATGGATTTTTCCACGTAGGCGCGCTCGGCGGGGTAGGGCGTGCAGTCGTCGAAGCACATCATGATATCCGAGCCGAGGGCCTCCTGGATCTCGATGGCCCGCTCGGGGCTCAGGAAGTGCCGCGAGCCGTCGATGTGGGACTGGAAGTGGACCCCCTCCTCCGTGATCCTCCGCAGGGGGCCGAGGCTGAAGATCTGGAATCCGCCGCTGTCGGTGAGGATGGGACGGTCCCAGTGCATGAACCGGTGAAGCCCCCCGTGCTCGCGGATCAGCTCGTGGCCCGGCCTCAGGTAGAGGTGGTAGGTGTTGCCCAGGATGATCTCGGCGCCTGCCTCCTTGAGCCAGTCGGGCGTCATGGCCTTCACGGTTCCCTGGGTCCCCACGGGCATGAAGACGGGCGTGCGCACCTCTCCGTGGGCGGTTGTCATCCGCCCGAGGCGCGCTCGGGACTTCGGGTCGGTCTTCAGCAGTTCGAATTTGAAATGCCATACGATTCCGCAAATGTTGAGTTCTGAATTTTGAGTTTTGAGTTGAAGAAATGATCAATTCATCACTCAGAACTCATAACTCGAAACTGCGCAACGCCCGTGCGTTGCGCTAGTAGATGAACATACAATCCCCGTAGCTGTAAAACCGGTATTGCTCGTCGATGGCCTTTTGATAGGCCGCAAATATCAGCTCCCTGCCGGCGAAGGCGCAGGCGAGCAGGAAAAGGGACGACTTCGGGAGGTGAAAGTTCGTGAGCAGCGCCCCCACGCGCCTGAACCGGTAGCCGGGGTAGATGTAGAGCCCCGTGGAGCCCGAAGCCGCCCGGATGTGCCCCCGTTCGTCGGCGATGGACTCGAGGACCCGGGTGGAGGTGGTCCCCACGGCGACGACCCGTTCGGCGGAGTTGATCATCTCCGCCGTCTCGTCGCCGATCTCGAAGTACTCTTCGTCCATCCTGTGATCCTCGATCTGTTCGGCTTCCACCGGGGTAAATGTTCCGTAGCCCACGTGGAGGGTAACCATCGCCACGGGGATGCCGCTGCCCCGGATCTCATCGAGGACCGATTCCGTGAAGTGCAGCCCGGCCGTGGGCGCCGCGACGGACCCCGGGTGCCTGGCGTAGACGGTCTGGTACCGATCGAGATCATCGGGGGAGGGCCCGCCTGTCTTCTCCCGGCGGATGTATGGCGGCAGCGGGGCCTGCCCCTGGCGCCGCAGGAAGGTCTCGAAGGGCTCGTCGGTCTTGAACTCGACGACCCATTTCCGCTCGTCGATCCTCTCCAGGACCCGGACGCTTGCTCCCCCGTCAAAGCCCAGCGTCGCCCCCGCCTTGATGCGCTTTGCCGGTCTCAGGAGCGCCTCCCACCGGGGCGACGATGCCCCTTCGCGGCTGCGAAGCAGGAGGATCTCCACGGCGGCGCCCGTTGTCTTGCGGGCGAAAAGCCTCGCCGGGATCACCTTCGAGTCGTTGATGACGAGAACGTCTCCTTTTCGCAGAAATCCCGGGAACTCCTGAAAGACGTGGTCCCGCAGAGAGCCGCTTCGCTTCTCCACGACCATCATCCGCGAGCGGTCCCGGTCCGGGGCGGGCGACTGGGCGATAAGCTCCTGGGGGAGCGTGTAGTCAAAGTCGGTTAGTTTCAT
>CAWEPT010000028.1:0-28325 GCA_963810965.1 uncultured delta proteobacterium | reverse complement strand
AATCCCGTATCTGCGCGATCAACTCGTCGACGGTTGCCTTCTCGTCGACCATTAAGTGTTTCTCCGCATCGTCTTCGGGGTGGAGGAAAATGACTGAATTCTCTTCGGCGGAAGCCTTTTTGGGTTTTGGGGCCGCAGGCTCGGTATCCCCGTCGAGCAGGGGGGAGTGATAAATCACTTCGCGGGAGGCTTCTTCGACGGCATGAAGTTTTCCGCCGGGGGGTAGAAGGAGTCCTTCGACGTGAGGTATTCCTTGAGGTATCGCTCCATCGAGAACATGCCGTCGCTCTTGCCGAGCTGGATGGCGCTTTCGATCTGGGGAAGCTTGTTCTCGCGGATCATTCCCTTGACGGAGTTATTTCCCCTGAGGATGGAAAGCAGGGGCACCCTGAAGCCGAACCGCTCGTGGAATATAGCTGCTGGACTACAATCCAGGCAAGGGTCGAGGCGATCTGGTAGCGGATTTCCTCCTGGGCCTCCATGGGGAAGGAATTGCACAGCCGGTGCAGGGCATCCTCGGCATTCGTGGCATGTAGCGATGCGATCACGAGATGGCCTGACTCGGCTGCGTTCAGGGTTAGCCGCATGACTTCCGGTTCCCTCAACTCCCCCACGACGATCACATCGGGGTCTTCCCGAAGGACATCGAGGAGCCCCTTCTCGAAGGAGGGCATGTGTGTGCCCAGCTCCCGCTGCTCCATGAAGGACTGCTTTGAGGTGAAGCGGTACTCGATGGGGTCTTCCAGGGTTAAGATGTGGGCCGAGCGGCTGCGGTTGATCTCGTCGATGATCGCGGCAATCGTGGTGGATTTGCCGGTGCCCGTGGCGCCGCAGACGAGGACGAGCCCTGACTGAGTTCGCGATCTGCTGAAGCGAGGGGAGTCCCTGATTCTGCGCGATCAACTCGTCGACGGTTGCCTTCTCGTCGATCATGAAGTGTTTCTCCGCATCGTCTTCGGGGTGGAGGAAAATGACGGACTTCTCTTCGGCAGAAGCCTTTTTGGGTTTCGGGGCCGCAGGCTCGGTATCCCCGTCGAGCAGGGGGGAGTGATAAATCACTTCGCGGGAGGCTTCTTCCGACGGGATGAAGTTTTCCGCCGGGGGGTAGAAGGAGTCCTTCGACGTGAGGTATTCCTTGAGGTATCGCTCCATCGAGAACATGCCGTCGCTCTTGCCGAGCTGGATGGCGCTTTCGATCTGGGGAAGCTTGTTCTCGCGGATCATTCCCTTGACGGAGTTGTTTCCCCTGAGGATGGAAAGCAGGGGCACCCTGAAGCCGAATCTCTCGTGGAATATGAGCTGCTGGACCACGATCCAGGCGAGGGTCGAGGCGATCTGGTAGCGGATTTCCTCCTGGGCCTCCATGGGGAAGGAATTGCACAGCCGGTGCAGGGCGTCCTCGGCATTTGTGGCATGAAGCGATGCGATCACGAGATGGCCCGACTCGGCTGCGTTGAGGGTGAGCCGCATGACTTCCGGTTCCCTCAACTCCCCCACGACGATCACATCGGGGTCTTCCCGAAGGACATCGAGGAGCCCCTTCTCGAAGGAGGGCATGTGTGTGCCCAGCTCCCGCTGCTCCATGAAGGACTGCTTTGAGGTGAAGCGGTACTCGATGGGGTCTTCCAGGGTTACGATGTGGGCCGAACGGCTGCGGTTGATCTCGTCGATGATCGCGGCAATCGTGGTGGATTTGCCGGTGCCCGTGGCGCCGCAGACGAGGACGAGCCCCGACTGAAGCTCGGCGATCTGCTGAAGCGAGGGATGGAGATTGAGTCGCTGGATCGTGGGGATCACGCCCGGGAGCAGGCGGATGGCCAGGCTCAGTCCCCGAGTCGTGTTGAAGACGTTGAGCCGCAGGCGAACATGCTGGATCGTGACGGCGAGATCGACGGACCATTCCCTGCGAAGGATCTGGATTTGCCGGGGTGTCAGCAGTTTCCTGACGAGCGTGTCCACCTCGGCATGGGTCCACTTGATGGAGCGGTCCTGCTGGATTTGCCCGTTTTTTCGAAACACCACCGGGTGGGCGCCCGTGATATGGATATCCGAAACCCCTTCACGGACGGCTGCAGCGATGACGCCGCTGAACTTTCTCATTTCGTCTCCCCGTTGACCGGGGTCCTCTGCCGGGGAACGAATCCCCGATCATTCCGGGAAAAGAGGTCCCTCCCGGGATATCGTCTCTTTTCCGCAATCCCTTGAGCCGTGGCGAGTCCGCCCTAGAATGTCTTTTTGATGTTCGTCAGGATCACGACGTGCTTGCGCTCCTCCTCGATGACCTGTTCGAGCAGATCCTGGGCGGAGGCCGTGACGTATTTCTTCATTTCCGAATAATAGAGGACGGAATCGAGTTCGCGCCCGATGGCGAAGTCCAGAGCCGCGATCACGTCCTTGACCTCGGCCATCTCCTTGGTCGCTGTCGTCGAGAAGACTTTCCCGTCTATGCTGCCCTGCAGATAGGCCATGTACTCGCCGGGGTAGCTCTCCTTCGGCATGATCGTGTCGATCTTGGAGAACATGTCTGCGAAGAGTTTGCGGTGCTTGATCTCCTCGGAGGCAAGCTTGGTGAATATCCCGAAGACCTTGGGATCCTTTGCAATGGACGCTGCATAGTTATAGAATTTTTCGCCGTTTTCCTCCATGCGGATGGCGAATTGAAAGATGTCGCTTCCCTGGTAGCTGCTCATACCGTTCCCCTTTCCGTAAATTTGCGGCGATTATAGATGTCTTTTCTCGCTGTGACCACCTTTTTTTTCATCTCCTGGATGGGGATTTCCGAGGGGATCCACCTAAAGACGGGATAAACAGTCCGGCACGGAATGGCATCGGATGCCGGGTAGCTTACTGCGGGGTAGTCAACGTTGATTTTGGGGATGGAGAGGTTTTAAAAGGGGGGGCGGGGAGGTCTTTCGACCTCCCCTTCTGGAGTTTTTATCGCTAATGAAGGAGGAGATTCTTCAAGCGATCTTTTTATTGAACTGTTCCGCTTCCAATCGGTTTCTTTGCTTCAATGAAGGCCCTCCTCGCTGTGTTGGGCACCTCATTTGCAGTTAACCTGTGCCCGACCAAATTGCAGGTAGCGTGCCACGGGGAAGCCAGTGAATGTAAGTATCTGTTATTTGAATGGTTTTGTCTGAATCTCTGTTTTTTGTTCTCCCGATAAGGGCGGACTGCGCAGGCAAGAACTGTCGGCACATGAACCCGGGATTGTAAATATCATTTATTTTTCAAGTAGTTACAATGGTCAGCCAAAAGCGCGACTTCGACAATATTGTCGAAATTAATCGACCCATCTTTTGCAGGCAGGGCCAGGGGCACTTGACATTTCTATCCTTATGGGGTTCACTAAATCTCGCGCCGTCCACGGGTGGCAGCGGGGGCGGAAGGCGGACGCGGGAATCCTGCCGGCGTACGGACTGGAGTTTTTCATGAAGCTGACGAAAATCGTCACTTTTCTTTTCCTGCTTGTCTGTCTGGTCTCGGAGGCTCATGCTCAGGGGGTCGGACGCAACGGCCGGCCGGACTCATCGCTGCCTGTCGGGCAGAGAGGTGGCGATCATCAAGGAGCTTAACCTGACGGACTCCCAGGTGAAGGAGACAAGGCGGCTTGGGGCAGCCTATTCCAACCGGACGCTGAAGCTTCGCAGCGAAATTATCGGGAAAAGTATCGAGCTTCGCAACCTTCTGCACGACCCTTCCGCATCGGAGGAGGCCATCCGGGCCAAGGGAAAGGAGATCGAGATTATCGACGCTCAGCTGATCCGTGAAAAAATCGAATTCCAGATCGAGATGAGAAAAGTCCTGACCCCCGAGCAGCTTCAGCGCTGGTATATGGTGATGGACCAGCAGCCCGCGACGAAAAAACCCATCAGATGAACAGACGGGCTAAACCCTCTTTTCACCGGATAGCCGGATGAATCAGATCCCTTCAGCCAGCCAAATCCTTCTGCGCCCCCTCACCCTGATCATTTCCTGCACGATTTTCGTGATCCTGATCCTGGTGATGGGCCTCATGGACCTCAACCGGCTCGACCGCTCCCTCGTCAATTTCATGGAGGTCAGGGGACTCGACGTTGCCGAGAAGATCGAACGGGAGTCCCAGGTCGGCTTCAACAGCATCATGCAGATGCTCCGGGGCGAATCGGCCGGCGAGACCCTCTATCCCTCTGACGGACGAAACCTTTCTGACCCAGGAGTCCCTGATCAAAGCCCTGGTCAGCGTGATTCGCGCAATCGATGGCAGATGGCCCTCCCAGACCATTTCTCCGGAGGAAGCGAAGGGGGTGATCGAGAAGGAAGGCCTCTGGCTGCTTGCCATCGTGGATGACAGCGGCCGGGTTCTCTTTCAGAGCCGCCCCGTTTCCCGGCAGGTTCTTGTGCGTGCGGAACCTGCCATCCGGAAAAAGAAGGATCTCGTCATCGACCTCTTCGGCCGATCCGAGAGGGCGGCCCGGGGCGGTGTCGTCGCCCTGCGGCGCAGCGGCGGCAACGGGACGGTCATCATCGCCCTCGATGACGATGCCCTGCGCTGGTGGGGCATGCGGATCGCGATGCAGCGGGCCGTCGACGAGGCGGGGCAGACGCCGGGGGTCGTTTTCGTCACCGTACTCGACGGTTGGGGGGCCATCCTCGGCGCCAGGGGAGAGCAGCCCGCATCGCAGGAGATGACAGCGCCGGAGAAGGAACTCCTGGCCGGGACGGTCGCCGTCACAAACCAGAATGTGAGACTTGGCGAGCGGGAGCACCTCATGGTCATGGCGCCGCTCACCCTGGAGGGGCGGCCCGCCGGGATCGTGCGGGTCGGTTTCGAGAGGGACCGCATGGACCAGATCCTGGAGCGCAACCGCCATTTCCTTTTTCTCTCCATGGGGTTCATCGTTCTCGCGGGGCTCTTCTCCCTCTGGTTCGTCTTCCAGAACCAGAAGCGACACCTTGCGCGCATCGAGGAGATGCGCAAGCGTCTCGAACAATCCGAGCGGCTCTCCTCCCTCGGGCAGCTTGCCGCCGGCGTGGCCCATGAGATCCGCAACCCCCTGAACGCCATCAGCATGGCGAGCCAGCGCCTCCAGCGGGAATATCTTCCCTGTGAGGAGGACAAGAGCCAGGAATTCGGCCGCCTCACGGGGGTCATCCGTGACGAGATCCGGCGCCTGAACGTCATCATCGAGGATTTTCTCACCTTTTCGCGCAGCCGGCGCCTGGCGCTCCGGGAGTTCTCGTTGACGGAAGTCGTCCAGAAGCTCGCAAGGCTCATGGGCGAGGAGGCCAGCGTCCGCGGCATCGCCCTTTCCGTGAAGCCGGAGCAGGACCCCCTGATGGTACCCATGGACGTGGACAAGCTTCAGCAGGCTCTCATCAACCTCATCAAGAACGCCATGGAGTCCATCGTGGGCGCCGGGTCCATCGACATTGTCGTTGAACAACAGGCAGGGGAGCGTGCGGTGATCCGCATCTCCGACACGGGGTCGGGCCTTGCCCCGGAAGAGGTCGGGAAGATCTTCGACCCGGACTATACCACCAAGGAAAAAGGGCTGGGGCTGGGGCTGCCCATCGCCCATGAGATCATCCGCGGCCACGGCGGCACCATCCGTGTCCAGAGCGTTGTCGGCCGGGGAACGACCTTCGAGATCACCCTCCCGATCAAACCCGTGCAGCGGGAAGGCGCCGCACGCTGAGACGGGGAAGGGGTTAAGGAGAGCATGAAGAAACTCAGCATATTGATCGTTGAAGACGGGCAGATCCAGCGGGAGATGCTCCGGGACTTCCTGCGCAAGGAGGGCCACGCTGCGGCGGAGGCGGACTCCGGCGAGAAGGCCCTTGCGGAAGTCCGGGCGGCTTATTTCGATCTGCTTCTCATGGACTACAAGATGCCGGGCATGAACGGCCTGCAGGTCCTCCAGGAGGTGAAGAAGTTCAACCCGGAGATCGACGTGATCATGATGACGGCCTACGGGACGATCGAGACGGCCGTGGAGGCCATGAAGGCAGGGGCCGTCGACTACGTCACGAAGCCGATCGATCTCGATGAGCTCGTGCTGCACATCAACCGGATCTCGGAGCGGCGCATCCTGCTCCGCGAAAACGAGATGATGCGACAGCGCCTGCAGGAAAAGGGGTCACCGCCGATCAGATCGTCTTCCGCAGCCCCCAGATGGAGGGTCTTGTCAATCTGGCCGGCCGCGTTGCCGTCAGCCGCGCCACCGTTCTCGTCCGCGGGGAGAGCGGGACGGGCAAGGAACTCTTTGCCCGCCTGATCCACAACCTGAGCCCGCGGGCCGCAAGGCCTCTCATTGCCGTCAACTGCGGCGCCCTTCCCGAAACCCTGCTGGAGAGCGAGCTGTTCGGGCACGAGAAGGGCTCCTTCACCGGGGCCACGGTGAGGCGCATCGGGCGCTTCGAGGAGGCCGACGGCGGCACGCTCTTTCTCGACGAGATCGGGGAGCTCACCCCGGCCGTTCAGATCAAGCTCCTGAGGTTCCTCCAGGAGCGGGAGTTCCAGCGGGTCGGGGGAAACCAGGTCCTCCATTCCGACGTCCGGATCATCACCGCCACCAACCGGGATCTCGAAGCGAGAGTCAAGGAAGGCGCCTTTCGCGAAGACCTGTTCTACCGGCTCAACGTTGTGGACATGTTCATCCCGCCGCTGAGGGAGCGCAAGGACGATATCCCGGCCCTCATCGATCACTTCCTGAAGAAATTTGCCGCCGAGAACGGAAAGGAAATCGAGGGCGTGAGCCAGGAGGCCCACGACCAGCTGCTCAAGTACGACTACCCGGGCAACGTGCGCGAGCTCATCAACATCCTCGAGCGCGCCGTTGTCATTGCCCGTGACCCGATCATCACGGTGGCCGATCTCCCCTTCGGGGACCGCTTCGCGGGCACGGTCGAGACGGCGGGGGAGGGCCGGCTGAAAGACTCCATCGAGGAGCTGGAAAAGCAGATGATCCTCAAGGCCCTGGAAGAGGCCGACAACCACCAGACCAAGGCGGCAGGCATTCTGGGCATCAGCGAGAGGATGCTGAGGTACAAGATGAAGAAGTATGGACTGAAACAATGAAAAGCAGGGTTCAGGGTCTAGGGTAAAGGGTACAGGGAAGAAAAAGACAGATCTTAAAGCAAAAACGGCGGGAGCAATTCCCGCCGTTCTTTTTTCTCAACCCTGGACCCTGTACCCTTGACCCTGAACCCTTATTTTTTGAATCCCAGTATCCTTCTCGCTTCCGCCGGGGTGGCCACCTCGCGGCCGTAGGCGCGGCAGATGACCGGTGACGCGCTCGACCAGCTCGGCGTTCGTCTTCGCAAGCACCCCCGGGTTTACGTAGATGTTGTCTTCCATGCCCACCCGGATGTGGCCCCCCATGATGAGGCCCATCATGGCCATGGGCAGAAAGCCCCGGCCCACGCCGAAGATCGACCAGGTGGCGTTTGCGGGCATGTGCTCGTAGAGGTGCAGGAAGGACTTCACCGTGGCCGGCGCGCCCCAGGGCGTCCCCAGGCAGAACTGGAAGTGCATCGGGTCGTCGATCTTCCCCTCGTCTCGCAGCTTCAGGGCCGTCACCAGCATGCCCAGGTCGAAGACCTCGATCTCGGGTTTCACCCCTGCCTCTTTCATCTTCAAAGCCGCCTCGTCGAGAAATGCGGGGTCGTTGATGAAGGCCCTGCCGCCCAGGTTGATCGAGCCCGCATCGTAGGAGGCAAGCTCCGGCTTCAGCAGAAGCGGCGAGAGCCGCTCCTCGGTCGGCAGATTCCGCCCGGGGATGCCGCTCGTGGTCAGGCTGAGGATGAGATCCGTTTTCTCCCGGATCCTGTCGACGACCTGGCGGAAGAGCTCCGCATCCTGGCTTCCCAGGCCCGTCTTGGGGTCTCGGACGTGGATGTGGACGATCGAGGCGCCGGCCTGCCAGGCCTCGATGGCCGACTGGGCGATTTCCTCGGGCGTGATGGGGATGTGGGGGGCGATGTCCCGCATCATGCGGCTTCCGGTGATGGCTGCGGTGATGATGACTTTTTCCATGAATTATCCTCGCACCTTCTTTTCCGTTTCCGTGATCGCCTCGTCCAGGATCTGGACCATCCGGTCGATCTGGGCCTCCGTGATGATGTAAGGGGGCGCCAGCAGGCTGTGATCGCCCTTCACGCCGTCGGCGCCGCCGCCGCCGGGATAGCTGATCAGGCCCTTCGCGAAGGCGCTGTTGCCGACGAGGACGTTGACCCGGAGCTTCGGGTCGAAGGGCTCCTTCGTCTTCTTGTCCTTGACGAACTCGATGCCGGCAAAAAGCCCCAGCCCGCGCACGTCGCCCACGATGGGGTGCTTGAGAAGCCCCTTGAGCTTTTCCAGCAGGTAGACGCCCTTTTGGGCCGATGCGGCCACCAGGTCGTGCTTTTTCAGGTAATCCAGCACGGCAGTGCCGACGGAGCAGGACAGCGGGTTCTGGCTGTAGGTGTGGCCGTGGACGAAGGTGCCGTTCTTCTCCTTGATGACCTGGTGGATCTCCTCTTTGGCCACGACGACGTAGAGCGGTGTGTAGCCGCTGGCCAGCCCCTTGGCCGCCACGATCATGTCGGGCACCACGCTCCAGTGATCGAGGGCCCAGTTTCTTCCCGTCCGCCCCACGCCGGACATGACCTCGTCGGAGATGAGCAGCACGTCGTACTTGTCGCAGATCTCGCGGATGCGCCGGAAGTAGCCGTCCTTCGGCACCAGGGCCCCCGCCGTGGCCCCCACGACGGGCTCGGCGATGAAGGCCGACACGGAATCGGGACCTTCGTAAAGGATCGTCTTCTCGAGCTCGTCGGCGCACTCGACGCTGCACGTTTCGGGGACAAGGTTGAAGGGGCATCGGTAGCAGTAGCACGGCGCGATGTGGGGAGTGTGCAGCATCAGCGGCAGGTAGTAGCGGCGCCTGCCCGTGTGGCCGCTCAGGGCGAGGGCGCCCACGGTATTGCCGTGATAGCTTGCCCACCGGGAGATGACCTTGAACTTCATCGGGCTGCCCCGGTCGACCTGGTACTGGCGGGCCATCTTCATGGCCGTTTCCACGGCCTCGGAGCCGCCCGAAAGGAAGTAGACCCGGGAAAGCCCCGGCGGGGACATCTTGGACGATCCGGTCGGCCAGCTCGATGGCTGCCTCGCTCGTGAACTGGGTGCCGTGGGTGAAGGCGATGCGGCTGGCCTGCTTCAGCATGGCCTCCTCGATCTCCTTCACGCCGTGGCCGATGTTCACCACCGCCGCGCCGCCGGAGCCGTCGATGAACTGCCTCCCTTCCTTGTCGTAGATGTATACGCCCTCACCGCGGTCCACGGTGGGATAATACTTGGTCGGCGTCCTGTAAAAGACATGATCCTCGTTGATTTTCTGCGCCATGGCTGCCTCCTGGGAGCGTCAGGGGTAAGGTGCGATAAAGCCATGAAATTCTATCAGATAGACTACCGGAGTCAATGGAAAAGGATTTCTTCGGCGCTATTTCCTCTTGCACTTTGCGGGCGGAAATAATACCTTTCACCATGAAAAAAACAGGCCCGTCCGGCGGCCGTGAAAACGAAGGGGGCATGAGCCATGGGAAGTGATACGCTGCAGTCGGTGATCGATCTTGCCATCCAGAAAGAGGAAGAAGCATACAACTTTTACATGAATCTGCGCAATAACGTCGAGGACAAGGCGGCGAAGGACACGCTGAAGTTTCTGGCCGACGAGGAAGCCGGACACAAGGCCTTTCTTGTGAAGTGCAAGGATCAGATGTCCTGCGATATCGTCCTGCGGCCCGATATGCCCGTGGACTACAAGGTTGCCGAGCACCTGAAACAGCCCGACATCAAGAAGAACATGAACTCCGAGGAGGTATTCCTCGTTGCCGCCAACCGCGAGTTGTACGCCCACAATTTCTACAAGGGTCTCGCGGAGCTCTGCCCCAAGGGGCCGGTGAAGGAACTGCTCCTGAAGATAGCCGGCGAAGAGATGAAACACAAGGAGAAGATGGAATACCTCTACACCAATACGGCCTTCGCGCAGACGGAGGGAGGCTGAAAACAGTGAGTACAGTGACCAGGGAAGAAGGGTACAGGGAAGAGAAACTAGCGTCAAGACAAGGCGGAAATGAAAACGGCGGGATGTTCTCCCGCCGTTTCGTTTTTTGCTCTTCTCGCCTGGACCCTTGACCCTATACCCTGGACCCTGCTTTTCAGTCGGTGAACATCGCCGAGGCATACGTGACGGCGCTCGAGGTGGCCGACTCCCGGTAGGTCTCGTAATCGAGCAGGATTCCCTTTTTCCCTGTCATGAGCTCGGCCAGCAGGACCAGGGCGGGAAGCCCGCAGACCTTGTACTGGTCCTGCGTCCCGGCGGCATTTTCGTAGATTGCCCGCCCGTTTCCGGCGAGCAGGGAATCCAGGATGAGCCGGTCGTTGGCCTGCGCGCGCTCCAGGATCGACTCGGCGGGCACCCCGTCGCCGAACTTGAGCCCCACGTGCGAGAAGTCCACCCCCGCCACGAAGAGAACCTTCCCCCGTTTTTTTACCTCTGCCCGGATGGTTTCCACGAACCCGAGGAAGCGGCTGTCCTCCAGGGGATTCTGCCGGGCAAAGAGGTGCTCGTGGATCCCGCCGCAGAGGATCGGCACGATCGGAGTCCCCTTCAGGTAGTGATGAAGGAAGATCGCCTGGAACTCGATGGAGTGTTCGGTCTTGTGACCGAAATCATGTGTCGCCAGGGTGCCGGGCCGCGCGCTTTCCCCCAGGGCCTCGACAAACCCCCGGTCCGTCCGGATCTCGCCGAAAGGCGTCATGTAGTTTTTCGGGGAAACGCAGAAGAGACCGTCCTGCAGGTTGTGGTTGATTCCCAGGATCACCGCAAGATCGTATTGCCTTCCTTTCAGGTGCCTGTAGGCCTTTACGTACGTGTGCCGCGCCACGCGGATGTCGATGTGGGGGGCGACGACGGCATGGATTTCAGGCGGGTGCAATTCCGGCGGGGGCAGCTCGCTTTCCGACTCCTCGATGAAACGGGCCAGTTTTTCCGGATCGGAGTCGTAGGACTTGCCTGCATGGACACACAGGCGCCGCTCCTGCCGGGAAAAGGCCGTAAAGAGCGAGTCCATTTCCCGCCGAAAGGTTTCACTGTTCAAAAGAAAAGCCCTGTCGAGGCTGCCGAGGAAGTCTTCGATGTCCGAGAGAGGGACCAGGCGTCCCCCGCTGCGGTTCATGAGCTCCCTCTGGATGTCCCGGATCTCGTGCCGGCCATCGAGCATCTGCAGAAGCGGCAACGCGCCCGCATCGACGGCGATGCGCTGGTCGCCCAGGTCGTGGGGGTCCTGGAAGACGATCATCCGGCGGCCCTCGACGAGGGTCATGACCATCTGGATGTCCGTTCTCAGGGCGGGTTTTTCAATCATGGCAACTCCCGGGGGCCAACGTAACCCATCGAAAGGGTGAATGCAAGGAAGCGTTTGCCGCGGGCGCCCGCACTTGCATGGCCGGGGATCTGTGATATATGTAACAAGAAGGTAAGAGGGTGAGAGGGTAAGAAAGGTTAGAAAAGCCGGCTGCCATGAAATTTGCTGAGAGCTTTTCCAAACTTCTTACCTTCTCAACCTCTCACCTTCTTCTTTCTCGCAATCGGCCGCAACCAGAAGGACAGGACGATGAGCGCAAGATAGACCCCTGTGGCGTAGGTGATTTTTTCCAGGGTGACGTTGTCCACATAGATGAGCCGCTCGATCGTCTCGATGATGAATTTCCCCGAGTAGACCTCCGCCCCGCGCCCCTCCGATTTGAGCCAGACTTCGAGATACGTGAGGGGGCAGATGGAGCGGGTCACCTGCATCAGGACCATCCAGATCACGGCGGCCAGGTGGATGAGGCGCCACCGGGCGCTGTTGAGCCACAAAAAGACAGGGAAGCCCAGGATCACGAAGGCGATCCAGAGGAAGTGGATCACGATGACGATGTCTGCGGCGATCGGGTAGAACATGGGCAACCGACGGGAAACACCTTTCCCGCTATTTCCGAGGTTTTTACCAACTCTGAATCATGATATCACAGGGGAGGGACGACATGAAAGCCCTCGTCACGTTTTTCCGCCGCGTCACCGTGGTGCTTCTGGCATCCTCGGTCCTCCTGCCGGATGCGGCCGACGGCTGGTTTTTCGGCAAGCAGCCCACCCCGAAGGATTTCGAAACGCTTCGGGAGGCCATGGTCAACGACCAGATCGTTGCCCGCGGGGTCCGCCAGGAGGCGGTTCTCCAGGCCATGCGCAACACCCCCCGCCATCTCTTCGTGCCGGAGGATCGCATGCCCTCGGCCTATGAGGACAGGCCCCTGCCGATCGGTAACGGCCAGACGATCTCCCAGCCCTACATCGTGGCTTACATGACGGAGATCCTGCAGCCCGATGGTTCGGGGACGGTCCTCGAGGTCGGCACCGGTTCCGGTTATCAGGCGGCCGTCCTCTCGCCCCTCTATCGGAAGGTGTATACGATAGAGATCATCCCCGAGCTGGCCGAATCGGCGAAGGCCCGTCTCCGGGACCTCGGTTTCAGCAACGTGGAGGTCCGGACGGGGGACGGCTATGCCGGGTGGCCCGACAAGGCGCCTTTCGACGCCATCATGGTGACGGCGGCAGCCGGGCACATTCCGCCGCCCCTCATTTCCCAGTTGAAGGCAAAAGGGCGGATGGTTATCCCCGTGGGCAGCCCCTCCATGATCCAGCATATCATCCTGGTCGAGAAGGATCAGAAGGGAAACATCACGACGAAAAGCCTGTTGCCCGTCCGGTTTGTCCCACTGACGGGTGGACGCTGAGAAATGAGTGAGGGTAAGAAGGTAAGTTTTCCAACCTTCACACCTTCTTGACTTCTCAACTTCTTCTTGGACCACAGGTCCGGCGGCCCGGCACAAAAGTTGCTTTAATGTTCACGGGTTGACATTATGGAAACCAGACGAACCATCACGGATGACCGGGCGGCGCAGTTCCTGTCGCGCATCGAGGCGGCGAGGAACCTCCCGTCGCTTCCCCAGGTGCTCCTCAAGCTCATCGAGGCCTGCCGCAACGAGGAGATGACCATCCGGGACATCGCGCAGATCGTCAGCGGGGATTCCGCCCTCTCGGCGAGGATCCTGGGGATCGTCAATGCCCCCTTCTACCGCCGTGCGGAGAAGATTGTCCGGATGGATGACGCCCTGTTCCAGTTGGGGCGCGACGCCGTGCGCAGCATCGCCATCAGCGCCTCCATCCACCAGGTCTTCTCCAGGGTCAACGGCCAGTCCCTTTTCAACATGAAGCTTTACTGGCGTCATGCCCTGCTCTGTGCCGTGCTGGCCCGGCGTCTCTCCGAAAAAACATCCTACAAGGCCCCCGAGCTCTCTTTTCTCTCCGGAATCCTTCACGATGTGGGAAGGATGGTCCTCTGGGTCAACTTCCCCGATGAGTACGGGAAAGTGCTCCAGGCCGCCCGGAACCAGTCGGAGCTCGCTCCTCGAGGGGGAGCTCAAGATGGGCATCACTCACGCCGAGGTGGGTTCCTGGCTGCTCAACCGCTGGGGCCTCGACGCGTTCACGGCCGATGCGGCCCGATACCATCACGAGCCGCTGGAGAGGATTCACAACGCCTTCCCGCTCATCAAGATCATCTACGCGGCCAACATCCTCTCCGATATGCCCGATTCGGATTTTTCCCGGTACAAGGTGATCCGGGAGCTCTTCGGGATCAGCTTCACCGATATCACGGATATGCTCTCGGCCGCCCAGGAAGAGGTGCGGGAACTCGCCGAAGCACTCGACATCCAGATCGACCCCGTCGATCAGCACCACCAGCCCCTCGACGGCAGGGACGAGGCAAAAGAGGAAGCGCTCACCGGCGAAGTCAGAGACGTGGCGCTCCTGCAGGCAGCCATGCAGGGCCTCCTGGAGGCTCCCGACCGGGATGCCATCCAGAGGGCCGCCAGGCAGGGGATCGAGGTCCTCTTCGGAACGCCGGCCATCCTGCTCTTTCTGCTGGATCGCGACCGCGAACTGCTCGTTTTGCAAGATAACGCAGGCTCCAGGCTGCCGCCCGGGCAGGAGCTGACGATCCCCATGGGGCGAAACGAATCGCTTCCCGTGAGGGCGATGACACAGAAAGCGATCCTCGGCACCCCGGAGCGGCGCGATCGGGGCGCTCTCACGATCATGGACGAAATGCTCGTCCACATCCTGGGGAGCGAGGAGATCCTGTGCCTGCCCCTGGTGACCCAGAAGGAAACGGTGGGTGTTTTTGTCATCGGGGCCGAGCGTGCCGCCATGGCGCCGATTGCGGCCCAGTCGAGGCTCCTCACCCTCTATGCGGACCAGGTGGCCATGTCCCTGCGGCTCGACCAGATGCGAAAGGCCCAGACCCGGCTCTACCAGGCGGGCCGTCTTGCCGCCTCTTCGGCGCTGGCCCGCAAGGTGGCCCACGAGGTGAACAACCCGCTGAGCATCATCAAGAATTACCTCAAGATCCTCGGGATGAAGCTCGGGGCCGACAACACGGCCCAGGACGAGCTGCGGATCGTCAACGAGGAGATCGACCGCGTGGCGCTCATCATCCGCCAGCTCACCGATCTGACCTCCGAGAAAGACCGCGTGCGCCAGGCGGTGGACGTCAACGGCCTGTTGCGGGATCTTGCCACGATCATCGAAAAGTCCTTCTCGACGGCGAGCCGGATCCGCTTCCATCTCGATCTGGACCCGGCCCTGCCGGGGCTCGTTACGGACCGCAACGGCCTCAAGCAGGTCCTGATCAATCTTCTCAAGAATGCCATCGAGGCGATGAGGCAGGGCGGCAACCTCTACGTGCGGACGAAGGGCCTCGTCACGCGCGACCTGGAGGAGATGGCCGTAAAGCGGGAGGGCAAGGCGGAGCAGTACGTGGAGATCTCCCTGCGCGATGACGGCCCCGGTCATCCCCGAGGCGGTCAAGCAGCGCCTCTTCGAGCCCTACGTGACGACGAAAGGGGAGGGCCACTCGGGCCTCGGCCTCTCCGTCGTTCACAGCATCGTCAAGGACCTCGGCGGGACGATCCAGTGCGAAAGCGCGGAAGGCAAAGGGACGACCTTTGTGATCCGCTTTCCCCTGAACGGGGTCACGAAAACAGCATGAGTCGGAGCAGACAATGACGGGAACCCCCAAAATCCTCGTTGTGGACGACGAGGTCCGGATGTGCGAGAGCCTCAAGATCCTGCTCGGAGGCCGGAACTGCCAGATCGAGACCTGCCCTTCGGCCCGGGAAGCCATGAGCTGGCTGGAGAAAAATCACTGCGACCTCATGCTGCTCGATCTCATGATGCCGGACATGGACGGCTACCAGCTCCTGGATCACGTGAAGGCAGGCTACCCCGACGTGACGGTCATCATGATGACGGGTCACGCCTCCATCGAATCGGCCGTGGAGGCCCTGAAGCGGGGGGCCCACGACTATCTCGGCAAGCCCTTCGAGCACGACGAGCTCGTCAAGCGAGTGCAGAACGCCCTCGACCAGAAACGGCTGAGGGCCGAGCGGGACATCTTCCGCAAGAAGTTCGAGATCTCCGAGGAACGGTATCGCTATCTCGTGCAGCATTCCCCCGACCTCATCTTCACCCTCGGGGCGAAAGGCGAGTTCCTCTTCGTGAATGACACCGTCGAGAGCCTCCTGGGCTACGAAAGCGCGTCCTTGCAGGGGAAAGACTTCTCGACGATCGTCCACGAGGACGATGTGGACAAGGTCCGGGCGTTCTTCGAGGCCGCCCGCAGGGGCAAGCCCCTGTCGGACTGCATGGAAGTGAAGCTTCGCTGCCGCACGAAGCCGGCAGGCGGTGCCGACTGCTCCGTCGTGGAACTTCGGGCCGCTGCCATGGAAGAGTCCTCCATGGCGAACGGCGGGAAACTCCACGGCATCTACGGGGTCGCCCGGGACATCACGGAACGCAAACGATCCGAGGAGGAGAAGAAGCTCCTCGAGGCACAGCTGCGCCAGGCTCAGAAAATGGAAGCGATCGGCACGCTGGCCGGCGGCATCGCCCACGACTTCAACAACCTCCTCATGGCCATCCAGGGCAATGCCTCCCTGATGCTCTTTGACCTCAACCAGAACCACGAGCACTTCGAACGCCTGCGCAACATCGAAAAACTCGTCGACAGCGGCTCGCGGCTCACGTCGCAGCTTCTGGGCTATGCCCGCAAGGGCCGCTACGAGATCCGGCCCATCGACCTCAACCAGATCGTGCAGTATGCCTGCGAGACCTTCAACCGGACGAAAAAGGAAATCCGGATCAAGTTTCAACTCGACAGGCACCTTGCCCCCATCGAAGCCGATACCGGCCAGATCGAGCAGGTCCTGATGAACCTGCTCGTCAATGCCGCCGACGCCATGCGCGGCGGCGGGACCGTCACGATCCGCACGGGGAACGCGACCCACGAGGAGATGAAGGGCAAGCTCTACAACCCGAAGCCCGGGAAGTATATTCTTCTGTCGGTGAGCGACACGGGCGTCGGGATGGATGATAAGACGAAGGAGCGGATCTTCGAGCCCTTCTTCACGACCAAGGAAATGGGTCGGGGCACGGGCCTGGGACTCGCATCGACCTACGGGATCATCAAGGGCCATGGCGGGTTCATCGACGTGGACTCCCAGCCCGGAAAGGGCGCCACGTTCTGCATTTACCTGCCGGCGTCGGCCAAGAAAGTCTCCAAGACCCAACGGGGCTTCGAGAAAATCCCCCGGGGCCAGGAGACGGTGCTGCTCGTCGACGACGAGGACATGGTCCTCGAAATCGGACGGGCCCTGCTCGAAACCATGGGCTACCACGTGGTGACCGCGAAAGACGGCGAGGAGGCCATTGCGCTCTACGAGAACGAGGGCGCCGGGATCGATCTCGTCCTTTTGGACATGGTCATGCCGGGCCTGGGGGGCGGGGAGGTCTACGACCGCCTCAAGACCATGAACCCGGGCATGAAATGCCTGCTGCTTTCCGGATACAGCATCGACGGCGAAGCCTCGGAGATCATTCAGCGGGGCTGCGACGGCTTCATCCAGAAGCCCTTCAAGCTGAGGGATCTGTCGAAGAGCATACGCGAGATCCTGCACCATCCGTGATGCCGGAGGCATCACGAAGGGTATCAGGGTAAAGGGTACAGGGTACAGGAAATGCATTATTCCTGTCACGCCTGAACCTGTCCCCTGAGACCCTGGCCCCTTGCTTCTGCGCCTTTCTTTTTCCCCCGAAATGTACTATGCATGACGAGGTGCTGCCCCGGCAGGTTTTCGGGGTGATCCGGGCGCCGGGGAGAGGTTCGTCATGGGCGACATGCTGCTGGAGGCCGTGGAGAAAACAGCCGGGCTGATAGCCGGTGCGAAGCGGATCGTCGTCTTCACCGGGGCGGGGGTCAGCACGGAATCGGGCATCCCCGATTTTCGAAGCCCCGGCGGGATCTGGTCCCGTTTCGACCCCGAGGAATTCACGATCTACCGTTTTCTCGCGAGCGCCGAGACGCGCCTCAAGCAATGGAAGCTTCTCATCGAGAGCGGGCTCATCGTCAACGCGAAGCCCAACGAGGCCCACCTTGCCGTAGCCGAGATGGAGAAACTCGGAAAGCTCGAATGCGTCATCACGCAGAACATCGACAACCTGCACCAGAAGGCGGGCAATTCCCCCGAAAAAGTCTTCGAGCTTCACGGCACCATGAATTTCGCCAGGTGCCTGGGATGCTTTAAGCGATATTCCATGGAGGATCTCCTCGGGAGCATCAGGCTGGAAGACGAGGCGCCCCTGTGCCCCGAGTGCGACGGCATCCTCAAGCCCGACGTGATCTTCTTCGGCGAGCAGCTTCCCGCAGAGGCGCTGCGGCAGGCCGTCGAGCATTCCCGGCGGTGCGATCTGCTCATCGTCGTGGGCTCGTCGCTGGTCGTCTACCCGGCGGCCTACATGCCCGTCTATGCCAAGGAAGCGGGGGCCGCCGTCGTCGATCGTCAATCTCACCGTGACGGACTTCGATGACCAGGCCGATGTGGTCATTCACGGGAAAGCCGGGGAGGTGATGCCGCTCATCCTGCAGGCGGTCAAGCGCAACCTGGGTGTCACCGGCGGAGATGCCGCCTGAGAAGGACCGGACCATGTGCCTCTTCTTCTGTGCTTTCGAGTTCCACCCGAAGTACCGGCTCATCATCGCGGCCAACCGCGACGAGTTCTATGACCGGCCCTCGCAGCCGGCCTCCTTCTGGCCCGAGGCGCCGGAGCTTCTGGCCGGCAAGGACCTGCAGGGCGGCGGCACCTGGTTCGGCATCACCCGTTCGGGCCGGATCGCGGCCATCACGAACTATCGAGACCCCCGGTCTCACCGCAACGAGGCGCCGTCGCGTGGGCTCCTGCTGACGGACTATCTCCTCGGGTCTGCCGATCCCGCCGGCTACCTCGAACGGGTCAGCCGGAAGGGGGTGCAGTACAACGGCTTCAATCTCATCGTCGGATCGCCCAGCGAGCTTGACTACTACTCCAACCGCAAGGGCGGCGTCATCGCACTGACACCGGGGATCTACGGCCTGAGCAACCACCTTCTCGACACGCCCTGGCCGAAGGTGGCCCGGGGTAAGGCGGCATTCGGCGAGCTCCTGTCCCGGGACGAAGACCCGGATCCCGAGTCCCTCTTCGACATCCTGTCGGATCGCTCCATCGTGGAGGACAGGCTGCTGCCGGAAACCGGCATCGGGCTGGACTGGGAGAGGATCCTGTCGGCGCGCTTCATCGTGAGCCCCGTTTACGGGACCCGGTCGTCCACCTTGCTCTTTGTCGATCGGGAGGACCGGGTGACGTTCATCGAGCGCAACTTCAACTCCAGCGCCCGGGCCGGGAGAGACGACGCGCTTCGAGTTCACCATATCCCGAGACGGTGCAGGCGGAGAGGGCTGACGTGAAGGGGCTTGTCCAGATCGCCGGAATCCGGAGCCTGGAAGAGGCGAGGATGCTCCTGGAGGCCGGCGTGGACTGGCTCGGCTTTCCCCTGCGGCTGGATTTCCACCCGGAGGACCTGCCTGCCGAAGAGGTCTCCGGGATCATTGCCTCCCTCGGCATGGGCGATCGGGCCGTCCTGATCACCTACCTGGGGAAGGCAACGGAAATCGCCGGCCTTGCCGCCATGCTGGGGTGCCGCCGGGTTCAGCTGCACGGCGATATCACGGCGGGCGAGGTGCGCCGCCTGAAGAATTCCGACCCCGGGCTCTTCCTGATCAAGTCGCTTGTCGTGAGGCCGGGGAATCTCGATGAGCTTGCAGGCATTGCCGGGGACTTCGGGCCCCTGGTCGATGCCTTCATCACGGATACCTGGGATCCGCAGACGGGCGCCAGCGGGGCCACGGGAAAGACCCACGACTGGGACGCAAGCCGCCGGATCGTGGAGTCGGCTGCGAAGCCGGTCATCCTGGCCGGGGGCCTCACGCCGGAGAACGTCGGCCGCGCCATCCTGCAGGTCCGACCGGCGGGCGTCGATGCCCACACCGGGGTGGAAGGAGCCGACGGGATGAAGGACCCCGCCCTCGTCAGGGCCTTTGTCGAAGAAGCCCGCAGGGCCTTTGCCCTGCTGAAAAAGAAAGATGTCCGATCATGAGCGGGAAGGAAGAAAAACCCGGAGCCGCGAATACCGGGAGCTGCCGCGGGTGGGGGTGGGGGCCATTGTCATCCACGAGGGCCGCATCCTCCTCGTCAAGCGGGCAAGCTCGCCGGGAAAGGGCTTCTGGGCCATCCCCGGGGGCCTCGTCGAACTCGGCGAGACGGTCCGCGAGGCGGCCGAGCGGGAGATCCTGGAGGAGACGGGGATCACGGTCCGGGCGAAGGAGGCCTTTTACATTTTCGACTTCATCGACCGGGACCCCGAAGGGGGAATCAAGTATCACTACATCATCATCGATTTCCTGGCCGATTACCTGGGCGGCGAACCGAAGGCCGCCGACGATGTGAGCGATGCGCGCTGGGTGTCGCCGGAGGAAGCCGCGGCGCTGAACCTCTCACCGACGACGAGAAAACTGCTCAGGCAGATGGGATTCATAAAAGACGGGGTATAGGGTCCAGGGTATAGGGTTCAGGGAAGGAAGAAGAATACTATAACAAGACGATCCTTCTTCACCTAAACCCGAGACCCGATTCCCGATGCCCTACTGAAGAGGAGGTGAACCGATGAAGGTTGTCTGGAGCGAGAAGTTCATAGAGTCCTACACGATGGACCCGGCGGCGGCCTCGGGGCGCATGGAGGCCATCATGGACGTCATCCGGGACAAGGTCACCTTCGTGGAGGCCAAACCGGCAGGCGAAGACGACATCGCCGCCTGCCACACGAAGTACCACATCGAGCACATCCGGCAGATCGGCATCTACGAGATCGCGGCCCTTGCCGCAGGCGGCGCCATCCAGGCAGCCGAGATCGGCATGAAGGAGCCCTGCTTCGGCCTGATCCGGCCCCCCGGCCACCACGCCTCGGCCAACAGCTGCTGGGGATTCTGCTACTTCAACAACATGGCCATCGCCCTGGAGAAGCTCAAGAAGGACGGCAAGATCAAGAAGGCCCTCGTGCTCGATATCGACCTGCACTTCGGCGACGGGACGGTGAACATCCTCGGGGGCAAGGGCTACGTCACTCTCGTCAACCCCTCGTCGAATTCGCCGGTGGATTTTCTCCGGCAGGTCGAGAAGGCCTCTGGCTGCGGAGACGTACGACGTGATCGGGATCTCGGCCGGGTTCGACTACGCCCGGGAGGACTGGGGCGGCGTGCTCGGCGAGTCGGACTACACCGACATCGGCCGGATGGTCCGCGAGACCGCCCGCAAAACGAATGCGGGGTTCTTCGCCATCCTCGAGGGCGGCTACAACCACCGCGTCCTCGGCCACAACTGCATGGCCTTGCTGGAGGGGATGAGGGAAGATTGAACGGGAAAAAGAAACGCAAGAGAAGAGATAATCGTCACATTTCGGTCGCGATGGATGGATCGCGAAGGGTGACTCTCTTCCGATGCGTTCATTCGCCTTTCCGGAGAAAGGATCGAATTGCGTGAGACGATCAACGTTCGATTGCGTCTCGCGACATGACTGAAATCTATTCACTTGTCGCACTGAACGTTCTGTCAGGA
This sequence comes from uncultured delta proteobacterium, assembly GCA_963810965.1. Lineage (GTDB taxonomy): Bacteria > Desulfobacterota > Syntrophia > Syntrophales > UBA2192 > UBA2192. The sequence goes on along the minus strand of CAWEPT010000028.1, from coordinate 7,215 downwards.
TGACTGGACTTCACCTCCCTTGATGCTCATTAAGGTCAATCCAACAATCTGTTGTCTTAACCTTTTATTTAATCTACAAGGCTGGTTTCCGTTGTCAAGGGAGGGGGAGAAGGAGATGCAGTGTACGAGTGATCGAGTGAAGCGAGTGTTCGAGAGTTGATTTTGTCCTCGATGCCTGAGCGAGCCTGCAGACCGCAGATCCTCATTTGCCGATGCAGAAGGTGGAGAATATCCGGTCCAGCACTTCCTCCGTGACCGTCTGCCCCGTCACCTCGCCCAGGGCGCCCAGGGCTTCCCGGAGGTCGAAGGCGATGAACTCCGGTGAGAGGCCGCCGGAGAGGCCCTGCTCGGCCGTCCTCAAGGATGCGAAGGCACGCTCCAGCGCGATCTTGTGACGCAGGTTCGTGACGACCGTGTCGGAGTGACACTCACCGGTCGAGCGGCTGATGGCGGAGTGGACGGCATCGCGAAAGGCATCGAGACCTTCCCCCGTCTTCGCGGAGACCCGCAAAGGCTCCCGGCCGGAGAGCCCCTCCGGAAGAGAGCCCCTGTCAAGGACCCGCGTCAGATCGGACTTGTTGATCGCGACGACGATGTTGCGGCCCCGGTTTGCTTCGATGATGCCGCGATCCTCCGGCGTGAGAGGGCCGCTCCCGTCGAGCAGGATGACAACCACATCGGCCACGGCCGCCTGCTGCCAGACCAGGTCGATGCCCTCCTTCTCGATGGGGTCCTGCGCTTCCCGAATACCTGCCGTGTCGACGAACCTCACCGGGATCCCCCGGATGCTGACCCCCTCCTCGATGAAGTCCCGCGTCGTCCCGGCATGCGGCGTCACAATGGCCCGCTTCTCGCCCAGCAGGCGGTTGAAGAGGCTCGATTTGCCCACGTTGGCCTTTCCCGTGATGACCACCCGTGCGCCGTCCCGCACGATCCTGCCCTCGCCGTAGCTCGCCGTCAGCTCTTCGATCCGGGCCGTGAGGCCCCTGAGCTGATCCAGCAAGCCCTCCCTCGGGGCCGCTTCGATGCCGTCTTCCTCCTGGAAGTCGATCTCGGCCTCGAGCAGGGTGAGGATGTCGAGAATGGATGTGCGCAGCTCCCCGGTCATCCGCGACAGATCGCCATGAAGATGGCCGATGGCGAGATCGAGCCCCCGTTGTGTGCGGGCCGTGATCATCTCCTGGACGGCCTCGGCCTGGGACGAGATCGATCCGGCCGTTGAGGAAGGCCCGGCGCGTGAACTCCCCCGGCTCGGCGGGGCGGGCCCCTGCCCGCAGGACGGCCTGCAGCACCTCCTCGCAGATGAGGGGGCCGCCGTGGCAGTGGATCTCCAGGGTTTCTTCACCGGTGAAGGAGTGTGGCGCCCGAAGCAGGGCGACGAGGACCTCGTCGAGGATGCGTCCCGTGGCGGGGCAGATGATTTCTCCGTGGTAGAGCCGGTGGGACCGGCAGGTCTCCGTCGCTTTTCGGGGCCGGAAAAGGGTGTGCCCGATCCGTTCGGCGTCGGGGCCGCTTGCCCGAATGATCCCGATGCCGCCCGTGCCGGGCGGTGTGGCAATCGCAGCTATGGTGTCTGCCTGGATCACCGGGGTGGTCTTGGGCCGTGGGGGCCGCTTCTCCTGCTGGGCCGGACGATGATCTTGCGATTGTGGCCCTCACCGCGGCTCATGGTGACGACGGTATCGTCGTTCTGCAGGGTGAGGTGGATGATGCGCCTCTCTCGGGCCGTCATGTTGCCCAGCGTGACGGGTTTCTTGGTCTTTCTGACTTTCTGGCTGACCTTTTCCGCCAGGGACACGAGGGCCTCCTCGCGCTTCTTGCGGTAGTCCTCCGTGTCGACGATGACCTGCTTGTTCTCCCGGCCCTGCTTGCTGAGAATCTTGTTGACGACATACTGCAGGGCATCGAGGGTCTGCCCCCGTCTTGCCGATGAGAAGCCCCTCGTCGGCCCCCTGCAGGGTCAGGCTGATGGCCTCGGGCGTGTCCTCCACCGTTACCTGGGCCTCGATTTTCATGAGGGCGAGGATCGCCAGGAGGGTTTCCTTCGCGGCCGCCAGGGCTTCCGGGGATGATGCCACCGGCTCCGGGCGCGGTTCGCGCGGCGTCTGTGTTTCCCTGTGTTCTCTCGGCGGGCGGGCCTCCCGAGGCTCCCTGTGCTCGCGGGGCGGACGCGAATCGCGCTGCTCCCTCGGCGGGCGGTGATCCCGCTGCTCTCTCGGCGCCCGGTTCTCACGGGGCGGACGATGCTCGCGTTGCTCCCGGTTCTCGCGGGGCGGACGTTGCTCCCGCTGTTCCCGGGGCGGATGCTGTTCGCGCTGCTCCCTGTGCTCCCGAGGCTCCTGGGGCTTCGGCGCAGCCGTCGCTTCCGGTGCCCTTTCCTTTTTTTCCTTGGGAAGCTCGAAACTCATGTCCAGACTCAGAAGGCTCGCCTTGATTTTTGCCTTTTTCGTCCCGACAAGGCCGAGGAAGCCCGAGGACCCCTCGGAGAGGATCTCGATGTTCAGTTTCTCCCGGGGAACGTCGAATTCCCGGCATGCCTTGTCGATTGCTTCATCGATGGTCTTTCCTTCGATTTCGAGGACCTTCATGTTTCAGCACCTCACGCGGTGGGAGCCTTGTTGATGTAGTACTGCTGGCCGATGCTCAGGACGTTGTTGATGAGCCAGTAAATGACCAGGCCCGAGGGGAAGTTGAGAAAGAGGAACGTGAAGACGACGGGCATGAGCAGCATCATCTTCTGCTGCATGGGGTCTCCCATGGGCGGCGACATCTTCTGCTGGATCAGCATGGTCGCCCCCATGATGATGGGCGTGATGTAGTAGGGGTCCTTGGCCGAGAGGTCCTGGATCCACCAGAAAAAGGGCGCGTGGCGAAGCTCGATGGCGTAGGAGAGCAGCTGGTAGAGCGCGATGAAGACGGGGATCTGGATGACCACCGGGAGGCACCCGCCCAGCGGGTTGATCTTGTGCGATTTGTAGAGCTCCATGACGGCCGCATTCATCTTCTGCTTGTCGTCCTTGTAGCGCTCCTTGATCTCCGTGAGCTTGGGCTGGACCTTCTGCATCTCCTTCATGGACTTGTAGCTCTTGTTGCCCAGGGGCCAGAAGATGATTTTGGTGAGGATCGTGATGATGATGATGACCCAGCCGTAGTTTCCCACGTACTGATAGAGGAACTGCATCAGGAAGAGGAACGGGAATGCGAGCCACTTCATCCAGCTGCCGACGTTGATGGCCGCCTCCAGCCCTACGCCTTCCGCTTTCAGCCGGTCGTATTCCTTGGGCCCCACGTAGAGGGTGTAATTGAAAACCCCCGCCTGGCCCGAGGGGATCGTGTTCTTCGGGCCCTCCATGCTGACGACGACCTGCCCCCGTCGCGTCCTTGGCGAAGGAGGCGCTCGTGAGCGCCGGCTGCTTGGGGATCATGGCGCCGATGAAGAACTTGTTCTCGAAGCCGCCCCAGCGGACATCGGGTCCGTATGCCTTCTTTTCCAGTTTCGCGTCCCGCTTTCGCGCTCCGTCGAGTCCCTTGACCTGGGCGATGGCGCCTTCCTCTTCGATGCCCTTCTTGCCCAGCTCCTCGGACCACTTCATGAAGAGATTCTGGCTGAGGGCGACGTTCGTGTTGTTCTGGAACCGCACTTCGAGATCGAAGGCATAACGGTCGGGGTTGAAGGTGTAGATCTTTCTCCACGCGGTACTGGCCGGGGTAGGCGAGGCTGAAAACGAGCCGTGCCGGGCTTGGCATCCTTTGTCAGGTCGAGCTCTTTCCGGTCGGCCTCGTAGACGATGTCGGCGGCCAGGTTCACGCTCGAGTCGGCAAACCCCGTCGCCAGGGGAAGCTCCGACCCCTCCTGGACCTGGACCATCTCGATGAGGGGGCTGTTCTCCTCGAGAGTGGCCTTGTACTCCTTGAGCTTGAAGGACTTCAGGGCACCGCCCCGGGTGCTGAAGACCGCCGTGTACAGCGGGGTCTCGACCCGGATGTCCCGGGCTGCCGGAGCGGCCTTCGCCACGGGCGCCGCGGCGGGCGCCTTCACCGCCGGAGCCCCCGGCACGGCCGCCGGGGCGGCGGCCTGCTGCTGGCCCGGCTGGGCCTGCGTCTGTGTCTGCGCCTGCTCCTGCTTCTGCGTCTCCAGGTTTTTCGCGAAAAAATACTGGTAGACGAAGACGACGAGGAACGACAGGAGAATCGCCAGAAATGTCCTTATGTTCATGCTCATGGAATGCCTCCTGGGGCGCGCTTACCGGACCGGATCGTAGCCGCCGGGGTGAAAGGGGTGACATCGGATCAGCCGCCGGATCCCGAGAAAGATCCCCCGCGCCGGTCCGTACTGGCGGATCGCCGTCAGGGTGTATTCGGAGCAGGTCGGGTAGAAACGGCAACAGCGCGGCAGGATGGGGGAGATCAGAATCTGATAGGCTCGGATGAGAGCGATAAACAGTGTCTGTAAAATATGCCTCAGCATGTTCAGGCTTTCATTCGTCCCGCGAGGACCTTTTCCAGTTCACCGCAGAGGTCCCGATATTTCATGAACGAGAAGTCTTTCCTGGCGACAATCAGGATATCCTGCGAGGCCGGAAGCCTGTGCTTGTTCAAGCGGAAGAACTCTCTCAGGAGCCGCTTCATCCGGTTGCGCCTTACGGCTGCTTTCCCCACCTTTTTGCCGACGACGAGCCCGAGGCGCCGCACGCCCGAGGGGTTCGTGGCTGAGAATGACTGTCAGGTACTCCGAGTGAATCCGCTTGCCCGACTGGAAAAGGGCCGAAAACTCGCTGCGCCGGCGGAGCCTCTCGTTTTTCTTAAACGCGTACCTGCCTTCGGGGGCTGGGGATTTTCCTGCGGCTGGGCTCACCCTTCCACTCTTCCCTTACCCGGCTCAGACGGTCAGTCTCTTTCTCCCCTTTGCACGCCTTCTGCTCAGGACCAGCCGCCCACCCTTGGTGGCCATCCTGGAGCGAAATCCGTGGGCCCGCTTGCGCTTGAGATTCGTAATGGTCTTGAGTGTCTTTTTCATAACGGTATGATCCTGTTGAGTTAAATGCTAAAGGAGAACCTTTAACCATTATTCCGATTCTTTGTCAAGGCTTAATTAGGCGGGCGTTCGCGGCTTGCATCGGGCCGCCCCGTCCATTATAGTAAGGACATTGATGGGTTAGAAGACCCTGTCTGCGGCAGACAGCAAAGGGCCGGGGGCGAAGGGCAAAACCAGGGCAAGGGATCCGATTACCGTGTCAGATCATCGCATTCTCAAAAAACACCGCAGGCGATTACATCGACCGGCGGCCCTTCCGGCTCGTCTCCGACTTCGAGCCCCGGGGGGACCAGCCCCAGGCCATCGAAAAGCTGGCCCGGGGGATCGAAAAGGGGCACCCGCACCAGGTCCTCCTCGGGATCACCGGTTCGGGCAAGACCTTCACGGTGGCCAACGTCATCCAGGCCGTCCAGCGTCCCGCCCTGGTCATCGCCCCCAACAAGACCCTGGCGGCGCAGCTCTACCAGGAGTTCAAAACGCTGTTCCCGGAGAACGCCGTCGAGTACTTCGTGAGCTATTACGACTACTACCAGCCCGAGGCCTACATCCCGACGACGGACACCTACATCGAGAAGGACTCCGCGATCAACGAGGAGATCGACAAGATGCGCCACTCGGCCACGCGCTCGGTCCTCTCGCGCAGCGACGTGATCATCGTGGCGAGCGTCTCCTGCATCTACGGCATCGGCGCCCCCGAGACCTACCTCGGCATGGCGCTCTCCCTCGAAGAGGGGATGGAGATCCCCCGCGACACGCTGCTTCGGCGCCTCGTGGATATCCACTACGAGCGAAATGATGTCGATTTCCACCGCGGCGCCTTCCGGGTCCGGGGGGACGTGGTGGAGATCTTCCCGGCCTACGAGGAGGAGCAGGCCATCCGCGTCGAGTTCCTCGGCGATGTGATCGAGTCGATCTCCATCGTGGACCCCCTCCGGGGGAAGAAACTGGGGCGGCTCTGGAAAACGGACATCTACCCCGGGAGCCATTACGTCACGACGCGGGACACGCTGAAGTCGGCCCTCGTCACCATCCGGGAGGAGCTGGGCGAGCGGCTCCGGTTTTTGCAATCGCAGGGGAAGCTCCTGGAGGCCCAGCGGCTCGAGCAGCGCACCCGCTTCGACATGGAGATGCTCGAGGAGATGGGCTACTGCCAGGGGATCGAGAACTACTCCCGGCACCTCACGGGGCGCAAGCCCGGAGAGCCGCCGCCGACCCTCATGGAGTACCTGCCGGCCAACGCCCTCGTGATCGTCGACGAGAGCCACGTCACCGTCCCGCAGATCGTGGGCATGTTCCGCGGCGACCGCTCCCGGAAGTCAACCCTCGTCGAGTATGGATTCCGCCTTCCCTCGGCCCTGGACAACCGGCCGCTCATGTTCGAAGAATACGAGCGCTTTGCCCAGCGGCGCCTCTACATCTCGGCCACACCTGCCGAATACGAGATCACGAAGGCCCGGGGGCGCGTGATCGAGCAGATCGTGCAGGCCCACGGGGCTCATGGACCCGGAGATCATCGTGAAACCCGTGACCTACCAGGTGGACGATCTCCTGGGCGAGATCCGCAAGCGCGTCGAGAAGGGCGAGAGGGTCCTCGTGACGACCCTTACGAAGCGCATGGCGGAAAATCTCACGGAATACTACGAGAGCCTCGGGGTCCGGGTGAAATACCTGCACTCGGATGTCCATACCCTGGAGCGCGTGGTCATCATCCGCGACCTGCGGCTGGGCAAGTTCGACGTCCTCGTCGGCGTCAACCTCCTGCGGGAGGGGCTCGACATCCCCGAGGTGTCGCTGGTGGCCATTCTCGATGCCGACAAGGAGGGGTTCCTGCGCTCGCAGCGCTCCCTCATCCAGACGAGCGGCCGGGCCGCGCGAAACGTGGCGGGCCAGGTCATCATGTACGCCGACAGGATCACCGACTCCATGCGGGCCTGCATCGACGAGACTCAACGCCGGCGGGCGATCCAGCGCAAGTTCAACGAGGATAACGGGATCACCCCGGAGACGATCCGCAAGTCCATCGACAATGTGCTGGCCTCCATCTACGAGGCAGACTACGTCAGTTTGCCCGTCATGGAGCAGAAGGTCGAGTACGTATCCATTGCCGAGGTTCCGGGCTTGATCGCAAAACTGCGGGAGGAGATGAAGGCGGCGGCCCGGGACTATGATTTCGAGCGGGC
>CAWEPT010000027.1:0-140114 GCA_963810965.1 uncultured delta proteobacterium | reverse complement strand
TCATGAAAGATAAATCCCCCAAAATCAGGCTGGACGTGCTGCTCGTGGACCGGTGCCTTGTTGTGTCGCGGGAGCGGGCGCGGGCCCTCATCCTGGCGGGCGCGGTGCTTGTCAACGAGGAGCCCGTCGACAAGGCGGGCGCCCTCATCGCCGAAGACGCGGCCGTCCGGATCCGGGGCGAGGATCACCCCTACGTGAGCCGCGGCGGCGTGAAGCTCAAGGGGGCTCTGGACACCTTCGACATCCGGGTCGACGGATTTTCGGCCCTCGACGTGGGCGCCTCGACGGGGGGCTTCACGGACTGCCTGCTGCAGGAGGGCGCCCGGAAGGTCTATGCCGTCGATGTGGGCTACGGGCAGATCGCCTGGAAGCTGCGCAACGACCCCCGGGTCGTACTCTTCGAGCGGACCAACATCCGCCACTTCCAGGGCGTGGGGGTCGAGGAGCCCGTCGACATCGCGACGATCGACACGTCCTTCATTTCGCTGAGGCACGTCATCCCTTCCGTGCTCCGCTTTGTGAAGGATGGCGGGATGATCCTTGCCCTCGTCAAGCCGCAGTTCGAGGTGGGCAGGGGCGAGGTGGGCAAGAAGGGTGTCGTCCGGGACCCGGCGGTTCATCTCAGGGTGGTGGGGGAACTGGCGGCGTTCTTTGCGGAACAGGGCCTGTCCGTCCGGGGGACCTGCGAGTCGCCGCTCACGGGCCCCGAGGGGAACAAGGAGTTCTTCATCTGGGCAGTCAAGAAAGAAGGAAGTTAGGAAGAGAGGAAGATAGGAAGAGCGGAAAAGGCAACGGAAGAACTCGAAACCCGATGCCTTGTTTTTCCCTGTACCCTGAACCCTTGACCCTGTACCCTGTTTTTCCATGATCAAACGGTTCGTCAAAAACATCGAGATCCGGCTGGCCGAGACGGCGGGGTTCTGCATGGGCGTCAGAAGGGCCGTCGACATGGTCCTCGACATGGCCCAGCACAAGGGCGACCGCAAGATCTACACCTTCGGGCCCCTCATCCACAACCCCCAGACGGTGGAGCTTCTGAAGAAGCGCGGCATCATTCCCTTGAAGGATCTTGACGGGATCGAGGAAGGGACGACCGTCATCATCCGGGCCCACGGCATCTCGCCCCAGGAGCGCGACACCCTCAAGAGAAAGGGGGTCATGATCGTCGACGCCACCTGCCCGAAGGTGGGGCGGGTCCAGTCGGTCATCAAGAAACACGCCGCCCAGGACTACCGCATCGTCATCGTGGGCGACGCCGAGCATCCCGAGGTGAACGGCCTTCTGGGATACGCCGGACGGCCGGGGCACCGTCGTCAGCAGGCTCGAAGACGTGGACCGCCTGCCCGCCATGGAGAAGGTCTGCGTCGTGGCCCAGACGACGCAGAGCCTCGACGAGTACCGGGCCATCGTGGAGAAGATCCGCGGGCGTGTCCCCGAGACGGTCGTCTTCGACACGATCTGCGACTCCACGGAGAAGCGCCAGGCCGAGATCAAGGAACTCGCCTGCGCCATGGATGCCGTCTTCATCGTCGGGGGACGCAACAGCGCCAACACCCATCGCCTGGCCCAGATCTCCGAGTCCATGGGCACGCCCACCTTCCACATCGAGACGGCCGAGGAGATCCGCGAGGTGCCGCTCCAGAAGTACAACCGCATCGGGATCTCCGCCGGGGCCTCGACGCCCAACTGGATCATCGAGCGCGTCGTCGACACGATCCAGAACGCCCGGCTCGGGGCCGACGCGCGGGGATGGCTTGTCAACCTGTGGCTTGCCTCCGTCGGGACCGACGTCTATGCCGCCATCGGGGCCGCCTGCCTGGCGCTTGCCGCCCAGTATCTCCAGGGGGTCTCCTTCAGCATCCTGCAGCTCCTCATGGCGGCCTCTTACGTGTTCTCCGTCCACACCCTCAACCGCTTCGTCGACCGGGAGGTGAGCGGCCTGAGGGGGACCTTTCGCGAGGAGGCCTACGCGAAGCACGCACGGCTTTATGTCGTCATGGCCTTTCTTTCCATGCTCCTGTCGCTGGGGCTTGCCTACCTGATCGGGCTTTTGCCCTGGCTCTTGCTCGCCCTCATCTCCATCGTGGGGGCCCTTTACAACATGCGCGTCTTCCCGAAGGGCTGGCGCTTCCGCAGGCTGCGGGACCTGCCCGGCACGAAGAACTTCTTCATGGCAGCCGCCTGGGCCCTCGTCATCGCCGTTGTCCCCTACATGGATTGGCCGATCGAAGTCTCGGCGGACATGACCGTGGCCGCGCTGTTCATCTTCTCGATCGTCTTCGTCCGGTCGGCCCTCTCGGACCTCATCGAGATCCAGAGCGACCGCCTGCTGGGGCGCGAGACCATCCCCGTCGTCATCGGCGAGGACAGGACCCGCAAGCTGCTCAACGGGATCTCCATGTTCCTGGCGCTGCTGCTCGTCCTTTCCTATCCGCTCAAGTGGACGACTTCGCTCAGTTTCACGCTGTTCCCCTGCGTATTTTACATGTGGATTTGTTTCGAGCTTTGTGATAGAAAAACGGCGCTTTCCGCGGCCGTGATCAACGGACTGCTGGAAACCAACTATATTCTCGCGGGGTTATGCACGGTCGGCTGGCTTGCTGCCCTCCGGCTGCTCACGTGAGGACAGGGGGAGAACCCTTGAGAAGGATTCACGGACCGGCCCGGGTCATCCTGGCGGTATGGGTCGTCTGGCTCATTGCCGGCTGTGAGAGCCTGCGGTTGGTGCAGACGGCCGACGAGGCAAAGGACTTTCACCCGAAGACGATCGGGGTGCTGCCCGCCGACGCGGGCATCTACAAGGATGCCGAGGGGAAGATCGACGGCATCATCACGGACGTGCTTGTCAGGACGAAGTGGTTCCAGACCGTCGTCGGCGGCGAGGACATCCGCAAGCAGATCGAGGCGAACCCCGAGCTCAAGAAGTCCGTTGACGTCTACCTGGCAAAGCTCCGGGAGCTGAACTTCTCGGACCCCGAACTCTGCAAGGTGATCAGTGAGCTTTGCGGGATCGAGGCGATCCTCATCCCCACCGTCGATGTGTGGGAGTACACGATGCTCGGCGGCGACAAGATCGCGCGGGTGGGGATCTCGATGAAGCTTGTCGACACGAAGACGGGCAAGACCATGTGGAGGGCCGGCCACCTGGTTAGTGAGGATTACCGGTTCCTGAAGCCGGAGCTCACCAGCATGGGTCGATCGATGGTACGGAAGATGATCGACCGGATGCCGCACTGACGGGGCAGAGCCCCGTGGGTACCGGGTAAAGGGTACAGGGTACAGGGGAAGACGAGGCAAACGGAAAAGACTCCAGAAACGACAGGCGAAATAGACATAGCCGATTTCGTGATTATATTATAGGTTGAATAACGGGCATCCGGAACGATCGGTCCGGGACTTTTACCCATTACCCTGATACCCAGTGCCTGTTGCGACGCGAGGAGCAATATGATGAAAGAAAAAGTCCAGGCGGCACTCGAGCAGGTGCGGCCCAACCTTCAGCGCGACGGCGGCGATGTGGAGCTGGTGGATGTAACCGAGGACGGGATCGTCAAGGTGAGGCTCACCGGCCGCTGCCACGGATGCCCCATGTCCCAGATGACCCTGAAGATGGGCATCGAGCGTTTCCTGAAAATGAACGTCCCGGAGGTGAAGACCGTCGAGTCCGTCTAGGGCCGCGACCGTCACACCGGCTAACGAATATTGACACGGAGGAGTTATCGGAAATGGCATACGTCATCACAGATGAATGCATCGCCTGCGGGAGCTGCGAGGATGAGTGCCCCGTCGAGGCGATCAGCGAAGGGGACGAGAAGTACGTCATCGACGCCAACCTCTGCACGAATTGCGGGGCCTGCGCGGATGTCTGCCCCGTCGAGGCCATCACCCCCGGCGACGAGGAATAGACCCGCAGAACCGGCTGTTTGAAACGAGGGGAGCGGAACCCGTCAAAAAGGGTTTCCCCTCTTTCTTTTTTGTGGCCGTAAGCGCAGCGGGAAAATCACTACCCTGTTCGTCCTGAAAGGAATGCCGATCGGTCATGGCGGGATGGTTCATCACCTTTGAGGGCGTCGAAGGGTCCGGGAAAACCACCCAGATCCGGCTCGCGGGGGAATTCCTGCGGGAAAAGGGCCTTCCGGTCATCATGACCCAGGAGCCCGGCGGCACGCCGCTGGGGGAGCGAATCCGCGAGATCCTGCTCAACCAGGCTGGATTCGACATCTCGGGCGAGGCGGAGGTCTTCCTCTTCGCCGCAGCCCGGGCCCAGCACACCGATGCCGTGATCCGGCCCGCCCTCGAGAAGGGGCAGGTCATTCTCTGCGACCGCTTTTCCGATGCCACCATCGCCTACCAGGCATACGGCCGGGGGCTTCCCCTGGAGGCCGTCCGGGAGATCTGCCGCTTGCCTCGCGGGGGCTTTCGCCCCGCCTGACCCTCCTTTTCGATCTTCCCGTGGAAAAGGGCCTCGAGCGGGCATTTCGCCGCATCGCCGGCCGCGAGGAGGACAGCCGCGAGGACCGCTTCGAGCGCGAGCACCTCGATTTTCACCGCCGCATCCGCGAGGGCTACCTCACCATCGCCCGGCAGGAGCCCGGCCGGGTGAAAATCATCGACGCCTCGCGCGATATCGAGTCCACCCGGCGCGAGGTCCGCGCCATCCTCTCGTCTTTTCTGGGGGTCTGACCCATGAGCTTTTCCTCGATCTACGGCCAGGAAGGGCCCATCGCCGTCCTCCAGAGCGCCATCGGGAAGGAGCGGGTGCCCCACGCCTTTCTCTTTTACGGGGCCGAGGGCATCGGCAAGCGCACCACGGCCCTCGTCTTCGCCAAGGCCCTCAACTGCGAAAAGGGCGGCGCCGATGCCTGCGATGCCTGCACCTCCTGCCGGAAGATCGACAGCGGCAACCACCCCGATATCCTCATCATCGAGCCCGAGGGCCAGTTCATCAAGGTGGCCGACATCAAGGGGTTGCAGGAGAGGATGCGCTTCCGGCCCCTCGAGGGGGCCAGGCGCGTCGTGATCATCGACGATGCCGAGCGCATGAACATCACCTCGGCCAACTCGCTCCTCAAGACCCTCGAGGAGCCCTCGCCCACGAACGTCTTCGTCCTCGTCTCGTCGCGGCCGCACCTGCTGCCCCTGACCATTCCGTCGCGGTGCCACCGCCTGCGCTTCAACCCCGTGCAGCGCGACGTCATTGCCGCCTTCCTGGAAAAGGAGCATGCGCTTGCGCCCGACAAGGCCCTCATCCTGGCCGCCTCGGCCGGGGGGAGCATCGGCCGGGCCCTCACCCTGCACAAGGGCGATTACCTCGCCCTGCGCGACTCAATCCTGGGCCGGGTTTCGAAGGGGACCCTCGACCCGCTGGGCTGCCTGGCACTCGCGGGAGAGCTTGCCGGCGACCGGGAGGACATCCAGGAGGCCCTCGACATCCTGAAGACCTGGTACCGGGACCTGCTCGTCTTCAAGGAAACGGGGCGCGCCGAGGCGCTCATCAACCGGGATCATGCGGGCGACATCGGGCGCCTGGCGGGCTTCACCGACGTGGAGGGGATCCTCCGGAGCGTCCGGGCGATCGAGAGCGCCGCGGCGGCCATCGAGCGCAACGTGAATAAACCATTGACTTTGGAGACGATGGTCTTTACATTGTTTGCCAACAAGGCCAATTTCGTTGAGGATTCCCGCCGAGGCCGCGCAGGCCGCTGAGGGCGGGAAGGTGAAATCGACGTGAGACATATCGTAGGCGTCCGGGCGGAGAAGGAAGGGCGGGTGCTCAACTTCCAGACCTCGGACGAGACGTTGAAAAAGAACGACGCGGTCATCGTCAACACGGAGAACGGGCCGAGCGTGGGGATTGTGGCGACGGACAGCAAGGCCGTCCCCCTGCACCTGCTGCCGACGGATATCCGGAACATCGTCCGGAAGTGCACCGATGAGGACCTGCGGGCGCTGGAGCAGAACCAGAAGCTCGAGCGCGACGCCCGGGAGTTCTGCTTCGGGCGCATCCGCGAGCGGGGCCTCCCCATGAAGCTCATCAGCGTGGAGTGCCTCTTCGACCGCAGCAAGCTCATCTTCTTCTTCACCGCCGACAACCGCGTCGATTTTCGCGAGCTGGTGAAGGACCTCGTCCAGAAGTTCAAGACACGGATCGAACTGCGCCAGATCGGGGCCCGCAACGAATCGCGGATTTTCGGCGGCCTCGGGGTCTGCGGCCAGAAGATCTGCTGCACCAATTTCCTTTACAACCTCGACCGCGTGTCCGTGAAGATGGCCAAGGAGCAGAACATGCCGCTCAACCCGGAGAAGATATCGGGCTTGTGCGGCCGGTTGATGTGCTGCCTGGCCTTCGAGTACGACTCGTACCTGGACATGAAACGCGGGATGCCCAAGTGCGGCAAGCGGGTCGGAATCGCCCAGGGGGGATCGGGCAAGGTGATCCGCCAGAACATCCTCAAGGGCACCCTGGCCGTCTATACCGAGGAGGGAAAGGAAGTCGAGGTCGAGATCAAGGATCTCAGGGAGCCCCAGCCCTTACCGGGCCCGGCAGCCGAAGCGCCGCCGCCCAGAGGCCCGAGAAACGGGGGCCGGGGAAAGCGCTGACATCCCCTGCCTCGATCCGCCGCCCCGCCTCACCGGGGGCACATCCCGCCGATATTCCGACAACACCATCAGGCACTGGAACAAGGAGGCACCGTGAACGCCCAGAAGGTCTTTTACGTCACGACACCCATCTACTACGTCAACGCCTCGCCCCACATCGGGCATGCCTACACGACGATCGTGGGCGACGTCATGGCCCGCTTCTACCGCATGTCGGGCTACGACGTCTTCTTCATGACGGGCACCGACGAGCACGGCGACAAGATCGCCGAGGCGGCCCGGAAGAACAACGAGACGCCCAAGTCCTTCACCGACCGGATCAGCGCCCAGTTCCGCAACCTCTGGCCCCAGCTTGCCGTCACCAACGACTACTTCATCCGCACCACCGACGAAAACCACGTCAAGACCGTCCAGTACATCCTCCAGAAGGTCTACGACTCGGGCGACATCTACTTCGGCGAGTACGGCGGCCACTACTGCGTGGGCTGCGAGCGCTTCTACACGGAGACGGAGCTCGTCGACGGCAAGTGCCCCGACCACCAGACGGAGCCCGAGTTCCGCAAGGAGAGCAACTACTTCTTCAAGATGAGCAAGTACCAGCAGTGGCTCATCGGCTACATCCACGACAACCCCGACTTCATCCGGCCCGAGCGCTACCGAAACGAAGTGCTCGCCTTCCTGCAGCAGCCCCTGGAGGACCTCTGCATCTCGCGGCCCAAGACGCGCCTGACCTGGGGCATCGAGATCCCCTGGGACAAGGACTACGTCACCTACGTCTGGTTCGACGCGCTGATCAACTACGTCACGGGCATCGGCTACCCCGAGCGGGAAGGACTTCGGCAAGTACTGGGCCGCCTCGGAGCACCTCATCGCCAAGGACATCGTGAAGCCCCACGGCATCTACTGGCCCACGATGCTCAAGTCCGCCGGGATCGGGCCCTACAAGAACCTCAACGTCCACGGCTACTGGAACGTGGATGCGAGCAAGATGTCCAAGAGCCTGGGCAACGTCGTGCGCCCCCTGGATCTCAAGGACAAGTACGGCCTCGATGCCTTCCGCTACTTCCTGCTTCGCGACATGGTCTTCGGGCTCGACTCGAGCTTCAGCGAGGAGGCCCTCGTGCAGCGGATCAACTCGGATCTGGCCAACGACCTGGGCAACCTCGTGAGCCGCGTTGTCGCCATGGACGTGAAGTACTTCAAGGGGAAGGTCCCCGCGCCGAAGGCAGCCGACGAGGCCGACAGGAAGATCACCGAGGCGGCGGCAAAGACCCTCGGCGAGGTGGAGCAGTTCTTCCGGGAGCTTACCTTCCACAAGGTGCTCATCTCCGTCTGGGAGTTCATCAACGTCGCCAACAAGTACATCGTCGAGAACGAGCCCTGGACGCTCGCCAAGGACCCCGCGAAGAGCGGCCGCCTCGAGACGGTCATCTACAACCTCATGGAGTCCCTCAGGCTCACGGCCTACTTCGTCTACCCCTTCATGCCCGACACGGCGCGCAAGATCCTCGACCAGATCGGCCTTGCGGACGTGAAGGAATTCAGCTTCGACGCCATCCGCAGCTGGGGCGGGATCAAGCCCGGCGCCACGGTGACCCGCGGCGAGGCCCTCTTCCCGAGGGTGGAGTACAAGAAAGAGGAAGAGGCGCCCGCAAAGAAGTTCGAGATGCTCCCCGAGATCACCTGGGACGACTTCGGCAAGATCGACCTGCGCGTGGCGAAGGTCCTCGAGGCCGAGGCCGTTCCCAAGTCCAACAAGCTCATGAAGCTCAAGATCGACTGCGGCGAGGTGCGCACGATCGTGGCGGGCATCCTCCAGGACTACAAGCCCGAGGAGATGGTGGGCCGCTCGATCGTCGTTGTCGTCAACCTCAAGCCCACGAAGCTCATGGGCGTCGAGAGCCGCGGGATGCTGCTGGCCACCGACGCCGAGAAGGGCGGCCTGGCACTCGTGGGGTTCGACAAGGAGCCCGTAGCCGGGGGGGAAGGTGAGATAAACTGAGTCGGATGTCTGTGGCTGCGGAGTGGCAACGAGCCCCGCGATGAATCGGCAGGGATTTTCTCACAGCACTCGCCGGATACGCAACACGACATGTACTGCAGGGCCTGGGGAGGAGCCCGCTCTCAAACGAAATCAGGGAGGTTTTGTGAATGAAGCTATCGAACTACTTCGACAAGGTGAAAGGATTCGGCACACTTGTCCACGGCCGATTCCAAAGGGGAACGTCAATGCATCCGCGATCTCGAAACCCTTCGTGCGTCGATGAAGAAACGGTGGCCTTCGTCATGACGGGCAACCTGACCCACAAGAACCTGCAGTCCAATCCCAACGCTGCGTATTTCTTCCTCGAGAAGAGCGAGAAATACGACGGCGTCCGGCTCCACCTCACGAAGATCAAGGAGTCGCGGGACATGGCCGTCATCGAGGAGATCCGGAAAAAGCGCTACCCCATCTTCACCACCAAGTACAGTCAGGAATCCAAGTACGCCGTCTACTTCAAGGTGGACAAGGTCCTGCCTCTCGTGGCCGCCGGCGTGCTCAAGCGCGGCGTGACACAGCCGTAGGTCGTGGCCACGCATAACCCATTTTCAGCGTCGGGGGGCCAAGAGCATTCTCTTGGCCCCTTTGCATCAGACGATCTCCAGAAATGTTTTCCCCGCGCTGGCTGCGGCCAACCCTTACACGGAATCCCTCGATGCATCCGGTTCAATAAGAAAAGGTCCGGGGTGTTTGCCTTGGGCCTTTTTTATGGTAAGCCTGTTCATCATCCGTAACATCACATGAGGGGCACGCCATGGGCGAATGGAAAAAAACGAGCTGCGTTCTCTGCCCGCAGAACTGCGGCCTCGAGGTCGAGATCGAAGAGAACCGCATCGGCAAAGTCCGGGGCGATAAATCCAATCCGCGCAGCCAGGGCTACATGTGCGTCAAGGGCGCCAATGTGCCCTGGCATCAGCACCATGCGGACCGCCTGACGCACCCTCTGAAAAAAACGGACGGGGGATTTGTCCGGATATCCTGGGAGCAGGCGATCGCGGAGATCTCGGAAAAGATCACATCCATCGTGAAGCAATACGGCCCGCGCTCCTACGTGTACATGGGCGGCGGCGGACAGGGATGCCACTTCGAGGCGGGCTTCGGCACGACCCTCATGAAAAGCCTCGGCTCGCGCTATCACTACAGCGCGCTCGCGCAGGAGCTCACGGGATACTTCTGGGTGTGCGGAAGGATGCTCGGCAGCCAGAACCGCTACGTGATCCCGGACGAGCACCATTCGGACATGATCGTGGCCATCGGGTGGAACGGCATGGAAAGCCACCAGATGCCGCGCGCCCCCCTCGTGCTCAGGGAATTCGCCTCGAATCCGGACAAGCTGCTCGCCGTCATCGACCCGAGGAAATCGGAAACGGCGAAGATCGCAAACCTGCACATCGCGCTCAGGCCCGGGACCGACGCCCTTCTCGTCAAGGCGATGATCGCCATCATCCTGAAGGAGAAATGGGAGAAAAGGGACTACCTCGCAAAAACCTGCATCGGGTTTCGAGAAAATCGAGCCCTGGTTCACATCCTTCGACATCCGCTCCGCCCTGTCTATCTGCGAAGTGAGCTACGAAGAGGTGCATGCCCTGTGCAGGGAGATGGCCACCCGGCGCTGGTGCTTCCACGCCGACCTGGGCACCCTCATGAACCGGCACAGCACGGTCGTGTCGTATCTGCACATGCTTCTTGCGGCCGTGTGCGGGAGACTCTGCGTTGCCGGCGGCGACGTGATCCCGGGGACCGTGATGCCGATCGGCTCCAACAGCGATGAGCGCGACCCGAAGACCTGGCGCACGGTGGCGACGAATTTCCCGGCCATCATGGGGACCTTCCCGCCCAACGTGCTCCCCGAGGAGATCCTGAGCGGCCATGACGAGCGGCCCCGGGCGGTCATCGTGTCGGGCTCGAACCCGCTTCGCTCCTACGCGGACACGCGGGCCTACGAAGAGGCCTTCGGGAAGCTCGACCTGCTCGTGACCCTGGAGATCGCCATGACGGAGACGGCGGCCCTTTCCCACTATGTCCTGCCGGCCCGGTCGGGCTACGAGAGCTGGGACTCCACCTTCTTTGCCTGGAACTACCCGGATGTGTTCTTCCACATGCGGCCGCCCGTCGTGAAAGCCGGAAGGGCGAGCGTCTCGAGTGCGGGCAGATCTACACGCGGCTTGCAAGGGGGCTCGGCATCGTCCCTGAAATCCCGGCATCCCTGAAAGAGGCTGCGGAAAAAGACATCTTTTCATTCACCCTCGCCCTTTTTGCATTCATGAGGAAAAACCCGAAGGCGATGAAGGTCATGCCCTTTATCCTTGCGGAAACCCTGGGACGCACGGGCGATTCGGCAAACAAGGCCGCCCTGTGGGGGCTCTTGCTCGCCATGCCCGGGGCCGCCAGGCGAAACGCCGCACGCGCCGGGCTCCCCAGTCCCTCGGCATGGAGCATCCTCGCACGGCCGGGGCGCATGGCCAGGGCCGTCGGCGCCGCCGTGCGATACGGATCCGTCGCGCCCCTCATGGCCCTGCACCCGAACATCCTTCAGAGCGAGATGATCTATAACCAATTGCTCGAGCACCCCGAGGGGATCTGGATCGGGCAACTCGATCCTGAAGCGAACATGAAGGAGCTCCGCACGCCGGACAGAAAGATCCATCTCCACATCCCCGAGCTGGAAGAGCCGCTGAAGGGGATCGACCCCGAATCGGAGCGCAAGGCCCTGACGCCGGACAGCCAATACCCCTTCATCCTGAATGCAGGACGCCACACCCGGAATGTCGCCAATACGCTCATGCGCGACCCGGCGTGGCTCAAGGGCAAGCGGGGGTGCACGCTCGCCATCCATCCCGACGATGCGGCAGCGCTCGGGATCCGGGACGGCGAAACGGTGCGCGTCACGACCCAGGCCGGCTCCGCTCGAGATCGGGGCGGAGCTCTCGGCGGACGTCCGCAAGGGACAGGTGCTCATCCCCCACGGCTTCGGCCTTGTGCACCGGGGCACGGCATACGGCGTGAACGTCAATTACCTCACGAAGAACACCCACCGCGATTTTCTTGCGGCAACCCCCCTTCACCGGTATGTCCCCTGCAGGGTCGAGCGCATTCAGAGGGGGAGCGGCCATGACGACGATATGCGGGTATTCCACGGAAGAATACCTTGCCAGGGTGGTGAAATTCCACGGGAACCCCGCGCCCGGGCTCCTGATCGGCGGATTCATGGTCGATATGGCCATGAGAGACAGGCCCGAAGGCGAGTTCTTCGATGTGCTGTGCGAAACGTCCGTATGCCTCCCCGACGCGGTCCAGCTGCTCACCCCGTGCACATACGGAAACGGGTGGCTGAAGGTGGTCGATATCGGGCGCTTTGCGATCACCGTATTCGAGAAATATTCGGGCAAAGGGGTGCGCGTGCATCTCGATGCGTCAAAGCTGGACGATTACCCCGAGATCAAGGCCTGGTTTTTCAGACTGAAGCGAAAAGAGGAACAGGACCAGGAGAAACTCATGGGCGAGATTGTGAGCGCCGGCGCGCGGATTCTCGCGGCATCGGGCGTGCAGGTCGACGGGAAGCATGTCGGAAAAAAGAAGGGCGGCCCGACGGCCCTCTGCCCGAAATGCGGCGAGGCCTACCCCGTCAAGTCGGGCAATACCTGCCTGGCCTGCCAGGGAGAGATCCTGTACAAATAACACGTTCGCGAAGGGAGCCGGCGGGGGAAGTGAGATAGTGGTCAGGGACCAGTGAAACAAGAATTCAGGGGTTGGGCAAGAATCCTCGCCGCACCCCATTCTGCCGGTTTGTCAGGAAGAGGTCCAGAGCGAGTCGCCTTGGACCTCTTTTCTTATTCGTCCTTTTTCCCGACATGAGCTTGATGGCGATCCAGGGAAGCAGGAAAAAGAGGATGATCGCGATCTTGGTAACCGCCATGCCGGCGTAGTGGATCGCATCGAAACTCTGCCTCGGGATCTGGAACCACCGCGTGTGAACCTGGTAGATCCAGTCGCCTGCGACGGCAAACCAGGCAAACCAGACAGCCAGCAGCACCATCCCGCCGAGAAAACATCGAATGAGGATCCCCGCAATGACATCCAGGGTTTCTGAATATCCGCCTGAGAGTTATTTCATGATCGTTCCGATCAGATCTCTTTCTTGTACACATCCTTTCGGTGCCCGATCCTGAGGACAAGGACCTCATTGTCCAGGATCGCATAGATCACCCTGTAGTCCCCGACGCGGAATTTCCTGAGACCCGCAAATTGCCCCTTCAGAACAGGATAAGCATCGGCCTTCTCCGAAAGCTCTTCCTCGATCTGCTCGAGAATCCTCCTGGCCTCTGCCTTCGGCAGTTTCTTCAGATCCCTCTCGACCGATTTCTTGTAGCCGATATTATAGGCCAAGGGATTTCCTCAGACGACTTGCCGGAAATGACAGGGTCGGTCTTGTCGTGGAGCCGGTCCAGTGCGACCTGGAGATCCGCGTAATCTTCGATGTAGGCCTCGAGAGCCTTCTGGATGATGAAGGAACGCGGCCTTTCCGTTTCCCGGGCGATGCTGTCCAGCTGATCGGCAATTTTTTTGGGAAGCCTGACGGAGATTGCTGTATTCATATGGCACCTCATAAATCACGTGTATTACAACGCATACAATAGATGACAGTAAGATGTCAAGGCGGTGAAAATTCCATGCCCGGGTGACCCTCGACGTTCGGCTGGATGGCAATAGCATCCGCAAGGCAAGTAAATGGCACGGATGACGCCGGACTGCTATCCTTGCAGTTATTCAGATCCGGCCCGAAAGTTGCAATTCTCCTGTTTATTACCTTACAGAGGGAATCTGCAATGAAACACGTCTGCCGCCTGTTGCCCTTTGTTTTCACGATGTTCTTTGTCCTGAGCTGCGGCTCCGGCAGCCCCGCTCCCAAAGCCAAGGACGTGCCGCAGGGCCGGGCCGAGACCAAGGTCGTCGAAGGCGCTACGGCCGCGGGCTATAACGGAAGCCAGATGCGCAAGAAAATCGACAAGACTCTCGATCAAAACGACGAGCGAAACAAGGAAATCGAAAAGGGCGCCGGCGCAGCCCCGTCCAAGTAATCGAACGGCCATAAAAAAGGTCCGGAGCCATCACCCCGGACCTTTTTTTTTATTCGTCTTCCCTTACTCTTATCCCTTTCTTCCTCTTCACCCCTTCTCACCCTCGACCCTCGCCCCGGCGCGCAGCGCCTCATTCCCCTTCGTCAAAGGCCTCGGCTTTCTTTTCGCCCTTCACAACTCCCTTGCCCGTGAGGCTTGCCGGGGCCGGGACGGGCACGTCGACGGGCTTGACGAACTTTGCCGTCACGCTCCTCGTCTTGAAGACGGAAAGCTTGTCGAAGATGAAGAGGAACTTGTCTTCCAACTCCTTGCCGATCCCCTTCAGGACATTGGGCGGCAGGTTCCACATGTCCTTCTTGAAGGGGCCGAAGCCCTTCTTGCGGGTCTTGTAGATGAACTGCTCGTCGGTGTCCTTGGCGCCCTTCTCGCCGGCGAGGTCCCTGCGGATGTAGTCGTAGATCTTCTCGCGAAGCGGCGCCGGGAAGAAGGTGCTGTCGTAGATCATGTTCTGGAAGGCCGTGGCCAGGTGCACTTCGGCGGTGCCGCGCTTCGGGAAGTTGTCGAAGGCCTCGTCGGGCAGGGTCGAGGCCCCGTGCTGGACGGCGCCCGACATGCCGTACTCTTTCCGGGCCGCCTCGGAGAGGGTCTGCAGGGTGTCGAAATCGAGCTTCACCTTGGCGATGCTCCCGTCGGGCAGGACCACGCCGCCGTGGGAGGTGCCCGTCTGGACGCTGATCTTGCTGATCCCCTTGAGACCCTTGCCGCGCTTTGCCAGCTCCTCCAGATAGCCGCCCATGAAGGCCCGCAGCTCCCCGACGGTGCTGTTCTTGCTGCCCACCTCGCCGATCTCGCCGCCCACGGAGATCTCGACGCCCTTGGGCTGGACCTGGCGGATGAAGGCCGTGATGTCGGCGGCGATGGTGAAGTTGTTTCGCTGCTGCTCCTCCTCGGTAGGCTTGCTCAGGTCCACCACGGTGGAGGAGTCGATGTCGATGTTGTAGAACCCGGCCTCGATGGCCTCGCGGATGAGCTCCTTCACGGAGTCCACTTCCTTCTGGGGCTCCACGGCGAATTTCTTCACGCCGATCTGGAAGTGATCGCCCTGCAGGAACAGGGGCCCCCGCCAGCCCGTCTTGATGGCCGCGGCCGTGATGGCGCAGGCGTACTCGGAGGGGCGCTGCTCCGTGTAGCCGATCTCGGAGCGGGCGATCTCGAAGAGGATGGGCCCCACGCCGCCCTTGAGGCCCGCGCGGAAGATGGCCTGGGCCGTCTCGTAGGTGAGGCCGCGGATGTTGATGGCGGGCACGGTGAAGCCTTTTACATCGCCCCGGCCCATGGCCTCGTAGAGCGGCTGGATCGAGGAGGGCAGCACGCCGAGCGTGACACCCGCCCTGCGGATGAGCCAGCGGGCGGCCTGCTTCACCCCCGCGTCGCCGGACAGCACGGCCGAGTAGACGAGATGGTCGATGAGCGATCCGCGAAGTTTCTTCTCGTCGAGGACCCGGACGTTGTCCCCCTCGATCTTCAGGATGCCTTCGATCGCCCTTCTCAGCTGGTCGATGCTGCTGAAGATCATGCTTCCCCCTTTGTGGGTGGTGAATGGTGTATAGTGTCTTAGGCCAGGGATTCCCTTGCCTTCTCCACCTCGTAGCGGCTTCCGATGTAGATCGGCGAGCGGTGGTTGAGGTTCTCGGGCTTGATGGCCAGGATGTCCTGCTTGCCGTCGGTGGCCATGCCCCCGGCCTGTTCGGCCAGGAAGGCCATGGGCTGAAGCTCGAAGATGAGGCGGAGCTTCCCCTTGAGGTCCTTTTTCGTGCCGGGGTACGTGAAAACGCCCCCCCGCTTGATCAGGATCTGGTTGATGTCGGGGACGAACCCGCCGCTGTAGCGCAGCTTGTATCCCTCGCCCTCGAGAATCTCGACAAACTTGAGATGCCCCGGGAGCCATTCCTTGCGAAGCCCCCCGAGGCTGTAGATGGAGCCCTTCTCGTCGAGGGTGATGTTTTCTTCGGAAAGGACGTACTCTCCCTCCCGGTTGAGGACGAACTCGTGGGCGCCCTTGCCTGCCGAGTAGACCATCGTGATGAGGGGCCCGTAGGTGATGTACATGGCGCCCACCATGGTCTTGCGGCCCTCGGCGGCAAGCGGCGAGTCCTTGTGGATGCCGATGATCGTCCCGATCGCCAGGTTCGTGTCCACGAGCGACGAGCCGTCGAGGGGGTCTGCCGTGACGTAGTACTTGCTCGACGGGGCCTCGAAGGCGACGATGCGGTCCAGCTCCTCGGACAGGTAGGCCTTCACGAAACCCGAGTACTGGAGCTGGTTCTGGAGGATGATGTCGGCGCTCTTGTCGAGGGCGAGCTGCTCGTCGCCGTGGATGTTGCGCAGGCCCGCCAACTTGCGGTTCGACTCGTGGATCTTTGCCGAGATGTACTTTCCCGTGATGGCGATCTGCCAGATGAGCCGCCTCAGGTCCATCTCGATGCCGGCCATCCACATGTGACGGCGCAGATCGACGATGAATTGCGAGTAGTCCGATATGTTTCTGGAATTGTTTGCCATGGGCCGTTCCTCTCATTCAAGTCTTTCGGATGTTAAACAATTCGCGGTCATTTTGACAAGGAAATTCTGCCCGTGGAGCCGCTGTTTCGGGCTCGACCGATTTATGGTATACAGCTATGAAAGGAAGGTCGCCATGGCGCTTTCGGAATTCACCCTGAAGCTGGTGGAAAAGAAACTCGGGGACTACTGCCAGGGGCGGGTCCACGAGGCGCTGTGCCACCGCATTCGGATCGGCTACGCCGTCGAGGGCGACCTCGTGACGCTTTTCGAAGAGCGCCCCGGCCTGCTGGACCCCGAAAAATGGGTACGGCTTGACATGGCACGTTTTCGATTCGACCCACGGACGAAAAGGTGGAGCCTCTACTACGTGGACGCCGACTCGAAGTGGCACAGCTACTACCTGAAGCCAAGAGCGGATATTGAAATTTTTTTGAGAGAAATCGATGAAGACCCCGTCCGCGTCTTCTGGTGGGGCCAGGGCTAAGCGCCCGCCCGCACCGGGAGACCCTTTCATAACCATCGATGATGTGACCGTGCGCGTGAGAGACCGGTTCATCCTGCCCGGCACGTCCTGGGAGATCCGCGCCGGCGAGAGCTGGGCCATCCTGGGCCCCAACGGCGCCGGGAAGTCGTCCCTTGCCCGGGTCCTCATGGACGACGTGCCGACTTCGCAGGGGGCGGTCACGCGCCACCACCCCGATGCGGCACGCGACCGCATCGGCTGGGTGTCGCCCGAGCTGCAGGAGTGGCTTCTCGGGGCGGAGGAGAACCGCGTCGAAGACGGCGGCTGTGCCGGCAGGGGAGGGGACCCCGAAACGGCCCGCGAGACGATCCTTTCGGGCAGCCCTCCCGGCATCGACGGCGCCCGCGCGTATCGCGGAATCGTGAAGCGGCTCGGGATCGGCTATCTTCAAAACAGACCGATGCGCCACCTCTCGACGGGCGAGCTGCGCAAGGTGCTCATCGCCCGGGCCCTGATGAAATCCCCGCGGCTTGTCGTCCTCGACGAGCCTTTCGGCGGGATCGACGCGGCCTCGCGAGAGGAGCTCAAAGCTCTGTTGGATGACCTGACGAGGGAGGGTGTCCAGCTTGTCCTGGTGAGCCACCGCGCAGACGAGATCCCGCCGGGCATCACCCATGTGCTCTGCGTCAAGGACGGACGGGTCGTCCTCCAGGGAAGGCGCGAGGAAGTTATTTCCGGCTGGCAGCGGATGAGCGACGAGGACGAGAGCCCCGTTCCTCGCATGCCCCGGGAGAATGCACGGGAAACGGCAGCGCCCGAAATCCTCGTGGAAATGAAGGGGGTCACCATCCGGTTTGACGATGTCACCATCCTCGACAACCTCGACTGGACGGTGAGGCGCGGCGAGAACTGGGCGCTGCTGGGCCCCAACGGCGCGGGAAAGACGACCCTGCTCAGTCTCATCACCGGCGACAATCTCCAGGCCTACGCCAACGAGATCCGGCTCTTCGGCATGCTCAAAGGCTCCGGCGAGACGGTGTGGGACATCCGGGAAAAGATCGGTGTGGTCTCATCGGAGTTGCAGGTGCGCTACCGCAGGGGGATTCAGGTTCGGGACGTGGTGGCCTCGGGGCTTTTCGA
Organism: uncultured delta proteobacterium; assembly: GCA_963810965.1. Taxonomy (GTDB): domain Bacteria; phylum Desulfobacterota; class Syntrophia; order Syntrophales; family UBA2192; genus UBA2192. The sequence continues at coordinate 122,230 of CAWEPT010000027.1, read as the reverse complement.
TTCCATCGGTCTTTTCCGCCGCCTGAGCCCGGAGGATCGCCGGATGGTGGAGGACTGGATGGACCTTCTCGGCATCCTGCCCATGGCGGAGAGGGCCTTCGAAGGGCTCTCCTACGGGGAGCGGCGGATGGCTCTCATTGCCCGGGCGATGGTGAAATCGCCCCTGCTGCTCATCCTCGACGAGCCCTGCCAGGGTCTGGACCCGGCAAACCGCAGGAAGATGCTGAAGCTGATCGACCGCATCGGCGCCGGGACCGGCACCCGGGTCATCTATGTGAGCCACTACGAGGACGAGATGCCCTCGTGCATCAACCGGGTCCTGCGCCTGGAGAGATCGGGACGGGAGGGGAAGGGATCGTGCTGACCGGGGATCGGAAAGTCTGGCGCTGCGTCGGGTGCGGCTTCTGTTGCGTGCATCAGCGGTGCACCTTCGGGGTGGCAAGGCACCCGGAGGCGCAGACCGGACTGTGCCCGGAGCTCGAGTGGGCAGGCCACCGCTATGTCTGCCGCCTCATGATTCAGCCGGGGCAGATGGCCGAATTCGTGAAGCGGGAGCTTCGTTCGGGCGAAGGCTGCGTTTCCTTCGAAAACCCCTGGCGCAAAGACGTCCGCAAAAGGACAAACGAGGAGGCAAAAACCATCAGCAAGAGGAAGTGACCCGCAGTACGTCCCGTTCCGTCCTGTCTTTTCCCTCTACCCTTTACCCTCAACCCGCTGCCCTTCTTCTCATGCCTACATCTTGAAGTGAGACAGCAGGTAGGACTGCAGGTTGGCCTTCTGATTGCGGATGCCGAGTTTTTTCCGGATGTTGTTCCGGTAGAAGTCGATCGTGCCCTTTCGAGAGTTTCATCAGGGCGGCTATTTCCTTGGAGCGCATGCCCTGCATGATGCAGTTGGCGATCTGGATTTCCGTCTGTGTCAGGCTCGCCGATTGCGCCGAGAGCTGCTGGGAGAAGGGAGAGATGATCTCCTTCAGGTTGGTCTCCAGAACGCCGACAAATGAGGCCGCCTGGCGGGTGATCGGTGTTGCTTTCAGCTTCACCAGGGCGGGCATGACCAGCTTGTTGATGTTGGCGATCACCCTCTCTTCGAGAAGGGTTCGATCCTGGTCCCGCTGCTCCAGGAGCGTCCGCAAAGTGGTGTTGAGATCCTCGAGCTTCCTCGAGCGGATCTCCAACTCGCTCTTCCCGCTGCCTCAGTGTCTCCTCGACCTGCATCCGCTTTTCGATGTCCAGGCGCAGGACTTCATTCACCCGCGCAAGTTCCTCCGTCCGTTCCCGGACCCGTTCCTCCAGGGCGTCTGTGAGCCTTCTGAAGCTCTTCCTCCATCCGTTTGCGGTCGGTGATGTCTTCGACAAATCCCTCGTAGCAGATGGTTTTCCCCTGCGCGTCGCGGACGGCGCGAACGTTGTTGAACACCCACCCCGTGCTGCCGTCCTTGCGGCGGATCACGATCTCGAAGCTGCCGTGCCCCCGCTCCTCGACGATCCGCACGCATTCCCTGCGGACTTCCGGATCGGTGTAGAGCTGCCGCCCGATGTCGTTGACGGCCGTTTTCAGCTCCTCCGGGGAGTCATAGCCGAAGATCCGGGCAAAGGCGGGGTTGACATCAGTATACCGCCCGGCAGGTACGCTCCGATAAATCCCCTCGACGGCGTTCTCGAAGATGTCCCTGTATTTCGCCTCGGCCCGCGCAAGAGCTTCCGCCGCCTCTTTGCGCAGGGTGATGTCGCGCGATATCGTCCGGTAGCCCAGGGGCTTCCCGTCCTCGCCGAAAAAAGGCGTCCCCGTCACTTCCATCACGACAGGGGCGCCGCTTTTATGAATCATCGTATGTTCCAGAGAATCGAACGGCGCTCCCTTCGATGCTTTCTCGCCGAATATCCTTTCGACCCTCCGGGCCTCGGCGGGTTCCATGAAGTCGAAGGGCCTCTTCCCGATCACCTCGTCCGGTCTGTATCCGATGAAGTCGAACACTTTCGGGCTTGCGTAGGTGCACGTTCCCGTCGCATCGGTCTCGGCGATATACTCATCGATCGTCTCGACGAGATTCCGGTAGCGCCGCTCGCTTTCCCGCAGGGCGCCCTCTGTCTTTTTCAGATGCGTGATGTCGCGAGATGCGGCACAATAGCCGAGCAGCGTCCCGTCGGAATCAAAGAAGGGCGAGGCGTTCGTTTCCAGGGTCACCGATGAGCCGTCTTTGCAGACGAGGGTTTCCTGGAGGCCCAGGATCTTTTCCTTATTCTTCGCTTTCTCCTCGAAGAAGCGCTTTGCCCGCATCGCATACGGAGCGTCCATGAAGTCAAACGGTGTCCTGCCCAGGATATCGGCGGGCTTGTAGCCCGTGATACCGTAAAACCCCGGGCTGGCGTAGAGAATGACCCCCCGGGCATTGATCTCCGTGATGAAGTCATCGGCCGTTTCAACCAGCGTGCGGTAGCGTTTCTCGCTGGAGCTGAGCGCAGCCTCGATCCGCTTGCGCTCCGTGAAGTCGGTGAAAAAGGCAACCGACAGCAGCGTCTCACCCAGTCGAACCCTTGACACATCTATAAATACGGGAAACGTCGATCCGTCTTTTCTCAGCCCCATGAATTCATACTGATTGGGGACGGCCTCCCCCCGCCTGCGCTTGCTGATGTTCAGGTTCATCTGCCACCGGTAATCGGGGGCGACCCGGTTCAACTGCGACGTGCCGATGAATTCCTGTGAACTCTCGTAACCGAACATGCGCAGGCAGGCCCGGTTGGCATACAGATTGATGCCGTCCCTGGAAATGGAAATTCCCATGGGGGCCTCATCCGCCATGGTGCGGAACCAGGCCTCGTTTTCTTGCAGCGCGGAGATGAGACTCCGGGTCAACGCGGCATCGTCGGGCGCGGTTGTCCTGTCCTCGGCGTCATTTTTCATTGTCGGTCATCCAACCCTTCGGAAACCCTGATGTTATCCCCGGTCGCTTGAGCTTGCATCCCAATGGGTTCAATTTTTCGGCAAACAGGTTGTGAAATGAAAGAACGGATGGATGAGACAATAATTCCGTTATGCGGAACTGTCAAGAATTAAGTATAGTGAAATGGCACACATAATATCTATATTTTATCTATATTGTGCTTCTCGCTTACTGTGTTAGTCAATCATCGTGGGGATTCTTGCGAAGATGCCTGTGCGGGGTGGATGCGCAGCTTTTTGATCAGACCGGATACGAACGCTGTGTCATATCACTACCTCCTTTGGATTGGGGGATCGGGTTGTCGGCCTGATCCCCCTCTCTCTTTCTCCGAGCCCTGCGCCCCGAACCCGTTACCCTTTGATTCTTAGTCTGAAAAATCCAAACAGCATTCCGCTCTTCCTGCCCGTCTCTTCTTCTCCCCGCTGATCACTGGACACTGGCCACCGGTCACTTGCGGCTTTGAGCCGCTTACCTCGCCAGGAACCCCCCGTCGTTGACCAGCACGTGCCCCGTCATGTAGGCCGAAGCGTCCGAGGCCAGGAAAACCACCACGCCCTTCATGTCGTCGACATCCCCGAAGCGCCTCATGGGGACGAGTTCCATCGCCTTGTCGCGGGACTCCTTGAAGTCGGGCGTCTCGATGTAGGCCATCATGTCGGTGCGGAAAAACCCCGGAGCGATGGCGTTCACCCGGATCTTGAAGGGGGCGAGCTTCACGGCGAGGTTCATCGTCAGGGCGTTGATGGCCGCCTTCGTGGAGTTGTAGGGAACGGCAGGGTGCAGAAACTCGTCGGAACCCCGGAATGCCATGATGGAGGAGATGCTGATGATGTTGCCGCCTCCCTGGGCCTTCATCACGCCCGCCACCTTCTGCGTCAGGATCCAGACGCCGCGGACGTTGATGTTGAACATCTGATCCCAGCGCTCCAGGGGGAACTTCAGCGTCGGGGCGCCCCAGGTGGCCCCGGCGTTGTTCACCAGGATGTCGATGCGGCCAAACGTCGACAGGGCCGCTTTCACGAGCCCGTCGATTTCCTCTTCCTTCGCCACGTCGCAGGCCACGGGCAGGACCTCCACGCCGCAGGCCTTCCGGATTTCGGCGGCCGCCGCCTCCAGGTTTTTCATCTTGCGCGAGGCGATGACGAGGTTTGCGCCCGCCTCGGCCAGCCCCGTGGCGATGAATTTGCCGATCCCCCGGCCCCCGCCCGTGACGAGGGCCACCTTGCCGTCGAGCCTGAACAAATCCGCTGTTTTCATAATCTGCCCCCTCGTTTCGTCTATCTGGTCTATCTGGACTGTTTGGTATGTTTCGTCCGGGAAAACGCCAGGAAAAGAGAACCGGTTGTCAGGTTCCCTTTGCGTCATGCCACAATCGGCAGGAGGCGCAAGGGAAAGGGATGCGGGAGGGCAAAAAGAAAGGCGCAGCGGGTTTCGCTGCGCCTTCGGTGCCTGTGGGATTCGCTCTGTCGTTTATTATTTTTTCAGTGCCTTCATGATCTTCTTGTCGTCGGCCGTCTTGAACACGACGGTCATTTTGCCGCCGGAGGGGCTTACGTAGACGTAGTTGATGTCGACGAGGGCATCGGAGACCTTCTTGGCCACCTTTTGCAGCTGACCGGGCTTGTTGGCGCAGCTCCACGGCGATGACCTCCTCCACTTTCACCTCGGCGCCCATCTGGGTCAGGATCTTCTTTGCCTTGGCGTTGTTGTCGGTGACGATCATGAAGACGCCTTCCTGGCCCCTGCCGTAAGCGCAGAGGGCCTCGATGTTGATCTTCCCGTTTGCCAGGAAGGTGGTCACCTCCGAGAGCAGGCCGACCCGGTTGGGCACGATGAAGGTCAGTTGCTTCAGTTTCATCGCCTTTGCCATTTCCAGTCCCTCCTTTTGCGCCTTTCTCCTTACATACGTTTCTCGCTTCGAAATTTCAAGAGTTTATTCTCGGTTTCAACCTGTGCGATGCCCAGCCCGCGGCCGATCTTCTCCAGCATGGCCTTCTCTTCCGGCGTGTAGGCCCCGTCCACCAGGGCGATGCGCCGGGCAAGGCCCAGGGCCTCGTCGCGGTCGTGCTCGCCGGGGATGAGCTTCGCGAGGGCCGCAAGAGCCTTTTCCTCGTCGGCCTCCAGGATGCAGTACTGCTCCTTCACCATGCGGCGAAAGTCGGCGGGCCGGATTTTTTGCAGGATCTTGTGGGTCTTGGCGATCTCCTCGGCAACGGCGAAGTGCTTGCGGCCGATGACACGGCCGGTCCTGGCCATGGCCATCATGGCCCGGACGATCCCCTCGGCCGGACCGCCCTTTTCGGCGGCATCGAGCCATTTCTGCTGGAGCCACTTCTCGTAGTCCTCCCAGGAAACCTCCAGGTCCTTTTCTTTGGCCAGGGCCTTGAAGGTGCCTGCGGCGATCGAGGAGTAATGCAGGGCCTCATGGCCGTAAACCGCGCGGAAGAGCCTCTCCTGCCTGCGGTCCCGGCTGTCGCGGTAGAAGTTGAGCCACTCTTCGACAAAGGACGAAAGGGATTTCTCCCGGGCCGCGAAGGTGTTGCCCTGCGATGCGGGTTTGCGGTTGGCACGGATCTGGGTTGCCGCCGCGCCGAGGTGGCGCAGCGCCGGGTTCATGTCCGAGATCATGTAGCGCTGCGTCCTCAGGGGGTTGAGCCAGCGCATCATCTCCGCCGAGAACTCCGATGAACAGGCCTTCACCCAGGGGCTCAGGAAGCTCCGGTACATCCGGTCGTTGAACTCGGAGACCTGCGCCACGATGCTGAAGTCCTCCTCCTCTTCCGGCGCGTCGTCGAGGGCCGTGATGTCGTCCAGGGTCCTCTCCTCGAAGCGGGTGGCGATGTCGCCCGTTGGCCACATCCCCCTCGATCACCATCTCGTAGAGGCCGGGCGGGAGGAATTCGATCATTTCGGAGCTGCGGATGATCTCCTTGTGCTCCTTTTTTGCGACGCTTGCCGCGACGAAGATTCCCAGGTGCCCGATGTCCTCGTGGATGATGTAGACGATGACCTGTCCGAGCTTCCGGATCTCTTCGGCGGACCGATAGACCTTGGGGATCCAGGAGAGGGCCTGCTGAGGCGGGGTGATGTTGTCACCCTTCGAGGCAAAGACCAGGATGGGGCTCTGGATGTTCTTCAGGCTCAGAAATTCCCCCTCGTGAAGCTCCAGTTTTCCCTTCTCGAGCTTGTTCCCCACGAAGAGATTGCTCACGATGAAGTGGATCTCCTCGGCGTTCATCATGTAGAACCCGCCCCACCACTTCTCGAAGGCGAGGAAGCGCTCCTCCTCGGTGTCGATCTCGGAGTAGAGCTTGTAGTTTTTTGTCCATAACGTGTTGGCCGGGTTGAGCGACTCGAAGTTCGACACGAGGTTGGCCCCGTCGAATTTCCCGTTGCCCAGGTCGCACAGAAGCGAGGTCATCCAGATGCCGCCGGCCAGTCCTCCCCGGTAGCGCATCGGGTTCACTCCCTGCACGCCTGCCCAGTAGGACATGGGGGCGCCGTTCAGGATGAGCGGCCCCGCGATGTCGGGCCGGTCGGCGCACAGCAGGGCCGACGCCCAGCCTGCCTGGCAGTTGCCCATGATGGCGGGGTTGTCCGCGTGGGGGTGCCTGCGGACGACCTCCTCGATGAAACGTTCCTCGGCCTGAACGACGTCCTTGATCTTCTGGCCGGGCATGGGCTCCGTGTAGAAGAGAATGAAGTACACCGGGTGGCCGTGATCCAGGGCCATGCCGATCTCGGAGTCGCGCTTGGAGCCCCCGATCCCGGGCCCGTGGCCGGCCCTCGGGTCGATGATCACGATGGGACGCTTCGGCAGCTCGGGCGGTTTTTTCCCCCGGTTCGTCCTGCGTCGCTCCGCGCCGTCGGCGCAGTCCTTTTCTTCCCTGCGCCGATCCACGATGCGCACCAGGGCGAAGTTCACGGGTTTTTCGAATGTCCGGCCGTCGAGGATCATCTCGTAGTGGAAGGTCAGCACGGGCGGCTGGCCGTTTCGCAGGTGCTCGATGTAGTTGTTGCCCCTCTTGCGCAGGACGTCCATGAAGAGGATCTGCCGCTGAGCCGAGTCGACGGCGTATTCACAGGCATCGAAGATCCATTTCGACGCCGCGGTCATCGGGTTCCACTGATTCCAGGTTAACATGCTGATAACTCCTTGTTTTTTGAGTGGGTATGACCCGATGGAAAGTTGCAAGTTCCGGACCAGCCAGGAAGAACCCCCGGGCAAGGGGACGGCAGGCAAAAAAAGGGGTCAGCCTTTCAGCTAACCCCTTGTTTTTTCTGGTGCCGAAGCCGGGATTTGAACCCGGACAGGCGTACGCCCACTAGACCCTGAACCTAGCGCGTCTACCAATTCCGCCACTTCGGCACGCTTTTCAAGAAGGCTAAATCTATAATGATCCCCGAAACCTTGTCAAGCAAAAACAGGCTTGATATAAAAGACCTTCGTGATATGTTACAAAACTGCTCGGGCTGGCTGCCGCGCTTTCAGGATATTGGAAAAGAGAGGCTTGTTGATTCATGGATGTCATCAGGGGCCTGGACCGGATCCCCCCCCAGTATGCATGTTCGGTTGTGACCATCGGGAATTTCGACGGGATTCATCTGGCCCACAAGGATCTTTTGGGCAAGGTCGTCGAAGAGGCCCGAAAAAGGCAGTGCCGAGGCGTTGTCCTCACCTTCGAACCTCACCCCCAGAAGGTCCTGCATCCGGAGCGCAAGCCCTTCTACCTCCTCACGACGCTGGAGGAGAGGCTGAAGCTCATCGAAGGGCTGGGAATCGATGCCGTCATCCTCATCGAGTTCACGCCTGATTTTGCCAGGACGACGGCCGAGGCGTTTGTCCAGGGCATCCTCTGGGATAAACTTCACCTGGCGAAGCTCATCATCGGCCACGATACGGCCTTCGGGAACCGCAAGAGCGGCAACCAGGACTTCCTCCGGAGCATGGGGCAGGCACTCGGCTTTGACGTGGAGGCCATCGATGCCGTGCAGGTGGACGGGATCGTGGTGAGCTCCACCAGCGTGCGGCACACCCTCCTGGAAGGCGATGTGCGACGGGCCATGAAGCTCCTGGGGCGGCCCTACAACCTGGGCGGTACTGTCGTGAAGGGGTACAGGAGGGGCTCGGAGATCGGCATCCCCACGGCGAACATCGAATCGGAGAAGGAGCTTGTCCCGGCCCTGGGCGTCTACGCCGTTATCGCAGAGCTCGACGGCGGTCGTCACCCCGGTGTCCTCAACATCGGCTACAGCCCGACCTTCGGCGACAACCAGCTCACCGTGGAGGTCCACCTCCTTGATTTTCCCCGCGAAGAACTCTACGGGAAGGCCATCGAAGTCCTCTTCATCGACCGGATCCGCGACGAGATGAAGTTTGAAAGCCCTAAAGAACTGGTGAAACAGATCGAAAGAGATATTGAGAGGGCCAGGGAGCTTCTCAAGCCGCACCTCGGCGCGCTGTAGAGATTGCTTTGCCGGCCGGAGGGTAGACCATGTTCGTCAAAATCTGGGGCGCCAGGGGCTCCATCCCCGTCTGCGGCCAGGAATACATCAAGTACGGCGGCGACACGACCTGCATCGAGATCCGCTCGAAAAACGGCCGTGTCATCATCATCGACGCAGGGACGGGGATCCGGAGACTCGGCAAGGATCTGCTTGCCCAGGGTCTCTACGAGTACGATCTCATCTTCACCCATGCCCACTGGGATCACGTGATGGGCTTCCCTTTCTTCCGGCCTCTCTACTCGGACAGGACGAGTCTTCGCGTCCACGGCTGCCCGTTTGCCGAGGAGTTCGTCCGGACCATGCTGGCCAGGATGATGTCCCCGCCGAACTTTCCCGTCAACTACGGGGACCTGAAGGCCCGGATCGCATACTCCGACGGCTGTCCCGATAAGTTCCAGATCGACTCGGTCACCGTCATGCCCATCGACATCAGCCATCCCGGCGGGGGCAAAGGCTACAAGTTCATCGAGGACGGGCGAAGCTTCGTCTTCATCACGGACCACGAACTCGGCTACAGTCACCCGGGAGGCCTGCCGCTTGAGGACTACCTGCGGTTCTGCGCCGGTGCCGACCTTCTCGTCCACGATGCCGAGTTCACCGGCGAGGAGTACGGAAGGCACCGCAGCTGGGGGCACTCCTCCTACCTCGACGCCCTGAACCTGGCCATGGAGGCCGGCGTCAGGCAGTTCGCCCTGTTCCATATCAACCAGGACCGCACCGACCGGGCCATGGACAAGATCGTGGATCACTGCCGCCGGGTTGTCCGGGAGAGCAATGCCCAGGTGGGGATACTTGGGGGCCTGCTGCGACATGACCTTCGAGCTTTAGCGGCCTGACGGCCGCGGGCTTCCGGCTTCGGGCGTCAGGAAAGACAAGAGCGAATGATCTCTGCGATGTCATTCCTGGCTTGACCAGGAATCCATTGTTCATGATGGATCCGCCGCCTGCGCGGGGATGACAGTTCTGCTATGCTACCTTTCCAATTCATCATTCCGAACTTTTTGGTTTCACCCATGAAATTCGTCAATCTCCATGCCTGGGATGTGGATTACAAGGCGGCGGTGGCCATACAGGCTGATCTGCGCGGGAAGCTGGTTTTGAGTGACGACGGGCCGGGGGATATCCGGATTGTCGCGGGGGCCGACATCTCCTGCACAAAGGGCGATGACCGGGTCTTTGCCGCCGTCGTTCTTCTCGATGCCGCCACCCTGGAAGTGATCGAAGAGGCCACTTACAGCGGCAGGACCTCCTTCCCTTACATCCCGGGCCTTCTCTCCTTCCGCGAGGGTCCCGCCTTACTGCAGGCCTTCGGGAAGCTGCGGAAAAGGCCCGATGTGGTCCTCTTTGACGGCCAGGGCATTGCCCATCCCCGAGGGTTCGGCCTGGCGGCCCACATGGGTCTCATCCTGGACATTCCTGCCGTGGGGTGCGCAAAGACCCGGTTGACGGGCTCGTTTGAGGAACCCGGTGTGAGGCGGGGGCAGCACTCACCGCTTGTTCACGACGGAAAATGGATCGGCGCCGTCGTGAGAACGAAAGACCGCGTGAAGCCGGTCTTCGTATCGCAGGGCCACCGGGTGAGTCTCGAGCGCGCCGTGGAGATCGTTCTGCAGTGCGCCCCCCGCTACCGCATTCCTGAGCCCATCCGTCGGGCGCATATTCTGGTCAATAAGATGAGGGTAGAGGGTAGAGGGTAAGGTAGGGTGTAGGAGATAGAGACCAGACAAAACCGAAATCAAGAAAGAAAAGGATCGAGGCATGGTGTCCCCGATCCTTTGTTTATTTTCCTGTCTTTTTCTTAACCCTGACCCTTGACCCTATACCCTGAACCCTATTTTCTTGTGAAATACGCTTCGCAGAAGCGGCTCTCGGCCCGGGTCTTCGTGTTGTGGGCGTTGATGAAAAACGTGACGCCGACCACCTCGGGTGGCTCGCCGCCGTTGATGTCCTTGAAGAGCCTGCGGTAGTCCTCGTAGATGTTGCGCTTTTCCGTGATCCACTGGCCCAGCTTGTCCGTCTTGTTCCGCAGCACGATGTAGCGGACCCGCCCCGCCAGGGGGTGGGCGTTCTTGCCCATGGTCCCCTTCGGGCTTTCCGTATCCCAGATGTATCCCAGAAGCGGCGCCGTCAATGCGTGGGGGAATCCCGTTGGCGTGAAGACGACATAGACCTGGGCCGCCTGGTCATCGGTGGAGCGCTTGCGCACGTCGGCTCCGTCGGGCAGACGGCTTGCCGCCCATTTCCAGTTCAGGTAGGGAAATTCTTTGGGATTCACCTTCATGTTGCGGCTGATGCCAAAGGAGGATTCGCCGTCGCTTGTCAGGTGAAGGCAGTAGGGGTCCTGCTTAACCGATGCCTGCGCCTCGCCCCAGCCGAAGGAGCTGTGCCTCTTGGGAGGCGGCAGTCCCGACAGATCCAGCCTCTCGATCTGGATGTCCGGCTTTCCGTGCCGCAGCTCGAGATTCCAACCCGGGGGGAGGCCGTCTTTGAGCTCCGTCGAGGAAAAATTTGTGATGGGTATGCGCTCGACGGCAGGTGAGGCCATCGTTTCGCATATGGATAATGTCAGCATGGCCGCGAGGGCCAGCAGGAAAAGCAGCCTGGATGGTTTCAAGAGATCACCCTGTCTTGCCGCTGTAGTAGGCCATGACTTCCGTACGCGTCAATACGGCCCTGACATCGCTGACCTCTTTTTCGATGTTTTCCCGTCCACCCTCCTCGCGGTCGATGAGGGCGATGACCCGTTTCACGTTGAGCCCCGCCTGGCGCGCCGCCTCGATGGCCGACAGGGTCGATCCGCCGGTGGTGATGACGTCGTCGAGGATGACGACGCTTTCGCCTGCCTTGACGGTCCCTTCGATGCGGCTCTTTGTGCCGTGGTCCTTCGTTTCCTTGCGCACGATGAAAGACTTCACGGGCTTGCCGCGCTGAAAGGAGATCACGGACAGGGCGTTCGCCATCGGGTCTGCACCCAGCGTGAGCCCGCCTGCCGCCGTGACATCGAGATCCTGGATCATGTCGAAGAGGAGGTGGCCGATGAGGTTCATCCCCTCCGGGTCCAGCGTCGTGGGCTTGCAGTTGAAGTAGAAGTTGCTCTTCCTCCCCGAGGCCAGCGTGAAGGGGGGATTGTCGCTGTATTTGAAAGACTTCTCCAGGATGACCCTGGCGAGTCTCTCCTTCATCCGGTCGTGGTCCATCGAAAACTCCTTTTTCCGCCTTCCGCGCCTTGGCTTCGATGAGCTTCCGGCACGGTTCGCGGAGTATACACCAATCAAAGGCTTATGGCAAAGGGCTTAAAATCCCCCTGCTATCCCCCTTTATAAAAGGGGACAGAGGGGGATTTTCGCCTGGTACAGCCTGACACCGGTCACTGTCATTCAGCGGATTATCCGCTGAATGACCTGCACCGCCTCGACACCGTCGCGGGCGTACTCTGCGCCGATCGACTCGGCGTAGGCCTTTGTGACCACGGCGCCTCCGACGATGAAGGGACACTGCTCGCCGTGCTTGCGGGCCAGCCCGATGACCTCCTTCATCTGGGTCATGGTGGTCGTCATGAGGGCCGAGAGCCCCACGGCCCGGGGCCGATGTCGCCCGATTTCCCTTACGATCCGCTCTGCGGCAACATCCTTTCCCAGGTCGACGACCTGGTAGCCGTGGTTGCGAAGCATGAGGGCGACGATGTTCTTCCCGATGTCGTGGATATCACCCTTCACCGTGGCGATGAGGATCGTGTCCCGATTCGCCGCCTTTGATCCCTCTTTCAGGAAGGGATCGAGAGCCTCCATGCCGATCTTCATCGTCTCGCCGCTCGCGATGAGCTGCGGCAGGAAATACTCCTTGCGGCCGAATCGCTCGCCCACCTCGACGATGGCCGGGATCATGATCTCCTGGGCCAGTTTCGCCGCGTCGAATCCCGCCTTCAGGGTTTCCCCGACAAGCCCTGCCACGGCATCGCGGTTCCCGTCGAGAATGGCCTCCCGGACTTTCCTCTCCGGCGGGAGGGCCTCGATGGGCGCTCCTTTCTTCCCGCCGCCGGCTGCCTTGGCGCAGTGGGCGATCCAGGCCGCCGCGTCGCGGTCCCTTCCGCCCAGGACGTCGGAGGCATTCTTGACGAACATGAGCTCTTCGCCTGCGGGGTTGGCGATGGCGGCTGTGAGCCCCGATGCGGCTGCCATGGCCAGAAAGGACGTGTTGATCCACTTGCGCTCCGGCATGCCGAAGGAGACGTTGGAGAGCCCCACCACCGTGCGGGCCCCGAAGGTTTCCGTTGCCCAGCGGACCGTCCGGATGGTCTCCTGGGGCGCCTTCGGGTTCGAGGCGGCCGTCATGACGATCCCGTCGACGAGGAAGTCGTCGCGCGTGAAGCCGTGCTTGCGGGCCTCGCGTTCGATTGCCCGGACGACGACGGCGCGCTTTTCCGCCGTCTCGGGGATGCCCTTATCCGTGAGCGGAAGCAGGATGAACATGGCGCCGTACTTTGCCGCCACGGGCAGGAGCTTTTTGAGCTTCTCCTTTTCCCCCGAGATGGAGTTGATGAGCGCCCGGCCCGGGTAGACCCGCAGGGCCCGCTCGATGGGCTCCGCCTTGGCCGAGTCGATGACGAGGGGAAGTTCCGTAGCGGCGGAAAGTGCCAGCACGAGATCCTGCATGGCTTTTTCCTGGTCGATGCCGGGGACCCCCACGTTGACGTCGAGCAGGGCCGCTCCCGCCGCCTCCTGGTCCCGGGCCATCTGGCGCGCCAGGGCCGTCTTCCCCTCCCGGAGCTCCTCCTGGAGGGCCTTTCTTCCCGTGGGGTTGATGCTCTCGCCGATGACGGCAAGCGGCCGGCCCGGCTCGAAAAGGAGGGTCTTGCGGGCCGAGCTCAGCGCGGCGAGCGACTTGCGCAGAGGGGGCACGGGTTTCTTCCGGGCCACGGCCTTCCTCAGGGCGGCGAGGTGTTGCGGTGTCGTGCCGCAGCAGCCGCCCAGGATTCCGGCGCCCGCAGCGATGAGGGCACCTGCCCGGGAAGCGAATTCGGCGGCGTCCATGTCGTAGACGGTCGTGCCGCCCATGGTCTTCGGAAGCCCGGCGTTGGGCTTGGCGATAAGCGGGATCTTTGCGTAGGGCTTCATGGCCCCGATAAAGCGCACCATGTCATCGGGCCCTGTGGAGCAGTTGCAGCCCACGGCGTCGGCGCCCAGGGCCTGCAGCGTCGTGAGCGCAGTCAGCGGGTCCGTGCCGTTGAGTGTCCGGCCGTCGCGCTCGAAGGTCATCGTGACCATCGTGAACAGATCGCAGGTCTCCTTCACGGCGATCAGCGCCGCCCGGGCCTCCTGGATGTCCATCATCGTTTCGATGACGAAGCAGTTAACGCCTCCCTCGAGAAGCCCCAGGACCTGCTCCTTGAAGGCCGCCACGGCCTCCTCGAAATCCACTTCCCCGAAGGGCTGGATGAAATGCCCCGTGGGGCCGATGTCGCCGGCAATCAGGGCCTTGCCCCGCAGGGCCTCTTTCGCGATGAGCGCAAGCCTGCGATTCACGGATCGGGCGTCGGAGGCGCCGTACTGGCCCAGCTTGAATCGGTTCGCACCGAAGGTGCAGGTGTAGACGACGTCGCAGCCCGCACGGGCGTAATCGGCGTGAACGCTTCCGATCACCGACGGGTTCTCGATGCACCACAGCTCCGGGCAGACCCCGGCGGGCATCCCGCGTTTCTGGAGCTCCGTGCCCGTGGCCCCGTCGAGGATGAGCGGCCTTTTCTTCATGATGTCCAGGAATTTTCGCTGTCCCTTTGCCATCGGTTTTCCCTCAGCCTGTCGTTTCGATCCCCGCCACGGCCGTGACGGATTTCTCGGGTGCAAGGATGTATCGCTCCGTCAGCTCGACGCCGAACCGCCCGAGGTCCAGCAGGTCGTAGAAGAGTTTCTGGTTTTCCAGCGCAAGATCGCCGTAGCCGCAGGAGAAGCGGCTTTTCGTCAGTCGTCGGCTCTCCCTGCGCAGATCCCGCGCGAAGAAGGCTTCCATCCAGTCGAGAGCGGCATCGACCATCTCGCTTGCCGCAGCATCGAGGACGACGGCCTGCGTCAGGTTGTCGGCCGCCGTGTCCCGGCCGATGGCCTCGATGACGGCCGCACCCGCCGTTGCCCCCATCAGGAGGACTTCCTGCGAGTGGGCAAGCAGTTTCGCGAGATGGGCGCTTTCCAGGCAATGACTGCCGGGGAGTCGGATCAGGCGGGAGTCCTTCGAAAGGATGGGGAGACGCCTGGCGGCCCCCTTCAGGGTGATGAGCGAGCGGGCCTTCTCGATGCTCTCGCCGAGCGTCCGGGCCTCGTCGGGCTTGATCTTTGTGAGCCCCTTGCGGAAGCCCAGCCTCCGGTAGATCGCCTCCAGCGGCGGCTCGATCGTGATCCGTTCGAAGGTGATCAACCGGTCCATAGAAACCAGGGTATAGGGTATAGGGTATAGGGTACAGGGTGACAGGGTGCCTGAAACCTGGATCCTGAGACCCGGTCGAACCTTTGGACGCACCTTGACATCCTCGTAACCGGGTCGGATCCGCTGAACAAGCACGGATCAATTGGAGGCCGCTGGCGCCCTCTCCACCCCGGAGAGCTCGATGATGAATTCATCGACTTCCTTGGGAGGGTTCATGAAGACGATCATGAAGGGGATGCTCGCCCGCGAGCGGATGCCCGTATTCGGCATGTCGCTCCCTTCGGGTTTCTGCAGCTCGGCCAGGATCTCCTTGTCCGCAAGGCGATTCATCTCCTCTTCGGTCAGGATGTTTCCCGCGAACGTCTCGACCTCTCCGAGGAGCTTCCCCGTATTGTCGAGGATCTTGCCGCGGAGCTTGATCCTGCCCACGGGATATTCGTATTCGTTTACGGCCAGACCCGAGATGACGAGAAGATCGCCCGAGGCCGTGCTCTTCGTGAAGCGCTCCTTGACCTCGGTAAAGTTGATCCCGCCCGCGGTTGTCACGGGGCTCGCTTTTGGCGCGGGTCCCAGCACCCGGTCCCCCGTGCCGGGGGAAACGAAATTGAGGACGTCCCTCGTGATGCCGGGATTCAGCCAGAAGTAAACGCTGCCGACAACGAGGAAGACCAGGATCGAATAGGCGACGAGACGTCCGGGCGTCCAGAAACTGGCACGCGGACGTTCCGTTTCCTCCTCGTCTTCCGCTTCCTCTTCCTCGGGTGCAGGCTTATGCCGCATCGGGCGCAGTGGGGACATCCTCCGTCGCAAGAGGCTTTGGCGCAGCTGCCGGTGGCGGCGCGGCCGCCGGCGTTTCCACGACTGGGCGGAGTGATGACGTCGGCAGGCGTGAGATGACTTCGGCGCAGCCGCAGGCTCAGGTTTTTCCCTGGCCGGTGGCTCCTTGGCCGGCGGAACGAAGGTGCCCGGTCTCGGGTTGATCTCGTAGAACTCATGGCCGCAGCGGCTGCAGCGGACCCAGACCCCGTCGCCCGCCATGAGCTCGTCCTTGAACCGGAACTTTGTCGCGCACTGCTTGCACTGGATGATCATCGGTCTTTCTTTCCTTCCACCTTTGACCTTTACCGACCCTCTAACCTCGAGCCTGCGGCGAAGCCGCTTATTCCTCCATCACGTAGATGTCGGGCAGATACCTGGCCTTCTCGTCAAAGTCGATCCCGTAGCCGAGGATGAAGCCCTTCATCCAGGTCGAAGCCCACGTAGTCCGCCGTGAACTCGATCTTGCGCCGGTGCTTCTTGTCCACGAGGGCGCAGACCCTGAGGGAGCCGGGTTTCTGCTCCTTCAATTTCCTGACCAGGAAGTCCAGCGTGATCCCCGTGTCGACGATGTCCTCCACGATGAGTACGTCTTTGCCGGCAATCGAGGTCTCGAGGTCTTTCGTGACGATGACCTTTCCCGATGTGGCCGTGCCGGACCCGTAGCTTGCGAGCCGGATGAAATCGATGACACAGGGCCCCTTCAGGTGCCTCACGAGATCGGCCATGAACATGAAGGCGCCCTTGAGAACGCAGACAACGACGAGGTCCTTTCCCTGGAAGTCGCGGGAAATCTGCTCCGCGAGCCCCCGGACCACCCTGTCGATCTCTTCCCTGGAGAAGAGAACCTTCATCCTGAGCTTCTCCATGGCCCCCTCCTTTAACAAGGTTTGACACTAGCCAACGAAGAAGGAATTGTCAATGATAATCAACTAGTTCTTTGTATCGGCCGACGACGTCCTCGAGGTGCTCCCGGATCATCTCCTCCGCCTTCTGCACCTCACCCCGGTTTTTGAAAGCCGACTGGAGGCTGAGGAAGATCCGGTCGAAGCGGGATTTTTCGCAGCCCAGGGCCCCGTAGTCGATGACGAAGATGGAATAGTCCGTTCCGTCGAAGCTGTACTTGCCGAAGCGGTTCGCGGCCTCGGAGCGGAAGGGCCAGGCAAGTTTGAGCTCGAAGAAGCGCCGCGCCGCCTCCCGGAGCGCAGGGTCGCTGAAGCGTGCCGGCGCGGGCATCTCGCCTGCGGCCTCGCTCACGAGGCGGAAGAACTCCTTTACGAGGTCGATGTCGGTGATGCAGGCGCCGTAGAGGTACCAGTCGTCCAGGATCTCGAGAACGGCGAGCTTCTCGGCCCGCGAGATGTAGCTGTAGCTCGGGCAGAAGTGACCGTCGCAGAGCTCGCGCCCGTAGAAGGAGACATCCCTCATGTCCCGCCCCGCGTTCTGCATGGGGTGAAGGAGACAGCCGACCCGCTTCTCCCCTTCGTCGAGGAAGCCCACGTACTCGCAGCAGTGGATGACCTCGTAGCGCTTGCGCCCGTCCTCCCTCGCCTTCACCGCCTCGGAGAATCGCGGGAGGTCTTCGGGGCCTCGGACGGTCTTGCGGAAAAGGCGGGTGCGGCCGCGCAGCCTCTCCGTCAGGGCCTCGCGGTCGGAGTCGGCGTAGTTGTAGAGGCCGCAGCAGGCGCCGCAGGACTTCGAGGCATCCGGCTGGCAGAGGTGGACGAAGGGGCTTTCGGGCCCGTCATTCAAAGACAATGGTTTTCGAGCCATGGACGAGGATCCGGTTCTCCAGGTGGAGTCTCACCGCCCGGGCGAGCACCATGCGCTCGAGGTCCTTCCCCTTCATCTCCATGTCGCTGACGGAGTCGCGGTGGCTGATCTTGATGACGTCCTGGGCGATGATGGGGCCGTCGTCGAGGGTCTCCGTCACGTAGTGGCTCGTGGCGCCGATGATCTTGACGCCGCGGTCGTAGGCCTGCTGGTAGGGGCTTCGCCCGGCGAAGGCCGGCAGGAAGGAGTGGTGGATGTTGATGATCCGGTTCGGCCAGCGGCCGACGAAACGGTCCGTGAGGACCTGCATGTAACGGGCAAGGACGATGCAATCGATCTTGTGGCGCTTGAGTTCGGCGAGTTCCCTCTCCTCCTGCTGCACCTTGTTATCGGGCGTGATGGGGACGTGGAGGTAGCTCAGACCGAACTGCTCGGCCACGGGCTTGAGATCGAGGTGATTGCTGATGACAAGCGGGATCTGGCACTTGAACTCGCCCATCTTGTGCCGCAGGATGATGTCGTGGAAACAGTGGATGTGTTTCGAGACGAAGAGGGCCATCCGGGGCTGCTACGTCGGTGAAGTGGAGCGAGCACTTCATGCTGAATTTCTTCGCCAGCGCATCGAAGGCCTCGAGGATCTTCCCCCGGGGGATATCGAAGCCCTCGAGCTCCCACTCGATCCGCATGAAGAAGATCTTGGAGCGCTCCGTCGTGTGCTGCGCCGCATGGACGATGTTGCCGCTGTGGTGGAAGATGAAGTTCGACACCGAGGCGACGATCCCCTTCTGGTCGGGGCAGGTCAGCAGCAAAATGGCGTTTGGTTTCATGATGGTCACTCTAAGAGGGTTTCACTCAGCTTCAACAGCCTTCTTGCAAAAATTCCCGATCGCGCATAATGTGATCCCCCCGGCTTGCCTTTTGGCGCCGGCGTGTTACATTGAAGGGGCGGGCAATCAAATTCCCCTGCCAATCCAGGCGGGTATATAGGCGCAAATACCCCCGAGGTCAAGAAAAAGGTGAAGGAGAGGCACTCATGACCCTGCTCGAGGAGATCAGGCTCCCCAACGGGCTCGTGGCGGAAATCTGGGATGGCTCCCGCCTGATCGCCGCCGATACGACCACCGTCGTTCTCGTCGTCAAGATCCCCGTGGTCCTGAAGGAGGAGTATTTCGAGGATCCGGCAGCCTGCCGGAAAACGGCGAGGGTCTTCGGTTCGCCGCTTGTCTACGAGTACCGCAACGAGAGGACCTTTATGTCCGTCGGGGAGCGTGAAGCCCTGTTCAACGAATTCCTGGCCAACTTCAAGAAGGACGTTCTGCCCTACGTGTCGAAGGAACATTTTCCGAAACGATTCGTTCTCTCGAAATACCAGGAGATGATCAAAGACCCCTGGAAGTACCCGGACCGGGGGTGAGGCTGTTGACCGAGGCGCATCTTAAATGCAGAAGTGTCTAAGAAGTTTGAGTGAAGATTAAAAGATTCGACAGACATTGATCGCCGATGCTTGTTCCCCGTTTCTTCAGCTTCACACACTTCAAGCACTCATACACTTCTGCACTTTCAGGTGGCCCGGCATCCGGAGCCTGTTGAACAACTCGCATTAACATACGTTAAAGGTGAAAATGTCCTGTCATGGACCCGAACGGAAACTGCTGGAGACCTTTCTTGCCCTCGTCGAGAAGCCTAGCCGCTACATCGGCGGCGAGGTCAATGCCTCGAAAAAGGACCGCTCCGCCTGCCGCCTGAGCGTGGCCCTGGCCTTCCCCGACGCCTACGAAGTGGGCATGTCCCACCTGGGGCTCCAGATCCTCTACGCCATCCTGAACGCCCACCCGCACATCTGCGCCGAGCGCGTCTATGCCCCCTGGCCCGACATGGAGGCGAGGCTCGGGTCAAACGGACTCGCGCTGGCAAGCCTCGAGTCGGGTGCGGCGCTTTCGGAATTCGACCTCATCGGATTTTCGCTGCAGTACGAGCTATCCTATACGAATGTCCTCACCATGCTCGAACTGGGGGGCGTGCCCCTGCGGGCAAGCGAGCGCCGCGAGGGGGACCCCGTCGTGATTGCCGGCGGGCCCTGCGTCTTCAACCCGCTGCCCGTGGCGCCTTTCTTCGATGCCATCGTCATCGGGGAGGGCGAGGAGGTGATCTCGGAGATCGCCGATGTGCTCCTTCAGGCAAAACAAAAGGGGCTCGCGCGCAGAGGAGGTCCTGGAGCGGCTCTCGGGGATTGCCGGCGTTTTCGTCCCCTCGGTCTTCCGGGAGGGGACAAAGATCCGCAAGCGCATCATCGCCGACCTGGACCGGTGGCTGCTCCCCGCAAAGCCCGTCGTGCCGCTGATGAACACGATCCACGACCGCATCACCCTCGAGATCGCCCGGGGCTGCACGCGGGGGTGCCGGTTCTGCCAGGCGGGGATGGTGTGGCGGCCCGTGAGGGAGCGCAACCCCTCGACGCTTCTCACCATGGCCGATCAGGCCCTCAAGGCCACGGGGTACGACGAGATCACGCTTCTGTCTCTGAGCTCCGGCGACTACTCGCGGATCGAGCCGCTGCTGAAGGAGCTGATGGACCGTTACAGCGAGCGCCGGGTCGCCCTGGGGCTCCCGTCGCTTCGCGTGGAGACCCTGAGCCCGGCGCTCATCGAGCAGATCCGCAAGGTCCGCAAGACGAGCTTTACCATTGCCCCCGAGGCCGGGACCCGGCGCCTGCGGGACATCATCAACAAGGGAAACACCGAGGAGGATCTGATCGCCACGGCCCGGCGCGTCTACGAGGGGGGCTGGAAAGCCATCAAGCTCTACTTCATGATCGGCCTGCCCGGCGAACAGGAGGAGGACCTGGAGGGGATTGCCGACCTGGCGCACCGTGTCATGAGGGAAGGGCGCGGACGGCAGGTCACCGTCGGCCTTTCGACCCTGGTCCCCAAGCCCCACACGCCCTTCCAGTGGGTCCGCCAGATCGGTCTCGAGGAGACCCTGGCGAAACAGGCCCACCTCAAGCGGCGCGTGAAAAACCGCAACATCAGCTTCAAGTGGCACGACGCCCGGATGAGCCTCCTGGAGGGTCTCTTCTCGCGGGGCGATGAGCGGCTCGCGGACCTGGTGGAGAGCGCCTGGCGGCTCGGCGCCCGTTTCGACGGCTGGAGCGATCAGTTCCGGTTCGAGCTCTGGGAGGAGGCCCTCGGGGAAAGGGGAATCCGCCTCGAGGAGCACCTGCGTGAAAGGGCCTCCCGGGGAGCCCCTGCCGTGGGATTTTGTCGACACGGGGCTCGACAGGGAATTTCTCCTCGACGAATACGAAAAATCGCAGCGGGGCGAGGCGACCCCCGACTGCCGCATCGAGGGCTGCCGCCACTGCGGCGTCTGCGACGGCGAGCTCATCGCCGTCCGCGAGGCCGCGGAAAACGCTGTGTCCCCTGCCGGGCGTGCGGAGTCAACGGCTGTTGCGCGCACCCCGACGCGCTGGCGGCTCACCTTTGCGAAAACAGGGCCCGCCCGGTTCCTCTCCCATCTCGAGGTGTCCTCCGCCCTGACCCGGGCGATCAAGCGAAGCGGCCTTGCGCTGCGATACTCGGAGGGGTTCCACCCCCACCCGAAGGTCTCCTTCGCCTTTGCCACGGCCGTGGGGATGGAGAGTCTGGAGGAGTTTGCCGACATCCAGGTGGAAGACGGGCTCACGGATACGGCCGCGATCACGGCGAGGATCAACGCGGCCCTGCCCGAGGGGCTCGAGGTCCGGCGGATCAGCCGTCCTGCCGCGGGCGATTCATCCCTGGCAAAGCTCGTCCGGGGCTTTCGTTACCGCGTTGCACTGCCTCCCGGCGACTGCACGGAAGCGCTCGATGGACGTATCGCCGGCTTCCTGGCCCTGTCGTCCTTCATCGTGGAGCGCGAAGGGAAGGAAAAGACAACCCGCAACGATGTCCGGCCTTACGTGGAGGGGATTTCCCTGGATCGTAAAACGGGGATGCTGGAGATGACGCTGCGGTTTGCCGACGGCAGGACCGTGCGGCCCGCCGAGATCCTCACGCATGTGCTCGGGTTGGATGAGGGCTTGGTCCGGAGCCTGTGCATCGTGAAGACGGAGACGATCCTGGCCAAAGAAGTGATCTAGTGCGGAAGGGCTTTAGGGCGAGAAGTGTTGAAAATCCGTTTCTTCACTCACGCACTCAGGCACTTCATCACTCAGGCACTGTTTTCCTGCCGGTCCCACCGGAAACAACTCCCCGTGAACTGTTTGGCGTACTTCTTCATCTCCGAGGCCCGCTCCGTCATCTCGCCGAAGTGGCTGAAGCTGCCCGTTCCCGTGTCGGTGATCCCGATGGAGATGCTGGTGAAGGGGAAGGTCCGCTCGTTTCCCTGGCGGTCCACCGACTGGATGAACCCCCGCTCCCGGTCCTCGGGGTCGTAGAAGCCGGGGATGAGCTGGTCGAAGGTCGTGACGAGCTCCTGCGAGGCGATCTCGATGTAATCGGGGCTCATGATGTAGACGAAGTCGTCGCCCCCGATGTGGCCCACGAAGCTCCGCTCGCGCTGCTTGTCCTTCACGGCGCTCAGGATGAGCCGCCCCGTGATGCGGATGATGTCGTCGCCCCGGGAGAAGCCGTACTTGTCGTTGAGGGGCTTGAACTGGTCCAGGTCGGCCCAGGCGAGCGCAAAAGGCTCCCCCCGGTCGAGCCGCTCCTGGATCTCCCGGTTGATGGAGATGTTTCCCGGGAGCCGCGTGAGGGGGTTGATCTCCACGATCCTCTCCGAGCGCAGGATGCAGAGGTTGACCCGCCGGAGAATCTCTTTCTCCAGGGCCTTTCTCCAGATGTAATCCTCGAAGAGCAGGGTGTCCCACTGCGAGAAGGACGACTCGTCGCCCAGCACGGCCAGCACCGTGAGGTTGCGGAACATGGGGTCTTCCTTGAGCTGGGCGAGCGAGCCGACGGACGTAAGGTCTCTCGGGTCCACTTCCAGGACGATGAGATCCGGCGGGCTCGTGCTGCAGATGAGGCCCATGGCCGACTGGATGCTGTCGAAGAGAATGACCTGGCAGCTTTGCCTGATCTGGTTTTCAACGGTGCTCGTGAGCACCATGTCCCGGGAGATGACGATTACGGTCTTCATCGATCTTGCCGCCTGACCCGTCTGCATGAGATTCTGCCACAGTGGAATACTGGAATGATGGAGTGTTGGGGAATATTTCTTGTATGAAAACCCCATGATTCCATTACTCCATCACGATTTGAACTCCTCTTCCGTCTGCTCGACGGAGTCTTCCAGTTCCTTCAGGATTTCCCGAAGATCCGCCTCGGCAAGGCCGAGGGTTTCCCAGGCCTTGGGGTTTACCTCGGGGACGAGTTGTCGCCCGAGAACCCCAGGCCCCTTGCTTTTACGAGGATATCGGCCATGTGGACGATCGCCGTCTCGAGGGGCGCCAGCGTCGAGACCTGGGGACGGTGGTGGTTTGCAATGCAATCGCAGAGCTTTTTGGGGAAGTGCCATTTTTCCGACAGCCATCCCGCCACGGCGGCATGGGTCTCGGAGAAGTGGTTGCGCTCGGCATCGAAGATGGAAATCCCCGCCGCCTCGGCCTCTTTGACCGTCTTGTCGTAATCCTCCGGGTAGACGAGGGTCAGAATGACCTTGCCCACGTCGTGCAGGAGCCCCGCCACGAAGACCTCCTCGGGCTCCTTGAGGCCCTTTTTCTGGGCGAGGACCTTCGAGGCGATGGCCACTCCGATGGAGTGCTCCCGCAGGCCGATCATGGCCTTGTGCATGATCTCGAAGACGGATACGCTCAGCAGCAGCCCCTTGACCACGTTGAGGCCCAGGAGCATGACGGCGTGGTTCACCGAGGAGATCCGGCCCGGGAACCCGTAGAGGGCCGAGTTCACCATCTGGAGGATCTTGGTGGTGAGTGCCGGGTCCTTGGATACGAAGTGGCTGATTTCATTGAGAGATATCTTCGGGTTCTCGATGATCGTCGACAGCTGCTTCAACACGCTGGGGATCGTGGGGATGTTGCTGATGTTCTCCACCCGGCTCCGGAGGGCCTTGGGGTCCATGTTACCCATACATTGCCTCGATGTGTTCTCTGACCGCTTTTTTGATGAGCGACATCTGGGGGTTGCCTCCCATTTTCGCGAAACGCCTGTCCAGGGCGTCGAGGAGGTCTTCTTTCGGCTGGGCGGGTCTCGACGGGCCGTCGATGAAGACGCTGTCTACGCCCATGTTCTCGATTTTCGAGATGCGGGCCTCCGTCAATTCGGCTCCCTCGGCCATGAGGACCATGCCGGAGGAGTTTTGCAGGGGCCGGGCCAGCTTCATGCCGGGCTTGAGCTGCTCCACGGGGATTTTAGGCATCTTTTTACTATCCTTTCGAGGACTTTTGGCCGGGGGGTTCATCCAACTTCTTACCTTCTGTCTTCTCAGGGGGGACTCCCCCGGAAAAGAGGTATGCAAATTCCGTGGGAAAATGATATACGGGATGAAGAGGCGTAACGGCTTGGATGTAAAAGGCTGCAAAGCAGGCGGATAAAAATTGTTGACAAACATTGATTTATCCATATAATCAGCGTTTTCAATTTCCTTTCAAGGAACCGGATATGTACGCAGTCATTAAAACGGGCGGAAAACAGCACAGGGTCTCCGAGGGGGACGTCCTGAAGATCGAGAAGCTCGAGGGGCACAAGGGCGACACCATCGTGTTCGAAGAGGTCCTCCTCGTATCGAAGGAAGACCAGACCCGCGTGGGCACGCCGGTCGTCGAAGGCGCCAAGGTCGTCGGCGAGATCGTCAACCAGGGCAAAGGCCCCAAGATCATCATCTTCAAGAAGAAGCGCCGCAAGGGGTTCCTCAAGAAGACGGGGCACCGGCAGCCTCTCACAGAGGTACGGATCAAGGAAATATCGCTCTAGGAGATTAGATTTCGATCAGACAAACTTTTCAAAAGCGGCCGGATGCAAGGCCCCCGAAATCCCGAGGAGCGAGGCGTACCTGAGACGTACGGTGAGCGACGAGGGATGAGGGAAACGAAGCAGACGGGCGGTTTTCAAAAGTTTTACAGGAGATAGTTCGATGGCACACAAAAAAGGTCAGGGCAGCACCCGTAACGGCAGAGACAGCAACTCCCAGCGAAGAGGGGTCAAGGCCTATGGCGGCGAGACGGTCAGCGCCGGATCGATCATCATTCGCCAGGTCGGCACGAGGATCCACCCAGGCCACAATGTCGGCATCGGCAAGGACTATACGATTTTCGCCAAGATTAACGGCGTTGTGAAGTTCGAGCGCTTCGGGAAGGACCGCAAGAAGGTCAGCGTTTACGCGTCCTAGATCGGCCCCCGCGCTTTTTGCGCCGCAGATACCGGCGATAAGGGATTGTCCAAGCCCTCGGTCACATCGAGGGCTTTTTTATTGGGATCGGCATGAAATTCATCGACGAAGCCAAAATCTATGTCGAGGGGGGAAACGGGGGACGCGGCTGCGTGAGCTTCCGGCGGGAGAAGTACGTCCCGCGGGGCGGCCCCAACGGCGGCGACGGCGGCAAGGGCGGCGACGTGGTCATGGTCGCCTCGGCAACCCACCGGACGCTTCTGGACCTCAAGTTCCAGCAGCACCACGTGGCGCGCCACGGCGGGCACGGCGAAGGAAGCGACTGCACGGGTCGCAATTCCGACGACGTCGTGATTCGTGTCCCCGTGGGTACGGTCGTGACCGACGACGAAACAGGGAAAGTGCTCGTGGACCTCGTCGAGGACGGCCAGCGCTTTGTCGTTGCTAAAGGGGGCCGGGGCGGCAAGGGGAACGCCTTTTTTGCCACCTCCACCAACCGGGCGCCCCGGCACGCACAGCCGGGCGAGGAAGGCCAAAAGGGTTGGGTCCGGCTGGAGCTGAAGCTTCTGGCCGACGTGGGGGTCATCGGGTTCCCCAATGCCGGCAAGTCGACGCTCATCTCCGTGGTCTCGGCGGCAAAGCCCAAGATCGCCGACTACCCTTTCACGACGCTCACGCCGAATCTCGGCGTCGTGAAATACAAGGACTTCGGGAGTTTCGTCATCGCCGACATTCCCGGTCTCATCGAGGGAGCCCATCAGGGCGTGGGGCTGGGCACTCGATTCCTCCGGCACGTCGAGCGCACGGCGGTCCTGATCCATCTGCTGGATATCTCCGGCGAGCCTCCCGTGAGCGGATGGCGCAATTTCGAAACGATCAACCGGGAGCTCGAACTCTACAGTCCCAACCTCGCAGAGAAGCCCCAGGTCGTGGCGATCGGGAAGCTGGATCTTCCCGACACGCGGAGCGGGTGGAAAAAGAAATTGACTTCTTCAGGGAAAAAGGGATAGAAGTCTTTGCAATTTCAGCAGTTACGGGAGCGGGCGTCCCCGCCCTGATCGCGGCTGTCGTGAAAAAATTGAAACGGGATCCACGGGAAGAACATGAGCACTGAGCGCAAGCAGATCCTCGCCGGCGCCCGGCGGGTCATCGTCAAGATCGGAACCGGTGTCCTCACGGGCACGGAGGGCCTCGACCGCGAAATCATCCAGCAGCTTGTTGACGAGATGGCGGAGCTCATCCGGAAGGGCTACCACATCGTCATCGTCACGTCCGGCGCCATCGCCTCGGGCAAGAACCGCATGGGCATCTCCGGGAAGCTCAAGAGCATGCCCGAAAAGCAGGCCTGCGCCGCCATCGGACAGAGCCGGGTCATGCGCGTCTACTCCAACGCATTCGGCACGCACGGGATGTACGTGGCCCAGATCCTCCTGACCATGGACGACCTGACGGACCGCAAGCGCTTCATCAACGTGAAGAACACCCTTTCCACCCTCATGGAGTGGAACGTCATCCCCATCATCAACGAAAACGACACCGTCGCCGTCGACGAGATCAAGTTCGGCGACAACGACCACCTGGCTGCGGTGGTGGCCAATATCACCGAGGCCGATCTCGTCATCAGCATGACCAACACGGATGGCCTCTATGACCGAAACCCGAAGGCGCCGGGAGTGAAGAAGGCCAAGCTCATCGGGCTCGTGCGGGAAATCACCGACGACATCGAATCCATGGCCACGGCCGAGGCGGACCCCACCGGGATGGGAGGGATGCGGAGCAAGGTCCTGGCGGCGAGGAAAGTGACGGCCTGCGGGATTCCCTACATCATCGCCCGGGGAAAGAAGAAGGGCATCCTGGGCGAGATCTTTTCGGGCAAGGACGTGGGGACCCTGTTTACGCCCATGACGGAGTGCCTCTCGAGCCGCGAGTACTGGATCGCCTTCACGCTGCGCTCCCGGGGAAAGCTCTTCGTCGACGACGGGGCCCGGAAGGCCATCGTGGAAAACGGAAAGAGCCTCCTTCCTTCGGGTATCGAGAAGGTGGAAGGGGAGTTTGCCGTGGGCGACCCCGTCATTGTCATCGCGCCTGACGGGAAGGCCATTGCCAAGGGCCTCGTCAATTACAGTGCCCAGGAGCTTCACAAGATCCAGGGCCTGAAGTCATCGAAGATCGAGCAGGTGCTGGGATATAAACACTACGATGAGGCGATCCACCGGGACAACATGGCTGTTCAAAAGATCCAGAAGCCTGCCCAGAAAACCAGGGTCTAGGGTCTAGGGTCTGAAGGTAGTAAAGAACTTTTTTATGAATTAAATCTTTTTCCTTCCCTGTACCCGAGCCCCGATACCCGATCCCTTCACCGAAGGATGAATTCCGGCTCAACCTTCCCTGTTGAATCGAACTGCACCCCCTCCATCTCCAGCAAAGCCCGTTTGAGCTCGAGGCCGCCGCCGAAGCCTCCCAGGGAGCCGTCGGAGCGGATGACCCGGTGGCAGGGAAATATAAGGGGAAACGGGTTTTTCGCACAGCCCTGGCCGGCGGCTCTGGCCCCGCCCGGGGCGCC
Organism: uncultured delta proteobacterium; assembly: GCA_963810965.1. Taxonomy (GTDB): domain Bacteria; phylum Desulfobacterota; class Syntrophia; order Syntrophales; family UBA2192; genus UBA2192. The sequence goes on along the minus strand of CAWEPT010000027.1, from coordinate 94,883 downwards.
CGTTCTGCCGGCTACGGCGCCATAGGTGCTGACTTTTCCCCGCGGGATATTCGTGAGCGCCCGGAGCACCTTTTTATGGAAGGGAGGCACCCGGCTCAGGTCGAGCGCGGCTTGATCGAAAGAGACGGTCTTTCCCTCCGTGAAGGCAAGGAGACCCTTCCCGAGTTTCAGAACGGCTTCGCAGGATCTCCTTTCCGCTCCGGGAAACCTCCTGCGAATATCCTGCCGGGTCTTCTCTCCCGGGGCGGGCAGGAAGATCCAGGCGATCCGGGGACCCTGCCGGTCTGCAGACCAGGCTATCGCAGCCTCCCCGAAGCGGGTCTTGACGAGTTCGTAGAAAAAAGCGTCTCCGGGCATGATGGCCTCATTTGACAGGGGGTTCATGTTTTTTTATGATGGCCCGCATTGTAACAGAGAAAAGCCGATTCGGGAACATTCAGGAGACAAGACAGGGGTTACGGGTCGAGAAAAAGAGAAATGGAAGTCTACATCTATCTGACGATTGTCGCGTTTCTGGCCGGCTTTATCCAAGGGCTTTCCGGATTCGGCTCCGTTTTGCTGTCGCTTCCCTTGATGGTGCTCTTCCTGGACATCCGGGAGGCCATTCCCCTGGTGAACCTCATGGGCGTGATCCTTACGGTGCTGCTCATCATCCAACTCCGGGCCCACTGGGAGTGGGGGAAGATCTGGCCGCTTCTTGCGGGGGCTCTTCCGGGGATTCCTGTCGGGGTCTATCTTCTGAAGCGGATGGATCCGGCGCACGTGCAGGTCATTCTGGGGCTGGTTCTCGTTGCGTACTCGGTCTATGGCCTCCTCTTCAGGCTGCCGATCGGAAAGGTAAGCGGTCCCTGGGCCTATTTCTTTGGCTTCTTTGCCGGCGGCCTGGGCGGTGCGATCAGCGCCTCGGGCCCGCCGGTGATCGTCTATACCTCCCTTCAGGCCTGGACGAAGGACCAGATCAAGGTAACCCTCCAGGGGTTCTTCATCGTCTCGGGGCTGCTGATCGGCGTCTTCCATGCCGCAAACGGTCTCACGACGGACGGGGTGATCCGCAACTTCCTCGTCTCCATCCCGACCCTGCTGACGGGCACCTGGGCGGGGTCGCTGCTCTACGGGAAGTTCAAAGAGGAAGGATACCGGCGGGTTATGCTTGTTTTGCTGGGCGCTCTCGGGGTGTTTACGCTGGTGAGGGTCCTGTGAGACAGGGTAATAGGGTGATAAGTAAAAGGCAATAAGGCCCTCTTCCTTATCAACTGAATCACCTGTCAACCCTAAACCCTTGATCCCCGGCCCCTGGTTTTCAGCTTGACAGAATCTGAAAACTTATGTAATAAAACACCTTTCGAATTGCCCAAACAAGGAGGAAACTCTTTTGGCTACCCATCCATCGGCAGAAAAAAGGGACCGGCAGAACAAGAAGCACAAGATCAGGAATTCGGCCGTCAAGTCGAAGACGAAGACCGAGATCAAGAAGGTTCTTGCCGCCGTTGAAGAACTAGACAGGGAGAGCTCCGAGAAGGCCCTCAAGAGCGCCATCACGGTCATCAAAAAGGCGGCATCCAAAGGCGTCTATCACAAAAACAATGCTTCCCGCAAAGTTTCGCGCCTGACCAAAAAGGTCAACGCCCTCAAGAAGGCCTAGTTTTTGTAAAAAAATGCCCATGTGCTTTGTCAGCATGCACATGGGCGTTTCTTTGCCTTTTTTCTGCCCTGTCCCCTGGACCCTGACCCCTTTACCCTGTCTTCAGAATCCCGACATCAAGTTTCTGAATGCCTTTTCCGCCATATCATTGGAGAGCTTCTGCAGGGCCGCCGTCTTGCTGAGCGAGGTCGCGTTGGGGTTTGCCTGATCGATCCGGTATGTTTCATTTCCGGAGAAGTTTGACACGGCCCAGATTTTTTTCCTGGCTTCCCGTTCCTCGAAGAGGAGATTGACCGTCATGACGGCCCTGCCTTCCGTCGCCTTGTCATACTGGTCATAGGCCACGGGCGGAACGGTGAGGGCATTGATGGTGCATTGCAGGATCAAATCCGCCGTCTCCTTGCTGCTGGACAGTCGGAAGCGGCTGCTTTTCCGGAACTGGTCCTCAAAACCATTTCGGAGATAAATCTCGATGTAGGGTTCGCTCGTCGTGTTTACGACGTTATCCACGAAGACGGTCTGAAAGCGGCTGTCTATCCACTCCCCTCCGGCCGAGAACCGATACCCGCACCCCGCCACGGCGATGATCAGTGAGAACAGAAGCAGGCCCGCAAAGCCCCGCATCGTCTGTCTCGCTGTTTCTTTTTTCATTCTTTGCCCTGTACCCTTGACCCTGAACCCTGGCCACTATTTCACGACAATATTCACCAGCTTTTTCGGCACGGTGATGACCTTGACGACCTTTACCCCCTCGAGGAACTTCTGCGTCTTTTCGTCGGCCAGGGCCATCTCCTTGATCTTTTCCTCCGACTCGTCGACGCTCACGGTGATGCGGCTGCGGAGCTTGCCGTTGACCTGGATGACGATCGTCAGCTCCTCCTCCGAGGTCAATGCGGGATCATAGGAAGGCCAGGGCACGCCGGCCAGCGAGCCTTTGCGGCCCATCATCTCCCAGAGCTCTTCCGTGATGTGGGGCACAATGGGTGCCAGCAGGACCACAACGGTCTCGACGGCCTCTTTGATGACGGCCAGCGCCGCCCCGTTATCCTTCTGCGGCCGCGGCACCTGGTAGACGAGATTGACCAGCTCCATGATGGCGCTGACGGCCGTGTTGAAGTGAAATCGGTCCTCGATGTCCGTCGTGACCTTTCGGATCGTCTGATGCGTTTTGCGGCGCAGCTTCTTGAGGTCTTCGTCGAGTTCCTCCGCCCCGGTCGGGAGCGCGACCCCCTGAATGTCCTCCAGGTAATCCATGACGAGCCGCCAGACCCTGCCCAGGAATCGGAAGGACCCCTCCACGCCCTGGTCGCTCCACTCGAGGTCTTTCTCCGGGGGTGCGGCGAAGAGACAGAACATGCGGGCCGTGTCGCAGCCGTACTTCTCGATGAGGTAGTCCGGGTCGATGACGTTCTTGAGCGACTTGGACATCTTCTCGGTTTTACCGATCACGACGGGTTTTCCGCACTTCTTGCACTTATCCTCCTCGACCTCGTACGGGAAGAGGAAGCCGTGCTCGTCGCACTTCGTGGTCTCCTTGCAGACCATGCCCTGGGTCAGAAGATTCGTGAAGGGCTCGTCGATGCCCAAAACCCCGAAGTCCCGGAGCACCTTGGTGAAGAACCGGGAGTAGAGCAGGTGCAGGATGGCGTGCTCGATCCCGCCGATGTACTGGTCCACCGGGAGCCAGTAATCCATGGCCTTCCGGTCGAGGCCGGGCTTCACGTCGCAGTGGGGCGAGGCGAACCGGTCGAAGTACCACGAGGATTCGACGAAGGTGTCCATCGTGTCCGTCTCGCGCTTCGCGGGGCCCTTGCAGCCGGGGCAGGTGGTGTTTACGAAGGAATCGATCCGGGCCAGGGGAGAGCCGCCCTCGCCGGAGAACTCCACGTCCTTCGGCAGCACGACGGGCAGGTCTTTTTCCGCCACGGGCACGGTGCCGCACTTTTCGCAGTAGACAACGGGGATCGGGGCGCCCCAGTATCGCTGGCGGGAGATCCCCCAGTCGCGCAGGCGGTACTGGATGGTCTTTTTGCCTTTTCCGATGGACTCGAAGTGAGCCGCGATGGCCTCCATGGCCGCCGTGTTCTTCATCCCGTCGAAGGGGCCCGAGTTGATCAAAATCCCTTCCTCGACGTAGGCCTCCGTCATGGTCTCGACGTTGAGGGCCTTCTTCGGGTCCTGGATGACGACGATCAGGGGAAGCTTGTACTTCTTGGCGAACTCGAAGTCGCGCTGGTCGTGGGTGGGAACGGCCATGACGCAGCCCGTGCCGTAGTCGGCCAGGACGAAGTTGGCGGCGTAGACGGGCATCTTGCGGCCCGTCACCGGGTTGAGGCAGTACGCATCGAGGAAGACGCCCTCCTTCTCGTAGTAGTCGGAGGTCCGCATGAGCTTGTCCTGCTTCTTCACCCGCTCCACGTACTCCATGACGTCCTTCTCGATGGGCTTTCCCTTGGCGAGCTGCATGACGAGCGGGTGCTCGGCCGCCACGAGCATGAAGGTGGCCCCGTAGATCGTGTCCTGCCTCGTCGTGAAGACCCGGATGGGCTCGCCGCCGTCGGCCATGGGGAAGGTGATCTCCAGGCCGTAGCTCTTCCCGATCCAGTTTTTCTGCATGGTGATGACCCGCTCGGGCCAGCCCGTGAGCCTGTCGCAGTACTCCAGCAGCTCCTCCACGTACTGGGTGATCCGGAAGAACCACTGCGAGAGGTGCTCCTCCTTCACGTCGGAGCTGCAGCGCCAGCACTGCCCGGCCTCGACCTGCTCGTTGGCGAGCACGGTCTGGCACTTCGGGCACCAGTTGACGGCCGACTCCCTCTTGTAGACGAGGCCCTTCTCGTACATCCACAGGAAAAAGAGCTGCTCCCACTTGTAGTAGGCGGGCTCGCAGGTCGAGATCTCGCGGTCCCAGTCGTAGCTGAAGCCCATGCGCCTGAGCTGCACCTTCATGCTCTCGATGTTTTCGTTGGTCCACTTGGCGGGGTGGATGCCGTGGTCGATGGCGGCGTTCTCGGCAGGCATGCCGAAGGAGTCCCATCCCATGGGGTGAAGGACGTTGAAGCCCCTCATGTGCTTGTAGCGGGCGACGACATCCCCGATGGTGTAATTGCGCACGTGCCCCATGTGGATGCGGCCCGAGGGGTAGGGGAACATCTCCAGGAGATAGTACTTTTTCCTGGACGGATCCTCGGTGACGTTGAAGATCTTGCGGTCATCCCAGAGCTTCTGCCACTTCTGCTCGATCTGGTGGGGTCGGTATCTCGTCTCCATGGCGTTCTCCTCGTTCTGTCCCGTCAGGGCACGTCAAAAATGGGTAGCACACAGACCGGTTTCTTTCAACGCTATTTTTTCCAGAAGTCAGGCACGAGAAGGACGAGGACCGTGTAGATCTCGAGCCGCCCCAGGAGCATGCAGAGCGAGAAGAGCCACTTGGCTGCCTGGGGGAGCTCGCTGTAGGTCGAGGAGGCGTTGACGAGCCCCAGGCCGGGGCCGACATTGCCCAGGGTGGCCGCAACGCCCGAGATCGATGTGACCATGTCCACGCCGAGCAGGGTGAGCACGAGCGTGGCCGCCATGGCGATGGCGATGTAGAGGACGAAAAAGCTCCGGATGCTGGAAACGATCTCCGGCGGGACGGCGACTTTCGCGACCTTGACGGAGAGGACGGCGTGGGGGTGGATCAGGCGGGTGAGCTCGATGAAGGTCTGCTTGATGACAATCAGGAACCTCAGGCACTTGATGGCGCCCCCCGTGGAACCGGCGCAGCCGCCGATGAACATGAGCAAAATGAGGATGAACTTCGACGGCGCCGGCCACTGGTCGAAGTTGTAGGTGGCAAACCCCGTCGTCGTCATGATGGAGACGACCTGGAAGGCGGCGTGCCGGAGGGATTCCCCCAGGTTGCTGAAATAGTGGAACCGCAAATCCAGGGTGATGATTACCGTCGAGACCAGCACGATGGCTGCGTAGAAATGAAATTCGGGATCCCTGAAAAACGTCTTTGCGTCTCCCCTGAGGAGCCGGTAGTGCAGGATGAAATTCATCCCGGCGACGAACATGAAGAAAATGATGACGATCTCGATGTAGAGGCTGTTGAAATGGGCGATGCTTGCGTCGTAGGTGCCGAACCCCCCCGTCGCCATGGTGGCGAAGGCATGACAGACGGCGTCGAAGGCGCTCATGCCGCCCAGGTAGAGAAGAACGACTTCTGCGGCGGTGATGAACACATAGACCAGCCACAGGTTCTTGGCCGTCTCGGCGATCCGGGGCGTGATTTTGTCCTTGATGGGGGAGGGGATTTCCGCCTTGAAGAGCTGCATGCCCCCGACGCCCAGGATGGGGAGGATGGCGATGGAGAGGATGATGATCCCCATGCCGCCCAGCCAGTGCGTCAGGGCCCGCCAGAAGAGGATCCCCTTGGCCGTTTTGTCGAGGCCGGAGATGACGGAGGCCCCCGTGGTGGTGAACCCGGACATGGTCTCGAAGAAGGCGTCGCAGAAGGTCGGCACGACCCCCGAGAGCAGGAAGGGAAGTCCCCCGAAGGCCGAGGCAAGGACCCAGGCAAGGGTCACGATCACGAACCCTTCCCGGTGGGTCAGGCTGATCCGTTCTCCGGTTCTCGGGATGAAAACGTACAGCAGGAGCCCCGTTCCCATGGTGATGAGGCGGAGACCCCGATGGCGGTCCAGGCCGTCTCGTGCAGGATGAGGGAAATCACGAGTGCCGGCAGCATGGCGGCCCCGATGAGAAAGATGAAGATCCCCAGGATGTGGGAGATGTTCTTCAGGTTCATTCGAAGTATTCCAGCTTCACCATGAGGATCTTCTCCACCTGCGGGATGGAGGACCGGAAGGTGAAGATGATGACGTGGTCCCCGGGCTGGATGACGGTGTCGCCCCCGGGAATGATCATCTCCTCGCCCCGCACGATGGCGCCCACGACCGTTCCAGGCGGGAAGGAGATTTTCTTGACGGGTTTGCTGGTGATCTCCGACGTCGCCAGGGCCACGACTTCGAAAGCCTCCACCCGCTCGTCATGGAGCGGTGTTGCCGAGATGATCTTCCCGCGCCGGACGTAGTGGAGGATCTTGCTGATGGCGGCGTGCCTCGGGTTGATAACCCCGTCGATGCCCAACTTGGAGACGAGCGGCATGTACTCGACCCGGTTGATGAGGGCAATCGTTTTTTTGACCCCCAGGCGCTTCGCGAGGAGCGCCCCCAGGACGTTGTCTTCCTCGTCGTTGGTGACGGCGGCAAAAACGTCCATGTCCCGGATGTTCTCCTCCAGGAGGAGATCCTGGCTCGTTCCGTCGCCGTGAAGGACCACGGCCTTGTCGAGCCTCTCCGAAAGGGACCGGCAGCGGTCCTTGCGCTTCTCGATGATCTTCACGCCGAGCCCCTTGCCCTCGAGTGCCTCGGCGAGCATCCGGCCCGTGTTCCCGCCGCCCATGATGACGATCCGCTTCGCCGGGTCCGTCTTTCGCCCGAAGATCCGGAGCAGATCCTTCGCCTCCGCCGCGGCGGCGACGGCAAAGAAGAAGTCGTTTTCCCGGATGACGGAATCCCCCTTCGGTTCGATGAGCTTGTCGTCCCGGATGATGGACGTGATGAGCATCTTGCTGTCGGGGTGGATCTCCCGGAGCTGCTGGAGGGTCATGCCGGTCACGGAGCTGCTCTGGACGGGGAAGCCGATGAGCTTGATCCGGCCGTCGTGAAAATCCATCACCTCCGTGGCGCCGGGGAACTCGATGAGGTCCAGCGCGATCTTCACGGCTTCCCTCTCCGGGTTGATGCAGAGGTTGATGTTGAGGCGGTCCTTGCCGAAAATGTCTGCGTACTCGTCGAGCTCGGGGTTGCGGATCCGGGCGATCTTGAAGGAAACCCGCGACTGCGTCGAGGCCAGCAGGCAGGCCACCATGTTGGTCTCGTCGCTGTCCGTGACGGCGACGACCATGTCGGCCTCGCTGAGACCGGCCTTCTTGAGGACCTCGGGGCTGCTCCCGCTGCCGTGCAGCGTCATGACGTCGAGGGTCTCTGCAAGCTCCTTGAGCCGCTCCTCGTTGCGGTCGATGAGGGTGACGTCCTGTTTTTCCTTGGAGAGAATGTCGGCGATGTGGTAACCGACCTCGCCCGCCCCGATAATGATGACCTTCATGAGTCTCCCTTGCCGTTGTAGGGTTTCAGCCGATCGGGAGGGACTCTTCCTCCCGCGTGATCCGGATGTCGATCTGGACCTTGTCCTTTACGTTCAGCCGAAGCTTGTGGATGCCCAGAAGGGTCTTCTGGAAGAAGGACTCATCGGAGAGCAGGCAGGGGGTGACGGTGCTGAGATGCTGGACGTTTCCCGAGAGGAAGTCGAACATTCCCGTCGTGAAGTGGGTCGTCATCTCGGCCACGTCGAGAAGGGATCGCCCCGCCCCGGGCACCTCGACGGCGAAATCGTAAGCAATGGATCCGGACAGCCGTTTCGGCCATGCGGGCGCCTGCCTCCCGGATGGTCTCGTAGCTCAGCTCCCGGCGCTTGCCCAGCCCGAACAGGACGATCTTCTGCGGCGGGATCCTCCCTTGGGATTCGATGAGAACCCTCTCCGAGAAACCGCCGCTGATCCTCCCGTCGGCAATCAGCCTCGAGACGAGGCCGTTGAGGCGCCAGTCCACGAAGCCGCCGTTGCCCTTGGGAGGCCGCTCATCGGAAAAAAAGCCCAGCACCAGGCACTCATGAGCAAGCCGGTCCAGGCTCTCCGTTGTCAGCTTGATCTGCATGATCCTTCCGCAGCTTCGAGTACAGGGCATCCAGGATGCCGTTGATGAAGGAACCCGAATTTTCGGAACCGAATTCTTTGCCGAGGTCGATGGCTTCGTTGAGAGCCACCTTGGGGGGGATCCCCTGGCCGTAGAGGAGCTCGTAGACGGCAAGCCGCAGGATGTTCCGGTCCACCCTCGCCATGCGCTCGAGGGACCAGTTTTCCGAGCAGGTGCTGATCAACTGATCGATCGCATCCCTGTGGGCCCACGTCCCCTCGACGAGTTCCGAGGCGAACTCGCGGGCCTCCGCGGCAGCGCTGAAGTGAACCCAGAAAAGCTCGAGGGCTTCCCTGGGTTCGATTCTCAGGACATCGAGCTGATAAAGAACCTGTAAGGCAATCTCTCTTGCCTTCCTTCTGAGACGCATGTCATTCCCTGCCAGGCTCGAGCCCTTCCGGGGACTGCCTGGAACTTGCCTTTACATTTTTCTGAACAGATCCACCATCTCGATGGCTGCAAGGGCGGCATCCCAGCCCTTGTTGCCGCTCTTGGTGCCGGCGCGCTCGATGGCCTGCTCGATCGAATCGGTTGTCAGCACGCCGAAGACGATGGGAACCTCCGTCTCCAGGGCTGCCTGGGCGACTCCCTTGGAGACCTCGGAGGCGACGTAGTCGAAATGAGGCGTGGCCCCCCGGATCACGGCCCCGAGGCAGATGACGGCGTCGACCTTGCCCGTTTTCGCGATCTTCTTGGCCACCAGGGGGATTTCGAACGCTCCGGGACATTTGAACAGCCGGATGTCCTGCTCCCGGGCGCCGGCCCGGATGAGCGCATCCAGGGCGCCCTCGATGAGCTTGCTGCTGATGAAGTCGTTGAACCGGCTCGCCACGATGGCGAACTTCATCCCCTGGGCAACAATCTTTCCTTCGGTAATGTTCTTCATGTTTCCCTCTTGGTCTGTGTTTCTTTCCTGGACCCTGTTCCCTATACCCTATACTTTCAGGATATGTCCCATCTTTTCCTTCTTCGTCCGCAGGTATCTCAGGTTCGCCTCGTTGGGCTTGATCTCGATGGGGATCCGCTCGACGATCGTCATCCCGTACCCCTGAAGGCCGACGACCTTCTTGGGGTTGTTCGTGAGCATGCGGATCTTCTTCACGCCGAGGTCCACCAGGATCTGGGCACCGATGCCGTAGTCCCGCAGGTCCTCCTTGAATCCCAGTTCGATGTTCGCCTCCACGGTGTCGCGGCCGTGCTCCTGGAGCTCGTAGGCCTTGACCTTGTTCACAAGTCCGATTCCCCGGCCCTCCTGGTGCATGTAGACGATGACGCCCTTGCCGGCCTCGTTGATGATCTCCATGGCCGTGTGGAGCTGGTCTCCGCAGTCGCAGCGCATGGACCCGAAGACGTCGCCCGTCATGCACTCGGAGTGCACCCGGACGAACACGGCATCTTCGGGCGTGATCTCGCCCTTCACCAGGGCCACGTGCTTCATCTCGTCCACGTCGTTCTCGTAGACGATGAACTTGAAGTCCCCGCCGAAGGCGGTGGGCAGTGTCGCCGTCGCCGCCCGGCGGACGAAGGATTCCGTCTTCATCCGGAAATTGATGAGATCGGCGATGGTGACGATCTTGAGCCCGTGCTCTTTCGCGAAGATCTCCAGGTCGGGCATCCTCGCCATGGTGCCGTCGTCCTTCATGATCTCGCAGATGACGCCGCTGGGCTTGAGCCCCGCAAGCCGCGCGAGATCCACGGAGCCCTCCGTCTGGCCCGTGCGCTGCAGGACACCGCCCTTGCGGGCCAGGATGGGGAATACGTGCCCCGGGCTCACGATGTCGTCGGGCTTCACGTTGTCCGCGATGGCCGTGCGGATCGTCGTGGCCCGGTCGTGGGCCGAGATGCCCGTCGTCACGCCGCGTCTCGCCTCGATGGAGACGGTGAAGGCCGTCTTGAAGCGCGACTGGTTGTCATTGACCATGAGGTGGAGGTTGATCTTCTGCGCCAGCTCCTCGTTGAGGGTGAGGCAGATGAGACCCCGGCCGTGCTTGGCCATGAAATTGATGGCTTCGGGGGTGACGAACTCCGAGGCCATGCAGAGATCGCCCTCGTTTTCACGGTCCTCGTCGTCGACGAGGATGACCATCTTGCCGTTTTTGATGTCTTCGATTGCTTCCGGAATGGTGCTGATTGCCATGATTACACCTTAATGCAGGCTTAAGGCTTAGGGCTTAAGGCGCAAGGCAGGGGAAAATTCTTTCCATAAGCCATAAGCCCTATGCCATATGCCATTATTTGAACCCGTGCTCCCGGAGGAAGTCCATGTTGACTCCCTTGCCGGGGTTCAGGAGTTTCTCCACGTATTTGCCGAGGATGTCCGTTTCGATATTGACGGAATCCCCCGCCTTTTTCCCGGCGAGCGTCGTCTTCTCCGCCGTTTGGGGGATGATATTAACATAAAACCGGTCGCCTTCGCACGAATTAACCGTGAGGCTGATCCCGTCGACGGCGATGGACCCCTTGGCCACCACATACTTCGAAAGACCCGCCTCCAGGGTGATCCCGAAGACGATCGAGCCCGCGCGCGCCGTCTTCTCGGCGATCCGCCCCACGCAGTCCACATGCCCCAGCACGAGGTGCCCGCCCAGAAAGTCGCTCATCCGGAGGGCCTTTTCCAGGTTGACCGCATCGCCCGCCTTGAGCCTCCCGAGCGACGTCTTCGAGAGCGACTCGGCGGAGACGTCGAAGGTGAAGCTCTTCTTCCCCAGCGACGTCACGGTGAGGCAGGCCCCGCTCACGGCGATGCTGTCGCCGATCCGGACATCGTCGAGCGCGAGCGCCGTCTCCACCTCGAGCAGGGCGTCTTCGCCCTTCCGGGCAAGCTTGCGAACCGTGCCCATGTCCTGGATGATGCCGGTGAACATTCTCGCTCTGGCTTCGTCTATCTGGTCTATTTGGTCTGTTTTCGTTCCCTGGACCCTGATCCCTGTACTCCTTGACCCTGCCTTATTTCGACTTCAACAAGATCTTTCAACTCGTCCAGGAACTCGTTGGCGTCGCGGAACTGCCGGTACACCGAGGCAAACCGCACGTAGGCCACCTTGTCGAGGTCGTGGAGCTCCTGCATGACCCGCTCGCCGACAAAGGTCGAGGGGATTTCCTTCAGCTGCGACTCCTGGCAGGCCCTCTCGATGCGGTCCACGATGGCCTCGATCTCGTCGATGCTGATGGGCCGCTTTTCGCAGGCCTTCTTGACCCCCGTGAGGATCTTGGAGCGGTCGAAGGCCTCGCGCCGGCCGTCCTTCTTGACGACCATGGGAAGCACCTCCTCGACGAATTCGTAGGTCGTGAAGCGCTTCGCGCAGGAGGCACACTCGCGCCGCCTCCGGATGGCGTTGCCTTCCTTGCTGATCCGGGAGTCGATCACCCGGTTTTCCGGGTCGGCGCAAAAGGGGCACTTCATAGCTTCCTCACGCGGATGCTCGACTCTTCGAGCATGCGGGCGGCCAGCTCGTCGCTGTAGCCGTCCCGGTAGACGATTTCCGTGATCCCCGCGTTGATGAGCATCTTGAGACAGATGCTGCAGGGGTGGTTCGTGCAGTAAAGCGTTGCCCCCTGGATGCTCACCCCGTGAACGGCAGCCTGGATGATCGCGTTCTGCTCGGCGTGAAGCCCCCGGCAAAGCTCGTGGCGCTCGCCCGAGGAGACCTTCATCTCCTCCCGCAGGCAGCCCACCTCCAGGCAGTGCCTGAGCCCGCTCGGGGCCCCGTTGTAGCCCGTGGTGAGAAGGCGCTTTTCCTTCACGAGGACGGCCCCCACTCCGCGCCGCAGGCACGTGGAGCGGCGCGCAACGAGGCTCACGATGTCCATGAAGTACTCGTCCCAGCTGGGACGGTGAACGCCCTGCTTGGGCTTGCTGCTTTGCCTCAGTCATCGTTCTGCCTTCGTCGCAACTGAGGGTACAGGGTATAGGGTTCAGGGTACAGGGTGTGGAAAAATTCTTTGTTCCTTCCCTGGACCCTTGACCCTGGTCCCTGGCCCCTGGGTCTTTATCCCTTCGCGATGCGATCCGCATACAGCGGGAAGCGCTCGCAGAGCTCGCTCACCTCTTTGCGGACCTTGTCGATCGTGCTTTCGTTCTTGAGGTCCTTGAGGACCGTCGAGATGAACCGGCCCACGAGCTTCATCTCCGCCTCCTTCATCCCGCGGGACGTGATGGCCGGGGTGCCGACGCGGATGCCGCTCGTCACCATGGGCCCCCGCGTGTCGAAGGGGATCATGTTCTTGTTGGCCGTGATGCCCGCCCTGTCCAGGGCATCGGCGCCCTCGGCGCCGGTCACCCCGATGGAGGTCACGTCGATGAGCATGAGGTGGTTGTCGGTGCCGCCCGAGACGAGCCGGAATCCCTCGGCCATGAGCGTTTCCGCCAGGGTGCGGGCGTTTTTCTGGATCTGGACCTGGTACTGTCTGAACTCCTCCGTCAGGGCCTCCTTGAGGGCCACGGCCTTGGCGGCGATGATGTGCATGAGCGGGCCGCCCTGCATCCCCGGGAATACGCGGCTGTCGATCGCCTTGGCAAAGTCGCTCTTGCACAGGTTCATTCCGCCGCGGGGGCCCCGCAGGGTCTTGTGGGTCGTCGTGGTCACGAACTCGCAGAGGGGAACGGGGTTCGGATGGATCCCCGCCGCAACGAGCCCCGCCACGTGGGCGATGTCGGCAAGCACCACGGCCCCCACCTGATCGGCGATCTGCCGGAAGGGCTCGAAGGGGATCTCCCGGGGGTAGGCGCTCGCCCCGACGACGATGACCTTGGGCTTGTGCTTTTTCGCCTGCTCTTCCACTTCGTTGAAGTCGATGCGCTCGGTCTGCTTATCGACGCCGTAGTGGACGACCTTGTAGAAGCGCCCGGAGAAATTGGCGGGGCTTCCGTGGGAGAGATGCCCGCCGTGGGCGAGGTTCATGCCCAGGATCGTGTCCCCCGGCTGCAGGACGGCGAAGTAGACGGCCATGTTGGCCTGGGTGCCCGAGTGCGCCTGGACGTTCGCGTGGTCGGCCCCGAAGAGCTTCTTCGCCCTCTCGATGGCGAGCGCCTCGACGACGTCGACGAACTCGCAGCCGTGGTAGTATCGCTTGCCCGGGTATCCCTCGGCGTACTTGTTGGTCATGATGCATCCCTGGGCTTCGAGGACCGCCTCGTCGACGAAGTTCTCCGACGGGATGAGTTCCAGCTTCCCGGCCTGTCGCTTCGTTTCCTCCAGGATGGCGGCCGCCACCTCGGGGTCGATTTGCTTCAACATGGACATCGTCTTCTCACCCTCCTGCGTTACTTGCAGAGTTTTTGTTCCAGTTCCCGGATCTTGTCGAGGCGCTTCTGGTGGCGCCCTCCCTCGAAGGGGGTCTCCAGCCACGTCTTGATGATCCGCTCGGCCGCGGCGGCCTCCGTCTTGCGCCCGGCCAGCACGAGAATGTTCGAATCGTTGTGCTGCCGGCTGAGCCTCGCCGTCTCCTCGTCGAGACACAGGGCTGCCCGGATGCCGGGGAACTTGTTGGCCACAATCGCCATCCCCACGCCGGAGCCGCAGACGAGGATCCCCTTCTCGAACTCGCCCGAAGAGACGCGCCCGGCCGCCAGGACCCCGTAATCGGGGTAGTCCACGGACTCGTCGCGGTGGGTCCCCGCATCAAAGGTGCGGAAGCCGGCCGATGAAAGAAATCCTTTGACGGACTCCTTGAGGGCAAACCCGGCGTGGTCGGAGCCGATGATGATCCTCACGGCGCTCCCTCAATCCCTGAATTTCCTGAAGGCCAGCACGGCGTTCACCCCGCCGAACCCGAACGTGTTCGACAGTGCGGCCTCGATGTTCATTTCCTTCGCCCGGTGCGGCACGTAGTCCAGGTCGCACCCCTCGTCGGGGTTGTCCAGGTTGATCGTGGGCGGCACGACCCCTTCACAGATCGCCTTCACGGCCACGATGGCCTCGAGCCCGCCCGCGCCGCCCAGCATGTGCCCCGTCATGGACTTCGTGGAGGAGACGGCGAGTTTGCGGCTGTGCTCCCCGAAGACCCGCTTGATGGCCTGGGTCTCGTAGACGTCGTTGAGCGGCGTTGCCGTGCCGTGGGCGTTGATGTAGCCGATCGCGGAGGGCTCCATCCCGCAGCTTCTCAGGGCGACCTCCATGCTCCGGGCGGCCCCTTCGTGCCCGGGGGGCGGGGCTGCCATGTGATAGGCATCGGCCGTGCAGCCGAACCCGCAGATCTCTGCGTAGATCCGGGCGCCGCGCCTGCGGGCCAGGGTCAGCTCCTCCAGGATGAGGATGCCGCCGCCCTCGCCCATGACGAAGCCGTCGCGGTCCCGGTCGAAGGGCCGGCTGGCCTTCTCCGGTTCGTCGTTCCGGGTCGAGAGCGCCCGCATGGCGTTGAAGCCGGCCACCGCGAAGGGGGTGATGGCCGCCTCGATGCCGCCCGCGAACATGGCGTCGGCATAGCCGTCCTTGATCAGGCGGAATGCCATGCCGATGGCGCTCGTGCCGGCGGCGCAGGCCGTGACGGGGCAGCTGATGGGGCCTTTGGCCCCGTATCGGATGGAGATCTGTCCCGCGGCGAGGTTGGGCAGGACGGCCGGGATGGTGAAAGGGGAAACTCTCCTGGGGCCGCTCTGCTCGAGGACGGTGTGTTCCTTCTCGATGGTCTTGAGCCCCGCCGATGCCCGAGCCGATGATCGTGCCCACGCGCTCGGCGTTTCCCTCGTCGATGGCGAGCCCCGAGTCCTTCATGGCCATCTCCGCGCAGGCCAGGGCGTAGACGATGAACTCGTCGAGCCTTCGCAGTTCCTTCTTGTCCACGTAGAGCAAGCGGATTGAAGTTCTTCAGCTCCCCGGCGATCTTCGTGGCGTGGCGGACGGGATCGAACTTCGTGATGGGCCCGATGCCCGACTTGCCGGCGCACAGGGCCGCCCAGGTCTCGTCGACGTTGTTGCCGACGGGATTCACGGTCCCCATGCCGGTAATGACCACACGCCTCTCCAAAGGCTACCCCGCTGGGACGGCCTAGCTGGCCAGGCCCTTTTTCTTCTTGATGAAGTTGATGGCGTCCTGGATGGTCCGGATTTTCTGCAGTTCCTCATCGGCGATTTCGACACCGAAATTCTCCTCCATCGCCATGATCAGCTCGACGAGGTCGAGCGAATCCGCGCCAAGGTCCTCTATGAAAGATGCTTCGGGCACACACTCTTCCCGGGTCACATCCAGCTGTTCCACGATAATCTCGATTACCTTTTCCTCGATGGACATTCAATGCCTCCTTGAGATGTCAGATCCGAATCCACGTGATAGTCCTGTTTCGAGAGGTGACGCTCCGCAGCCGCTCACATGTAGAGGCCGCCGTTCACCCCGATCACCTGTCCCGTGATGTATCCGGCCTCATCGGAGGCCAGGAACAGCACGACACCGGCTACATCGTCCGGTGTGCCCAGCCGGGAGAGGGGGATCTCTTCGAGAACCTTCTCCCGCTGCTCCTCCGTCATGGCGGAGGTCATATCCGTTGCAATCAGGCCGGGGGCCACGGCGTTCACGCAGATGCCGCGCGGCGCGAGCTCCCTCGCCAGTGATTTCGTCAGTCCGATGATCCCCGCCTTCGAGGCGCTGTAATTGGCCTGGCCGGCATTGCCCGACAGGGCGACGATCGACGAGACGTTGATGATGCGGCCCGAGCGCTGCTTCATCATCGTCAAGGCCACGGCCCTGCAGCAGTTGAAGGCCCCCTTCAGGTTCGTGCCGATGACGCGGTCCCAGTCCTGCTCTTTCATGCGGACGAGCAGGCCGTCGCGGGACTCGCCGGCGTTGTTCACCAGGATGTCGATCCGGCCTTTTTCCTTGATCAGGCCGGCGATTGCCTCCGTTGCCGCCTTGGTGTCCGCCACGTCGAAGCGGACGATCTTTCCTTCGCCCCCGGCCTCGCCGATGAGTCGAAGCGTCTCCCGGGCGGCCTCCTCGTTGCGGGTGTAATTGACGAAGACGAACGCCCCTTCACCGGCAAGCCGAATGCTCACGGCCCGGCCGATGCCCCGGGAGCCCCCTGTAACCAGCGCGGCCTTGCCCTTGAGGTTCATCTTCTCAACTCTTTCCCGAGAGGGCATCCACGGTCCTCTGCAGGGACTCGAGGTTTTCCACGTTCAGGATCCGCAGGCCCTTGTTGATCCGCAGGGCAAGCACCGAAAGGACCCGCTTGGGGCCCACCTCGATCACCGTGTCGACCCCCATTGCGGTCATCTTCTCGATCGTCTCGAGCCAGCGGACAGGCTGGTAGATCTGCCTTACGAGCAGCGCCCTCGTCGTCGCGGCCGAGTGGAGGGTGCCCGGGTCGCAGTTCGGAATCACGGGGATGGTGCAGTCCCGGACGATCAGTTTATCAAGCTCGCCGGCAAGTCGCCGGGCCGCCCCTTCCAGCAGCGCACAGTGAAAGGGTGCGCTCAGCGGAAGCTTCACCGCCCGCTTCGCCCCTTTTTCCAGGGCCTTTTCCATGACCTTTTCGACCGGCAACCTGCAGCCCGAGACGACGGTCTGGTCCTGGGCGTTGTAGCACGACGGGGTCACGGGCCCCGATTCGGCAGTCACCTCCCGGCAGATCGCTTCGACTCTGTCGCGGCCCAGCCCCTGGATGGCCGCGTTGGCCCCCAGGCCGGGGGGCACGGCCTCCTGCTGGAAGGCGGCCCTTGTCTGGACGATCTGCAGGGCGTCGGAAAAGCTCAGGGCGCCGGCTGCGCAGAGCGCGCCGTATTCACCGAGGCTGTGGCCCGCCATGGCTGACGGACGCACGGAAAGTTGCTGCTCGAGAACTCTCCATGCGGCGATCTCCAGGGTGAGGGTTGCCACCTGGGTGTTTCTCGTCAGGTCCAACGCCTCCCGGGGCCCCTCGAAGCAAAGCGCCGAGATGTCCGAGCCGAGCACCGTCTGTGCCTCTTCGAAGCACGCCCGGGCGGGTTCGAACTGCTCGAAGAGCTCCCGGCCCATGCCCACGTACTGTGAGCCCTGCCCGGGAAAGACAATACCCAGCCTGGCCATAAAGCACCCCGGGGCGGACGTTATTCGCCCTTGTCGACGTTCACCACTTCCTTGCCCTTGTAGGTGCCGCAGGTCAGGCAGGCGCGGTGAGGCAGCTTCGGCTCGTTGCACTGGGGGCATACCGCGCCGGCCGGCGCTTTGATAAAGTCGTGGGCCCTTCTGCTGTTCCGTCTCGATCTCGAGTGTCTCTTTACTGGGTTCGGCATAGTCTGGGGTTCTCCCTCAGTTTTGTTTTTTTATCGTTAATTTCTTCAGGGCCTCCAGGCGGCTGTCGACGTCGCCGGGCCTGCATTCACAGGGCGCCGCGTTGAGGTTCGCTCCGCATTGTGCGCACAGTCCCCGGCAGGCCTCCGCGCACAGCGGCTTCATGGGGAGCTGGAGCATGATCTGCTCGTAGACCAGGGCGTCGAGGTCGATCAGGTCGTCCTGGTAATATCCGAACGAGATGTCCTCGTCGGCAAGATCCGCCTTTTGAGCCTCCTCGTCGCGAGCGGGGACCAGCGTGTGGCGGAAAACGCTCTGCACGGGGAGCGTGAAAGACTCGAGGCATCGCCCGCAGTCGAGGTCCAGGGCCGTCTCCACGCTGATGTCCAGCGTCACCGTCTCGAGGATCTTGTGGATCGTCAAGGCGACGCTTGCCGGGTGGATGCGGAAATCGATCCCGCCGCCCTTCGGCAGATATTCCCGGTACCAGTCCCCGTCGAGCGTGTGCTGAAGCTGTTGCCCCTCTTCGGGAATGAGCGATACTTGAATCTTCAAAGAGAGTCCCTTGCGAATGAAGTCGCCGCTTCCCGAAAGAAGCTTTCGCGAAAGAGTACTTGTTAATTATAAAACCCACAATTTGTCAAGGACTTTTTGCTGCACTGCCGCATGGTTAACCACGCCATATCTCGAATGAAACGCGCCTTTTGCCCGGGCCCCGGAGAGGCTGCCGCGCAGCCGAAACGGAAATCTTGACGCGCGGGGGATCCTCCGGCGGGCAGACCCGGTTGATTCCCGAGCAATTACGATAATCACGGCCGCAAGCATTATCAAGGCCCGTCTCGCTCCGGAACCATCCATGCCGGGGCGGGGCGAAAATCACCCCGTCCGGCCCTTTGCCCCATCACGGCTTTTTTCATCTTGACTTTTCATCTCGATTCGTTTAATTTTTCACGCTTCCAGAGCGAGAAGATCCTGGGGGATCGTCTAGTGGTAGGACTCAAGACTCTGGATCTTGCTACCAAGGTTCGAATCCTTGTCCCCCAGCCAAGGTCCCATCGTCTAGCGGTTAGGACGCTGGCCTCTCACGCCGGAAACCAGGGTTCGATTCCCTGTGGGACCACCAAAATGAATAAAAAAGGAGTTGACCTGAAGGTTGAACTCCTTTTTTTATTTTGAGCGCATGTTGGATGAAGGGACCAGGCTACAGGGAGAGGGATTCGGGATTCCGGAATCCGGATACCCGAACCCGGCCGCGAAGCGGCCACCTGTAACCCTGGGTTCGGCCTGCCGGCCCCTTCGGGAATTTGGAAGTGGAAGGAAAAAAGAGCCCCATGCCTCGTGCCATCGTGGCGCTGATCCTCATGTCCCTCATCTGGGGCTACAACTGGGTCCTCGTCAAGGAGGCGATGCGGCATGCCTCGCCCTTCGACTTCTCGGCCATCCGCACGATCGGCGGCGGCATCATCCTCCTGGGGGTCCTGGCATGGCAGGGCCGCCCCCTGCGGCCTCGAAACGTCCCCATGACCCTCCTCGTGGGATTCCTCTGCACGACGCTCTCCGTGGGCTTTGCCACGTGGGCCCTCGTCGAGGGGGGTGCGGGGAAAATGGCCATCCTGGTGTATGCGATGCCGTTCTGGCTCATCCTCATGGCCTGGCCGCTTCTGGATGAGCGTCCGCAGGGCCTGCAGTGGCTGGCCGTGGCCCTGGCCCTGGCGGGACTCGTCCTGCTGCTCGAGCCCTGGAGCTACCGGGGGGATCTGTTCCCGAGCGTGCTGGCCGTGCTGAGCGGACTTTCCTGGGCGGCAAGCGCCGTTGTCACGAAACGAATGGACCGCAGCGGAGAGGTGGACGTGGTTTCCCTCTCTGCGTGGCAGGTCCTGTTGGGGGGTCTCTTCCTCGTGGCCATCGCCCTGGTCGTTCCCTCGGAGCCGATCCGGTGGACCCCCTGGATGACCGGGGTCATGACGTACAACGTCGTGCTGACGAGCGCCGTGGCCATCCTGATGTGGTTCTATGTCCTGAAGGTCCTCCCCGCGGGGATCGCGGGTCTCGGCTCCCTGGCCACGCCGGTCCTCGGGCTTTTCTTTGCCTATGCCGTCCTGGACGAGAGGCTGTCCTTCTGGGAAGGGTGGGGGGGTGTCCTGATCCTTGCCGCCCTGGCGATCCTCACGGTCCAGGGACTCAGGAACAACAAATGAAACGATGCGAAAGGGCCGGTGCGCGAACATGAACATTCGAATGGCTATCGCAGTCCCCCTGCAATCATGCAGTCTCAGCTTGCGCCGCCTCATTGTGCTCACTTCTCGCTTCCGCCCTGTTGCTTTCCTGCACGTCCCCGCAGACTGCCGACGGCCCGGTTTACCGCAGCGAACGCGGATTCACCATCGGGCTCTCCCCCCAGTGGCTCGTTGTCCATCGGCTTGACATCGGCGGGAAGGAGAACCCGATCGGGACAGACAACCTGCGCATCCGGAGCCTCTTCACGGCGGAGGTACTCAGCGGGTTGAAGGAAAAGGCCCTTGCAAACGGTGTTGAGCTCTTCGTCAACCTCGAGACATCCGACGAGTCGCTCATCGAGAGCATCAATGTCCAGGCGGCCCGGGGGAGCATCGCCATCGAAGAGCGCGACGTTGCCCCCGCCTGTGCCGAAACGGAAAAACGGCTCACCGCCCTCTATGGTCAGCCGGTGAAGATGAGTGCCTGCAAGGTTTTCCAGATACGGCGCCTGCCGTCCATCTACCTGGAATACGGGGTGGAGAAACCCGCCCTGGCACATGCCCAGTACCTGATCCAGCTCAAGCCGGACTCCTACATCGTCATGACCCTTACCTGCCGGCCGGCGAACCTGCCCAGGCTCCGCCAGGAGCTTGACGCCATCGTTGCATCCTTCCGCCCGACATGAAAAGAAGGGTAAAGGGTCGAGGGGGCAGGGTACAGAGACCGTAGCTTCTTCCTAACTTCTCAACTTCCCAACTTTTCTTTTCTCACCTGGCCTGCGGGCGCGGGAGCATCAGGGTCAGCAGAACGGCCGGTACGGTGAGGAATGCCAGCACCGTGAGCGCCGCCGGAAGCCCAAAGCCGTCCGCCACATGTCCCAGAAGGGGGGCCACGATCCCGCCGATGGAAATGGCCACCCCCAGCGTGATCCCCGAGGCGAGGCCCACCTGGTTCGGCAGGAACCGCTGTCCCATCACGACAAGGGGGCTGTAGGTCGACAGCAGCACGATGCCGATCGGCACCAGCAGCGCCGTGGCGACCATGACATCCTTGACCTGGACAAAGAGGATGAGCAGGGGGATCAGTGCCGAGTAGCCGACGAGGACGGCCCTGCGATGGCCGTACTTGTCTGCCAGGCGCCCTCCCCACAGCGTCCCCACGACACCCGCCCCGAACATGATGGACAGGGCCGTTGCGGCCACCGTGGCGGACTGCTGGTAGATGTTGATCCAGTACAGCGGGATGAAGGTGTTCAACCCGTAGAAGATGATGGAGCGGATGATGACGACCCCCGTGACGATGGCGAAGGGGCCCCATAAATCTTTCGCTTTTTCACCCGCCTGGGCGCCGGCAGCGGCTTTTGCGGCCCCGGGCCCGCCGCCCGTTCCCGTCAGCTGAAAGGCCAGGAACGCCGCCATGAGGACAAAGGGGATCGCCAAAAATGCCGTACCTCTCAGGCCCCAGGCCGAGACGGCGACGGTTGCCATGATCGGGCCCAGGGCGATGCCCATCTGGCCCCCGACGGCAAAGATGCTCATTGCCGTTGCCTTCTTCTCGCCTGCGTGGTTGTGCACGAGGCGCGCCCCCTCGGGGTGAAACGCCGCGATCCCGATTCCGCTCAGGACGATCATTGCGATGGCGAACCAGTAATCGGGCAACAGGGTGCAGAAGGCAACGCCGCAGCCCGCCATCCCGACGCCTGCCGGGATCAGCCAGGGCTTTGACAGACGGTCCGCGTAGAACCCGAAGAGGGGCTGGATGACGGTGGAGGCGATGCTCAGGGCGGCAACCAGGCCCGCGGCCGACGCGTAGCTCAGATGATACTCGGAGATGAAAAAGGGCAGAAGGGCCGGCACGGCCCCCTGGTTGAGATCCGTGAACAGGTGCCCCAGGGCGGCCAGCCAGATAAAACGGTTTTTCATGGGGGTCACTTTCACTCCTTCCCGTCTTGACTCTACCGGTCATGCCGGTTATCCTGCTTGCGCCATGAAGATAAGAAATGTCGAGAAGCGGACAAAACCGTCTTCGCCGGAGCGTCAGAGGCATCTCATGGGCGCTCCCCAGGCGGTCATCGCCCTTGCCCTGGACCATCCGGACGGTCACGTGATCCCCTTTCACTGGCACTCCAGGGCCCAGCTCCTCTATGCCTCAACGGGCGTGATGACCGTGACGACAGGCAGCGGCGTCTGGGTTCTTCCCCCGCTTCGGGCCATGTGGGTCCCTGCGCTCACGGAGCACCAGATCCGCGCATCGGGACATCTTTCGATGCGGACGCTGTACATCAAACCCGACGCCGTTCGGGATTTTCCGCCATCCTGCCGCATTGTCTCCGTCTCTGCCCTGCTTCGGGAACTCATCGTGTACAGCACGACCCTGTCGCGCTTCTATGAGCCGGGCAGCCATGCCGGGCGCATCATGAGCGCTCATCCTGGATCTCATCCGGTTTCGCGACCCCGTGCCCCTCGATCTTCCCATTCCCAGGGACCCGCGGCTGAGAAAGATCTTCGATCAGATGAGCGGCCACCCTGCCGACGGCAGGACGATCGAAGAGTGGGGAGCCCGGGTGGGGGCAACGGGGCGGACGCTCTCGCGGCTCTTCCGGGCGGAGACGGGGATGAGCTTCCACCAGTGGCGCCAGCAGCTGCGCCTGCTCGAGGCCCTCAGGCTTCTGGGCCGGGGTGAGCCCGTCACCAACATCGCACTGGATGTGGGCTACAGCAGCCTGAGCGCCTTCGTGTCCGTTTTCCGAAAGGCCCTGGGAGTGACGCCGGGGAGGTACTTCCGCAGTGACACGGCGGAGCTGTCCGGGGGTTGAAGGGGTCCTTTTCCCATGGCCGGACCGGACGTTAAAGCCTCATTCCGGCGAATAGGCGGATGCCCTCGGGAAGGAGTCCGGACGGCCGGCGGCCGCAACGAAAAATTGCTGCATATCCGGCAGGTTAGAATCGGAAAAAGTTGCTTTTTTCCCTTGACAAGGTGGCAGGGATCGCTATGATGCAACGAGTTTTTATTTCCCCTTCCTGCGCAGCTGAGTTCATCCAAAACACCCGCTGCGGGCGATGGGGGAGGCCTGTTTTCCCGTGCCCGTTGACCCATGACGAGACAGAGTATCTATGGCAATTCTTGCAATATCACTTGATTTCAGAAGCGGCGGCCAGGAAGTGGCGACCCAGATCGGCGAGGCGCTGGGCTACAAGTGCTCCGGGAAGGACCAGAGCATTGCCTACATGAAAGCCGCAGGCGGGCGCTGGGAGAGCCTCTTTCGCGAGCTCGACCAGGAGAGGCCCTCGCTCTGGGACCGCTATGACTGGGAATACCGCGGCTTCGTGGCCCTGCTCGAGGCGTACATCTACGAGCATGCCCTGAGGGACAAGGCCATCGTCATCGGCCAGGGAGGGAGCTTCGTCCTCACGGATCTTCCCTTCGTCCTGAAGGTCCGGCTCACGGCGCCTTTCGAGGTCCGGGTCCGGCGCCTGATGGAAAAAAGCGAGATCGGCGAGAAGGCGGCCGAGGAGATCGTCAGGCGGACCGACAAAGCCAGGGTCGGCTACGTCAAGGCCATCTACGGGAAAGACTGGTTTGACCTCAAGAACTACGACATGGTCTTCAACGCGGCAACCCAGTCCTACGATCAGATCTCGAAGATCATCGTCGATGCCCTCCGGGCGAAGGACCAGATGATCACCCCCGACACGTGGGACCTTCTCGTGGGCAGGGCCGTTGCCGCCCGCATCAGGGCCCGCATCCTCACGAACCCCAAAATTCATGCACCGACGCTGAAAGTGTCCTACGACGGCAGCAAGATCGTGCTCGAGGGAGTCGTCCACAACCAGAAGGAGCAGCAGATCATCGAGGACATCGTCCTGAACTCCCTGGAGGGAAGGGCCCTGCGAAACGAGCTCCACCGGCGCATGCTGTAAGGCGCGCCGCACCCAACCCAACGAAGCAGCAAATCCATGGACCTGCAGGAAAATCTCAAACGGGCCGCCCTTGCCCTTCGCGAGGCCGATGCGCTTCTCGTCACGGCAGGCGCCGGCATGGGCGTCGACTCGGGCCTGCCCGACTTCCGGGGCAACGAGGGGTTCTGGAAGGCCTACCCGCCCATGGCCAAACTGGGGGTCTCCTTCGTGGAAATGGCCAACCCCTTCTGGTTCGAAAGGGATCCGTCCCTGGCCTGGGGGTTCTACGGCCACCGCCTGAACCTCTATCGACGCACGGTCCCGCACGGAGGGTTCAAGCGGCTCCTGGAGATCGGCAAAAAGAAAAAAGAGGGCTATTTCGTCTTCACCTCCAACGTCGACGGCCAGTTCCAGATTGCCGGTTTCGACGAGGACCGCATCGAGGAGTGCCACGGCTCCCTGCACCATCTCCAGTGCTTGCGGCCCTGCTCGCAGGACATCTGGGAGGCCCGGGAGGTAACCCCCGATGTCGACGAGACGCAGTTCCGGGCCCGCGAGCCCCTGCCGCGCTGCCCGAAATGCGGGGCCCTTGCCCGGCCCAATGTCCTCATGTTCAACGACTGGGACTGGATCCCGCACCGCACCCGGATCCAGGGCGACCGCCTCCACCGATGGATCGAGGGGCTCTCCCGCAGCGGCGCCGCTCTCGCCGTGGTGGAGATGGGCGCCGGCAAGGCCGTGGCAACCGTCCGGATGACCTCCGAGGCCGCCGTCCGGGGAGGGAAGGCCACCCTGATCCGGATCAATCCCCGCGATTACGACGTCCCCGCAGGCCACATCGCCATCCCGTGCGGGGCCGAAGAGGGGATCCTCAAGATCCTCGAAACCGCCGGGGCCTGACGCCTCCCATCGCCCCGCCATCTTTACACTTGAACTCGCCGAAGAACGGATGTATTCATAAACCAGGACATGGTTCAGGATCCTTCCGCTAAAGGAGGTGACGGATATGGCCATTCGAGTCATGTTGAAAAGATGGGTCCCGGCCGAAAAGGAAAAAGATCTCGTTTCCCTCATCACGGAGCTGCGGAGCATGGCATCGAGGCAGCCCGGCTACATCTCCGGCGAGACCATGCGCCACGTCAGCAACCCCGAAGAGTACCTCGTCATCAGCACCTGGGATTCCCTCGAGGACTGGGAAACGTGGGTTTCCAGCCCCCCCCGGAAGGCGCTGCAGGACAAGATTGACGCCCTTCTGGGCAGGAAAACCACCTACGACATCTACCACTATCCCGAAAAGCGGTATTTCAAGGCAGAGCCCAGCGACTACCTGGAACGAACGCCGTCCAAGTCCAAGAAATAAGGCGTATCCCCCTCACTTCCATTTCCAGCGCAGAGCCATCGTCTCATTCTACAGCGACATCTCCTCTTCCGGTTCCATCTCTTTTGATCCCGTGGCGGCAAATTCGAACCGGTCCCGGCAGCGGGGCCGCTGTGAACGGGAACCATGCAGCCGGATCATGAAATGACGTTTTTCAACAGCCTGCCGGTGAAAGGAGGAGAGCCCCATGATTAAAATCATGATCAAGAGAAAAGCCCCGAGGGAGAAGGAAGCGGAGCTCCTGTCCCTGATTACCCAGTTGCGCAGTGCGGCCTCGCAGCAACCGGGTTACATCTCGGGCGAGACGCTCCATGGCACCGATAAGCCCGAGGATTACCTGGTCATCAGCATCTGGGAAACGGATTATTTCTGGAAAAAGTGGATCGCCACCGATGAGCGCAAGGAGATCCAGGGCAAGATCGACAAGCTCCTCGGCGGCCCCACGGAGTACGAAATCTATCAATATCCCAGAAAGACAATGACCCCGTGAGATTTCACCCCGCCCGACCGGAAAAGGCCCCGCATTGGATCGGGGCTTTTTCTTTGGGGCTGCATTTTCGTTGACACCCGTCCGGGTGTTCATCTATATTTCTGCCCGGGGTTTGCGGGAATCATCCATCCGTGCCCGGTTTTTCCCTGCCCCTGTCCTTGTGAAAAAACCCACGGCATGCAGGAGGTCCATTATGGCAAAGGTCGGTGTCGTTCTGTCGGGCTGCGGTGTGTATGATGGGGCCGAGATCCACGAGGCCACCCTGACCCTGTACTTTCTGGACAAGGCGGGTGCGGAGATCCTCTGCATGGCGCCGGACGTCAACCAGATGCACGTGATCGACCACACAAAAGGCGAGCCCAGTTCGGAGTCGAGAAACGTTCTCTGCGAGTCCTCCCGCATCGCCCGCGGCGAGATCAAGAACATGAAGGACGTGAAGGCCGCCGACATGGATGCCCTGATCTTCCCGGGCGGCTTCGGCGCGGCCAAGAACCTCTGCGACTTTGCCGTGAAGGGTCCCGACTGTGCCGTGAACCCCGAAGTGGCAAGGCTCATCAAAGAAATTCACGCCGCGAAAAAGCCCGTCGGCTTTCTCTGCATCGCCCCCGTGATCGCCGCCAAGGTCCTCGGTGCGGCTAACCCGAAGCTCACCATCGGCAACGACCCCGGCGCGTCAGGCGCCATCGAGGCCATGGGCGGCAAGCACATCCAGGCCCCCGTCGAGGGGATCGTCATCGACGAGGCCAACCGGATCGTCACTACGCCGGCCTACATGCTGGGCCCGACGATCTCGAAGGTGGCCCAGGGCATCGAGAAGCTCGTGGCCGAGATCCTGAAAATGGCAAAAAAGTAATCAGGTTTTTCACCGGCCACTGGCTATCACTGGTCACTGACGGCGCCGTCGTTGATCGCTGTTACCCGTCCGTTAAGGAGTGCTGATGAGAGAAGTCCAAGCTTCAGAAATTACCAGCGCCGTCCGCGACCTCTTCATCGACGCCAACTGCAACCTGGGTGAGGATGTCCTTGCCGCCTTCGACCGGGCCATCGAGAAGGACGAATCCCCCGTGGCCAAGGAGGTGATCCGCGAGCTCAAGGAAAACGCCCGCATCGCCCGGGACGAGCAGTCCCCCATCTGCCAGGACACGGGGCTTGCCGTCCTGTTTGTCGAGATCGGGCAGGATGTCCACGTTGTCGGGGGCGATCTGAAGGCGGCCATCAACGAGGGGGTTAAAAAAGGTTACGGGGAAGGCTATCTCCGGAAATCGGCCTGCCACCCCTTCACGCGGGCCAACACGAAGGACAACACGCCTGCCGTCATCCACTTCGACATCGTCCCCGGCGACAAGGTCCGGATCGTTGCCGTCCCGAAGGGGGGCGGGGCGGAGAACATGAGCCGCGTGGACATGCTCTCTCCCTCGGCGGGGCTCGAGGGGATCAAGGACTTCATCGTGAAGCGCATCGAGGCCTCGGGCTCGAACCCCTGCCCGCCCACGGTGGTGGGCGTGGGGATCGGCGGGACCTTCGAGCGCTCGGCCCTGCTTGCCAAGAAGGCCCTCGTGAGAAAGATCGGCGAGCGCAACGCCGACCCGGAGCTGGCAAAAGTCGAGGTCGAGGTTCTCGCGCGGATCAACAAACTGGGCATCGGGCCCATGGGCTACGGCGGCAACACGACGTCGCTCGATGTCTTTTTCGAAGTCGAGCCCTGCCACATCGCGAGCCTCCCCGTGGCGGTCAACGTCCAGTGCCACGCGGCAAGGCATAAAGAAGCAGTGATTTAGGACATTGGGGTGATGGGTAACGGGGAAGAAGGGAAGTCAAGAATGGCTGAAATAAAACTGAAGACGCCGCTCACAGACGAGGATGTGGAGAAGCTCAAGATCGGCGACAAGGTGCTTCTCACGGGGGTGATCTACACCGGACGCGATGCGGCCCACAAGCGGCTCTTCGACCTCATCCAGGCGGGCAAAGAGTTGCCCGTCGACATCCGGGGCCAGGTGATCTACTACGTGGGGCCCGCGCCCGCAAAGCCGGGAAAGCCCATCGGCTCGGCAGGGCCCACGACGAGCTACCGCATGGACGCCTTTGCCCCGAAGCTCATGGAGCTGGGCCTCAAGGGCATGATCGGCAAGGGGAACCGCGGCGCCGACGTGGTGGAGGCCATGAAGAAACACAAGGCCATCTATTTCGGGGCAACGGGGGGCGCCGGGGCGCTGCTTGCCCGGAGCATCAAGAAGGCCGAGACAATCGCCTACGAGGACCTGGGCCCCGAGGCCATCCAGCGCCTGGAGGTGGAGGACTTCCCCGTCGTCGTCATCAACGACACGAAGGGCAACGACCTGTACGTGGAAGGGGCGAAGAAGTACCGGAAAGTCTGAAGAGAGCCGAAGCAACAAGCAGCCTTCGACAGGCTCAGGGTGGCAAAGCCACAAGGCATAAGAAAATCCCCCTTCCTCCCCCTTTATCAAAGGGGGAAAGAGGGGGATTTTTTTGATCTGGTTGCAGAAAGAAAAGGCCGGGAGGCTAACCCTCCCGGCCTTTTGTGTTGTCAGTGAACCCCGGACCTTAGATGCCCAGGATACCGAAGAAGACGAAGCAGATGATGGCGCCGACGATGGACATGGAAAGCCCCCAGATCAGCAGGTTCGCGGAAGAGCTTCGCCTTGTCCTCGTGCTCGGCGGCGCAGGCGATGCAGAGCGCGCCCAGGGTGGAGAGCGGCGAGGCATCGACGAGGTGGGCGCCGACGTTGATCGAGGAGATCATGCCGACGGCATCCGCACCGGGGACCTGCTTGAGAAGCCCCGGAACGAGCGGCAGGAAGGCCGGCATGACGACGCCGGAGGAGCTCGAGTAGGCCGAGATCACGCCCGTGACGAGGCCCAGCCAGAAGTGGACCGTCGTGGGGCCCGAGAAGGCGGCGATGGCCTTCGTCATGGCGTTGAGGCCGCCCGACTTCTCCATGATCTCGATGAGGACGGTCACGCCGCAGACCATCATGATGACGAACCAGGGCATCGTCTTGATGGCGGCCTTGCTGTCGGCCACGTTGAAGAGCATCATGAAGCCCGCCAGCACGAACCCGACGGTGCCGACGTTGGCGGCCATCAGGAGCATCCACTTCGGGAAGAACTGCTTCATGCCGGGAAGGGCCGGGACGACGACCAGCAGGATCAGGGTAACGATGCAGGCCACGGTGAACCACTGCTGCTTGGTGAAGGGCTCGGGCTTCGGGGCGATCGTGTTGATGTCGACCGTCTTGCCCTTGTGCTGCATCATCCACTTCCAGCCCCCGAAGATCAGGAAGCCGGGGATGACGGCGATGCCCTGGGCGATGATGGAGTTGAAATAGACCTTCCAGTCGATGGCGTCGAGCGAGTACTTCACGAAGAGGTCGGGGATCTGGGAGCCCATCTTCTCCACGAGGCCGTGGGAGATGATCCCCGTGGGGGCAAAGGGCGAGAAGGCCGCCGAGTTGGAGGCCCCGACGACGATGAGGGTCATGCAGAAGGCCGACATCCCCACCTGGCCCGCGATGGCCATGGTGATGGGCGCCAGCAGGGCGACACCGGCGATGTTGCCCGGGCCGATCGTGGTGATGAAGATGGTCAGAAAGTAGATGATGAAGGGCAGCAGCATCATGTTGCCGCCGCAGAGGCGGATGCAATAGCTGGTGATCTTCCCCAGGGTCCCGTTGACCTGGGCCATGGCGAACATGAAGGTCACGCCCACCAGGATCATGAAGAGGCTCAAGCGGGAACCCCGCCACGACCTTGTGCGGCCCTCATGTCCATGAAGACGGCCCCCACGATGATCGCGAAGGCGATGCTGAGCAAGCCGACGTGAAGCTCTTCGTTCACGCAACTGATGATGATGACGATGGTCAGGGCCAGGATGGACATCCAGGCCGCCAAGGATACACCGAGAAATTCCATTTTTTCTCCCTCCCTATTGTATTTTTTAAGATAGGGTATTCAGCTTATGCTTGATTATTCCACTTTGTCAAAAAAGTCTACCGCTTTGAGTGAATTTTTTTCGGGCCGGTCCGCGCCTCGTCATCATGAAATAATCGAGAAAGAGAGCGTTCGAGGTGCGCAGAGGCCACCCCTCGCCCGCACGAGGCGGGCAGGGGGCTTCAACCCGCTATCCCAGAACGACGAGGACCTGGCTCGTGTTGACCTTGTCCCCTTCCTTGACCTTGATCTCCTTCACCGTGCCGTTGGACGGGGCCACGATGGGGTTCTCCATCTTCATCGCCTCGAGGATGACGAGCTCCTCGTCTTCCTTCACGGCATCGCCCGCCTTCACGATGATCTCCTTGATCGTGCCGGGCATGGGGGCTATTACGTCGATTGCCATTGGGGTTTCGCCTCCTTTCTCTCTTTAATTTTTTCTATGAATTCATAAACCGTTATACGAATTCCTTGACCTTCTACGCCTCTCAGCCCTTTCAAAGCCTGTAAGCTATCCGTCTTAGCGGATGACACCCATGCCGGCCAGCACGGACAGCATGACGGCCGCCGCGATGACCGAGCCGATCTGCCCGCCGGCGTTGGCGCCCATGGCGTGCATCAGCAGGTAGCTCTTCTTGTTGTACTGCATGCCCACCTTCTGCGACCACGCGGGCCGCCATCGGGAAGGCCGAGATGCCGGCCGCGCCGATCAGCGGGTTGATCTTGCCGCCCGTCAGGATGTAGAGGATCTTGCCGAACAGCACCCCGCAGACCGTGTCGAGGCAGATGGCCAGAAAGCCCAGCCCCAGGATGATCAGGGTCTCGGCCCGGATGAAGGCCGGACCCGCCATGGTGGCCCCGATCGCAGAGACCCAGGAAGAGGGTCACCACGTTGGCGATCTCGTTCTCGGCCGCCCCCGTGAGGCGGGCCACCACGCCGGACTCCTTCATCAGGTTTCCCAGCATGATCGTCGCCAGAAGCGGCAAGCCCTTCGGGGCGATGCAGCCCCCCACGATCGTGATGACCAGCGGGAAGAGCAGCTTCGTCGTCTTGGAGACCGGCTTGGCCGTGAACTTCATGGCCGTCTTCTTCTCCTTCTCCGTCGTGAGCGCCTTCATGATCGGCGGCTGGATCACGGGAACCAGAGCCATGTAGGAGTAGGCCGCCACGGCCACCGCCCCCAGCAGATGCGGGGCGTATTTGGAGGTCACGTAGATCGCCGTCGGGCCGTCGCAGGCCCCGATGATGCCGATCGAAACCGCATCGAGCTTCGGAAAGCCCAGGAAAAGGGCCAGAAGCAGCGTCAGGAAGATCCCGAACTGCCCCGCCGCCCCCAGCAGAAACGTGTAGGGCTGCGCCAGCACCGGGCCGAAGTCCGTCATGGCCCCGATGCCGATGAAGATCAGAAGCGGAAAGAGCTCCGTGTCGATGCCGGCGTCATAGATCGTCCGGATAAAGCCGTCCTTCAGCATGACGTCCGACATGGGGATGTTGACCAGGATGCAGCCGAACCCGATCGGAACGAGCAGCAGGGGCTCGCAGTCCTTCTTGATGCCCAGCTACAAAAGCCCGCCGCCGACAAAGAGCATGATCAGGTTCTGCCAGTTGACAAACAGCAGTTTAAAGCCGATGACCAGTCCGCCCAATCCGGCAATGATTGCTTCCAGCATGGTCTCAGCCCTCCTTCCCGTCCTCTTCCTTGTACGGGAAGAGCTTGCCCAGGGCCGTCATCATCAGGCTCAGAAGCCCCAGGGTGACCAGCGTGCCACCCATGCCGGCCACCAGCATCGTGACGCCGAATGTGACATTGTCCATCTCCATGATAAAAACCTCCTTCGTACGTTTGAATAAATAATAACTCATCCTCTTTAGAGGCTGTGCCGGATCGTAGCCGGCATCGGTTCTAGAGAGGAATGTTGCCGTGTTTCTTCCAGGGGCGGTCTTCCTTCTTGCCCTCGAGCATCTTGAGGGCCCTGATGATCATGGGCCGTGTCTCCTTCGGCTCGATGACCTGCTCGATGAGGCCGTGGCGCGCCGCCTGGTAGGGGGTTGCAAAGTTCTCGATGTATTCCTGCGTCTTCTTTTTCAGGTTCTCGGGGTCCTCCTTGCGGAAGATGATCTTGGCTGCCCCTTCGGCGCCCATGACGGCGATCTCGGCCGAGGGCCAGGCCATGACCACGTCGGCGCCCGTCTGGCCCGAGCACATGCCGAGGTAGGAGCCGCCGTAGGCCTTGCGGATGACGATCGTGATCTTCGGCACCGTCGCCTCGGGGTAGACGTAGAGCATCTTCGCGCCGTGGCGGATGATCCCGCCGTACTCCTGCCCCGTTCCCGGCAGGTAGCCCGGGACGTCGACGAAGGTGAGGATGGGGAGGTTGAAGCAGTCGCAGAAGCGGATGAAGCGCGAGGCCTTGTCGGAGGAGTTGATGTCGAGACATCCCGCAAGCACGGCGGGCTGGTTGGCGATGATCCCCACGGGCTGGCCGTTCATGCGGGCAAAGCAGGTGACCATGTTCATCGCGTAGAGGGCCTGGCTCTCGTAGATCTCGCCGTTGTCGACAACGAGCTTGATGACCTTCTTGATGTCGTAGGGGCGATTGCTGGCCTCGGGGACGAGCGTGTTGAGCTTTTCCTCCATCCGGTCCACCGGGTCGGCGCAGGTTGCAACGGGAGCCTTCTCTCGGTTGTTGAGCGGGAGGTAGCCCAGGAGCTTCTTGATCTGGTCGATGCAGTCCTCGTCGCTTGCCGCCACGAAGTGGGCCACGCCGCTTTTCGTGTTGTGGGTCATGGCGCCGCCGAGTTCCATCGCGGTCACCTCCTCGCCCATGACGGCCTTCACGACCTGGGGGCCCGTGATGAACATCTGGGCGTATTCCTTGTCCACCATGTAGATGAAGTCCATGAGCGCGGGCGAGTAGACGGCGCCGCCGGCCGAGGGGCCCATGATGGCGCTGATCTGGGGAATGATGCCCGAGGCCATGGTGTTCTTGTAGAAGATCCGCCCGTAGCCGGCGAGCGAGTCGACGGCCTCCTGGATCCTCGCGCCGCCCGAGTCGTTGAGGCCCACGATGGGGGCGCCCGCCGACATGGCGCGCTCCTGGCACTTGACGATCTTGGCGGCGTGCAT
Source organism: uncultured delta proteobacterium (assembly GCA_963810965.1). Classification (GTDB taxonomy): domain Bacteria; phylum Desulfobacterota; class Syntrophia; order Syntrophales; family UBA2192; genus UBA2192. The sequence goes on along the minus strand of CAWEPT010000027.1, from coordinate 62,177 downwards.
CTCGCCAAGCGATCCGCCCATGGTGCTGAAGTCCTGCGCGAAGGCAAAGACCGTCCGGCCGTTCACCATGCCGTAACCCGTCACGACGCCCTCGCCGGGGACTTCCGTCTGGTCCATGCCGAAGTTTACGCAGCGATGCTCGACAAACTTGTCCAGTTCCACGAAGGTGCCTTCATCGAAAAGACGCCCGAGCCTCTCGCGGGCCGTCAGTCTCCCCGTGGCCTTCACCTTCTCGAGGGCCTTCTGACCGCCGCCGAGCTCGATCTTCTTCTCGCGGGCCCTCATGAGTTCGATTTTTTCTTTATTCGTCACGGCTTGTCTCCTCTTTCTTATTCGGGGTTCGGTTCTTGCGGGGCTCAGTCCCTCTCGCTCAGCTCGAGCAGCACGCCGCCGGTGGAGCGGGGATGCACGAAGGCGATCTTCGCGCCGCCCGCGCCATAGCGGGGCTTCTCGTCGATGAGGCGCACCCCCTGGGCCTTGAGTTCCGCCAGGGCCGCCTCGAGGTTGTCCACGCGCAGCGCCAGGTGCTGGATGCCCTCGCCGTTCTTCTCGATGTACTTGGCCACGGGACCGTCGGGCGAAGTGGACTCGAGCAGCTCGATCTCGGCCTCGCCGAGGGGAAGAAAGGCGACGCGCACTTTCTGCTCGGCCACTTCTTCGACACCCACGGATTTGAGTCCCATCGCCTCATAGACCTTCAGGGATTCGGCGATGCTCTTCACTGCGATTCCGATGTGATCTACACGCGTAATCTTCATGTTGATAGACCTCCTGACTCGTCTGGTTCCTTCACGTAATGGTTAAGCTGTAATTCTGGAGGAAAGAGAGGATCCGGGCCGCCCCCGATGTGGCCGTGATCTTTCCGCTTACCACTTCCTTCTCGATGAGAGGCAGGAGGTTGACGACCTGGGCATTCTTGTAAAACCACTCTTCCATGCCTTCCTTGACCAGGGCCCACATCCACAGGCGGGACTGCTCGTGCCGCTTCCTCTCCAGTTCTCCCTTTTCCTCCATGATTTTCCGATGTTTCAGGACCATGTCCCAGATCTCCGCAAGACCGGTTCCGGTCAGGGAACTGCACATCAGTGACCGGCGTGCTCCAGTCGGGCGAGGGCGGCGACAGCAGGTGCATGGCCGTCTAGTATTGCTGCCGGGCCATCTTTGCCCGATCGATGTTGTCGCCGTCTGCCTTGTTGACCGTGATGGCGTCGGCCAGCTCCAGGACGCCCTTCTTGATCCCCTGGAGCTCGTCGCCGGCCCCGGCGATCATGAGCACCAGGAAGAAGTCCACCATGGAGGCCACGGCGACTTCCGACTGTCCCACGCCCACCGTCTCCACCATGATGACGTCGTAGCCCGCGGCTTCGCAGATCATCATGGTCTCCCGGGTCTTGCGGGCCACCCCGCCGAGGGTTCCGCTGGAAGGGCGAGGGCCGGATGAATGCCTGTCTCGCTGACGGAGAGCTTCTCCATCCGGGTCTTGTCGGCCAGGATGCTCCCGCCCGTCCGGGGGCTGCTCGGATCGACGGCCAGCACGGCCACCCGGAGCCCCTTCTGCGTGAGCATCATGCCGAAGCTCTCGATGAAGGTGCTCTTGCCTGCGCCGGGCACTCCCGTGATCCCCAGGCGCACGGCCTTGCCGGTGTGAGGCAGCAGCGCGTCCATGACGGCCCGGGCCGTTTCCTGGTGGGCCGGCAGGGTGCTCTCGATCAGCGTGATCGTTTTCGCCATGACCAGCCGGTTCTGGCCGGTCACGCCCTGGACGTAGTAGTCGAGTTCCTTCTGAGTCATCACCCTGTCCCGGATCCGGTCAGATCGTTCACTGCAGCATTGCCGGGGGGAGCCCCCCGGCAATGGTTTGTCGCTGCTACTTCTTCAGGTACTTCTGCTCCAGCAGGGTGAGCACCTTGTCCGCCGAGTCGGGAATCGAGGTCCCCGGCCCGAAGATCCCGACGACGCCGGCCTTGTAGAGGAAGTCGTAGTCCGTCGGGGGGATGACGCCGCCCGCGATGACCAGGATCTCCCCTGCGCCCGATGCCCTGAGCTTCTTGATCAGCTCGGGGACGAGCGTCTTGTGGCCGGCCGTGAGGCTCGAGGCGCCCACGATGTGGACGTCGTTTTCGAGGGCCATCTTGGCCGCCTCGTCGGGTGTCTGGAACATGGGGCTGATGTCGATGTCGAAGCCGAGGTCGGCGAAGGCCGTGGCGACGACCTTGAAGCCGCGGTCGTGGCCGTCCTGACCCATCTTCGTCACGAGCATCCTCGGGCGGCGGCCTGTCTCCTTCAGGAAGTTCGCGGTCCTCTTCTGCAGGCCCTTGATCACGTCGCTGTCTCCGTACTCGGAGGAGTAGACGCCGGAGATCATCCGGGACGTCGCCACGTAGCGGCCGAAGATCTTTTCCATGGCGTCGCTGACCTCGCCGACCGTGGCGCGCAGCCGCATGGCCGCGATGGTGGCCTCCAGGAGGTTTCCGCCCTTTTCGGCCACCTTCGTGATGTTCTCGAGGGCCTTCTTCACGGCGGCGCTGTCGCGCTTGCCCTTGATGTCCTTCAGCCGGGCGATCTGCTCGTCGCGCACCGTGCTGGGGATTTCCAGGACTTCCCCCGGCGCCTCATCCTTCACCCGGTACTTGTTCACGCCGACGATGACGTCCTTGCCCTGGTCGATCCGGGCCTGGCGGCGCGCCGCCGACTCCTCGATGCGCAGCTTCGGCATTCCCGTCTCGATGGCCTTGGCCATGCCGCCGAGGGCCTCGATCTCGTCCATGATCTTGCCGGCCTCGCGGATGATGGCGCCCGTGAGGGCCTCGATGAAGTAGGAGCCTCCCAGGGGGTCCACCACGTGGCAGACCTGGGACTCTTCCTGGATGATGATCTGGGTGTTGCGGGCAATCCTGGCCGAGAAGTCCGTCGGGAGGTTGGTGGCCTCGTCCAGGGCGTTCGTGTGCAGCGACTGGGTGCCGCCCAGGGCCGCCGCGAGCGCCTCGAGGGTCGTGCGGATCACGTTGTTGTAGGGGTCCTGCTCCGTGAGGCTCCAGCCGGAGGTCTGGCAGTGGGTCCGCAGGATGGTGGAGCGGGGGTTTTTCGGGTTGAACTCGCTGACCGTCTTGTTCCAGAGGTAGCGGGCCGCCCTCAGCATGGCGATCTCCATGAAGAAGTTCATGCCGATGCCGAAGAAGAAGGAGAGCCGGGGGGCGAAATCGTCGATCGAGAGGCCGCCGTCGATGGCCGCCCGGATGTACTGCTTGCCGTCGGCCAGCGTGAAGGCCGTCTGGAGCACCGAGTTGGCGCCCGCTTCCATGATGTGGTAGCCGCTGATGGAGATCGTGTTGTAGCGCGGCATGTTCTTGGAGCAGTAGGCGATGATGTCCGAGACGATCCGCATCGAGGGCAGGGGCGGGTAGATGTAGGTGTTGCGGGTGAGGAACTCCTTCAGGATGTCGTTCTGGATCGTGCCCGCGAGCTGTTCCTGCTTTACGCCCTGTTCCTCGGCGGCCACGATGTAGCCCGCGAGGATGGGGAGCACGGCGCCGTTCATCGTCATGGAGACGGTCACCTTGTCCAGGGGGATGCCGTCGAAGAGGACCTTCATGTCCTCGACGGAGTCGATGGCCACGCCGGCCTTGCCGACGTCACCGGTCACCCGGGGATGGTCGGAGTCGTAGCCGCGGTGCGTGGCCAGGTCGAAGGCGACCGAGAGGCCCGTCTGCCGGCGGCGAGGTTTCTTCTGTAAAACGCGTTCGATTCCGTGGCCGTGGCGAACCCGGCGTACTGGCGGATCGTCCAGGGCTGGTTGGCGTACATGGTGGCCACGGGGCCCCTGACGTAGGGGGCCATGCCGGAGAGGGTGTTGACGAAATCCAGACCCTCCAGGTCTTCCGCCGTGTAGAGGGGCTTGACGGTGATCCCTTCGGGGCGTCTCCCAGTTGAGAGCCTCCACAGGCTTTCCCTTCAGCTCCTTTGCCGCCTGTTCCTTCCATTTCTTCATCTGGGGGTGTTCAGCCATTGTCTTCCTCCTTGCTTAACCTATGGGTGAAACGGTTGTGATTGCTGAGTGGATGCCGGTTGTGTTGATGCGGCCTCGATGCGAGTGGTTTGAATTACATGGCCATGCCTGTCCTCCATCGGTGTTGCCCGGCCTTCAGGGCCGCAAAAGTTCCGATTCTGCGGTGACCCTCTGGTCCAGGAGGTTGCGGATGAGCTTGACGAGGTTCTCGCTGCGGTGGTTGAACCGCCACTCGATCTCCTTGAGATAGAGCGGGAAGTACATCCTGGGCACGCCGCGGTAGTGCTTGAGCCACTGCCGGGTGAAGGCCCAGAAGCCTTCGATGTCCTCGGGGATCTCGTGACCTCGCCGGGTCCCTTTCTCTCCGTTGACGACGACACTGTTTCCGTGGATGTTCAGCAGCGTGCAGGCCAGGGTTTCGTCACAGAAGTGGAGCTGCCCGGCCCCGGCGATTTTTTTCGCGGTCTCGTCGCCTGCAGGCACACTGCACCGGCAGCGTGAAGACCCGCCCGTTTCCCTTGTAGATCCCCAGGGCCATTCGGCCGGCCGACACCGAGAAGTCCTGCCGGAGTCTCGACCCTGCCCCCGGCAAGCGCCGACCCGGCGCCCGCCTTGGCGAAAAGGGCCTTCATCTCTTTCATCTCGTGCCGGTAGATGGCGATCCTCAGGATCCGGAACCATCGCTGGACCGTCTTGAGATCCAGCGGAACCTGGAACCGGAGCCGGTAGGCCGGCACCCCCAGGCAGAAATACTCGAGGAGACGGCCCTTCCAGTAGGGGGACATCTTGGTGGAGTTCCAGTAGGTCTTGTCGAACTTTCGCGTCAGACCGCACTGACCGCACCGGCGCTGTCCCGTGGCCAGCCGCCAGAAATTTTTTCCGTCGCATCGAGGACAAATCAGCATGACCGACTCTGTTTGTGATTACGCGACCTGTCGGCAAAACAGGTGCAACCAACGTGGGGAATTGTTTCGCCGCGTATCTAGCATCGGGGCAGGGTGAAAACTATCGGGAGCCGTCTGATTCTGATGTAGGACTCGCCGAGGAGCGCTTGTCGGGCTTTGTCTGACAGGGGCCGCAAACCCTTATGCTGCAATGTTCAGCGGGGAGCGCCGCGGTCTTCCGGAGGCTCTTCGGGCGCACGGCGCGATCGTTAGGACTCAAATATTCTCTTGAAATGCAGGGGGAAAATTGTGTAGACCGGTGCAAAACAAAAGGGGGGGTGCCCCTTGACGCTCACGCCGATGGCCGACAGGGTCTATAAAGCGGCGGCGATCGTCAGGAAATCCCGCGAGATGGCCCGGGTCCTCATGAAAGAGGGCATCATCGCACCCGCCCCGGCAGAATCACGATCAGGAACAAGAGAAAAGATAACAAGGAAAAATCAGGAGGGAGAGATAACATGCCAAGATCGCTGGAAGGAATCCGCGTCATCGACCTGAGCCACGTGCTGGCGGCCCCCACGACAACGATGATCCTCGCCGACCTCGGGGCCGAGGTCATCCACATCGAGCCGCCCCACGGCGACGACGCCCGGGAGTTCGGGCCCTTCGCCGGTGAGGTGGACAAGAATCTCAGCGGCTACTTCATCAGCCTGAACCGCAACAAGAAGGGGATCGTCCTGAACCTCAAGCACCAGAAGGCCAAGGACATCCTCATCGAGATGATCAAGAAGTCCGACGTGGTCATCGAGAACTTCCGGCCCACGACGATGAAGAAGATGGGCCTTCACTGGGAGGATCTCAAGAAGATCAATCCCGAAGATCATCTACTGCTCCATCTGCGGCTTCGGCCACGACTCGCTCCCGGAGTATGCCGAGCGGCCCTCCTACGACATGGTGGCCCAGGCCTACAGCGGGCTCATGAGCATCACGGGGCCCGAGGGCGGCCCCCCCTGCCGGGTGGGCTCCTCCGTGGGGGATATCATCTCGGGGATGCAGGCCACCATCGGCATCCTGGCGGCCATCCGTTACCGGGAGAAGACCGGCAGGGGCCAGCACGTGGACATCTCCATGATCGACAGCCTCTTTTCCACCCTGGAGAACGCCGTCGTCCGCTTCACGCTGAAGGGAGAGATCCCGGGCCCCCTGGGCGGGATCCACCCCTCCATCACCCCCTTCCAGGGCTACAAGACGAAGGACGGCTCCCACATCATCGCGGCGATCGGGACGGATGCCCTGTTTGTCCGGTACGCGAAGGTGATCGGCAAGCCCGAGCTTCTCGAAGACGAGCGCTTCAAGACCAACCCGGCCCGGACCAAGAACCGCAAGGCCCTCAACGAGATCCTCGACCCGATCATGGCCACGAAGACGACGGAGGAGTGGGAGGTGATCTTCGAGAAGGAGGGGCTTCCCTATTCGCCGATCAACAACCTCAAAGAGATCTGCGAGGACCCGCACATCGCCTACCGCAAGATGCTCGTCGAGATCGACCAGCCCCGCGTGGGGAAGATGCGGATCTCCAACTCGCCCATCCGGATGTCCGAGACCCCCGGCGAGGTCTACGCGCCGGCGCCGCTTCTGGGGCAGCACACCGACGAGGTCCTGAAGGCGCTCCTGGGCTACAGCGACGAGACGATCGCGCAGCTCAAGAAGGAAGGCATCATCAACAACAGCTACTAGCGTAAAGGGCGGGGCCCCGCGGGGCCCCGCTTATCTTATTATTTCATTACCTGTCGGAGGATGTGCAACCGTTGACGTGGGGAGTTGCGGTTTCAATCCAAGACGAGGAGGCAATACCAAGATGGGAATCGAGAGCCGTGTATTCAACAAGGAACTGTTGTCCAAGATCACGACGGCCGAGGAGGCCGCCAAGCACATCAAGGACGGCATGATCATCGGCACGAGCGGGTTCACCCCCTGCGGGTACCCGAAGGCCGTGCCGCTGGCCGTGGCCGAGAGGATCAAGAAGGGCGAGAAGATGCGCTTCTCCCTGCTCACGGGCGCTTCCGTCGGCGTGGAGCTCGACGAGGCCTGGGCCGAGGTGAACGCCATCGCCAAACGCTTCCCCTACCAGACGGGGAAGTCCATCAACAAGCGGATCAACGCAGGCGACACGATGTTCTTCGACATCCACCTGAGCCAGATGGCGCAGCAGCTCCGCTACGGCTTCCTGGGCAAGATGGACGTGGCCATCGTCGAGGCCGTCTGCATCCTGGAAAACGGCGGGATCGTCCCCTCCACATCGGTCGGCAACTCGCCCACCTTCCTGCAGCAGGCCGAGAAGGTCATCATCGAGGTCAACACGAGCCAGCCCATGGAGCTCGTCGGGATGAGCGACATCTTCATCCCCGCCGACCCGCCGGCGCGGCACCCGCTGCCGATCACGGACGTCAACCAGCGCATCGGCACGATCTACATGCCCTGCGACCCGAGGAAGATCGTGGCCATCGTTCCCTGCGACATCGGCGACAAGACGAGGCCCCTGGCCCCCATCGACGAGCAGTCCAAGGCCATGGCCCGGCACCTCATCAAGTTCCTCGAGAAGCACGTACGGCGAGGTGCTCCCGCCGCTGCAGTCCGGCGTGGGCAACGTGGCCAACGCCGTCATGGCGGGACTCGTCGAGAGCGACTACAAGAACCTGAAGGTCTGGTCGGAGGTCATCCAGGACGCCATGTTCGACCTCATCGACGCGGGCAAGCTCATCGCCGTCTCCGGCACATCGCTCTCCCCCTCTCCCGAGGGCCTGCAGCGCTTCTACAAGAACATCATGAAGTATCGCGACAAGATCATCCTGCGGCCCCAGGAGATCAGCAACAACGCGGAGATCGCCCGGCGGATGGGGCTCATCGCCATGAACACGGCCCTCGAGGTGGACATCTACGGCAACGTCAACTCCACCCACACCTTCGGCACGACGATGGTCAACGGCATCGGCGGCTCCGGCGACTTCTCCCGCAACTCGGGCCTCGTCGTCTTCCTGACGCCGGCGGCGGCCAAGAAGGGCGCCATCTCCCGTGTCGTGCCCCACGTGACCCACACGGACCACACGGAGCACGAGGTCCACATGATCGTCACGGACCAGGGGGTAGCGGACCTGCGCGGCCTCGACCCGAAGGAGAAGGTGCCCCTCATCATCGAAAACTGCGCGGCCCCCGAGTACCGGCCCATGCTGTGGGACTACTTCAACCGCGCCAAGAAGAAGGTGGGCGGCCACACCCCCATGCTGCTCGACGAGGCGTTCAGCTGGCACGTGCGCTTCAACGAGACGGGCACGATGAAGCCCTGAGGTGCGCGCAAAAGAGCCACGACAGGCGAAACGAAAAGAGCGGGGCCGATAAAGCCCCGCTCTTTTTTCATAAAAAAACGGCATGGACCGGATGGTCCATGCCGCCTTGTTTCTGGTGCCGAAGCCGGGACTTGAACCCGGACGGGCTTCCCCACTACCCCCTCAAGATAGCGTGTCTACCAAATTCCACCACTTCGGCATTTGTGTGTAAATTTATTAGCCTGTTCGGGCGTCTTTGTCAATACCGGAACGCTATTTCTTCTCCGGCGCCGGAGCCGGAGGCGCAACCGGTGCCGGCACAGTCTGCTCAATGGGTGCCGGGGCCGCCCCCTGCATGATGGAGCTTCCCTTGTGGACGGCAAAGTACGCGAGCCACAGGGACGTGAGCATGAACACGACGGCAACGGCTGTCGTCATCTTCCCGAGCAGGGTGCCGGGACCGGAGCTGCCGAAGAGCGTCTGGCTCGAACCGCCGAAGGCCGCCCCCATGCTGGCCCCTTTGCCCCGCTGGAGCAGCACGATGATGATCAGGAAAATGCAAACCATGACGTGGATAATGCTGATAAAGATATGCAACGTTCAAACCCCTTCATTTCAATAGTCGATGATCTTTCGGAAGGACCCGGCATCGAGGCTCGCGCCCCCCACCAGCAACCCGTCGATGTCCTTCTGCGCCATGAGCGATCCCGCGTTGTCGGGATTGACGCTGCCCCCGTAGAGGATGCAGATCCCGGCCGCGATCTCCGTCCCGTGCATCCGCTCGAGAAACTGACGGATGAAGTCGTGGACCTCTTCCGCCTGCCCGGGCGTGGCCGTCTTTCCCGTCCCGATGGCCCACACGGGCTCGTAGGCGACAATGGCCCGCCTTATATCATCGGCCAGGATATTATTCAATCCCTCTTTTAGCTGGCGCCGGATGACGCTGAAGGTCTGCTCCGCCTCCCGCTCGTCCAGGGTCTCCCCCACGCAGACAACGGGGGCAAGGCCGGCCCTGAGCGCCGCCTTCGCCTTGCGGTTCACGTCCTCGTTGGACTCCCCGGACCATCTGCGGCGCTCCGAGTGCCCGATGAGCACGTAGCGGCATCCTGCCTCGAGGAGCATCGGCGCCGACACCTCGCCGGTGAAGGCCCCCTCCTGCTCCCAGTGCACGTCCTGGGCGCACAGGGCGATGGCCGTATCCTTCAGGACCGCTGACAGGGCATGCAGGGCCGTGAAGGGAGGGGCGATGGCCACGTCGCGGTCGGCCCTGGCTGTCAAGCCCCCGGCAAGCTCCCGGGCAAACCCGACGGCCTCGACCACGGTCTTGTGCATCTTCCAGTTGCCGATGATGAGAGCCTTTCGCACAATCCTACCCTCTCGCAAATTCGAATCCTGAATACCCGATAGGCCCGAATACCTGATAGACCCACGATTCATCAGGCCGTCAGGCCTAGAATCGTTTCGCCATGTACCTCGCCAGGTCGAGCATCCGGTAGGCGAAGCCGCTTTCGTTGTCGTACCAGGCGAAGACCTTCACCAGGTTGCCGTCGAGGACGTTGGTGAGCGGCGCATCGAAGATGGCCGAGTAGGGGCTGCTCACGAAGTCCACCGAGACGAGCTCCTCCTCGCAGTACTGGAGGATGCCTTTCATCGGGCCTGCCGCGGCGGCCTTGACGGCGTCGTTGATTTCGCCGACGGTGACGTTGCGGCCCACTTCGGCGACGAAATCGACGCAGCTGACATTGGGCGTGGGGACCCTCAGGGCGACGCCGTCCATCTTTCCCTTCAGGGCGGGGATGACCTCGCCGACGGTCTTTGCGGCCCCCGTCGTCGTGGGGACGATGGACATGCCGGCAGCCCTGGCGCGCCGCAGGTCCTTGTGGGACCCGTCGAGAAGCCTCTGGTCCATCGTGTAGGCGTGGCAGGTCGTCATGAAGCCCCGCTTGATGCCGAAGGCGTCGTGAAGCACCTTGACTACGGGGGCCAGGCAGTTCGTCGTGCACGAGGCGTTGGAGACGACGTGGTGTTTTGCCGCATCGTAGGTCTCCTCGTTGACCCCCATGACAAAGGTGCCGTCGATGCCCTTTCCGGGGGCGGCGATGATGACCTTCTTCGCGCCGGCCGCAAGGTGCGGGGCCACTTCCGCCTTTTTCCTGAATTCGCCCGTCGACTCCAGTACGATGTCGATGCCGAGTTCCTTCCAGGGCAGCAGCGCGCAATTGTCCGTGATGTTGGTGATCCGGATCTCCCTGCCGTTGACGACAAGGGCCTTGTCGGTGCAGGAGACTTCGCCCGGGAATTTCCCGTGGACGGAGTCATACTTGAGAAGGTGGGCGAGGATGGAGGATTTTGCCCTCGAATTGACGGCAACGATCTCGATGTCATCGTACCCGAGGGCGGCCCTGACGAGATATCTTCCGACGCGGCCGAAACCATTCACTGCGCACTTGACACCCATGTGTCTACCTCCTGTTCGATATTGGAGCTTCCCGGGCCGTGGGGCTGCAGGAAGACGGGATTTCGGCTTGTCTGCCTCGCCGGCTCCCCCGCGGTGGCAGGAGCGGCCTGCGATCGAAACATTTTAAAACCGTATACTTTTAAACAGCCCCGGTTCCTGAGTCAATCTTTTTTTGCCCCGGGCCCGTCCGCCCGGCAGCGGGCCCCCTTTTCCCCCTTGACAGGACGTCGGTTGTTTCTATAAAGATTATCTATAAATGCAGGCTTGGAAGATCGCACATGTCCCGCCGGGCGCCCCCGGCCCTGACCATTATAGTTCCAGCAAACCAACCCGATAAATCCGCAAGACCGTTAACCGGCCTGACCGCAAAGGAATGGTTCATGGACAAGGAGATCCGGAAATCCGTCATTGCGGGCACGTGGTACCCCGGGGATCCGTCAACCCTCACAGGCGATATCCGCAGGTATCTCGAGAAGGTTCCCGAGCAGGCCGTCGGGGGGCCTGTCGTGGGCCTCGTCAGCCCCCATGCCGGCTATGTGTACTCGGGGCAGATCGCCGCTCACGGCTACCGGCTCGTTGAAGGCCGGCGCTATGACGCCGTGGTCGTCATCGGGCCGAGCCACCGCGTCCTTTTTCGCGGCGCCTCGGTCTGGCCCTCGGGGGGATATGAAACGCCGCTTGGCGTCGTCCCCATCGACAGCGAGCTGGCCGGTGCGATCCTCGGGGCGGACCCCGTCCTGAATTCCGACCGAAAGCCCCACGCGGCGGAACACTCCGTCGAGATCCAGCTGCCCTTTCTGCAGGTGGTGCTCGGGACGTTTGCCTTTGTCCCCGTCGTGATGGGGACCCAGGACTTGCGGACCTGCGAGGCCGTTGCCGAGGCCATCTTCCAGGCGGCAAAAGGGAAAGAACGTGCTCGTCGTGGGAAGCTCCGACCTCTCGCACTTCCACACCTACGAGCAGGCGAAGCGCCTCGACCAGGCGGTCGTCGACCTCGTGAGAAACGGGATTACCGGGGGCTTTCGCGCGAGCTCGAGGACGGGACCTGCGAGGCCTGCGGAGGGGGTCCCGTGGTGACGGCCATGCTCTATGCCGAAAAGTCCGGCGCCCGCGGCGTGAAGGTGCTCCAGTACGCGAACTCCGGGGACGTGACGGGGGACCGGCGCCAGGTGGTGGGATACCTCTCGGCGGCCTTTTTCAAGGATAATCCGGGGGAAAAAGCGATGGCAGAAAAGAAGTCCGGCATCGGCGTGGGGCTTGCCGACGACGAGAAGCAGGCGCTTCTCCGGATCGCACGCGCGTCCATCCAGGCCGAGCTGGCGGGGAAGAAACCGCCGGCCGCGAAAGGGCAGGGCACCCTGGACGAGAAGCGGGGTGCCTTTGTCTCCCTGAAAAAGCGGGGCCATCTGCGAGGCTGCATCGGCTTCATCGAGGCGAAGAAGCCCCTGGCGCGGACCGTAGAGGAAATGGCCGTGGCCGCGGCGTTTCAGGACCCCCGGTTTGAGCCGGTGCGGAGAGAGGAGCTCAAGGATGATGAAGCTGGAAATCTCCGTCCTCACCCCGTTGCGCAAGGTCGCGGACGTGGGAGAGATCGAGGTCGGCACCCACGGGCTCTACATCCGCAAGGGCAGCCGCGCGGGCCTGCTCCTTCCCCAGGTGGCGACGGAATACGGCTGGGACCGGGACACGTTCCTGAAGGAGACCTGCCGCAAGGCCGGGCTTGCCCCCGACGCCTGGCGCGACCCGGAAACGGAAATCTCTCTCTTTTCGGCCGATGTGTTCGGTGAAGAATAGGCAAAGGGCGCAGGGACAAGGGCGAAGGGTGAAAGGGATGGAGTTGGCTGTTTTTTACCTTTAGCCCTTGGCCTTTAGCCTTAAGTTTATTGTAAAAAAACCCTTGACAAAAATCCCTTTTGACACTAACCTTCATTGCTTCTACGCCCGGCGTGCGCCTTCGTGCGTTATAAGGGTCGGATTTCTTTGAAAGATTGTATGAAATGGCTGGCGTAGCTCAACAGGTAGAGCAGCTGATTTGTAATCAGCCGGTTGCGGGTTCGAGTCCCATCGCCAGCTCCAGGTTGCCCGTATTGATCATTGAGATCAGGAGGGGTTCCCGAGTGGCCAAAGGGAGCAGACTGTAAATCTGCCGGCGCAGCCTACGGAGGTTCGAACCCTCCCCCCTCCACCATATCTTTCACTCACCGGGCGCCTGCAGGATGCCGATGAGTGAAGCCCGAGAAAAACGAGCGGGAGTAGCTCAGTGGCTAGAGCGTCAGCCTTCCAAGCTGAGGGTCGCGGGTTCGAATCCCGTTTCCCGCTCCATATTTTGCGAGAGAATGCCCCGGGACGGACGCAGGGTCGGCCCCAACGGGTGGCGGTAGAACGGATTTCAGCCCACGTAGCTCAGTCGGTAGAGCACATCCTTGGTAAGGATGAGGTCACCAGTTCAATCCTGGTCGTGGGCTCCATTTCAGTCAGGGTGGAACAGAAATGAGAAATAACATTACGCTGGCCTGCACGGAATGCAAGCACCGCAACTACACGACGACGAAGAACAAGCGAACCATGCAGGACCGCCTCGAGATGAAGAAGTTCTGCAAGTTCTGCAAGACCCACACGCCGCACAAGGAAACAAAATAACGGCAGCAAGGAAAAGGGGCACAGGCCAGTAGCTCTAATGGCTAGAGCGCCGGACTCCAAATCCGGATGTTGGGGGTTCGAGTCCCTCCTGGCCTGCCATTTCCTGCCATAGACAGGGCATACGCGTTGGACAAGGTAAAGCAAATCTGGTTTGTCATCCAGCAGTTCCTGAAGGAATCCAGGACGGAGCTGAAGAAGGTGACGTGGCCCACGCCCAAGCAGGCGATTGCATCGACTTCGGTCGTCGTCGTCCTCACGGTGATCGTGTCGCTCGTCTTGGGTCTCATCGATTTTGGCCTCGCCAAGATCATCCGGCTGGTTCTGGGATAGGAAAGCCATGGCATTCCGCTGGTACGTCGTCCATACCTATTCGGGCTTTGAGAACAAGGTCAAGGTGTCCCTCCTGGAACGGATCGAGTCGGCGGGGATGCAGGCCTTTTTTTCCGATGTCCTCGTGCCCGAGGAAGACATCGTCGAGCTGGTGAGCGGCGAAAAGAAAACCTCGAAGCGCAAGTTCTTTCCCGGTTACGTGCTCGTGAAGATGGAACTCAACGACGACACCTGGCACATCGTCAAGAACACCCCCAAGGTGACGGGTTTCATCGGCACGAAGGACAAGCCCACCCCCATTCCCGACCAGGACGTGGAAGTCCTGCGGACCCGCATCGAGGAGGGGACGCTGAAGCCCAAGCCGAAGTTCTCCTTCGACGTGGGGGATCACGTGAAGATCATCGACGGCCCGTTCACCAACTTCGACGGGATCGTCGACGAGGTAAAGCCCGAAAAGGGAAAGCTGCGGGTCATTGTCAGCATCTTCGGCCGCTCGACGCCGGTGGAGCTCGACTTCATCCAGGTCATGGCGGTCTGATACGCTGCTTCAAGTAATAAACGAAACCATCACAGGGTGATTGTATGGCAAAGAAAGTCATCGCAAATATCAAGCTGCAGATCCAGGCGGGCAAGGCCACGCCTTCCCCCCCGATCGGCCCGGCCCTCGGCCAGCACGGCGTGAACATCATGGAGTTCTGCAAGGCTTACAACGCCATGACGGGCAAGCAGGAAGGCATGATCATCCCCGTGGTGATCACCGTCTACGCCGACCGCTCCTTCACCTTCGTGACGAAGACGCCCCCCGTCTCGGTGCTGCTGAAGCTCTCGGCCAAGATCGCCAAGGGCGCCGCCGATCCGAAGCGGGAGTCCGTGGGCAAGGTATCGGCCAAGCAGGTCAGGGAAATCGCGGAACTGAAGTTCAAGGATCTTAACTGCGTGGACATCGATGCGGCCATCCGGACCGTGGAGGGAACGGCCAGGTCGATGGGCATCGAAGTCACTCAATAACAGGGGTTTCAGGTATGGCCAGAGGGAAGAAATACACAGAGGCAAGGAAGTCGATCGAGCCGGGGAAACGCTATCCCCTGCGCGATGCCGTGGAGTTGATGGTGGGAACGGGCAAGGCCAAGTTTGACGAGACCGTCGATGCGGCGATCCGCCTCGGCGTCGATCCCAAGCACGCCGACCAGATGGTCCGGGGCAGCGTGGCGCTCCCCCACGGTCTGGGGAAGGTCGTGCGGGTCCTCGTTTTCGCCAAGGGCGAAAAGGAAAAGGAAGCCACGGACGCCGGGGCCGATTTTGCGGGCTCCGACGATCTCGTCGAGAAGATCAAGGGCGGCTGGCTCGATTTCGACCGCGTTGTGGCCACCCCGGACATGATGGGAACCGTCGGCAAGCTCGGCAAGGTCCTGGGTCCCCGCGGGCTCATGCCCAACCCCAAGGTCGGGACCGTGACCTTTGACGTAGGCAAGGTGGTCAAGGAGCTCAAGGCGGGCAAGGTGGAATTCCGCGTGGAAAAGGCGGGCATCGTCCACACCCCCGTCGGCAAGGTCTCCTTCGGGCTCGATAAACTTCTGGACAACGTGACGGCTCTGCTGGAGATGATCGTCAAGCTGAAACCGGCATCGAGCAAAGGCACCTATCTCAAGAGCATATCGCTATCCACCACCATGGGTCCGGGGGTCATGGTCGATCCCCTGGATGTCCGGAACCTGATGAAGTAGCACCGGCCGTCATGTCATAACGTGCAAACGAAAAGTCGAAGACCGCAGGTACAGGGAGTTTAATCGGCCCCGGGCCGGCCTGCCGAGACGACATCCCCCGAGCAGAGCCGCCCCCGCGGCGAAGCAGAGGGATGGAACAGGTAGCGGCGGATTCTCCGCCGGGTGAACCCTCGTTCAGGCAGTCATGTTTCTCCCTGTAGCGCGCTCCGACTTTCGAAGGCCTTCCGGCCCCCTGACCGGGAAAGGCAATTGACCGTGGGAAAGGAGGTTCAAGGTTGGACAGAAAGGAAAAGGAGCAGGCAGTAGCCGAGCTTCACGAGAGGCTCAAAAGCGTAAAGCTCGCCGTTCTTGCCGGGTACAGCGGCATGAACGTGGTGAAGATTACTGCCTTGAGGAATGAACTGCGCAAGACGGGAACCGAGTTCCGGGTCGTGAAGAACACCCTTCTGGGCATCGCCGCCCAGGGGACGGACTTCGCCGGCCTGAAGGACCAGCTGAAGGGACCGCTGTCGCTGTCCATGATCGGCGCCGACATGGTCGCTCCCACGAAGGTTCTCATCGATTACGCCAAGAAGAATCCCGAGCTGGACATCAAGTTCGCCTGGATGGACGGCAAGCTGCTCACGAGGCAGCAGCTCGACATCCTCTCCGAACTGCCCAGCAGGGACGTGCTCCTGGCGCAGCTGCTGAGCTTGCTCGTGGCCGCCCAGACGCAGTTCGTCACGGTGCTGAGCGCCGTGCCCCGCAGTTTCGTGCAGGTCCTCGAGGCCTACAGGCAGAAAAAAGAAGAAGCAATCCAGTAAGGAAGGGTGAGAAACATGGCTATCACGAAGGAAGACGTTATAAAGTTTATCGAAGGGATGACGGTGCTCGAACTCTCCGAGCTCGTCAAGGAACTGGAAGCCAAATTCGGTGTCTCGGCGGCGGCCCCCGTGGCCATGGTGGCCGCGACGGCCGGCGGCGCAGCGCCTGCGGCGGTTGCCGAGGAGAAGACGGAGTTCGACGTCATCCTCACGAGCTTCGGCGCAGAGAAGATCCAGGTCATCAAGGAAATCCGCGCCATCACGAGCCTCGGGCTGAAGGAAGCCAAGGACCTCGTCGAAGGTGTGCCCAAGCCCGTCAAGGAAGGCATCGCCAAGGCGGAAGCCGACGAGATCAAGAAGAAGCTGGAGGCCGTAGGCGCCACTGTCGAGATCAAGTAAGGCAATTTGATCGTAAGGCATCCATCATTACTCCCCGTAGCGGCGTTACGGGTTTCCAAGGATCAGGGAATGGAGGGCTCTTCCGGGGCAACCGGAAGAGCCCGCAGTTCCCGGTGCAGCCTGCCCGGCAGGCTGCAGGAAGCCCGGAGACGCAAACGGGGTAGTTCATCTATTTGAGGAATAAAAGATCATGATGCGTGAATTCAGGAAGAATTTCGGTCGGATCCAGAAGATTATCGACGTCCCGAACCTGATCGACATCCAGTTGAAGTCCTACGAGAAGTTCCTGCAGAAGGACACGCCTCTCGAGAAGCGCGGGAACTTCGGGCTCCAGGGGGCCTTCAAGAGCATCTTCCCCATCAGCGACTTCAGCGGGAAGTGCTCCCTCGAATTCGTGAGCTACAAGATCGGCGAGAGCCGCTACGACGTCAAGGAGTGCATCGCCAAGGGCCTCACCTACGCGGCGCCCCTGAAAATCGTGGTGCGGCTCGTCGTCTTCGACGCCGACCGGACGAGCGAGCAGAAGGTCATCCGGGATATCAAGGAGCAGGAGATCTACTTCGGCGAGATCCCGCTCATGACCGAGAACGGGACCTTCATCGTCAACGGAACCGAGCGGGTCATCGTGAGCCAGCTCCACCGCTCGCCGGGCATCTTCTTCGACCACGACAAGGGCAAGACCCACGCCAGCGGCAAGCTCATCTACTCGGCACGCATCATCCCCATCCGGGGCTCCTGGCTCGACTTCGAGTTCGACGTGAAGGACCTCCTCTATGTGCGCATCGACCGCCGCCGCAAGATGCCCGTTACGATCCTGTTAAAGGCCATGGGCAACACGACGGAGGACATCCTCAACTATTTCTACCCCATCGAGAAGGTCACCTTCGAGGACGGAAAGGCCTGGCTCGACGTGGGCCCCTTCATGGCCAACGAGAAGGCCCCCGAGGACATCGAGACGAAGGCCAAGGGCGGCGAGGTCATCGTGAAGAAGGGCCGCAAGATCACGAAGCTCGCCCTCAAGCGGATGGACGAGCTCAAGATCAAGCGGATCCCCGTCGGCGAGGACTACCTCGCGGGCAGGGTGCTCTCCCGCAACGTCGTCGACGCCGCCTCGGGCGAAATTCTTGTGCGCTGCAACCAGGAGCTCACGAAGGATCGCCTCGATCTCGTGAAGCAGAAGGGCATCCAGGAGCTGCAGTTCATCCACCTCGACGAGGACCGCACCAACGCCTCCGTCATGGAGACGCTGCTCATCGACAAGATCGAATCGGGCGACGAGGCCATCATCGAGATCTACCGCAGGCTCCGCCCCTCGAACCCGCCCACCCCGGAGACGGCAAAGCGGTTCTTCAAGAGCCTCTTCTTCGACCCCGAGACCTACGACATCTCGGACGTGGGCCGCGTGAAGATGAACTACAAGCTGCGGCTCGACGTGCCCGTCGACGTGACGACCCTTCGCAAGTCCGACATCCTCGAGGCCGTCAAGTACCTCATCAACCTCAAGCTCGGCGAGGGAGACTGCAGCGTCGACGACATCGACCACCTGGGCAACCGCCGCATCCGTTCCGTGGGCGAGCTCATCGAAAACCAGTACCGCATCGGGCTCATCCGCATGGAGCGGGCCATCAAGGAGAAGATGAGCCTGCAGGACCTGGAGACCATGATGCCCCACGACCTGGTGAACGCAAAGCCGGTCTCGGCCGTGGTGAACGAGTTCTTCGGCTCGAGCCAGCTCTCCCAGTTCATGGACCAGACCAACCCGCTCTCGGAAATCACCCACAAGCGAAGGCTCTCCGCCCTGGGCCCCGGGGGCCTCACCCGCGAGCGGGCGGGCTTCGAGGTCCGCGACGTCCACAACAGCCACTACGGGCGGATCTGCCCCGTTGAGACGCCGGAAGGCCCGAACATCGGCCTCATCGTGTCGCTGTCGACCTACGCGCGCGTCAACGAGTTCGGCTTCATCGAGACCCCCTACCGGGTGGTGGAAAACGCCCGCGTGCTCAACGACATCAAGTACCTCACGGCCATGGAGGAGGAGAAATTCATCATCGCCCAGGCCGACGCCGACCTGGACGCCAAGGGCCGCTTCACGGAACAGCTCATCTACGCCCGCAAGGGCGGCGAGTTCGTCACCGTGATCCCCGAGGAAGTGGAGCTCATGGACGTCTCCCCGAACCAGCTCGTCTCCGTGGCCGCCGGCCTCATCCCCTTCCTGGAGCACGACGACGCGAACCGCGCGCTCATGGGCTCCAACATGCAGCGCCAGGCCGTCCCGCTGCTGCGCCCCGAGGTGCCTCTTGTCGGCACGGGCATGGAGCCGGTCGTGGCCAAGGACTCCGGCGCCGTCGTCACGGCCAAGCGCGCCGGCATCGTCGAGAGCGTCGATGCCTCGCGCATCGTCGTCAAGTGCGACGAGGCCGAGCGGGGGAGTTTTGACACCGGGGTCGACATCTACAACCTGACCAAATACCAGCGCACCAACCAGGACACCTGCTTCAACCAGCGGCCCGTCGTCGTGGCGGGCGACCGGGTGGAGGCCGGCGACATCATCGCCGACGGCCCGGCGACCCAGGACGGCGAGCTCGCACTGGGCCGCAACGTCATGGTCGCCTTCATGTCCTGGGGCGGATACAACTACGAGGACTCCATCCTGGTGAGCGAGCGGATCGTGAAGGAGGACGTCTACACCTCGGTTCACATCGAGGAATTCGAGACGATGGCCCGCGACACGAAGCTCGGCAAGGAAGAGATCACCCGCGACATCCCCAACGTGGGCGAGGAGGCCCTCCGGAACCTCGATGACAGCGGAATCGTCCGGATGGGCGTCTACGTCAAGCCCGGCGACATCCTCGTCGGGAAGATCACCCCCAAGGGCGAAACGACGCTTTCCCCCGAGGAAAAGCTCCTGCGGGCCATCTTCGGCGAGAAGGCGGGCGATGTGCGCGACACCTCCCTTCGGGTGCCGCCCGGCGTGGAAGGCATCGTCATCGACGCCAAGGTCTTCACCCGCAAGGGCGCCGAGAAGGACCGCCGCTCCCAGCAGATCGAGGAGGACGAGGTTGGCAGGATTTATCAGGACCGCGACGACGAGATCCGGATCATCTCCGAGACGGTGAAGAGCAAGATCCAGGACCTGCTCGTCGGGAAGGTCTCCGCCGGGAAGCTCGTCGACCCGAAGAAGAAGAAAACGGTCCTCAAGAAGGGCGAGGAGATCACCGGCGAGCTTCTGGAAAAGACCCCCTTCAGCCTCTGGAAGGGCATTTCCCTGGAGGACGAGACCCTCGAGGAGAACATCCGGGGCATGCTCGACAACCTCGGCCGGAAGGTGGACCTCATCGAGGCCTACTTTGACGAAAAGGTGGACAAGCAGAAGGCGGGCGACGAGCTGCCCCCGGGCGTCATCAAGCTCGTCAAGGTCTACATCGCCATCAAGCGCAAGCTCTCCGTGGGCGACAAGATGGCGGGCCGCCACGGCAACAAGGGCGTGCTCTCGAGGATCCTTCCCGCGGAGGACATGCCGTTCTTCGAGGACGGGACCCCCCTGGACATCATCCTGAACCCCCTGGGCGTTCCCTCCCGCATGAACGTGGGCCAGATTTTGGAAACCCACCTCGGCTGGGCCGCCAAGGAAATCGGCGAGAAGATCAACGGCCTCATCGAGAAGAGCGCCGGCAACGACGCCCTCAAGAAAGAGATGAAGCGGATCTACAACTCCGACGAGTTCAGCCGGTTCATCGACGGGGCCTCGGAAGAGGAGATCCGCAACTTCGGGCGGCGCCTCAAGAAAGGGATCTCGGTCGCCACGCCCGTTTTCGACGGGGCCACCGAGGAGGATATCCGGGACATGCTCGGCAAGGCGAGCCTGCCGACCAATGGCCAGGCCATTCTCTTTGACGGGCGCTCCGGCGAGCCCTTCGAGCAGCAGGTGACCGTCGGCATGATCTACATGCTCAAGCTCCACCACCTGGTGGACAACAAGATCCACGCCCGCTCCATCGGCCCCTACTCGCTCGTCACCCAGCAGCCCCTGGGCGGCAAGGCCCAGTTCGGCGGACAGCGGCTGGGCGAGATGGAAGTCTGGGCCATGGAGGCCTATGGCGCCGCCTACACCCTGCAGGAGTTCCTCACGGTGAAATCCGACGACGTGGCGGGCCGCACGAGGATCTACGAGACCATCGTCAAGGGAGAGCACTCGCTCGAGCCGGGGCTGCCCGAGTCCTTCAGCGTGCTCGTCAAGGAGCTCCAGAGCCTCTGCCTGGACGTGGAACTGGTGGAGAAAGAGTAAAAACAGGTGACAGGTAACAGGTGACAGGTGACAGGAAAGGAGAGAATCCCTCTCTTCCCCTGGACCCTGGACCCGAACCCCTCGACCCTCAAAATAAGGAGTACCATCGTGGAAGATATTTTCAGCTTTTTCGAAAAGCCGAAGGATCCCATCCGATTCAACGCCATCAAGATATCCATCGCCTCCCCGGAGAAGATCGCCTCCTGGTCGCACGGCGAGGTGAAAAAGCCCGAAACGATCAACTACCGGACCTTCAAGCCCGAGCGCGACGGCCTGTTCTGCGCCAAGATCTTCGGGCCCGTGAAGGACTACGAGTGCCTCTGCGGCCGCTACAAGAGGATGAAGCACCGCGGGGTGGTCTGCGAGAAGTGCGGCGTCGAGGTCATCCAGTCGAAGGTCCGCCGCGAGCGGATGGGGCACATCACGCTGGCGGCCCCCGTGGCCCACATCTGGTTTCTGAAGAGCCTCCCCAGCCGGATCGGCAACGTCATCGACCTCACCCTCAAGGAGCTCGAGAAGGTTCTCTACTTCGAGTCCTGGATGGTCCTGGACCCGAAGGACACGCCCCTCAAGAAAAAGGAGCTTCTCTCGGAGGAGCGCTTCGTGGAGTGCCGCGAGAAGTACGGGGCCGACGGCTTCGTGGCCGGCATCGGCGCCGAGGCGGCCCGCACGCTCCTCAAGGAAATTGACCTGGACAGCCTGGATGCGGAGCTCAGGGCCGACCTGAAGGAAGCCACCTCCGACACCAAGAAGAAAAAACTGACCAAGCGCCTGCGCGTCGTCGAAGCGTTGCGCAAGTCGGGCAACCGGCCCGAGTGGATGGTTCTCACGACGATCCCCGTGATCCCGCCGGACTTAAGGCCGCTCGTTCCCCTGGAGGGAGGGCGCTTCGCCACCTCGGATCTCAACGACCTCTACCGTCGCGTCATCAACCGCAACAACCGGCTCAAGCGGCTCATGGAGCTCAATGCCCCCGAGATCATCATCCGCAACGAGAAGCGGATGCTCCAGGAGGCCGTCGACGTGCTCTTCGACAACGGCCGGCGCGGCCGGGCCATCACGGGCTCCAACAAGCGCCCCCTGCGCTCGCTTTCGGACATGCTGAAGGGAAAGCAGGGCCGCTTCCGCCAGAACCTGCTGGGCAAGCGCGTCGACTACTCGGGCCGCTCCGTCATCACCGTGGGGCCCGACCTGCGGCTCCACCAGTGCGGTCTTCCCAAGAAGATGGCACTCGAGCTCTTCAAGCCCTTCATCTACAACCGCCTCATGGACAAGGGCTACGTGACGACGGTGAAAAGCGCCAAGAAGATGGTCGAGCGCGAGACCCCCGAGGTCTGGGACGCCCTGGACGATGTGGTGCGCGAGTACCCCATCATCCTCAACCGCGCCCCCACCCTGCACCGGCTGGGCATGCAGGCCTTCGAGCCCACGCTCATCGAGGGCAAGGCCATCCAGCTCCACCCGCTCGTCTGCGCGGCCTTCAACGCCGATTTCGACGGCGACCAGATGGCGGTCCATGTGCCGCTCTCCATCGAGGCGCAGGTGGAGTCCCGCGTGCTCATGATGTCGACGAACAACATCCTGTCGCCGGCCCACGGCAAGCCCATCATCGTGCCCTCCCAGGACATCGTCCTGGGGCTCTACTACATGACCCGGGCCCGCTCGGGAAGCCGCGGCACCGACATGATCTTCTCGGGCCCCGAGGAATTGCGCCAGGCCTTCGACTCGGGCGAGGCGGACCTCCAGGCCAGGGTCAAGGTCCGCATGAACGGGCACATCACCGAGACCACGGTGGGCCGGGTACTCCTTTACGATATCGTGCCGAAGGAGATCCCCTTCGAGGTCATCAACAAGGTCATGAACAAGAAGGAGGTCGCCAACCTCATCGACTTCTGCTACCGGAGCTGCGGCGACAAGGCCACCGTCATCCTGGCCGACCGCCTCAAGGACATGGGCTTCAAGTATGCCACCGTCTCCGGGTCCTCCATCGCCATCACCAACATGGTGATCCCGGCGGGCAAGAAGGACATCGTGGCCAAGGCCGACAAGGACGTCCTCGAGGTGCAGAAGCAGTACATGGACGGGCTCATCACCGACGGCGAGCGCTACAACAAGGTCATCGACATCTGGGCCCAGGCCACCGAGAAGGTCGCCGCCGAGATGCTCTCCTCGATCGGCAGCGAAGAGATCGAACTGGCCGACGGCAAGAAGCGAACCCTCGAGAGCTTCAACCCCATCTACATGATGGCCGATTCGGGCGCCCGCGGCAGCGCCGCCCAGATCCGCCAGCTGGCCGGCATGCGCGGCCTCATGGCCAAGCCCTCCGGCGAAATCATCGAGACGCCCATCACGGCCAACTTCCGTGAGGGCCTCACGGTGCTGCAGTACTTCATCTCGACGCACGGCGCCCGCAAGGGTCTTGCCGATACGGCCCTCAAGACGGCCAACTCCGGCTACCTGACCCGCCGGCTCGTCGACGTGGCCCAGGACTGCTCCATCACCGAGGACGACTGCCGGACCCTCGACGGGATCTTCGTCCAGGCCCTCGTGGAGGGCGGCGAGATCATCGAACCGGCGGGCGAGCGCGTCCTGGGGCGCGTGGCCCTCGAGGACATCGTGGACCCCTTCACGGGAGAGGTGCTCGTCAAGGCCAACGAGGCGATCGACGAGGCGCTCGCGAAGCGGCTCGATGACGCCGGGATCGAGCGCGTCCAGATCCGCTCGGGGCTCACCTGCAAGTCCCGATTCGGCGTGTGCGCCAAGTGCTACGGCCGAGATCTCGCCCACGGGCACCTCGTCAACATCGGCGAGGCCGTGGGGATCATCGCGGCCCAGTCCATCGGCGAGCCGGGCACCCAGCTCACGATGCGGACCTTCCACATCGGCGGCACGGCCAAGTTCGAGGAGCACTCGACCCTGGAGGCCCGCCACGACGGGACGCTCAAATTCGTCAGCATCAATTACGTCAAGCGCGGCAAGGACCTCGTCGTCATGAACCGAAACGGCGAGATCCACGTCCTCGACGAGGAGGGCCGCAACCGCGGCAAGTACCCCATCCCTTACGGGGCCCACATCAAGGTCGGGGAAAGCGCGAAGGTCAAGCGCGGCGATCTCATCGCCGAGTGGGACCCCTTCTCCATCCCGATCCTCGCCGAGGTCTCCGGGACGGTGAAGTTCGGTGACGTCATCGAAGGAAAGACCGTACAGGAGCGGGTGGACGAGGTGACGGGCCTCTCGAGAAAGGTCATCATCGAGTTTACCGACGCCGACCTGCGGCCCCGCATCTCCATCAAGGACAAAGAGGGCAAGACGGCCAAGGCGGGAAGCGCGGGCGGCACGGCCCGCTATCTGCTGTCCGTGGGCGTCAACATCGGCGTCAACGAAGGCGACCGGGTCGAGGCCGGTGACATCATCGCCAAGATCCCCCGCGAGACCACGAAGACGAAGGACATCACGGGCGGCCTGCCCCGCGTGGCGGAGCTCTTCGAAGCGAGAAAACCGAAGGAATTCGCTGTGATCTCCGAGATCGACGGCGTGGTTAACTTCGGCACCGACGTCAAGGGACGCCGCCGTGTCGTCGTCACCCCCGACGTGGGCGACAAGAAGGAGTACCTCATCAACAAGGGCAAGCACATCACCGTGCAGGAAGGCGACCGGATCGCCGCCGGCGAGGCCCTCATGGACGGGGCCTCGAATCCCCACGATCTGCTCATGATCAAGGGGGAGAAGGAACTGGCCCGCTACCTCGTCGACGAGGTCCAGGAGGTCTACCGCCTGCAGGGCGTGAAGATCAACGACAAGCACATCGAGATCATCGTCCGGCAGATGCTCCGGAGGGTCCGCGTCGCCGACTCCGGCGACACGACCTTCCTGGCCGACGAGCAGGTCGAGAAGGGCCGCTTCCAGGAGGAGAACGACCGGGTCATGGAGAAGGGCGGCCAGCCCGCCATCGGCCAGCCCATCCTGCTGGGGATCACGAAGGCGTCGCTCTCGACGCAAAGCTTCATCTCGGCGGCCTCCTTCCAGGAAACGACCCGGGTCCTCACCGAGGCGGCGCTGGCCGGCAAGATCGACTATCTGCTCGGAATCAAAGAGAATGTGATCATGGGCCGTCTCATCCCGGCCGGCACCGGGCTTCCGCTGTACAAGAGGCTCGGCATGGTGGTCGAGGGCGAAGAGAAGGAAAGTGAGAAGGAGCAGCAGAAAACGCTTGACATCCAGGCGGCAAATTGATAGAAAATCAAGCTTTCGCAACCCCCTTCAATTTGGATAGAAAGGGATAGAAGGAGTTTCATGCCGACGATCAACCAGCTAGTGCGAAAAGGCAGGCACAAGGTCCAAAAGAAAACGACAGCCCCTGCGCTGGTATCCTGCCCGCAGCGGCGCGGCGTCTGTGTTCGCGTCTATACGACGACGCCCAAGAAGCCCAATTCGGCGCTGCGCAAGGTGGCCCGCGTCCGTCTCACGAGCGGCTACGAAGTGACCGCCTATATTCCCGGCATCGGCCACAACCTCCAGGAGCACTCGGTCGTGCTCGTGCGGGGGGGCCGCGTGAAGGATCTCCCCGGTGTTCGTTACCACATCGTCCGGGGCACCCTGGATGCCGTCGGCGTTCAGGACCGCAAGCAGAGCCGCTCGAAATACGGCGCCAAAAAGCCGAGCTGATCGGGGACGTTAGAATGCCAAGACGACGAGAAATACAGAAACGAAAGATCACGCCCGATGCCAAGCACGGCAGCGCGCTCGCGGCGAAGTTCGTCAACAGCCTGATGAAGCAGGGCAAGAAAAGCACCGCCGAGAGCATTCTCTACGGGGCTTTCGACATCATCGAGAAGCGGATGAAGGATTTGCCGCCGCTGGGTGTCTTCGAAAAGGCCCTCGACAACGTCAAGCCGGTCATCGAGGTGCGCTCCCGCCGGGTCGGCGGCGCCACCTACCAGGTTCCCACGGAAGTGGCCCCGGGCCGCAGGCAGGCCCTGGCTTTCCGCTGGATCATCGGCAACTCCATGTCCCGGGCGGAGAAGACGATGCGGGAAAAGCTCGCCGGCGAGCTCATGGACGCAGCACAGAACCGGGGCGCCTCCGTGAAGAAGCGCGAGGACGTCCACAAGATGGCCGAGGCCAACAAGGCCTTCGCCCACTATAGATTCTAAAAAGCAGCTCTTTCACAACATCAGGGTGTTTCAGCGTGGCACGGGAGACGGCACTACAGAATGTCCGTAATATCGGCATCATGGCTCACATCGATGCGGGTAAAACGACCGTGACCGAGCGCATCCTCTACTACACGGGCATCTCCTACAAGATGGGCGAGGTCCACGACGGCACCGCCGTCATGGACTTCATGGAGCAGGAGCAGGAGCGGGGAATCACGATCACTTCCGCTGCCACGACGTGCTCCTGGCGCGACTGTCGCGTCAACATCATCGACACGCCGGGCCACGTGGACTTCACGATCGAGGTGGAGCGTTCGCTGCGCATTCTCGACGGAGCCGTGGCGCTGTTCACGGCCGTCGAGGGCGTCGAGCCCCAGTCCGAGACCGTGTGGAGGCAGGCCGACCGCTACCGCGTGCCCCGCATCGCCTTCATCAACAAGATGGACCGCGTGGGGGCCGAGTTCGCCAAGGCCGTCGAGATGATCCGGGAGAGGCTGGGCGCCAATGCCGTAGCGATCCAGATCCCCATCGGCGCCGAGGACGGCTTCCGCGGGATCGTCGATCTTGTCGGCATGCAGGCGATGATGTTCGAAGTCGAAGGCCTCGGGGCGGAGTTCTCCATCCAGGCCATTCCGGCCGAGATCGGGGAGGAGGCCCGGGCAGCCCGGGAGCGCCTCATCGAGTCCCTGGCCGACTTCGATGACGGGATCGCGAAGAAATACCTGGAAGGCGAAGCAGTCTCCCGCGAGGAGATTCTGGCCGCGCTGCGGAGGCAGACCCTCTCCATGAAGGTCGTCCCGGTGTGCTGCGGTGCCGCCTTCAAGAACAAAGGGATCCAGCCGCTCCTGGACGCGGTCGTCGATTTCCTCCCCTCTCCTGCGGACTCTGCCGCCGGTGGCGGGGAAGGGAAAAAAAGACGCCGAGGTCCTGCGGGTGGCAAGCGACGACGAGCCTTTCGCTGCGCTCGCTTTCAAAATTGTCACGGACCCTTACGTTGGGCAGCTGACCTACTTCCGGGTCTACTCCGGAGTGCTCAACGCGGGTTCCTACATTTTCAACGCAACGAAGAAAAAACGAGAGCGCATCGGCCGCATCCTCAAGATGCACGCCAACAAGCGCGAAGACATCAAGGAAGCCCGAACGGGTGACATCGTGGCCGCCGTGGGCCTCTCGTCGACGACGACGGGCGACACGCTCTGCAGCCCCGATGACCTGATCGTGCTCGAGACCCTGAGCTTCCCCGAGCCGGTCATCGCCATCGCCATCGAGCCGAAGACGAAGGCCGACGAGGAAAAGATGGGGGTCGCCCTGGACAAGATCCAGAGGGAGGATCCCTCCTTCAGGGTCAGGGTCGACCGGGAGACGGGGCAGACGCTGATCTCGGGGATGGGCGAGCTCCACCTGGAGATCATCGTGGACCGCCTCTCGCGGGAGTTCAACCTGGGCGCCAACATCGGCACGCCGCAGGTGGCCTACAAGGAGACGATCCGCAAGGCCGTCCGAACGGAAGGAAAGTTCGTCCGGCAGTCCGGGGGCCGGGGCCAGTTCGGCCATGTGTGGCTCGAGGTCGCTCCCAACGAGTCGGGCAAGGGGCTCCTTTTCGAAAACAAGATCATCGGCGGTGCGGTCCCCCGGGAGTTCATCCCGGCCGTCGAAAAGGGCATCATCGAGGCGATGGAGGAGGGGGTGCTGGCCGGCTACCCCGTCGTGGATGTCAAGGTGGCCGTTGTGGACGGCTCCTACCACGATGTGGATTCGTCGGAGCTGGCATTCAAGATCGCCGCCTCCATGGGATTCAAGAGCGGGGTCAAGAAGGCCCACCCGGTCCTGCTGGAGCCCATCATGTCCGTCGAGGTCGTCGTTCCCAGGGAGTACCTGGGAGACGTGATCGGGAATCTGACCTCGCGGCGCGGAAAGATCGTCTCGATCGAGTCCAGGCCGGGCTCCGAGGCGATCCAATCCGAAGTGCCGCTCGCCGAGATGTTCGGCTACGCAACGGATTTGCGCTCCAAGACCCAGGGACGGGCCACCTACACGATGCAGTTTCTGAACTACAACTCCGTGTCGGAGGAGAAGGCCAAGGACATCATGGAAAAGAAAGAACTGAGGCACAGGGCCAACTAACTCAACATCGATCATCATATGGAATGAAGGAGGTAACTGGAGATGGCTAAGAAAAAATTCGAAAGGACGAAGACGCATGTCAATGTCGGCACCATCGGACACGTCGATCACGGCAAGACCACATTGACCGCTGCGATCACGAAGCATCTCGCTTCCAAGGGATTGGCCCAGTTTATGTCCTTTGATATGATCGACAACGCGCCCGAGGAGAAGGAACGCGGCGTGACCATCAATATCGCCCACGTGGAATACGAGACCGCCAAGCGCCACTACGCCCACGTCGACTGCCCGGGGCACTCCGACTACATCAAGAACATGATCTCGGGCGCGGCCCACATGGACGGCGCCATCCTCGTCGTCGCGGCCTCCGAAGGCCCCATGCCCCAGACCCGCGAGCACATCCTGCTCGCCCGCCAGGTGCAGGTTCCCTACATGCTCGTCTTCATGAACAAGGTGGACCTCGTCGACGACCCCGAGCTGCTCGACCTCGTCGAGCTCGAGCTGAGGGAGCTGCTCACGAAGTACGCCTTCCCCGGCGACAAGACGCCCATCATCCGCGGCTCCGCCCTCAAGGCCCTGCAGACCGATGACGCCAACTCGGCCGACGCCAAGTGCGTCTTCGAGCTCATGGATGCCGTCGACAGCTACATCCCGGATCCGCAGCGCGACCTCGACAAGCCCTTCCTGATGCCCGTCGGCGACGTCTTCAGCATCGCCGGCCGCGGCACCGTCGTGACGGGCCGTGTGGACCGCGGGATCGTCCGGACGGGCGACGAAGTGGAGATCATCGGCATCCGGCCGACCTTCAAGACGGTGTGCACGGGCGTCGAGATGTTCCGCAAGACCCTCGACGAAGGGCGCGCCGGCGACGACATCGGCGTGCTGCTGCGCGGCACGAAGCGCGAGGAAGTGGAGCGCGGACAGGTCGTGGCCAAGCCCGGCTCGATCACGCCCCACACGAAGTTCAAGGCCCAGGTCTACGTCCTGACGAAGGAAGAGGGCGGGCGCCACACGCCGTTCTTCACCGGCTACCGGCCCCAGTTCTACTTCCGCACCACCGACGTGACGGGTGTTACCTCCCTTCCGGCGGGCGTCGAGATGATCATGCCCGGCGACAACGTGGAGATGGAAGTGGTCCTCATCACCCCCATCGCCATGGAGCTGCAGCTCCGGTTTGCCATCCGCGAGGGCGGCAAGACCGTGGGCGCCGGCGTCATCAGCGAGATCATCGAGTAAGCGAGGATAGATAACGCGATCATGGCTGATCAGAAGATTCGAATCCGTCTGAAGGCGTACGACTACAAGCTGCTGGACCGGTCCGCCGAGGACATCGTGGATACGGCGAAACGCACGGGCGCCCGCGTTGCGGGCCCCATCCCGCTTCCCACGATGATCAACAAGTTCTGCGTGAACCGCTCGCCCCACGTGGACAAGAAGTCCCGGGAGCAGTTCGAGATCCGGACTCACAAGCGGCTCATCGACATCATTGATCCCACGCAGGCCACGGTGGACGCCCTGATGAAATTGGACCTGTCCGCCGGTGTTGACGTGGAAATCAAGTTGTAACGCGTGACGACACGGAGATGGACGGGGTTGTCCTCAGGTCCATCTCCTTTTTCGTCTTCTCACGCACAGCGAGCGCGGAAGTGGATGCTATGGAAAAGGGATTGATAGGCAGAAAGTTGGGGATGACCCAGATCTTCGCCGCCGACGGGGCCTCGGTTCCCGTCACGGTGATCGAGGCGGGACCCTGCACCGTGATACAGAAAAAGACCGAAGAGGCGGACGGCTACAATGCCATCCAGCTCGGCTTCGACCGCAAGCGGCAGAAGAACGTGACGAAACCCCTGCAGGGCCACTTCGCAAAGGCCGACCGGGGGTTCTTCCGGGTGCTGCGCGAGTTCAAGACCCGGGCGATGGTCGAGCTCGAGCCGGGGCAGGAACTGACGGCGTCCATCTTCGAGGTGGGAGACTTCGTCGATGTCACCGGGACGAGCAAGGGCCGGGGGTTTGCCGGCGGCGTGAAGCGGCACGGCTTCCGCGGCGGCAAGGCGAGCCACGGCTCCATGTTCCACCGGGCGCCCGGCTCCATCGGGGCAAGCGCCGCGCCCTCCCGCGTGTTCAAGGGACAGCGGCTTCCGGGCCACATGGGCGATGCGCGCAAGACGGTGCAGAACCTCCTCATCATCGGGGTGCGCCCCGAGCTGAACGTCATCCTTGTGAAGGGGGCCGTCCCGGGAAGCAAGAACGGGATCGTCGTGATCAAGAACGCCGTCAAAAAGAGCTGAGAAACAACTGGAGTGAACAAACCATGCCAGTGGTGAGTGTATACGACATCGAGAAGAACAAGGTGGCCGAGGTGTCGCTCAACGACGCCGTCTTCGGTGCCGAGGTCAACCAGGACGTCATCTATGAGGTCGTCCGGATGCAGATGGCGGCGAAGCGGCAGGGCACCCACGACACCAAGGAGCGCAGCGAAATCCGCGGCGGCGGCAAGAAGCCCTGGCGACAGAAGGGCACCGGGCGGGCCCGCGCGGGAACGATCCGTTCCCCCCTCTGGAGGGGCGGCGGCACGGTTTTCGGGCCCACCCCCCGGGACCACTCCTACACGGTGCCCAAGAAGGTGCGCAGGCTCGCCCTCATCTCGGCGCTCAGCATGAAGGTGAAGGAGGAGAAGCTCCTGGTGATCAAGGACTTCCCCATGGCCGAGGTGAAGACGAAGAAGTTCAAGGAGATCCTCGACCGCTTCGGGCTCAAGAAGACCCTCGTCGTGATCGACCGCGCAAGCGAGGTCCTCGAGAAGTCCTCCCGGAACCTCCCCGATGTGAAAATGATGCGATGCGAGGGCATCAATGTGTATGATCTTCTCAAGTACGACAGCCTCGTGCTTCTGGAGCCCTCGATCCAAAAGATAGAAGGGGCGCTGACATAATGGAACTCCATCAGATCATCCGACGGCCGCTCGTGACCGAAAAGACGACCCTCATGCGCGAGGGCAACCAGTACCTCTTCGAGGTGGACCCGCGGGCCAACAAGATCGAGATCGAGAAGGCCGTGGAGAAACTCTTCAAGGTGAAGGTCGTCGACGTGCGGACCCTGAACGTCCTCGGGAAGAAGAAACGCTACGGGCGCCTCCTGGGAAAGAAGAGCGACTGGAAGAAGGCCATTGTCACCGTGGCCCCCGGCAGCACGATCGAGATATTCGACAAAGTCTAGATAAGGACAACGACCGATGGCGATCAAGACCATGAAGCCGACAACCCCGGCGAGAAGGTACCAGACCTACTCGACCTTCGAGGAGATCACCTCCACGGAGCCCGAGAAGGGCCTCACGAAGCCGGTCAAGAAAACGGGCGGCCGCAACAACCTCGGCCGTCTGACGAGCCGTCACCGCGGGGGCGGGCACAAGCGCAAGTACCGCGTGGTGGACTTCCGCCGCGAGAAGACGGACATCCCCGCCAAGGTGAAGACCATCGAGTACGACCCGAACCGCTCGGCGCGCATTGCGCTCGTGAGCTACGCCGACGGC
Organism: uncultured delta proteobacterium; assembly: GCA_963810965.1. GTDB lineage: Bacteria > Desulfobacterota > Syntrophia > Syntrophales > UBA2192 > UBA2192. Next base: position 30,516 of record CAWEPT010000027.1, on the reverse strand, counting down.
GAGAAGCGCTACATCGTGGCCCCCGTGGACCTGAAGGTGGGCGACCCGATCATCACGAGCGCCTCGGCCGACATCAAGCCCGGCAACGCGATGTCGCTGCGCAACGTCCCCCTGGGCTCGCTCATCCACAACATCGAGCTGCGCCCCGGCAAGGGCGCCCAGATGGTCCGCTCCGCCGGCACCTACGCGCAGCTCATGGCCAAGGAAGGCGACTACGCCCAGGTGAGGCTTCCCTCCGGCGAGGTCCGGAAGGTTTTCATCGAGTGCAAGGCCACCATCGGCCAGGTGGGCAACGTGACGCACGAAGGCATCAGCATCGGCAAAGCGGGCCGCACCCGCTGGCTGGGCAAGCAGCCCCAAGGTGCGCGGTGTGGCCATGAACCCCGTCGACCACCCCATGGGCGGCGGCGAAGGCAAGACCTCGGGCGGCCGTCATCCCTGTACCCCCTGGGGCGTGCCGACGAAGGGCTACAAGACGCGAAAGAACAAGACCACCGACAAATACATCATCAAGAAGAGGGATAAGAAATAGTGGCACGCTCAGTCAAGAAGGGCCCGTACATCGAGGCGAAGCTTGCGGAGAAGGTCCGGAGAGCCGATGCGGGCGGGGACCGGGGGATCATCAAGACTTGGTCGCGCCGCTCCACCGTCACCCCGGAGTTCATCGGGCACACCTTTGCCGTGCACAACGGCAAGAAGTTCATCCCCGTGTTCGTCACGGAGAACATGGTGGGCCACAAGCTCGGGGAGTTCGCGCCGACGAGGACGTTCTTCAGCCACGCCGGCGACCGCAAGACAAAGATGCGCAAGTAGTCGCCACAGGCGGTGAAACGGGAAAATCGGAGATAGGGACTTCATGGAAGCAAAAGCAATTGCACGATTCGTGAGGATATCGCCGCAGAAGGCGCGGCTTGTCGTCGATCTGGTCCGGGGCATGAAGGCCGAGGAGGCCGACCGGATCCTGGCGTTCTCGCGCAAGCGGGCCGCCGGGCTCGTCAAGAAGGTGCTCAAGAGCGCCATGGCCAATGCGACGCAGAACCCGAACATCGACGAGAAGATCCTCTACGTGAAGGAGATCTTTGTGGACCAGGGACCGGCCATGAAGCGTCACAAGGCCAAGACCATGGGACGGTCGGCGCCCATCAAGCGCCGGATGAGCCACATTACCGTCGTTCTCGACGAGCAGTAACACGAAGGAGGATTTCATCTTGGGTCAGAAGGTAAACCCGATCGGATTGAGGCTGGGGATCAACAAGAGCTGGAGCTCGAAGTGGTTCGCCGAGAAGAAATACGGCGACCTCGTCCACCAGGACATCAAGCTCCGAAAGTTCCTGAAGAAGAAATTCTACCACGCGGGCATCTCGAAGATCGAGATCGAGCGGGCCGCCGACAAGGCAAAGGTGAACATCCATGCCGCCCGCCCCGGCATCATCATCGGCAAGAAGGGATCCGAGATCGAGAAGCTCAAGAAGGACCTCGACGGCATGACCGGCGGTGAGACGATCATCAACATCATGGAGGTCCGCAAGCCCGAAATCGATGCCCAGCTCGTGGCCGAGAACGTGGCCCTGCAGCTCGAGCGGAGGATCGCCTTCCGGCGGGCCATGAAGAAAAGCGTCACCTCCGCCCTGAAGTTCGGCGCCAAGGGCATCCGCATCACCTGCTCGGGCAGGCTTGGCGGCGCGGAGATGTCCCGGACGGAATGGTACCGCGAGGGCAAGGTGCCCCTGCACACCCTGCGGGCCGACATCGACTACGGCTTTGCCGAGGCGCGGACGACCTACGGGGCCATCGGGGTCAAGGTGCTCATCTATCATGGAGACGTGCTGCCCGACAAGAAGCAGGTCAGCGCCTAGGACGGCGGGGATTGTTACGAGGAGACATAGACGATGTTAAGCCCGAAACGAGTCAAGTACAGAAAAATCCAGAAGGGGAACCTGGGCGGCAAGGCCACCAAGGGAAGCGAGGTCTCTTTCGGCCAGTACGGGCTCCAGGCCCTGGCGCCGGGACGGATCACGGCCCAGCAGATCGAGGCTGCCCGTGTCGCCATGACGCGCCACATCAAGCGCGGCGGCAAGATCTGGATCCGGATCTTCCCCCACAAATCCTTCACGAAAAAGCCCGCCGAAACCCGCATGGGGAAGGGAAAGGGCCCCCCGGAAGGCTGGATCGCCACCGTGAAACCCGGCACCGTGATGTACGAAATGGAAGGCGTGACCCTGGACGTGGCCAAGGAAGCCTTCCGGCTGGCGGCGAACAAGCTGCCCATTCCGACGAAATTTCTAATGAGGGATATCTTCGATGAAGATTAAGGAAATGAGGGATCTCAGCATCGACGAGCTCCGGGTGAAGGAACGGGACTTGGTGGACGAGCTCTTCAAGTTGAAAATCAGGCACACGACGGGGCAGCTGGACTCCCCCGCGGCGCTGAAGAATGTCCGCAGGGACATCGCCCGCATCAAAACCGTCATGAAGCGGAAGGAGCTGCAGAAATAGGTATGGACCAGAGGGGCAACAAGCGGACCATCAAGGGAGTCGTCGTCAGCAACAAGATGGACAAGACCGTCGTTGTGAAAAGCGAGCGGCTCGTCAAGCACACGGGCTTCCAGAAGTACATGCGGCAGCACCAGAAGTACAAGGCCCATGACGAGCGCAACGAGTGCGGCATCGGCGACAGGGTCCTGATCGTGGAGTCCCGTCCTCTGAGCCGGGATAAGCGCTGGAGGGTGCGTGAAATCCTGGAAAAAGCGAAGTAGCCCGGGGTCGCAAACAGGCAGGGTAGAAACGGGGTGTCGATATGATTCAGATGCGAACCATTTTGAATGCCGCAGATAACTCGGGCGCAAAGAAGGTGTTCTGTATCGGCGTGCTGGGAGGATCGCGGAAGCGTTTTGCCACCGTGGGGGATATCATCACGGTTTCCGTCAAGGAGGCCATCCCCAACGCGAAGGTGAAGAAGGGCGACGTCATGAAGGCCGTTGTCGTGCGGACGAGGAAAGAGGTCCGGCGGACCGACGGGACGTTCCTGAAATTCGATGACAACTCGGCGGTGCTCATCAACAACCAGATGGAGCCCGTGGGGACGCGCATCTTCGGGCCCGTGGCCCGCGAGCTTCGCGCCAAGCAGTTTATGAAGATCATCTCGCTGGCTCCGGAAGTGCTGTGAGCCGCAGGGAACAGGATACGACCATGCAGACGAACCGATTGAAAAAAGGCGACACGGTCAAAGTCATCGCCGGCAGGGAAAAGGGCAAGACCGGCAAGGTCACCAAGATTCTCGCCGACGGGAAGCGAGTCGTGATCGAGAAGCTCAACATGATCAAGCGGCACCAGCGGCCCGATCAGAAGAGCAAGGGGGGGATCATGGAGAAGGAGGCCGCGCTGGACGCCTCCAACGTCGCTCCCGTTTGCACGAAGTGCGCGACCGGCGTCCGCATCGGGTTCAAGACCCTCGAGGACGGCAAGAAGGTGCGGGTGTGCAAGGCGTGCAACGAACAGATCGACCAGTAACCTGGGGATAGAGATCAATGGCAAGACTGAAAGACTATTATCAGAACGAAGTCGTCCCGGCCATGATGAAGCAGTTCGGGTACACGAGCACCATGCAGGTGCCCCGGCTGGAGAAGATCATCGTGAACATGGGACTGGGTGAGGCGATCCAGAACATCAAGATCCTCGAGAGCGCGTCGGCGGAGATCGGGGCCCTCACGGGCCAGAAGGCGGTCATCACGAAGGCCCGCAAGTCCATCGCCACCTTCAAGCTGCGCCAGGGCATGTCCATCGGAAGCATGGTCACCCTTCGCAAGGAGCGCATGTACGAGTTCTACGACCGGCTGGTGAACGTGGCCCTTCCCCGAATCCGTGACTTCCGGGGCATTTCGCCCAGCTCCTTCGACGGCCGCGGCAACTTCGCCATGGGGATCAAGGAGCAGTTCATCTTCCCCGAGATCGACTACGACAAGATCGACAAGGTCAAGGGCATGAACGTGGTCATCGTCACGACGGCGAGGACCGATGAGGAAGCCCGGCAGCTCCTGAAGCTCATGGGGATGCCCTTCAAGAATTAGGATTCGAAAACGGAGGAACACCTTGGCAAAGAAATCCTTGATTGCAAAAGCGAAGAGGCAGCAGAAATTCTCCGTCCGGGAGTACAATCGCTGCCCGATCTGCGGGAGACCCCGTGCGTACTACCGCAAGTTCAATATGTGCCGCATCTGCCTGCGCAAGTACGCTTCGTGGGGAGAAATCCCGGGCGTGATCAAGTCGAGCTGGTAGACAGCGAGGAGAAGCTTTTATGGGTATGACCGATCCGATTGCGGATATGATGACGAGAGTCCGTAACGCCAACCGGATGAAGTTCCGGAGCGTGAACGCCCAGCTCTCGCGGGTGAACCTGGAGATCGTGAAGGTCCTGAAACGGACCGGCTACATCAGCGGGTTCGACGTGAAGAAGGACGCCAACAAGAAGGACATCCTCAAGATCTACCTCAAGTACACGGACACGAAGGAGCGCGTCATCCAGGACCTTCAGCGGGTGAGCAAACCGGGCCGGCGGATCTACGTTTCGAGCAAGAAGATCCCCAAGGTGTTCAACGGCTTCGGGGTGGCCATCGTGTCGACGCCCCGGGGGATCATGACGGACAAGGAAGCCAGGCTGCAGAACGTGGGCGGCGAGATCATCTGCAACATCTGGTAAGCGACAGTCAGGAGAGACATCCATGTCACGAATCGGGAAGAAAATCATCGCCCTGCCGGACAAGGTGACGGTCGCCGTCGCCGGCGGCGAGATCAAGGTCTCGGGACCCAAGGGGAATCTCTCGAGGGCGCTGCCCCGGGACATCGAGGTCGTCCAGGAGGGCAAGACCCTCAGCATACGGACCACCCACGAGAGCCGGCGGGCCGGGGCCATGCACGGCCTCATGCGGACCCTCATCGCCAACATGGTCACGGGGGTGAGCGCAGGCTTTACGAAGGGCCTCGAGATCTCCGGCGTGGGCTTCCGCGCGGAGCTGGCGGGCACGACGCTCAAGCTGTTCGTGGGGTACTCGGTGCCCAGCATCTACGAGGTTCCGCAGGGGATCACCGTGAAAGTCGAGAAACTGATCAACCTCACCGTCTCCGGGATCGACAAGGAACAGGTAGGCCGCGTTGCCGCAGAGATCCGGGGCAAGCGCAAGCCCGAGCCCTACAAGGGCAAGGGGATCCGCTACGCAGGCGAGGTCGTGCGGCGCAAGGTCGGCAAGTCCGCAGGCGCATAAAGCTCCGCGGCCCATAACCCTATCATCGCAAAGAGGGGCAGAACATTGTTATCGTCAGCCAAGAAGCTCAAGAAGGTCAGGGATAAGCGCAAGAAGCGTGTCCGGGGGAAGGTTGCCGGCACGGCCGGACGTCCTCGCCTTGCCGTGTTCCGCAGTGCCCGGCACATCTACGTCCAGGCCGTCGACGACGAGGCGGCCCGCACGATGGCCGAAGCCTCCACGCGCAGCAAGGAGATCGTCGAGGCGATCGCAAAGATGAAGAAGACGGCCGCCGCCGCCGAGGTGGGCAAGCTCATGGCGAAGAAGCTTCTGGCCATGAAGATCGACACGGTTGTGTACGACCGCGGCTCCTTCCTCTATCATGGCCGGGTGAAGGCCCTGGCCGAGGGCGCGAGGGAAGCAGGCCTGAAATTCTAGACACCGAAACTCAGAAGAGGGAGTGACCGTTGGACAGGGACAGAAAAGAATTCAGGGTGGAAGAAACGGAGATCCTGGACCGTGTTGTGGCCATCAACCGGACGGCCAAGGTCGTGAAGGGCGGCCGGCGGTTCCGGTTCAGCGCCATCGTGGTTGTCGGCGACGGCAAGGGTTCCGTCGGCGCGGGCCTGGGCAAGGCCAACGAGGTGCCCGAGGCGATCCGCAAGGGGATGGAGAAGGCCCGCAAGACGATGGCGAAGGTCTGCATCGGCACCCGCACGATCCCCCACGAGATCATCGGGGAGTTCGGCGCGGGCCGGGTGCTCCTGAAGCCCGCCTCGGAGGGAACGGGCCTCATCGCAGGCGGCGCCGTTCGTGCCGTGCTGGAAGTGGCCGGCGTGCAGAACGTGCTCACGAAGTGCCTGGGTTCCCACAACCCCCACAACCTCGTCAAGGCGACCCTGAGCGGGCTCCGCGGGCTTCGGACCGCCGAGCAGATTGCGGCCTTGAGGGGCAAGGACGTAGCCGATATCTAGACGATCGTCAGAGGATGAGACCGTGGAAAAGAAGCTGAAGATTACACTGGTGAAGAGTTCCATCGGGCGGCCCGAGAAGCAGCGCAAGGTATTGCGCGGCATGGGGCTTGTCCGGATGAACCGGAGCGTGACGCTCAAGGACACCCCGGAGATCCGGGGCATGGTCTACAAGGTGAGCCATCTCGTTGCCGTAGAAGAAATCAACGGGTGAATGCAATGAATCTGAGTGAACTGAGACCCCCCGAGGGTTCGAGGAAAAAGCGAAAGAGGATCGGCCGCGGCGACGGTTCAGGCCACGGCGGGACCTCCACGAAGGGGCACAAGGGCCTCAAGGCCCGCTCGGGCCACAACTCCCGGCCGGGCTACGAGGGAGGCCAGATGCCGCTTTCGCGCCGGCTCCCCAAGAAGGGCTTCAAGAATATCTTCCGCAAGGAGATCATCATCGTCAACCTGGATCAGCTCAACCGCTTCTCCGGGGAGGCCCCCGTTGATGCCGCGGCCCTGCTGGCCGGCGGCGTGATCCGGACGACCGGCGACGGGATCAAGATCCTTGCCAAGGGGACGATCGAGAGGGCCCTCACCGTGAGGGTGAATGCCATCAGCCAGGCCGCGAAAGAGAAGATCGAGGCGGCCGGCGGCAAGGTCGAGGTCATCGAGTAAAAGGACATCGGATTTGATCGGCGGACTGAAAAACATACAGAAGATCCCGGAACTCCAGAAGCGCATTGCCTTCACGTTCCTGCTGCTGGCCGTCTACCGGGTCGGGGCCCATGTGCCCACGCCCGGCATCGACACGGCGGCGCTGGCTGCGTTTTTCGACCAGGCCAAGGGATCGCTCCTGGGGCTCTTCGACCTGTTTGCAGGAGGGGCGCTCTCGAACCTCTCGGTGTTTGCCCTGGGGATCATGCCCTACATCAGCGCCTCCATCATCCTGCAGCTGCTCACGATCGCCATTCCGCACCTGGAGAGGCTGTCGAAGGAAGGCGAGGCCGGGCGCCGCAAGATCACCCAGTACACCCGCTACGGGACGGTGCTCCTTTCCCTCATCCAGGGCTTCGGGATCGCCGTGGGCCTCGAGAACATGGCGGGACCGACGGGCGCCTCCATCGTCATGATCCCCGGCTGGGGTTTCCGTCTCATGACGGTCATCACGCTCACGGCCGGAACGGCCTTCATCATGTGGCTGGGCGAGCAGATCACCGAGCGCGGGATCGGCAACGGCATTTCGCTCATCATCTTTGCCGGCATCGTATGCCGGGGTCCGGAGGGCGTGATCAACACCTTCCGGCTCGTGTCCACGGGGGAGATGGGAATCCTGGCCGTGATCTTCCTGGCCGTCTTCATGGTGGCCGTCGTCGGCTTCATCGTGTTCATGGAGACGGGGCAGCGTCGCATTCCCGTGCAGTATGCAAAACGGATCGTGGGGAGAAAAATGTACGGCGGGCAGACGACACACCTGCCGCTCAAGATCAACACGTCGGGCGTCATCCCGCCCATCTTCGCGTCGTCGATCATCATGTTCCCGGCGACCCTGGCGCAGTTCATCCCGCACCCGTGGATGAAGGCGGTGTCCGACTCGCTGGTGCCGGGGGCCTTCTTCTACGAGCTGCTCTACGTCGCATTCATCGTCTTCTTCTGCTTCTTCTACACGGCCGTCGTGTTCAACCCGATCGATGTGGCGGAGAACATGAAGAAGCACGGGGGCTTCGTGCCGGGCATCCGGCCGGGGAAGAAGACGGCCGAGTACATCGACCACGTGCTGAGCCGCCTGACCTTCAGCGGGGCCATTTATGTCTCCGCGGTCTGCGTGCTGCCGAGCATCCTGATGGTCTACTTCAACGTCCCCTTCTACTTCGGCGGGACGGCGCTGCTGATCATTGTGGGCGTGGCCCTCGACACGGCGGGACAGATCGAGACCCACCTCCTGGCGCGGCAGTACGAGGGGTTCCTCAAGAAAGGGCGCCTGGCGAAACGGCGGTAAGGAGGCTCGGTCATGATCATCTTGAAATCTCGTCCGGAGATTGAAAAGATGAGAAAGAGCAACGCCATCGTCGCCGCGATCCTGGAGGAGCTCAGCAGGAAGATCAGGCCGGGGGTCAAAACGATCGAACTGGACCGGCTCTCCGAGGAGCTGGCCCTGAAAAAGGGCGCCCGGCCGGCATTCAAGGGATACCGGGGTTACCCCTACTCCCTGTGCACCTCCGTCAACAGCGAGGTCGTGCACGGGATGCCCTCGGAGAGGGAGCTGAAGGAAGGCGATATCGTCAGCCTCGACTTCGGCATCCTCAACGACGGCTATTACGGAGATGCGGCGGTCACGGTGCCCGTGGGGGAAATCACCCCCGGGGCGCGCAAGCTGCTGAAGATAACGGAAGAAGCTCTTTACAGAGGCATTGCGGAGGTCAAGGCGGGCAATCGCATCGGCGACATCTCCTCGGCCATCCAGGGCCATGTCGAGGCCGCAGGGTACTCCGTGGTCCGCGATCTCGTAGGGCACGGCATCGGCAAGAGCCTCCACGAGGACCCGCAGGTCCCCAACTACGGATCGGGCGGACGGGGGATCGAACTCAAGCCGGGGATGGTCTTCGCGATCGAGCCCATGGTCAACGAGGGAACCTACCGGGTGGAAATCCTCCGCGACGGCTGGACGGTGGTGACAGCCGACGGGAAACTGTCGGCCCATTTCGAGCACTCCGTGGCCATTACGGAAAACGGGCCGGTCATCCTGAGCAGGATCGGCTGAGCGCAGGGAGCATATGGCAAAAGAAGAACCTATCGAGGTGGAAGGCAGGGTCATCGAGACGCTGCCGAACGCCATGTTCCGGGTGGAGCTGGAAAACGGGCACCGCGTGCTCGCTCACATCTCGGGAAAGATGCGGATGCATTTCATCAAGATCCTCCCGGGAGACAAAGTGACCATCGAGCTCTCTCCCTACGACCTGACACGGGGGCGGATCACCTACCGGTCGAAGTAGGGTGCGAAACGGCTGAAGGCCGATTGACAAAAGGGGTATTCGTCGTGAAAGTAAGACCATCGGTAAAAAAAATGTGCGACAAGTGCAAGATCATCAAGCGCCACGGCATCGTAAGGGTGATCTGCGAAAACCCGAAGCACAAGCAGCGCCAGGGATAACACAACAGACCATTCGAGGAGGCCCGAGCAGTGGCAAGAATAGCAGGCGTTGACCTACCCAAGAACAAGCGCATGGAGATCGCCCTGACCTACATCTTCGGGATCGGCCGCTCCAAGTCGCGGGAGATCCTCCGCGAGGCGGGGATTGCCTACGAAACGAAGACGGACCAGATCACCGACGGGGAAGTGACGGCCATCCGCAACGTCATCGACAAGGACCACAAGGTGGAGGGGGATCTCCGCCGGGACGTTTCCATGTCGATCAAGCGGCTCATGGACGTCGGGACCTACCGGGGCCTGCGGCACCGCAAAGGGCTTCCCGGCCGCGGCCAGCGCACGCACACAAACGCCCGGACCCGCAAGGGACCCCGCAGGGCGATCGCCGGCAAGAAGAAGTAACACGCTCATTGATTACCTGGAGGACCCATGGCCAATCCGAGAAGAAAGACCGGAAAGAAGCGCGAGAAGAAAAACGTCCCCGAGGGGATTGCCCACATCCAGTCGACATTCAATAATACCATCGTCACCATCACCGACCTGGCCGGGAACGTCATCTCCTGGGCATCGTCCGGGATGTCGGGGTTCAAGGGCTCCCGGAAGGGGACCCCGTTTGCGGCCCAGATGGCCGCCGAGAGCGCTGTGCGCAAGGCGAAGGAACAGGGGCTCCGCACCGTCCGGGTCTACGTGAAGGGCCCCGGGTCCGGCCGCGAGTCGGCCCTGAGGGCGCTGCAGGCCACAGGGATCTCGATCAGCCTGATCCGCGACGTGACCCCGATCCCGCACAACGGCTGCCGTCCGCCCAAGAGACGGCGCGTGTAAGGCGCAAGGATAAACCCACGAGAATTTACAGGGAGGCACAACTTGGCACGTTACAGAGGATCAGAATGCAGGCTTTGCCGTCGTGAAGGCCTGAAGCTTTTTTTCAAGGGTGACCGCTGCTACACCGAAAAATGCGCGTTCGAGCGCAGGGGCTATGCACCCGGCGAGCATGGGCAGGCGAGAAAGAAGCGCTCCGATTACGGCGTCCAGCTTCGCGAGAAGCAGCGCCTGAAGAGGATGTACGGGCTGCTCGAGAAGCAGTTCAAGGGCTACTTCGAACGGGCCGACCGCATGAAAGGCATCACGGGCTCCAACCTCCTGATGCTGCTGGAGCGGAGGCTCGACAACGTGGTGTTCCGGCTGGGCTTTGCCCCGTCCCGCAACGAGGCCCGGCAGCTCGTGCGCCACAGCCATTTCCTCGTCAACGGGAAAAAAGTCAACATCCCCTCGTACATGGTTCGAAAGGACGACGTCGTCGAGTTGAAAGAGAAGAGCAGAAAGGTCCTTCCCATCCTCGACTCCCTGGGAACGGTGGCCCGCAGGGGCATCCCGGGGTGGCTGGAGCTGGACAAGGACAACTTCAAAGGTGTCCTGAAGGCGCTCCCGACACGCGAAGACATCACCATGCCCGTCCAGGAGCAGCTGGTGGTCGAGCTTTACTCCAAGTAACCCGTCAAGGAAGGTTCCGGACGAAACCCTTTTCCAGGCGGTTCGTGAGCCTGACAGCCCGAGGGAAAATTGATTATGCAGAGAAACTGGCGCAGCCTGATCCGGCCGAAACGGATCGAGATCGACGAGAAGACCCACAACAAATCTTACGCCGAATTCACCGTGCAGCCCCTTGAACGGGGATACGGCATCACCCTGGGGAACTCGCTGAGGCGCGTGCTGCTGTCCTCCATCCAGGGAGCGGCCATCGTGTCCGTGCGTTTTGACAATGTCCTGCACGAGTTCTCCACCGTCCCCGGCGTGAAAGAGGACGTGACGGACATCATCCTGAACCTCAAGGGCGTCCGCCTGAAGCTTCACGGCGATGTCCCCCGGACGATCAAGATCGACGCCTCCAAGGCGGGCCAGGTCAAAGCCGGGGACATCATCACGGATGCCAATGTGGAGATCCTCAACCCCGATCACTACATCGCCCAGCTGACCAGCGGAGGCAAGCTCAAGGCCGAGATGGTCGTGAAGATGGGCAAGGGCTACGTCATGGCCAAGCGCGAGCGCGACCCCGACCAGCCCGAGGGGACCATCAACATCGACGCCATCTTCTCGCCCATCAAGAAGGTGAGCTATACCGTGAGCCATGCCCGCGTGGGCCAGATCACGGACTTCGACAAGCTCACGCTGGAGGTCTGGACCGACGGCAGCGTGCAGCCCGCGGATTCCGTTGCCTTTGCGGCGAAGATCCTGAAAGACCAGCTCGACATCTTCATCAACTTCGAGGAGATCGAGGAAGAGAAGGTGCAGGAGGAGGCCGGGCAGAGCGAGAAACTCAGCGAAAACCTCCTGAAGAGCGTCGATGAGCTCGAGCTTTCCGTCCGGTCGGCCAATTGCCTCAAGAATGCCGGAATCCACATCATCGGCGAGCTGGTGCAGAAGACGGAAGCGGAGATGCTCAAAACCCGCAACTTCGGCCGCAAGTCCCTCAACGAGATCAAGGAGATCCTCTCCGAGATGGGTCTTTCCCTCGGCATGAAGATCGAATGGCCTCCCAAGAACCGGGAAGAGGCCGGCAGCGCCGAGTAAGCCGGACAGGATATTCGGGAATTCCTGATATTTTTCTGATCTGAAAGGAATTGTTCAACATGCGACATCAGGTAGGCGGACGAAAGCTTGGCAGGTCGACCAGTCACAAAGATGCCATGCTTCGAAATATGGTTACGTCGTTTCTGAAATACGAGAAGATCGAGACCACCGATATCAAGGCGAAGGAACTCAGGCGGGTGGCCGAGAAGATGATCACGCTGGCAAAGCGGGGGGGCCTCCATGCCCGCCGGCAGGCCGCGGCCGTGCTTCGGGAAAAGGAAGTCGTGCAGAAGCTCTTTGACGAGATCGGCGCCCGTTTTGCCGATCGGCAGGGCGGCTACACGAGGATCGTCAAGACGGGCTTCCGCGCCGGGGACAGCGCCCCCATGGCCGTTATCGAGCTGATGGACAAGCCCGACGAGAAGAAGGGAAAGAAAGAGGCCAAGGCGAAGAAAGAGACCAAGGCCAAGGCGGCGCCGAAAGCGAAGAAGGAGCCCAAAGCCAAAAAGGAACCCAAGGCAAAGAAGGAGCCCAAGGCCGCGAAAGCCGAAAAGGCCCCGAAGGCCGGGAAAGAGGCCAAACCGAAGAAAGCGGCGGCGAAAAAGCCGGCGGCCAAGAAGCAGACCGGCAAGGAGGAGTAAAAACCCTCTTTGACACTGGAATACAAGGCAGGGACCATGGTCCCTGCCTTTTTTTGTGCCCGCCTCCGGCCCTTCCGGCAAAATACTTGATTTTCAGCGCGGGAAATTATAAGAAACAGCGATCGAAGGTAACTGGAAGAAAGGAGGATTTTACTTATGGCGGAAGAGAAAATAGGCGAAATCGTAAAATTCTTCGCGAAGCCCAGCGTCGCGGCGATCAAGATCACGGCCGGCGAGCTGAAGGTGGGTGACACGATCAAGATTGTGGGCCATACGACGAGCTTCGAGAGCGTCATCGAATCCATGGAAGTCAACAACGCAAAGGTCGAAAAGGCCGTCGCGGGCGACTTCATCGGTGTGAAGGTGGCAGACCGGACACGGCCCGGCGATGAGGTCTTCAAGGTCATCCCGGACTAAACGAGGCGGGTGAAACGCGCCCGTCTGCGGCGTTACCTCATCCCTCGGCCCTGCGGCGTACGGACAAAGTACGCCTCAGTCCTCAGGATTTCGGCTGCCTTGCATCCAGGCACGTTTGACCCGCCTGGAGGACAGCCGGAGCGAGACCGCACATCAAAAGAATATGTAACTTTGTTTCGTAAAGGTATGAGACAGGGCCATGGGAGATTTCTATCCTGTGGCCTTTTTTTATGCGCGCTTCCGGCGACAAAGGGGTTGCCCGCAACGGCGGGGCTGTGGTAATTTGCGCCGACGGCGCACAGAGAGGGTCCAGGGTACAGGGTCCAGGGTACAGGGTGAACTTGTAAGGCGCATACCTTGTAGCACGGACAATTCATGGCCCGTGAACCCGGGAGCCCATGAGCCTTGATCCCTCGCCTATCTCGACAGCCTGAAGAGCGCCGGCATCCGGCCGGGGCTCGGGCCCATCAGAAGGCTGCTCGGCAGGCTGGGGAGCCCCCAGCAGCGTTATCGCAGCATCCTCGTGGGGGGCACGAACGGCAAGGGCTCCATCGCGGCAACCCTGGCAGCCGTTCTCCAGGCTCAAGGCTACCGGGTCGGGCTCTACACGTCGCCCCACCTCGTCGATTTCCGGGAGCGTATCCGGGTGGACGGGGCCATGATTCCCGAGGAGATCCTCTGCCGGCGCATCGGGCAGGTGCGCAGGGCGAACACGTGAGGGGGTGACCTACTTCGAGTTCGCGACGGCCCTGGCCTTTGTTCATTTTGCCCGCTGCCGGGTGGACGTGGCCGTCCTCGAGGTCGGCATGGGCGGCAGGCTCGATGCCACGAATGTCGTCCGGCCCGAACTCTCCGTCATCTCGAACATCGCCCTGGACCACGCCGAATTCCTGGGGCCGCGCCTCGAAGACATCGCCCTGGAGAAGGCGGGGATCATCAGGCGGGGCGGCGTGTGCGTCACGGCGGCCACGCAACCCCCCGTTTTAAACGTTCTGGAAACCGTCTGCCGGCAGAGGAAGGCGCGACTGCTGCGGGTGGGCCGGGAGATCCGGATTCGGGCCAAGAGAGGCGGTCTGTTCGACTTCCGCTCCCCGGGGATGGAAGGGAAAAACCTGGCCTCGGCACTGAAGGGGCCCCACCAGAGGGAAAACACCGCCTGCGCCCTGGGGGCCCTGGGGGTCTTGCGCGGCAGAGGTTTTGAGGTCGGCGACGAGGCCGTCCGCAAAGGTCTTGCGGCCGTGCGCTGGGAAGGGCGGCTGGAGATCGTGGCGGAGGGCCCCACGGTCATTCTGGATGGAGCCCACAACGCGGCCGGCGCCGCGGCGCTCAAGCGGGCCCTGGGCGGATTCAAGTACCGGAGGCTGATCCTCGTGCTGGGGATCCTGGCGGACAAGGATTGGCGGGGGATGATCCGGCGGCTTGCCCCGCTGGCCCATCGCGTGATTCTGACGCGGCCCCCGGAGGAGCGTGCGCTGGCACCGGAGGCGCTGGCGGCGGAGGCGATGCGCTGGAGCGGCAGCGTGGATGCCGTCAAAGAGCCCCGCGAGGCCGTCCGGAGAGCCCTGGAAATGGCCGGCAAGGACGATCTCGTCTGTGTGGCCGGGTCGCTTTATCTCGTGGGGGCGGTGCGTCCCCTGTTCATCTCATCGAAAGGTTCCGGGTTTGGCGGAAAATGACCGGCGATCGTAAAACGGGGGGCTTTACGAGTCTGTCCCGGGCATCGGGGCTCATCCTCGTGCTCCTGCTGTTCCTGGCCGCACCGGCCGGCGGGCAGCCGAGTCTCGACCTGAAAAAGGCCCAGAAAGGGTCCCATCCGGATCGAGGCGGACCGCCTCTCCTATGATCAGGATTCCGACACGTACCGCGCCGAGGGCGACGTGGTGATCACCTTCACGGGCGGTTTCCTGAAGGCCGACTCCGTCACCATGAACCGAACGACAAACGACGCCTGGGCCCATGGCCATGCTTTCCTCTCGAGCGAAGGGGATACCCTGGAGGGGGACATCATCGAGCTCAATCTCGAGACGAAGAAGGGCGTGGCACGAGACGGGCGCATGTTCTTCGTCAAGAATCACCTCTATGTGACGGGCAGCGAAATTGAGAAAACCGGCGAGGCGACCTACCGCGTCAAGGATGCCACCGCAACGACCTGCGACGGGCCCCTGGCCGACTGGCGCTTTACGGGGAAGGAAGGAGATGTCACCGTCGACGGCTATGGGACCCTGAAGAACGGCTCCTTCCAGATTCGCGACACTCCCGTCGTCTGGCTTCCCTGGGCGGCGTTCCCCGCGAAGACGACGCGCCAGAGCGGTTTTCTTTTCCCCTACTTCGGTTACTCGGCAGGACAAGCTGGGCTTCGATGTGGAAATCCCCTTCTACTGGGCCATTTCGCCGAGCACCGACGCCACGCTCTACACCCGCTACATGGACAAGCGGGGATTGAAGGAGGGCGCCGAGTTCCGCTACCAGCCGAGCTCGAGCACCTATGGTCTGTTCTACGGGGACTTCCTGAAGGATCAATGGACGGGCACGGATACCTCCGGCGGCATTCCCCGCACCTGGACGGAGAAGCAGGACCGCTGGTCCTGGTACTGGAGCCACGAGACGACCTTCGAGCCCGGGTTCACCTTCCGGTCGGATCTCAAGAAAGTCTCCGACATCTACTACTTCCGGGATTTCGATTCCCACAACTACTACCTGGATCACTATGCCGGGAACCTCAACCGCAAGTTCCAGAAGGTCTCCTTCGTTGGCAACGAACAGCTCACGAGCTACGACTCCACGGCCCGCATCGTCAAACAATGGCGAAACTACAGCCTGACGGCCCTGGCGCAGTATACGGACAACCTGACGAGCCCATCCAACGATGAGACCCTGCAACGCTACCCGGAAATCACCTTCACCGGTTTCAAGCAGCCCCTCTTCGGGACCCGCCTCAACTGGGAATTTACGAGCCTCTACGGCAATTATTACAGGACCCTCGGGGAGAAGGGCAATGTGTTCGATGTGTACCCGAAGCTCTCGCTGCCCTGGTCCTTCGGCGAGTACCTGCAGGTCACCCCGACGGCGGGCTTCCGCGAGACACTGTGGGACACGGAGAGCAACAGTTCCTCAACGACGGGCGATTCGGCGAGTCGCTCCGTTTACACACTGGCCCTGAACGCATCCACCGAGCTCTTCCGTGTCCTCGATGTCAGCTGGGGTGAGGTGGAGAAGGTCCGTCACGCCGATCAAACCCGAGATCACGTACAATTACATCCCTTCCGCCGGGTCCGAGTCATCCGGCCCGATTTCGTCCTGCCTGTCGGAAACACGACCGTAGGGGGGGTTGCCGCCTCCGTCGACGCGGAGAACAGTATTACGTACGCACTGACGAACACCCTGATATCGCGGCTCCGTGACGACAAGGGGAACATAAACTACCGGGAGGTCTTCCGGCTGAAGCTGAGCCAGACGTACAACATCACGACGCCGACGATCTACGTGACGCAGCCTCGCTCCTGGTACACCAGCAACGCCCACCCTGCTGCCGGCGGATCCTACAAAACCCTTCAGGCCTGTCGATCTGGAGGTTGACATCAATCCGTATAAGTATCTGGGGTTCATGACACGAGCCGCTTACGACGTCAACACGACGTCCTGGGCGCAGATCAATCAGGACATCGTCCTGAGCGACACCCGGGGCGACAGCCTGTCTCTCGTCTACCGCTACACGAAGAATTCCATCGAGTCGGTCGGCATGTTCGGGAGAGCCCGGGTCACGAACTCCCTGGATCTCTTCGCGGGGTTCCGCCAGGACGAGTTCAACAACGCGACCCTGGAGAAAACCGTCGGCTTTGAGTACCGCCGCCAGTGCTGGGGCGTGGAAGTGAGCTATTCCGACCTGGTCGATGACCGCAGCTTCAAGATTCTTTTTTCCCTCACCGGGTTTGGCCGCGTCGGGGGGTTCTCGGCCTCCAGGCAGACGATGGGCTTTTAGCCGCTTCGCGGCGGGTGAAGAAGGATTGATGGAAGTAATGGAATGGTGGAATAATGGGAAATCATTGAGAAAAGAAGATAACCCATCATTCCATTACTCCAGTATTCCAATATTCCATTCTTCCTGCTTTTTCTCTTGACAAAAATCCCTGATTCACCTATTCTCACTCTTTCGAATTTTACGAGAGTGGTGTGCCCATGACTACATTTATGGCCAAAAAGGATGCCGTCGACCGCGACTGGTTCCTCGTGGATGCGCAGGGAAAGGTTCTGGGCCGGCTTGCCCGGGAGATCGCTCACCGCCTTCGCGGGAAGCATAAAACCATCTTCACGCCCCACACCGACACGGGAGACTTCGTGGTGGTCATCAATGCCGAGAAGATCGGACTGACCGGCAGGAAAATCACCGACAAGATCTACTACCATCATTCGGGCTACCCGGGCGGAATCAAGGCATGGCCCGCACACAAGCTCCTGGTCAAGAAGCCGGAAGAGCTGATCCGGCGTGCCGTGCAGGGCATGCTCCCCAAGAATCCGCTTGGCCGGCAGATGCTTCGCAAGCTCAAGATCTACGCCGGCGGCAAGCATCCCCACGACGCCCAGAAGCCCCATTTGCTTGAACTGTAAGATCGACCGGAGATGGAGTGGTTATGACCGACAAGAGTATTTATGCAACGGGAAAGAGAAAGACGGCGGTTGCCCGGGTCTGGATGAAGGACGGAACCGGCGTGTTCACGATCAACAACCGGAATTTCGACGATTACTTCACCCGGGAAGTCCTCAAGAAGATCATCCAGCAGCCCCTGGAGATCACCAACCAGATGGGCAAGTTCGATTTCTACGTCAATGTCGGCGGCGGCGGCGTTGCCGGTCAGGCTGACGCGCTCAAGCACGGCATCTCGAGGGCCCTGTGCGAGTTCGACGCGGAGCTTCGGCCCGCCCTGAAGAAGGCCGGCTTCCTCACGAGGGACTCCCGCATGAAGGAGCGCAAGAAATACGGCCAGCCCGGAGCCCGCAAGCGGTTCCAGTTCTCGAAACGCTAATCGAAACGACAAGGGGGTTCTCGGAACCCCCTTTTTTATGCGGAGGGATTGAGCGATGATTCGGGTCGGAATCTACGGCGGCAGCGGTTACACGGGACTCGAGCTGATGCGGATCCTGCTCAGGCACCCCGAGGTGCAGGTCGCGGGGCTCACTTCGCGCAAGTTCAAGGGCCAGCCGCTGTCGGATACGTACCCTCTCTTCGAGGGCCTCACGGACATCGCCTTCATCGACGCCTCCCCGGCGGAACTGGCTGCGATGTCCGACGTCATCTTCATGGCCACTCCCCACGGGGAGGCCATGGCCGTCGCACCGGCCTTTCTCGAGGCCGGGAAAAAGGTGATTGACCTCTCCGCCGACTTCCGGCTGCGCGATCTCGATGTCTTCGAGAAGTGGTACCACAAGCACTCGGCCCCCGAGCTCGTGAAGAGGGCCGTCTACGGGCTTCCCCGAGCTCTACCGGGAAGAGGTGAGGAAGGCCGACCTCGTGGCCAACCCCGGCTGCTACCTCACGAGCGCCATCCTGGCGCTGGCGCCCGTGCTGCGGGAAAAGATCATCGACCCGGCCACGATCATCATCGATTCCAAGTCGGGGGTGAGCGGCGCCGGCCGGGATCCCGTCATCGGCTCGCTTTTCTGCGAGGTCGACGAGGGCTTCAAGGCCTACAAGGTCAATGAACACCGGCACAGCCCCGAGATCGAGCAGGAACTGAGCGTGCTGGCGGGCTCGGAGGTGAAGGTCTCCTTCACGCCGCACCTGCTGCCGCTGACCCGGGGCATCCTCAGCACGATCTACGCAAGCCTCAAAAAAACGCTTTCCACGGCCGAGCTGATTGATTTATATAATGAACTTCTACAAGGGCGAGCGCATTCGTCCGGGTCCTGCGCAAGGGGATCTACCCGAACGTCTCTTCCGTGAAGGGCACCAACTTCTGTCGATATGGGGCTCTCCGTGGATCCGCGGACGAACCGGGTCATCATCCTTTCCGCCATCGACAACCTCGTGAAAGGGGCTTCCGGCCAGGCCGTCCAGAACATGAACCTCATGTGCGGCCTCCGGGAGGACATGGCCCTGGACATGATCGCCCTTTTTCCGTAAATGCCCGACCGGATTCTTTGGATCGGGGTAACCCCGAATCGGCGTGTCGGAAGGTTTGAGGCATTCGGTTCCATGTCTTTTTTTGCCTTGAGCCTTTAGCCCTTAAGCCATTAGCCAGTCATTGATGAGGTATGCCATGGCGCTTCGTCTCTACAACACCCTGATGCGTCAGAAAGAAGACTTCGTCCCCGTCAAGGAGGGCGAGGTGGGGATCTACGCCTGCGGGGTCACCGTCTACGACACCTGCCACGTGGGCCATGCACGCTCGGCCATCAATTTCGATGTCATCACCCGTTACCTGCGCTACCGGGGTTACAAGGTTACCTACGTCAAGAACTTCACCGACGTCGACGACAAGATCATCGTCAAGGCCAACAAGGAGGGAGTCGGCTTCCGCGAGATCTCCGAGCGCTACATCACCGAGCACAACGACGACATGGACCGGCTCGGCATCGAGCGCCCCACCGTCACCCCCCGGGCGACGGAGCACATCGGGGGCATGATCGAACTGATCGATCGACTCCTCCAGAACGGCCTCGCCTACGTCGTCGACGGGGACGTCTACTTCGCCGTGAAGAAGTTCAAGGGCTACGGGAAACTCTCGGGCCGCGACATCGATGAGATGATGTCGGGGGCCCGCGTCGCCGTGGGCGAAAAGAAGCAGGATCCCCTCGATTTCGCCCTCTGGAAGGCGAGCAAGGAAGGCGAGCCCTGGTGGGAGAGCCCCTGGGGAAAGGGGAGGCCGGGCTGGCACATCGAGTGCTCCGTCATGAGCGCCCGCTTTCTCGGCGAGACCTTCGACATCCACGGGGGCGGCGAGGACCTGGTCTTTCCCCACCATGAAAACGAGATCGCCCAGTCCGAGGGGGCCTCGGGGAAGACCTTCGCCAGGTACTGGCTGCACAACGGGTTCATCAAGGTGGACCACGAGAAGATGTCCAAGTCCCTGGGTAACTTCGTTACCATCAAAGACATCCTCAAGCTCTACCATCCTGAGGTGCTGCGCTTTTTCGTCCTCCAGAGCCACTACCGCAGCCCCCTCGATTACTCCGACGAGGCCCTCGGCGACGCCCGGATCGCGATGAACCGCCTCTACGAAACCCTCAAGAGGATCCGGGACATCTTTGCCGCTGACCAGGCCCTGACGCCTGTCTCGGTGAAGGAAGCGGAATTGCCGGGGAAGGAAAAGGCTCTGCTGGAGCGGGTCCGGACTCTGCCGGAGCGCTTTCGCGAGGGCATGGACGACGACTTCAACACGGCCCGCGCCATGGGATACGTCTTTGATCTCGTCCGGCAGGTGAATGCCTATCTGACCGACGGGTTCAAGGCCGGCCCGCCGGCGCTTTTCGCCCTCAACGAGGCCGAGCGAACGCTCCGCGAGGTGGGCGGCGTGCTGGGGATCCTGATGGAGGACCCCGAGGTCTACTTCGAGAAGGACCGGCTGCGGGAAGCGGAAAAACGGGGGATCGAAGTCGGCGAGATCGAGGCCTTGATCGAAGAGCGGCTCAAGGCACGGGCCGAGAAGAACTGGAAGCGTGCCGATGAAATCCGCGACGGGCTTGCGGCGAAGGGGATTGTTTTGAAAGATTCGAAGGCGGGAACGACGTGGACGATTGAGGGGAAAACGGCAAATTAGCGTGTAGTGTGCAGGGCAGGACAAAAAGGATCAACGGACAATAAAAGAGGCCGCCCGGCTTACCGGACGGCCTTCTTATTTTTCCCCTTCCGAATTCGATTCGTTTACAGGTCCAGGGTGAAGGGAATTGACTGCTGAACCCTTTTTTTCTAGCCGAGCATGTTCTTGAGTCCCTCGGCCACGGGGGCCGTGAACAGGGCCACGAGGATGGCGTACATGGCGAAGCTGCCGACGGCCTCTCCGAGATAAATCTTCTGATACTTCTGCTTCAGGGAAACGATGATCATGCCGCCGACGATGAGGCAGCCGAGGTGGAAGTAGGGGAAGTTCTCGACGCCTGCTGCGGCGTACTCGGCAAAGCAGAAGGTTCCCGTGATCAGAACAACGATACCCGCCAGAATCAGTGTCGAAAGCGTCCTCTTCATGATGTCTCCTCCAGGTAGTTTATTTATTATTTCAATTTATGGATTGCTGATCTTTGCCTTTTAGTATTGAAAAGAGCGTGCCACGACAGGCATATTCCTCTGAAAAAAGTTATAATATCATTAATATAATTGAATTAATTACGTCATTAATTCTTCGCTTCGTTCCCCAATTCGGCGTGGCCGGACGATTATTTTTAACGAAACGTTAAACCTGGTTCCATGTAATGTGGAAAGGAAGGGCGAAAGGCTCAAGGCAAAAGGGTAGACGAAAGAAGAAAAGGCGCCGGATGATGAATACTTCAACCCAATCAGGCACATAGGTAATAATCGGCCTTTGCGAACCCTGGTGGGGCAATAGAAAAGGGACCGGACGTCGCCGCCCGGTCCCCGTCAGACGTTCCTTCGCATCAGAGCAGCTTGAAACTCGCGACGACGGCTTCGAGTATGACCCGGTTTCTGTCAAATCCGGCTCCGTGCCGCTTGCGGAAACGAGGAAAAGCCGTTTTTTGCTCTGGGCAACCGCCCCCAGTGCATGCACGGGGGCTTCGCCTGGTCCATATTGGATATTCGTAAACAATCACCGTTGTCGGCGTTCTTTACCTGGCTGGCGATGTGCTTGACCATCCGGTGACCGGCCAGCTCGGCCGCCCGGCTCGAAGAGTTTCCTTGATCATGTTCTGGCGGGGATCGCAGGATTTCCGACAACCGTGACCGTAACCCCGGGGCTGGCGATTTCCTGGCCGGTTCCGGGATCCGTCACCCGGCCGCACTCTTTCGGATGCGCTTCCAAGCCGGCAGGGCTTTCGACCGTCGACCAGTCCTGCGGCACGGCGATGCTGAATCCTTTCTCCCGGACTTCATGGATACGGAAACCTTACTCTCTCCCGGGGAAGGCCCTCCCTCGGTCTTGCCGCCGAACACCTTGTCGAAAAATCCCATGAAAGACCTCCTTTCTCTCCTGCTTTATCGCAGCATAAAAAAACCGCCAACTGATCTTGCGATCAGATGGCGGCCCGACCATCCAAGTTCACCTCCGGAAGCAGATTTGCTTCCGAACCCCAGAACCTCTATTTCAATTTGTTTTTTTATAAAGGACTTCATATGAAAAATCAAGATGGAACGAACCGGGATGACGTGCAACTGGAAAAGTCATGCTGCGGATGGGGTGTCTGAGTTTCAGAGTTCTTCCGGTGTGAAGGAGACAACCTCGTCGATCGAGGCGGCATCGGCAAAGAGCATCACCATCCGGTCCACCCCCAGGGCAATCCCGGCCGACTCGGGCATGCGGGAGATCGCCTCGAGGAATTTTTCCGGCATGGGCCAGGGCGGACGGCCTCTCTTCGAGCGGAGCGCGTTTTCCTTTTCGAAGCGCCGGCGCTGTTCCTCGGCGTCGGTGAGCTCCGAGAACCCGTTGGCCAGCTCCAGCCCCCCGATGTAGATTTCAAAGCGCTCCGCGAAGGCGGGATTGTCTTTGCTGACCCGGGCAAGCGATGCGAAGGCAAGCGGGTAGTCGTACAGGAGGGTGGGCTTCAGGTTCCCGAGGCGGGGCTCGATCTCCAGGGCCAGGACCTCTTCGAAGCGGTCCTGCTCCAGGGCCCTTTCCAGGGCAATGGAGCCGTATCGATCGAAGGCCTCCTTCACCGAAAGCCTCTCCCAGGGCTTCGAAAGGTCGATCTCCCGGTTTCGGTACGTGAGCCGGTTTGACCGATCCCCATCGCACCCGGACAGGTAGAGGAAAAGGTCTTCGCACTCCTCCATGAGCCGTCAGATAGTCGCAGCCGGCGCGGTACCATTCCAGCAGGGTGAACTCCGGCAGGTGCAGAGCTCCGCGCTCGTGCCCGCGGTAGCACTTGGCGATCTGGAAGATCCGCCCGTATCCTGCCGCGAGCATCCGCTTCATGCAGAGCTCCGGCGAGGGATGGAGCCACCACGGGCTCCGCGGCAAGGGCGTCAATGTGGGACTCGGGCAAAGGGGCGGGGATGCGATTGGGGGTTTCAACCTCGAGGTAATCGCGGGACAGGAAAAAGGCGCGCGTCGCATGGAGGACACAGGCTCGCGTTTCGAGGGCCTCGCGTTTGGCCTCGAGCTTCCACTGAGCGCTCATGGGTTTGGGTTCCCGGCTATCCCTTGACTCGGGTCAGGTATTCGCCCGTTCGTGTGTCGATGCGGATTTTCTCGCCCTGCTCGACGAAGGGGGGCACGCTGACCTTGTAGCCCGTCTCGACGATCACCGGCTTGTAATTGCCGGAAACCGTATCGCCCTTGATCCAGGGCGGGGCATCCGTGACGAGCACATCGACGAAGTTGGGCAGGGTGATGTCGATCGGCCGGTCGCGGAACATGAGAACCTTGCACTCCATGTTTTCGATGAGGAAGTTCTTTGCCTCCCCGACCTGCTCCTCCGTCAGGGCGATCTGCTCGTAGTTCTCATTGTCCATGAAGTGGAAGGAGTCGCCTTCCCTGTAGAGGAACTGCATGTTCTTTTCCTCCGTGTCGGCGGGCTTGAAGGTGTCCACCTCGCGGAAGGTACGGTCGATCTGACTGCCGGTGAGCATGTTGCGAAGCTTGCAGCGGTAGAGGGACTGGCCTTTTCCCGGTTTGACGAACTGGAAATCGACGACGATGTAGGGGTCGTCATCGAGCATGAGTCTCAGATTTTTTCTCAGGTCGCTTGCGCTGTACATCTCGGTTCTCCCCCCAGGGGCGTTGGGTTGCTTAAAAGGGTATCTCTTTAATATATTTCTCTTTTATTGTCAAAGGATTAAAACGGTCTATTCCGGTCTAGTTCCGTCTGCTCCCGTCTTTTCCGTCAAAGAATCGCCATGCGGGCTCCATTGATTTCGGGGTCGTTCCTTGTTGAACCTTTCGTCGCTTTGACACCCTGCAAAACCGTCGCCTCGTCATCTTTAGAGAAAACTGACGGGCTGGAGGGGGACTTTTCCCTTGGTTCCCGGCATGTCGGCGACATAGCGGGGAAGGCACAGGCCCGAAGTGGTCTTCCAGAGCTTCTCCATCATCCTCATGCCGTCCCAGATGTCCACCCGGAAGTGGTCCGCGCCCTTCACGGGCTCGCACTGGAAAAGGTAGTAAGGCTTCACGCAGATCCGCTCGAGTCCGTAGAGGAGCTGGCGCATGATCCGGAAATCGTCGTTGATTCCCTTGAGAAGCACCGACTGGTTCAGGACGGGAATGCCCGCCTCGAGAAGCCTCCCGCAGGCGGCTGCGGCTTCGGGCGTTATTTCACGGGGATGGTTGAACTGGGTGAGAAACCACAGGGGCCGGTAACGGCGAAGGATGCCGCAGAGCCGCTCCGTGATGCGCATGGGCAGCACGACGGGCATCCGGCTCCCGATTCGCAGCACCTCCACGTGCTCGATGGCCTGCAACCGCGCGAGGATGCGCTCCAGCCGCCCGTCGGAGAGCGTCAGGGGGTCACCGCCCGAGAGGATCACCTCGCGGATGGCGGGCCGCTTTTCGATATAGCCGGCCATGGCCGTCAGTTCATCGGGCGTGAGAATCTTTTCCCGCTCGTGCCAGAGGCGTTTGCGGTTGCAGTGACGGCAATAGACGGCGCAGCGGTTCGTCGCGATGACGAGGCAGCGGTCGCGGAAACGGTGAATGAGGCCCGGCACGGGGCTGTGGGCCCGCTCTTCCAGCGGATCCTCGACACCGCCCTCGGAGGTGATTTCCCGGGCATCGGGGACGCACTGCCGCCGGATGGGGTCGAGCGGATCGCCCGCATCCATGAGCGAGAAATAGTAAGGGGTTGCCGCCGAGCGATAGGTCTTTACCACCTCGCCGAGCGCGAGGCGCTCCTTTCGGCCAAGGTCGAGCGTCTCGGTGATCTCGTCGGCCGTTCGCCTTCGATTCCTGAGCTGCCAGCGCCAATCATCCCATGGCTTCGGCTCGGGCTGTCTGCGGCTTTTCGGGAGGCGTTTTTTCGTTTGCAACGCGTGTTTTCCTGCAGGCATTTCTTCATAGCGTTTCTAGCACAAACGGTTGAAACTGCAAGCCACAAAGTTCCTTCTTTGCGGCAGGCAAACCAACGAAAGTCCTTGACAGAGATGCCGTTTCCCCCATACTTCAACACCATGCACCAGCCAGCCGATTTTCCAGGCGAGCCATGAATGACGTGCGGTCAGACAAACCCCATGGAGCGGGCAAAAGCAGCTTCGAACTCATTGAAGCGGGGAAGCTCTTCCAGGTCCTGGCCCTGAAGCCCTGGTTCACGGTGCTGGACATGGGATGCGGCCCGGGGATGTACTCGATTGCCATGGCGAAGATCATCGGTGACGGGGGACGCGTCCATGCGGTTGATCTGTGGGCCGAAGGGGTGGAGCGGCTCAGGGAGAGGATCGAGCGCCGCGGGGTGAGCAATATCAGTCCGATCGTTGCCGATGTGAGCAGGACCCTTCCCCTGCCGGGCGAGGGGATGGATCTCGTGCTCATGGCCACGGTGCTCCACGACCTCAAGGAGGCGGGTGTCCAGGATGGTGCGCTGGCCGAGGCCAGGAGGCTCCTGAAGCGCCACGGGACTTTTGCCGTCGTGGAATTCAAGAAGGCGCCCGGCCCGCCCGGTCCCCCGATTTCCATCCGGCTCTCGCCGGACGACGTGACCGCCCTGGTGGAGCCCTTCGGGTTTGCGAGAACGGGTCTGCACGAGATCGGGCCCTACAACTACCTGATCACCTTTGTGCCGAAAGTGGTCTGCAACGCATAGAAACGTGCGGCGGAAGTGGCAAAAGTGACAATGTGACAAGAGTGGCAAAAGCAGAAGGAGCGAGGACTGGGTGAAGAGGGATGATAAAAGCCATTCCGGTTGCGCAGCTGATGCCGGGAGATGTCCTGCTGTACAGGAGCAAAGGCCTGATCAGCGACGCCATACGGTTCATCGACCGCTCGGAGGTGAGCCATTCGGGCCTCTTTCTCGGCCGATACGGGGAGCAGGGGCGCACCGTCGGTGAGGCGATCCGGGAAGGCGTCATCCGCCGGGAGCTGCCGAAGAGCATCGAGCATGCCGAATGGGTCGAGTCCCGGCGGCTGAAAGAGGCGCCCTCGAGTATCGATCCCGTTCTGGAGCGTGCGGCGCACTACCTGAAGCGCGGCGAGCGGTACGCCTTCGAGCAGATCCTGCTCCTTGCCTTTTTGTGTATCACCCGCAACCTTGCCGGCTCGTCCGTTCTCGGAAGGCTCATCCGGGAAACGCTCGACGCCGCCGCGGCCTTTCTTCTGCAGCTCTTCAACACGGGACGGGAGCCCATGATCTGCTCCGAGTTCGTCGTCCGCTGCTACCGTGAGGCCCTCCCGGGCTCAGTCGATCTTCCGGTGCGGGCACCCGGAGCGCTTCGATTCGGGGAGCGGGAAGTCCCGATCGGGAAAAGCGGGGGGATCCATCGCGGCAGCGCCCTGGCGCTGCTTCTCGAAAAGCATGGCAGTCAGCTTTCAGAGGGGAGTGTCGATCCGGCGGGGCCGTTGCGGGCCGCAGGACCGCTCGATGTCTCCGCCGTGGAAGAAGCGATCGAGGCCTATTTCGATGATCTGCAGAAGTCAGGCGCCGAAGGCGGCCCGGATCGACCTCGCGTCGCCGGAGCTGCTGCCGTCCTTCGAGCGATTTGCGGCAAGCCTGCACCGGACGCGGCGGCGGCAGGAAAAAACCGAGCTGCCCCGGGCCGCGGTGCTGGGCGATCTCTTTGACGTGGCGGCCGATTTCGTGACGCCGGGGGATCTGCAGAGAAGCAAGAGCCTCGCGTTCTGCGGCAAACTGAAAACAAAGGAGTGAAGCGATGAAACTGCGCACCCACAGTCTCTGCAGGCTCGTGAAGAGCGAGGACCTCAATCACCACGGGACTCTCTTCGCGGGCAAGACGGCCATGTGGTTCGTCGAGGCGGGGTTCATCGCCGTGGCGAGCCTCACGCATCCGGAAAACATCGTCTGCCTCAATATCCACGGCATGCTGTTCAAAAAGCCCATCGGCAACGGCCACGTCGTGCGGTTCGAAAGCAGGGTCGTTTTTGCCGGAAAGACCCGCCTTGTCTCCTACGTGAAAGTGCTCGAGAACAGCGACGAGGATTTTCTCCTCGACGGCTTCATCAGTTTCATTCACGTGGATCTGAAGGGGAAGCCTGTTCCTCACGGCATCGTCATCGAGGCGACGGACCCGGAGGACTTGGCGCTGCAGGAGAAGGCCAGGAATTTGAGGGGGTGAGGGATGGACACGAAGCTTCTTGACCGCATGGGCCCCGCGGAGCTGCGCGCCTACGTGGAGTTTCTGCTCTGGCACTACCGGGTGATCGACGGGTTCTGGTTTCTCTTCGTGCAGGAGCGCTTCGACCAGCCCACGGCCGAGGGGATCAACGAGCGCGTCTGGCACAAGGCCGCCGAGCTTGCCGCCAGGGATTTCGTGAAGCGCTTCGGGATCGGGAAGGGGCTTCGGGGCTTCGTGCAGGCCCTGCGCTATTTCCCCTGGACGATCATCATCGGCTACGAGATCGAGGAAAAGGACGACGAGGTCGTCATCACGGTCCCCCGCTGCGCGCCGCAGGTCGCGAGGCTCGCCAGGGGACTGCCGGAATTTGCCTGCAAGGAGATGCACCGGGGCGAATTCGCCAACTTCGCCCGCGTCATCGACGAGGGCATCCAGGTGGAGTGCCTCTACGCGCCGCCGGACCCTCATCCGGCAGAGAATTTCTGCAAGTGGCGCTTCACGATGAAGAAGGGGTGAGCGTTCCGGGCAGAGCCGGGGCGTATGATTCGTTGCGCGGTTTTCGTACGAAAAGGATCACGGGGGTGACGGATGCCTGAGAAGCAAGCGCATGAGATTTCCCATCACATCCTGGCGGCGTCGACAACTCTGCTGGGCATCAGCTTCGCCGTTGTGAGTCTCATCGGGGCCATGGGCCATGCCGATAAAACCCTTGCCGATGAGTTCGCCCTGTTGTCGCTGATCCTGTTTCTTGGATCCTGCATCTTTGCCTATGCCTCGATGCGGGTCCAGAAACGATCGGTTGCCTTCGGGAAGATTTCGGACACGCTGTTCATCGTGGGCTTGATATCGCTGTTTCTGCTGTCCGTTCTGCTCTCGTTCAACGTGATCCGGTAAAAAGAAAGGTCCTCGGCGGGAAAGGAGTGTTTGAAACCCTTATGGCTACCCTCAACGTCATGTGGCCGCGCCTGATCGCCATCGTCTGGTCGGCTTTTTTCTCCATGCCTGTGCTGCGCCTCCGAAGATGAGACTCTTTCGGGCCGAACCGGCTCGACCGGAAAGAGCGCATCGAACCGCACGCCTTCGCCGCCGCGAAAGGCGATCAGGTCATTGGCCGGCTGGCCGTGGTCCGCGTTCAGGACGGCGATACCCTGCCGGACATCGCAAGACACTTCGGCCTCGGCTATGACGAAATCAGCGCGGCCAACCCGGGCGTGGACGTCTGGGCGCCCCAGGCCGGAAGCCGCGTGCTTCTGCCCCTGATGTTCATCCTTCCCGAGTCCCCCAGAAAAGGAATCGTGATCAACCTGGCCGCCATGCGGCTGTTTCACTACGGGGGGAAGAACGGATCGGTCATCACCTACCCGGTCGGCATCGGGGAGGAGGGCCGCTCGACGCCCATGGGGGAGATGTCCGTGGAGCGCAAGGCCGTCCGGCCGACCTGGCATGTGCCCGCCTCGATCCGCAGGGACCATGCGAAGAGGGGTGACCCGCTGCCTGCCGAAGTCCCGCCGGGCCCCGACAACCCGCTCGGCGAGTACGCACTTTATCTGAGCCGGGCGACGTATGTGATCCACGGGACCAACAAACCCTACAGCATCGGTCTGCGCGCAACGAACGGATGCATCCGTCTCTATCCGGAAGACATGGAGAAGCTCTATCCGGCCTCGGCCGTCAGGACGCCGGTGCACATTGTCAATCAGCCCTACCTGATCGGCCGCGCAGGCGGGATGCTCTACCTGGAAGCGCACACTCCCCAGGAGGAGCTGAATGCCGGGGATCTGAAGAAGAGGCTCTACGCGCGACTCAGGCAAATCGAGAAGAAAGAAGCGCTCCGGCTGGACTGGAAGCAGATTGAGGAAACCGTCAAGCAGGCCCGGGGCATCCCCGTTCCGGTACTGGAAGGCGGCGCAGGGATTGAAGGGATGATCGCCAGGGCTGCGGAAATCGAGCGCCCCGCCGAACTGAAAGGCCGGCCCCGGGTTCCCGAGATGAAAAGCGGGGCCTGGTACGTTCGCGCCGATGAAATGATTGGGGAGCTCAACGCCAGGAGGCTGGCCGCCGTGCTCAACCATCAGGGACCGCCGATCCCGGCCAGGGTGGTGCAGAAGGGCAATCGCTACCAGGTCGTGGCCGGCCCCTACGCGAATAAAAAAGCGGCTGCCGCCGCCGCACGGCGGCTGAAAGTCGACCTGGAAATCGAAGGGGTGATCGTCGCGCCTTCCGGCGCCAGGGATCTGAGTGCTCGATACTTCGAGGGGGCAGACAGCAGGCAACAGGTGACAGGATTCTACTGCCGGGAGAAGAGCTTCAGGAAGACCTCCTGAAGAATACGGAAGACGATTCAGACGCCTGTGGCAAGAAAGCCCGCCGCAACCCCTCCGAGAATCAGCGTTGCCGCGTTGGTGAGTGACAGCCCGCCGGGCAGGGCCTCGAGGACTGCAATCAGGGTCCCGGGGAACAGGGCAAAGCCGATGATGAAGCTCATCAGGATGGCAAAGGCCACCCACTTCCAGCGCCCCGCGTAGATCTTCTCGACGACGAGCGCCGCCGCAAAGAGGGAAGCGGTGAAGAGGAGAATGTTGAAGAGAATCCGCAAGGCATCCATAGGGTCAACTTAAGGTTGAATCCCCTGGATGTCAAACGTTGTAAAACAGATTAACGTTAGGGTTTGAAACGAACCCTCTTACCTAGACCCTGTACCCTGGCCCCTGCTTCAGCTGCCCGCCCGGATGGACATGATATCCCCGTCCTGAACGATGTAGCCCTTGCCCTCCAGCCGCCAGACGCCCGCTTTCTTGCAGCCCGCAAAACCGTCCAGCCGGATGAAGTCCTCGTAGGAGACCGTCTCGGCGCGGATGAAGGTCCGGGAAAGATCCGTGTGGATGGTCCCGGCCGCTTCCTGGGCGCTCATGCCTTTGCGCACCGGCCAGGCGCGGCATTCATCCTCTCCCACGGTCAGGAAGGAGATCAGCCCCAGCGTGTCGTAGGCGAGCCGGATGATCCGGCCGCGCAGCGACTCCCGGATGCCGTATTCGTTCATGAACTCGGCCTGCTCTTCCGTCGGCATGGCGGCAAGCTCCGCCTCCAGCTGCCCGCAGGCGGCCACCACGGGAATGTGCCCCGGCAGCCTCTCCCGGAGCTGCGAGGCGATGGTGTCCGCCCC
>CAWEPT010000026.1:0-14400 GCA_963810965.1 uncultured delta proteobacterium | reverse complement strand
TGCGGATCCAGGGCAGCGCGATGGCGTGGAATTTCTCCAGCGGCATCTCCCGGATGAACTGGCCGTTGAGCCAGGTGAGCTTGTGGACGTCGAAGATGGCCGGCGAGCGGCTGATCCCGCCGAGGTCGAAGGCCTCGACGAGTTCCTCGAGGGTGAACTTCTCCCTCTCCGTGCCCGGGTTCCAGCCGAGCAGGGCGATGTAGTTGATGATGGCCTCCTTGAGGTAGCCCTTCTCGACGAAGTCGGCGTAGGAGGCGTCGCCGTCGCGCTTGGAGAGCT
This sequence comes from uncultured delta proteobacterium, assembly GCA_963810965.1. GTDB lineage: Bacteria > Desulfobacterota > Syntrophia > Syntrophales > UBA2192 > UBA2192. Next base: position 14,121 of record CAWEPT010000026.1, on the reverse strand, counting down.
TGTGCTGGGCGTCGCGCATCACCTGGGAGCAGTGGACGTAATGGGGGATCTCCCACCCGAAGGCCTGGTAGAGCAGGTTGTATTTCGGCGTCGAGCTCAGGTACTCGCTGCCCCGGATCACGTGGGTGATCTCCATCAGGTGATCATCGACCACGTTGGCGAAGTTGTACGTCGGCAGGCCGTCGGACTTGACCAGCACCTGGTCGTCGAGCGTCGAGTTGTCCACGGTGATGGTCCCGTAGACCTCGTCGGAGAAGGCCGTGGCGCCCAGGGTGGGGATGTTCTGACGGACCACGTGGGGAACGCCTGCGGCAAGCTTCTGCTGCACCTCTTCCTTCGTGAGCTTCTTGCAGCGCCCGTCGTAGCGGAAGGGCAGCTTGCGGAGCTGCAGGCTCGTGCGAAGCTCCTCGAGGCGCTCCTTGTCGCAGAAGCAGTAGTAGGCCACCCCTTTCTCGATCAGCTCCTCGGCGTATTTTTTGTAGATGGGCTTGCGCTCGTGCTGGATGTAGGGCCCGTAATTGCCCGCCCTTGTCCGGCCCCTCGTCGTGGATGAGCCCCGTCTCCTCGAGGGTGCGGTAGATCAGCTCGACGGAGCCTTCCACGATGCGCTCCTGGTCCGTGTCCTCGATCCGGAGGATAAAGGTGCCCTTGTTCTTCTTTGCCCAGAGATAGGCGTAAAGCGCCGTCCGGAGGTTGCCCACGTGCATGTAGCCCGTGGGGCTCGGCGCAAAGCGTGTTCTGACTTTCATGATGCTCCTTTGATCAGGCCGGCAGCAGCCTGTTGCATATCGGTATCCCCAAAAAACCGGATGCCGGAGTTGCTCCGGCATTCCAGGGGTTCCATTTGCCGCAGAGAGAAAGACTTCCGCAATGGCTGCCGGAAGCGCCTCATCCTGCAAAATGTATAGAATAATCGACGGGTTCTGTCAATGAGAACCTTCCTTAGAACTCCTCCAGGATTTTCGCTTTCTCGAGCTTGCGGATCTTCTCCAGGGCGCGGTTCTCGATCTGCCGGACGCGCTCGCGGGTGAGGCCGAATTTCTTCCCGATTTCCTCGAGGGTGCGCGGCTCGTCGTCGGTGAGGCCGAACCTCAGGCTCAGGATCTCCTGTTCCCGGGCTGAGAGCTCGTGGAGGATCTCGGTGAGATGCCCCGTGAGGGCCTTGCGGTCCATGGGCAGAAGCGGCATGAGCCCCCCGTCCTCGTAAGGTTCCTCCTGAACGGGGCTCTCCTCGCTTTCCTCCAGAAGCTCCGCCATGAGCTGGACATCGTCGATATCGACGTCGAGCGACTCGGCCATCTCCTCCGGGGCCGGCTCGCGGCCCATCTCCCGCAGGAGCCGCTCCCTGGCCTGGGTGTATCTCGAGATCACGGGGTTGACGTCGGGCGCCTGGTGACGGATGGCCTGGGTGATGGCCTGGCGGATCCACCACCGTGCATAGGTGGGAAACCGGACCCCGCGGCGCCAGTCGTATCGCTCCACGGCCTTGAAGAGCCCCAGGTTGCCTTCCTGGACGAGATCCAGAAGCGACAGCCCGTAGCTTCGGCTGGAGTAGTGCTTCGCGATGTAGACGACGAGGCGCAGGTTGGACTGGATCATCTTTTCCCGGGCCGCCGCATCGCCTTTCTCGATGCGCCGGGCCAGCTCGATCTCCTCCTTCGGGGTGAGCAGCCTCACCCTGCCGATCTCGCGCAGGTAGTGCTGCACCGGGTCGAGGGAAACGTCTTCGCGCCGCGGCGCCTCGCGCTCCTGCGGCTCCGGGGGCTCTTCCTCCACCGAGACCCGCACATTCTCCGACTCGAGGGAGTCGAAGATTTCCACGAGCTTGCGACGGCCTTCCTTCTTCGGTTCTCGCTTTTTCAACGGATGCCCTGCCCCTTCCCTTGCGGGTCCTTGCGAGCACGCAGGGTGGGCAATCTCCATGAATCGAGATCGCCACGCTTCGCTCGCGATGACATCGTTATTCTGTATCTTGAGTTATCTTAACCCATTCCGGCGACGGATGGAATGCCCAGTTTCCTGGCCGTATTCCGTCTTTATCTTGTCTTCGCTTTGTAGTACATAAACGCTCGATGGCGCCAGGAGGACCGAAGTCGTGCCACGATCGAAAACCCCCCCAGATGAGCTTCCGGGCCGCCGCGATGATCGCGGAAGGCAAACGAGGGCCCAGCCGCGTTGCAGACACGGTACAGGAAAGCGAGCACCTGTTCCGGACCCTCACGGAAAAGTCCGTCGCCGGCATCTATGTCGTCCAGGACGGGCGCTTCTGCTTTGTCAACGACAACGCGGCCTCTTATGCCGGCTATTCCGCCGAGGAGCTCATCGGGAAGAAATCGGACTTCATGGTTCACGCCGAAGACCGGCAGGCCGTGAAGCTCAATGCCCGGGACATGCTTCGGGGCAAGCGCTCCTCGCCTCACGAATTCCGGATCATCACCAAGCAGGGCAAGGTCCGCTGGGTCCTCGAGACGGTCGCTTCCATCACCTTCGGCGGAAGGCCGGCCATCCTCGGCAACTCCATGGACATCACCGAGGAGAAGCGCGCGCAGGAGCGGCTCCGGGAGTCCGAGACCTGGTACCGGACGCTCTTCGAGACCACGGGCGCGGCGACGATGATCCTCGAAGAGGACACGACGATCTCGCTCGTCAACCGGGAGTTCGTCCATCAGTTCGGCTACACCCGGGAGGAGACGGAAAACCGCAAGAGCTGGACGGAGTTCATCGCGCCGGAAGACCTGGGGCGGATGAGGGAGTATCACCGCCTGCGGCGGATCGACCCGAGGGGCCGCCGAAGAATTACGAGTTCCGGTTCATCAACAAGGGGGGAGAGGCCCGGAATGTCTATCTCACGGTGGACATGATCCCGGGGACGCGCAAGAGCATCGCCTCGATGGTCGACATCACCGATCTCAGAAGGGCCGACGAGACGCTGAAGGTCCGGGGGCGGGAGCTGGAGAACAAGACGATCGAGCTCGAGGAGCTCAACGCGGCGCTGCGGGTCCTGCTGAAACGCCGGGAGGAAGACCGCAACGAGCTGGAGGAGAAGGTCCTCTCCAACGTCAAGAAGCTCGTCCTGCCCTACATCGAAAAGCTCAAAAAAGGCCCCCTCGATCCCATGACGAGGACGAGCATCCTGATCCTCGAGTCGAACCTCCGGGACATCATCGCCCCCTTCTCCACCAAGCTCTCCTCGATCCACATGAATCTCACCCCGCGGGAGCTCCAGGTCGCCAGCCTGATCAAGGAGGGAAAGGCCACCAAGGAGATCGCCGAGTTCCTCAATGTCTCGCCGAGCGCCGTCAATATCTGCCGCCATCGCATCCGCCACAAGCTGGGCCTCAACAACCGCAAGATCAACCTGCAGACGTACCTGTCTCAACTCGCTTGACATATTACATTTTATGTAATATTCATGTATTACTCTTATAATATTGCTTTTTCCTCCGTTTCGCCATAAAGCGCAGTGAGCCTCTGATTTTTCGTGCTGATTTAGCGGTCGGGTTGCCAGGGGGGATCCCGTGGAGGAGAGGGCAACCCGGCCCTTCCAAACCAGATTTGCTGCAGTGGCTCGTCAGGGCTTTACGACTGGACTTCCACTGTTCATCTACTTGACCGGGGCCGGGACAACGCCACCCGGCCCCGCCTCCTCGCCAATGAAAAGGCACGAGGAACGAGGGACGAGGGACGAGGCTCAACAAAAGAGACCCCATCCTTTCACCCCGTCCACGATCCTATACACATCGTATCCGGTTTTTTCACCCATAACGATCAATCGTCAGACATAACATTTTTCAGGAGGGACTGATCTATGGCAATCAAGAAGATCTGTGTATTGGGAGCGGGATTGATGGGCAGCGGGATCACCCAGGTATGCGCCCAGGCGGGCTACCAGGTGGCCATGCGCGACATCGAGCAGCGCTTCGTCGACGGCGGCATGAACATCATCAAGAAGAACCTCGCCCGCGAGGTGGAGAAGGGCAAGCGCACCCAGGCCGACATGGACGCCCTGCTCGGCAGGATCAAGCCCACCGTCGACCTGAAAGAAGCCGCCACCGATGCCGACGTCATCGTCGAGGTCATCATCGAGCTGCTGGAGGTCAAAAAGAAGGTCTTCCAGGAGCTCGAGACGATCGTGAAGCCCGAGTGCCTCTTCTTCAGCAACACCTCGGGGGTCAGCATCACGGCCATGGCCGCCGTGACCAAGCGTCCCGACAAGTTCATCGGCACCCACTTCTTCAACCCCGTGCCGGTGATGAAGCTCCTGGAGGTCATCAAGGGCTACGAGACCTCGCGAGGAGACCCTCAAGATCGCCCTGGAGTGGGGCAAGAGCCTCGGCAAGGAGACGATCGTCGTCAACGAGGCGCCGGCCTTTGCGGTCAACCGGATCCTGTGCCCGATGCTCAACGAGGCCTTCTTCGTGCTGGGCGAGGGGGTGGCCTCGGCCGAGGACATCGACAAGGGGATGGTGCTGGGCTGCAACCACCCGATCGGCCCGCTGGCCCTTTCGGATCTGGTGGGGCTCGACACGCTGCTGCACGTGCAGGAGAACCTGCACCGGGAGCTGGGCGACAAGTACCGGGCGGCCCCCCTGCTGGTGAAGCTCGTGCGCGCGGGGCGCTTCGGCCGCAAGAGCGGCAAGGGCGTGTTTGATTATACAAAAAAATAGGGTACAGGGTCAAGGGTACAGGGTACAGGGGGAAGAGCTCATTCTGATTATCTCTTCCCCTGGACCCTTGACCCTGACCCCTGAACGCCTGTCTTCAGGAGGGAGAACCATGAAAGACGTTGTCATCGTATCGGCCTGCCGGACGGCCATCGGGTCCTTCGGCGGCTCACTGAAAGACATCCATGCATACAAGATCGCCAGCGCGGCGATGAAGGAAGCCGTGAAGCGGGCAGGCATCGATCCCGCCCTCATCAACGACGTGCGCTTCGGCTCCTGCCTCGAGCCCTACAACGCGCTCAACGTGGCCCGTGTGGCGGCCATCGACGCGGGGATCCCGCCGAGACCTCGACGGCGGTCACCATCAACCGCGTCTGCATCTCCGGCATGGAGGCCGTCATCTCCGGCATGGCCATGATCCAGGCGGGCCTTGTCGACGTGGTGCTCGCCGGCGGCGTGGAGCACATGTCGGGCGTCGCCCTACGCGGTGCCCGCCGCGCGCTGGGGCTGCCGCCTGCAGAACCAGATCTTCGAGGACTCGATGATCGAGGCCCTCTACTGCGGCTCCCGCCTCCAGCCGGGCCTCGAAAAAGGCCCCGCCAAGGAAGGCCCCATCGTGGAGATGTTCCGGGGAAAACCCTACATCATGGGACACACGACGGAGCTCATCGCCCAGATCTACAACATCAGCCGCGAGGAGATGGACGTGGTGGCCCTGAGGAGCCACAACAACGCCGAGCGCGCCACGAAGGACGGCGACTTCAAGGAGGAGATCGTCCCCATCGAGATCCCCCAGAAGAAGGGCAAGCCCCCCGTCTTTTACGACAAGGACGAGCACTTCATCCCCGGGCTCACCATGGACAAGCTCGCGGCGCTGCCCGCGGCCTTCATCCCCAAGGTGGGCAAGGTCACGGCCGGCAACGCCTCGGGCATCAATGACGGCGCGGCCGCCATGATCATCATGTCGGCCGAGAAGGCCAAGGAGCTCGGCCTGAAGCCCATCGCGAAAATCAAAGCGGTCGGCTACGGCGGCTGCCACCCCTCCGTGATGGGGTTGAGCCCCGCGCCGGCGGTGCGCGCTCTCATGAGCGCGCTCGGGGTACAAGCTCGCCGACTTCCAGCTCATCGAGCTCAACGAGGCCTTTGCCGGCCAGTACATCGGCTGCGAGAAGGAGCTCGGCATCAACCGGGAGATCACCAACGTGAACGGCTCCGGCTGCGGCCTGGGCCACCCGGTGGGGGCGACGGGCTGCCGGATCATGGTGACGCTCATTCACGCGATGAAGAAGCGGGGCAATACGCTCGGCCTCGCCACCCTCTGCGGCGGCGGCGGCGTGTCCATGGCGACGGCCCTGGAGATGATCTGACGGGTCCCCCGGCCCGACGGGCGGGGATCTCCGGCAGGACAACAACGGTGAACCTGCACGGCCCGGCCTCAGGGGGCCGGGTCGTGCAGCAGTCCATAAAAAAGGGAGGAAATCTATGAGTCTGATGGATCAGTACAAGAAGAAACTCGTAACGGCGGAACAGGCTGCAAGGGTCGTCAAATCGGGCGACTTTGTGGAGTACGGCTCCTTCCTGGGCATGGTCCGGGCCTGCGACAAGGCCCTGGCCGCTCGCAAGGGCGAGCTGAAGGATGTCATGGTCCGCAGCTGCGTCACGGCCTATGCGCCGGATGTTCTGCTGGCCGACCCCAAGGGCGAGACCTTCACCTGGGTGAGCTGGCATTTCTCGGGGGCCGACCGGAAGTTCGCCGACAAGGGCATCCCGATGTACTACACGCCCATCAAGTACTGCGAGGTCCCCCGCCTGTGCCGCACCGAGGGGAATCGACATCGATGTCTTCATGCTCCAGGTCAACCCCATGGACAAGAACGGCTTCTTCAACTTCGGGCCCCAGTGCTCCCATTCCAAGGCGCTCTGCGAGCGGGCCAAGATCGTCATCGTGGAGGTGAACAAGAACCAGCCGCGCTGCCTCGGCGGCTACGAGGAAGCCATCCACGTGAGCGAAGTCGACTACATCGTCGAGGGCGAAAACCCGCCGCTCACCCAGATCCCGGCGCCGCCCACCTCGGAGGTGGACAAGAAGGTGGCCTGGTACATCCTCGAGGAGATGAAGGACGGCTGCTGCATCCAGCTGGGCATCGGCGGCATGCCCAATGCCGTGGGCATGATGATCGCCGAGTCGGACCTCAAGGACCTGGGCTGCCACACGGAGATGCTCGTCGATGCCTACGTCCACATGTTCAACGCGGGCAAGCTTCACGGGCACCAAGAAGCAGCTCGACCCCGGCAAGCTCGTCTACACCTTCGCCCTGGGAACGAAGATCCTCTACGACTTCATCGATGACAACCCCTGGTGCGCCACCTACCCGGTCAACTACACCAACACCCCCAAGATCGCGGCGATGAACGACAACCTGATCACGATCAACAACGCCATCGAGGTGGACCTCTACGGCCAGATCTGCTCCGAGTCCTCGGGCTTCCGGCAGATCACGGGGACGGGCGGCCAGCTCGACTTCCTGCTGGCGGGCTACGAGTCCAAGGGCGGCAAATCCATCCTCTGCCTGCCCTCGAGCTACAAGGACAAGGAAGGCAAGACCCGCTCGCGCATCGTCCCCTTCCTGCCCCACGGCGGGAATCGTGACGGCGACCCGGTCGATCGCCCACATCATCGTCACCGAGTACGGGAAATTCAACCTGAAGGGATGGAACACCTGGCAGCGCGCCGAGGGGCTCATCAACATCGCCCACCCCGACACGCGGGAGGAGCTCATCAAGGCGGCCGAGGCGCAGGGCATCTGGCGCAACAGCAACAAGCGGTAACGCCCGACCCGCCAACGGGAACGGGCGCGGACAGCCGGACCACAGGCAGGGCTCCGCCGCCTTCAAGGGGGAGGCGGCGAAGCCCCGGCCGGGATCCGCTGGCGATCGAGAACTCATCCAATGCAAGGAGGGAACGGATGAACAACAACAATTGGCAGGAATACTACAAGAGCCGCTGCGTGTCGTTTGCCGATGTCGCCAAGCAGGTGAAATCGGGCGATTTCGTCGGGATCGGGCTTGCCATCGGCGCCTGCTCACCGCCCATGTTCGAAGCCATCCTGGCACGGGGGGAGGAGCTCAAGGGGGTCCAGATCTGCGACTCCGTGCCGGTGCGGCCCTCGAAGCTCTATGACGTCGAGTTCATGTCCAAGCTCGACGGGCACATCAACTACAACCCCTGTTTCGGCATGATGCTCTCCCGGAAGATCAACGAGGCGAAGCTCTCGGATTTCCGGCCGCTGATGAGCTCCGACGGGGGCGACAAGTACGCCATGTGGTCCGACGTGTTCATCTGCATGACGACCCCGCCCAACTCCCAGGGCTACGTCAACCTCGGCCTCACCAATTTCTACCACCTCGAGGCGATCCGGAGGGGCCGCCAGACCGGAAAGCTCCGCGTGGCCGTCGCCGAGATCAACGACCAGATGCCCACCATTTACGGCAACAACTGGATCCACGTCTCGGAGTTCGACTGGTTCGTGGAGAACTCCTCGAAGATCCCCGCCCCGCCGCGCCCCACGCCGGGGGAGGTGGAAAAAAAGGTCGGCGAGCATGTCCTGGAGCTCATCAACAACGGCGACACGATCCAGATGGGCATCGGCGGCATCCCCGAGGCCGTCGTGGCCGGCCTCGACGGGAAGCATGACCTCGGCGTCCTCACGGAGCTCTTCCCCATCGGCCTGCAGAACCTCGTGGCCAAGGGCATCGTGACCAACGAGCGCAAGCCCTTCCACAAGGGCGTCACCGTGGCCACCTTCTGCGTGGGCGACCAGGCCATGTACGACTACGTGAACCACAACCCGGCCTGCGAGTTCTACCCGGCCTCCTACACGAACAACCCCGCCTTCATCGCCCAGCACCCCAACGTCGTGGCCATCAACATGGCCCTGATGGTCGACTTCTCGGGGCAGATCGCCTCCGAGGGGCTCGGCCACCGCATGGTGAGCGGCTCGGGCGGGCAGCTCGACTTCATGACGGGCGCCTTCTACTCGCCGGGCGGCAAGGGGGTCACCGTCATGACCTCCGCGAGGAAGCTCAAGGACGGGACGCTGGTCTCGTCCATCGTGCCGGAGCTTCCGGGGGGAACGCCCATCACGGTCCCCAGGACGTACGCCAACTACGTCATCACGGAGTACGGCATCGCGCATCTGCGCTACAAGAGCCGCCGCGAGCGGGCCGAGGCCCTCATCGCCATCGCCCACCCCGACCTGCGGGGCGAGTTGCGCAAGTTGCTTCAAAAGAATTTCTACATGAGCAAATAACGCGAAGGTCAAGGGCCCCTGTCCCGCCCGCCCGGCGGGCGGGACAGGGGCAATCCAACAAAAGGAAAGTCGAGAACGTTCTATGCCTGCAAAATTTTCGCATTCCACAAGGGACCACAAATTCATTCTCAAAGAGTGGCTGGACCTGAAGAAGGTCTTCGAGACGGAGCGCTTCAAGGGCGGCTACTCCGTGGAAGACCTGGACTTCATTCTGGAGAACGCCTGGAAAGGGGCCCGCGACGCCGTGGCCCCATCCTGCGCCGATTCCGATCACATCGGGTGCCGGTTCGAAAACGGCAAGGTGCTCACGCCCCCCTCCACCAAGGACGCCTACTTCTTCATCGTCAACAACGGGTTCGGCGCAAACAACGTGAACCCCGAGGATTCGTCGGCCCTCCCCGTCACCGTGCTGTGGGCGCTCTACGAGTATTTCATCGCCGCCAACCCGGGACTTCAGACCTACTGGCTCGCCAACTCGGGCTGTGCGGGCCTGATCCGGGATTTCGGGAGCGACGAGCTCAAGCGGGCCTACCTGCCCATGCTCTACAGCGGCCAGTGGTCGGGCACCATGGACCTCACGGAGCCCCAGGCGGGCTCCGACGTGGGCGACTCCACGACGAAGGCCGTCCCGACGGGCGAGCCGGGCGCCTACCTCATCAAGGGAACCAAGTGCTTCATCAGCGGCGGCGAGCAGGACATCACGGAAAACATCGTGCACCTCACACTCGCCCGGATCGAGGGGGCCGCCCCCGGCACGCGGGGCCTTTCGCTCTTTGTCGTGCCGAAGTACCTGCCCGACGAAAACGGCAAACCCGGGGCCTGGAACGACATCACCTGCGCCGGCATCGAGCACAAGCTCGGGCTCAGGGGCTCCTCCACCTGCGTGATCAGCTACGGCGATGAAGGCAAGTGCAGGGGCTTTCTCCTGGGCAGCCCCCCCGGCGAAGACGGCACGGCCCAGGGAATGGCCCAGATGTTCAAGATGATGAACGAGGAGAGGCTCATGTCAGGGCTCTCCGGGTGCGCCCTGGCGGCCTCGGCCTACCACAGCGCCGTCCAGTACTGCAGCGAGCGGATCCAGGGCCGGCCCACGGCCAACCCCAAGTCGGGCCGCTGCGCGATCATCAAGCACGAGGACGTCAAGCGAATGCTCCTGTTCCAGAAGGCCCACGTCGAGGCCTTCCGCGCCATGGCGCTCCAGACCTTCTGGTGGGTGGACATCGAGAACCACAGCACCGATCCGGAGCTGCACAAACAGGCCCGGGTCTTTCTCGAGATCAACACGCCCATCGTGAAGGCCTGGTGCTCCGATGCGGCCCTGCAGTGCATCTCCGAGGCCCTGCAGTGCTATGGCGGTTATGGCTTCTCCGAGGAATACCCCGCCGCCGAGCTCTACCGCGACGCGAGGATCTACCCGATCTGGGAGGGGACCAACTACATCCAGTCCCTGGACCTGATCGGCCGGAAGATGACCATGAAGAAGGGCGAGGTTTTCCTGGCCTGGGTGAGACACATCCAGGAATTCGCCGAGGCAAATAAAGGCGCCGCGGGTTTCGAGAAGGAATTCGAGATCCTCCTGGGCACGCTCGGCAAATACATGGGAATCCTGAAAACCCTGCAGGGTTACCTCACCGTCCCGGGCATGCCCCAGCTCTACGCCACACGGGTCCTGCACGCCACGGGAAAGCTCTGGGGCGCCAAGCTGCTGCTGGAGATGGCCCTCATCGCCCAAAAGAAGATGGACGAGCTGGGCAAGGACCACTTCGATTACGCCTTCTACCAGGGCAAGGTCGCATCGGCCCGTTTCTTCGCGAGAAACATCCTGCCGGAGATCGGCGCCCTGGCCGAGGTGCTGAAGACAGGCGATTCGACGGCCCTCGAGGCGCAGGAGTCCATCTTCTTCGCATAGGACCCGGGAGCCGCCATGAACCGATCGGGACATGCAAGCCGGCTCACCTGGAAACATGACGATTAATTCTCACGAAAGGAGGAGAGAGATGAATTTTGAACTGTCCGAAGAACTCAAGATGTTGAGGGAGATGACCTACAAGTTTGCCGTGGCGGAATTCACGCCCCACATCCGGGAGTGCGACGAGCACGAGAAGTACACCCCCGAGATCCGCAAGAAGGCCGCCGAAAACGGCCTCGTGGGGGCCTGGATCCCCGAGCAGTACGGCGGCTCCGGCGCGGGCTTTCTGGGCAACGCCATCATCACCGAGGAGCTCTCGCGGGTGGACATGGGGATCGGCCTCAACGTGATTGCCGCCCCCTTCGGCTGCGAGGCCATCTTCCAGAACGGCACGGAGGAGCAGAAGCAGAAGTACCTGCCCCCCGTCTGCAAGGGCGACTGGGTCGCCGCCGGCGCCTACACGGAGCCCAACGCGGGCACCGACGTGGCGGGCTACAAGACGCGCGCGGTGCGCGACGGCAGCGACTTCGTCATCAACGGCAACAAGATGTTCATCACCAACGGCACCGTCTGCGACTTCATGGTCGTCCAGGCCATCACGAAGCCCGAGGAGAAGAAGCACAACAGCTTCAGCATGATCATCGTGGATGCCAAATCCAAGGGCATCACCCGCAACAAGCTCAAGGGCAAGATGGGCATCCGCTCGAGCGACACCGCCGAGATCTCCTTCGAGGACGTGCGGGTCCCCCAGGCAAACCTGCTGGGCAAGGAAGGCCGCGGCTTCTACCAGCTCATGCACTTCTTCGACACGACGCGCTCCATGATCGCCGCGCAGGCCCTGGGCCTCTCGGTTGCCTGCCTCGACGCGAGCGTCAAGTACTGCAAGGAGCGCACGGCCTTCGGCGCGCCCCTGGGCTCGTACCAGCTCACGCAGAAGAAGCTCGCCGAGATGGCGATCCACATCGAGGCGCTCCGGACGCTGACCTACCGGGCGGCCTGGACCTTCGACATCGGCAAGCCCGACTACACCCTCTCGGCCATGGCCAAGTTCCTGGGCGGCCAGACGGCCGTTTTCTGCGCCAACTACGCCGTCGAGCTCCACGGGGGCTACGGCTACATGGACGAGTACGTTGTCCAGAAGTACTACCGCGACGCCAAGATCCTCGAGCTCTACGAGGGGACGAAGGAAGCGGAGATCATGACGATCGGCCGCGTGCTGCAGTCGAAGTAGATTGCGGCAAAAGAAAATCCCCCTCTTTCCCCCTTTCATAAAGGGGGATGGAAGGGGGATTTTTTATTTTCTTCTTTGAACCAATAGAACCCATGGAACGAATTGAACGAATCGAACAGTCTTTGTTATTTCGTGAAGACCTTTTTCAGCAGATCCGTCGTCCGGGCGGCGGGGTTCGTGCGGATCTTCGTCTCCTCCTGCCCCACCATGGGAAACAGGCCGTCGAGGGACTTGTCCGTCACGTACTTGTCGAGATCAAGGGAATCCATCTTCGCGAAGGGCATCATCGTCGTGTAGCGGTCCGTCATGGCCTTGTAGGCCTTCGTCACGCCGACCTCGTTCATGCTCTGCGAGATGTCGGGCTTGAAGGCGTCGAAGAGCTGCGTCGAGGTCTTCGACTTGAAGTACTCCGTGGCCGCCGTGTTGCCGCCGCCCAGGATCTTCTGCGCATCGTCGATGGACATGGACTGGATCGCGCCGGCAAAGATGTCGGCCGCCTTGGGCGCGGCCTTCTCCGCCGCGCGGTTCATGCTGAGGACAAAGGCGTCCACCTCCTTCTGGTAGCCCGCCATCCGCAGGGCGTCGCCCACGCGGCGGACGTTCTCCGGCAGGAGGATCTTGACGGCCTCGTTGCCGAAGTAGCCGTTCGTTTTCGACAGCGCATTGACCGCGTTCTTTGTGCCGACGGACAGGGCCTCTTTCAGACCCGAGGCGACCGTGCCGGACTCCTGCGCGGAGCCGCCGGCGGGGATTGACGGCAGGGCCTTCAGCAGATCCGTCATGTCGGCCGCGTGAACCGCAGGGACAATCAGCAAAAGGAATAAACTGAGCGCAAAAACCGTTTTTTTCATTGTGCTTCCTCCTTCTTTATCTCATTGCGCCATTGCGTCAGGAACCGGCCGACCCCGGGCGGTCCCGTCCATCGATCCGTCATTGCCGTAATCGCCGCTTTAGGGTATTCTGTCCGTGATTTTTCAATCCCCGTAAAGGATAGATTAACATGAGCACCGTTTCCTCGAAAAGAAAAAACCTGCAGGAGCTTCTCTTCCCCCGGGGGATCCCGCCGCTGTGGTGCCCCTCGCTCACGCACTTCGACGCCGGCCGCCGGATCGACCTGGGCCGGATGGAGGCCCACCTGGCGTGGATGATGCCCCACGTGAAAGGCTATCTCGTCCCCGGCTCCACGGGCGACGGATGGGACCTCGACGACGCCGAGACGGATACGGTTGTCCGGTTTGCCGTCGACATGGCGCGAAAAAAGGGCGTTTCGCTTCTGCTGGGGGCCCTCCGGAAAAGTACGGTGGACGTGACGGGCAGCATCGAGAGGTTTCTCGACATCCTGCGCAAGCTGACCGGCAAGACCGATCCCCTTGCGGCCCTGATTGCGTCCGGCGTGAGCGGTTTCACCGTCTGCCCGCCCGCAGGCAAAGACCTCGACCAGGCGACGATCGGCGCGGCCCTGGAAATCGTGCTGGACAAGGGGCTCCCCGTGGCTCTCTACCAGCTTCCCCAGGTCACGGGAAACGAGGCGGCACCGGAAACCTTCGCGAGGCTTGTCGCCAAATACCCGAATCTCATCCTCTTCAAGGATTCGAGCGGTGCCGACCGCATCGCCCTGTCCGGTGTCGACGCGCATGGAGTGTTCCTCGTGCGGGGCGCCGAAGGGGACTATGCCCGGTGGCTCCGGTCGGCCGGCGGGTCCTACGACGGCTTCCTGCTGAGCACGGCCAACAGTTTCCCGGCCGGGCTTTTGAACGTTGTCGACGGGATCCGGGAGGGCCGCCTCGCCGAGGCGGTGAGGATCTCCACGGCTCTCTCCGGGGCCGTGGGGGAGGTTTTCGGCCTCGTCGGGGAAATCCCCTGCGGCAATGCCTTCACCAACGCCAACAAGGCCATCGAGCACTTCATGGCCTTCGGGCCGAAGGCCGCGGACCGGGAGGGCCCCATGCTCCACGGAGGCATCCGCATCCCTGCCGGCATCATCTCGGCCACGGGCGAGAGCCTGCG
>CAWEPT010000025.1:0-58382 GCA_963810965.1 uncultured delta proteobacterium | reverse complement strand
GCCTGCTCCCGCGTTTCCGCTATGATCCAGATACCCTGCCATCGCTTCCCCCTTAACGGATCACGCCGCTCTTGCGCAGCGAATCGACAAAACGGGCAATCCCGGCGGCATCGGCCGCGAGTTTCTCTCCCGTTCGCTCCAGGCTTGACGCCGTCATGGCCTCCGTCTTCAGTGTCCCTTCGAAGCTCCCCGCAAGCTCTTCCTTTTTGATCGTCGTGACGGGTTTCTTGCCGGCCATCAGCGTGTCCTTCACGCCGGGGATCCGCGGCGTGTTGATGTCGGGCAGCACCGTCACCAGCGCAGGAAGCGGCGCCTCGACAACCTCGATGCCGTCCTCGACACGCCGGTCGGCAACGAGCTTTCCGCCTTCGAGGGAGAGCTTCTGGACGAAGCAGACGCAGGGGATCCCGAGAAGCTCGGCAAGCCTCGGCCCCACCTGCTGGGCGTAGAGGTCGCTCGACCCCTCGCCGCAGGTGATGAGGTCGTACTGCGGGATGCGCGTGCGGATGACCTCGGCGAGGATCGCCGCCGTCTGCGAGGGCTCCAGGTCCTTGAAGGACGGGTCGGAAACGAAGAAGGCCTGGTCCATCCCCCGCGAAAGCCCGTCCTTCACCCCCTTTGCCGAGTCGGGGGCGCCGACGGTCACGCCGATCACGGTGCCTCCGCCGCCGGCATCCCTCAGGCGTACGGCCTCCTCGATGGCGTTGCGGTCATACTCCCCGATCTTGTAGTCCACCGACGAGAAGTCCAGGGTGCCGCCGGCGCCGCGGCGGATATAGGCCTCGTCGACGACCCATTTGAAGCAGGCCACGACAGTCGGCATAACATGCCTCCGAAATGCAAGGGTATCAGGGTATAGGGTTTAGGGTACAGGGATGAAGAAGCGAAGGATCTCTTCTTCTTTTCCTGAACCCTACGACCCTATACGCCTGACGCCGTCCTGCTGTTAGCGCAGCACCGTGCCCGAGATGACCATCCGCTGGGCCTCCGAGGTGCCCTCGTAGATCTCCAGGATCTTGGCGTCGCGCATGAGCCGCTCCACCTTGGCGCCCTTGATGTAGCCGTAGCCGCCGTGGATCTGGACGGCCTTCGTGGTGTGGTGCATGGCCTTCTCGGCGGCGAAGAGCTTCGCCATCGAGGCATCCTTGGTGAAGGGCAGCTTGTTGTCCTTCAGCCAGGCGGCATAGTAGGTGAGGAACCGGGCGGCCTGGAGATCCGTCGCCATGTCGGCGATCATCCAGGAGATGGCCTGGTGGCGCGCAATGGGGCTCCCCATCTGGACGCGCTCCTTCGAGTACTGGATGGATTCGTCGAGCGCCGCCTGGAGGATGCCCACGCCCTGGGCGGCGATGCCCACGCGGCCGTGGTCGAAGGCCGCACCGGCGTTACCCATGCCGGCGCCCTCGGCGCCGAGCAGGTTTTCCTTCGGCACGCGGCAGTCCTTGAAGACGACTTCCGAGGTCTGGGAGGAGCGAAGCCCCATCTTGTGGAAGTGCTCGCCCGGCTTCAATCCCGGGTGTCCCCTTGGGGATGATGAAGGAGCTCATGCCCTTGCGGCCCGCCGCCTTGTCGGTCCAGCAGAAGACGAGGTAGGTGTCCGCGATGGGGCCGTTGGAGATGAAGGTCTTGGTGCCGTTGAGCACGTAGGCATCGCCGTCCTTCGTGGCCGTCGTCGTGGCGGCCATGACGTCCGTGCCGGCCCCCGGCTCGGTGAGGACGAAGGCGCCCAGGTGCTTGCCCGTCGCCAGCGGGGACGAGGTATTTCTTCTTCTGGTCTTCAGTGCCGAAGAGGTTGATCAGCATGCAGGCGATCCCCACGTGGATCGACACGGTGAACCCCGTCGACGAGCACGAGCGCGAGAGCTCCTCCACGACGATGGCGTTGGTCAGGTAGTCGGCGCCGGCGCCGCCGTACTGCGTCGGGATGGGGATCCCCATCCAGCCGCCCTCGCCGAGCTTCTTGAAGAGATCGGCGGGATGGCTTTCCTTCTCGTCGATCTCCGCGGCGATGGGCTCCACGTTCTTCACGCAGAATTCCCGGATGTTTTTACGGATGAGTTCCTGTTCCTCGGTCAACTTGAAATTCATGATCTCCCTCCTTCTGGCTCGCAGGCCAAGGCCTGCTCAATTTTGAGTTTTCAATTTTGAGTTATGAGAACGATTGTACGAGTTTCCGGACTGATGCCCATTTACCATTAGCGCAAAGCCCGAGTTTTTATTCAAAACTCAACACTCAAAATTCAAAATTGCTGTTTCTATCCAAACCTGAACTGCACGCCTGTGCCGCCTTCGGGGTAGCCCCACTCGAGCACCTCGGTGCCGCAGGCGATGCGGCAGGTGCCGCACTCGAGGCAGCCGTCGATGGTCAATACGAATTCGCCCGTTTCGCTCACGCTGTAGAGCCCCGCGGGACAGCCCCTCACGGCCGCTTTCAGCCGGGGGTCGCGCTCCATCCCCGCCTTGATCTTGATGTGGGGCGCAGGCAGCGGCTTGAAGACGTTGAGGCCCAGTTTCGCCTTGAGGTCGGTCATATCTTCGTGACCTCCTTTGCGTCCTTGAGCATGGTCCAGAGCTGGCTCAGGGTCAGGTGCTGGCGCAGCGTCGTGAAGATCGGCGACTTGGGCCCGGCGGGCACCGTGTAGAGATCGCGCAGCAGATTTCCCGCGAGCTCCGGGTAGTGGCCGAACAGATGCGGGTTCGAGAGCACCTTCGGAGTCTCCTGAAACGTGCGGAAGTCCTTGAGGACGAAGCTCTCCTCGAGAAGTTTCTGGTAGATCGATAATGTGGCGGCATCGAAGCGCCCTGCCGCTTTCGCCTGGATGACGGCCTTCGCCGCGAAGTGACCCGAGGCCAGGGCGTATTCCATCCCCCGCACCGTAAACCCCAGGTTAAGGGCGAATCCCGCCGAATCCCCCGCCACGAGGATCCCGTCGCCGACAAGAGGGCACAGAGAGCGGTAGCCCCCCTCGGGGATCACGTGGGCGCCGTATTCCACGGTCTTCCCGCCCCGGAGGAGCGGCTCGATCTCGGGCCGGGCCTTGAAGGCTTCGAAAAGCGCGGGGATGTCGCCTGCCGCCTCTTCCTTCGCGATGTCTTCAATGGAGACGACGAGGCCCAGGCTCACGCTGTCGCGGTTCGTGTAGAGGAAGCCGCCGCCGAAGAGGCCCTTTGTCACATCCCCCACGAAGAGGTGGGCCGCCCCTTCGCCGTCGGCGACGTTGAAGCGATCGTTGATCAGGTTGGGGTCGAGCTGGATGAGTTCCTTGACCCCGACGGCATTGTCATGCGCCCGTCCGGGTGCCCGCAGGCCCGCCTTCTCCGGGATGAGGGAAAGCGCCCCGTCGCAGGCGATGACCACGTCGGCACGCAACTCGTCGCCCCCGGCGATGACGCCGGCGATTTTTCCGTTTTCACGGATCACGTCCGAAACAAGGGTCTTGGGAAGCAGCATGGCCCCGCGCTCCTCGACCCGCTCGGAGAACCAGCGGTCGAATTTCGAGCGAAGGACACTGTAGCTCTGGGGTTTTTCGGCACGCAGCTCGCTGCCGGTATAGTGGAAGGTGAAGGAGCGGTTCCGGGCCATGAGGGTGGCCCCTTCGCGGACGATGGCCCGCTCGAGGGGGGCCTCGTCCCAGAGTCCCGGGAAGAGGTCGCGGACGGGATTCACGTAGATGCGGCCGCCGGAGACGTTCTTGGAGCCGGGGTAATCGCCGCGCTCGAGGACGACGACCTCGACGCCCTCACCGGCCAGCGTGTATGCCGCCGCCAGCCCCGCCAGTCCCGCCCCGACGATGATGACGTCGAATTTCTCCATGAATAGCCGATGGAAAAAATTATTTGCGATCGCGGCGCAACTTCGCAGAAACCGCCCTGTGTGGCAGTTACCTCTGACAAAGGCATCCTCGATTGCGATTGCTTTTCGAACAAACTCCCGGATTCTGGAATGCAGCCTCGTGGGCTTTCTGCGCCGTCGTCACGGGAATAACTCACGGGCCAGTGAACGGGATACCGGGTCGTCTATATAAAAGACGTTGAGAAATTCCACGTTCTTCTCTGAACTTTTCAAATCCCTGATTGCAGACAAGAAGATTTTTCAAGATCAATGTCAGATCGTGTGTTTTGCGAAATTCCAAATCATAGAGAATGGTGCAGGCCTTGAGATATTTCTCGGCGGCTTGCTGAAAATGAAAACAGATCTGAGGGTTGAACGGCTTTCCCTCAGCTGAGGTTGATGGACGCAAACTCGAAATCCTCGTCCGCTTTCGCCAGCCATTCACGGACGATTTCGGCGTCAGCCATAGAGGACCTTTCCTTCCCGGAGAATGAGTTTGAGGAAGGGATCCCCCATCTTCAAGCGTTGCTCCCACTCTTCAGGTCGGTAGACGAGAAAATCAACAGGCAATATTCCTGTCGATCAGGCGGCTCAGCTCGCGGATCCTGTCCGCGCCATAGTATGGCGTGTCTTTCTTGATGATGAGGAAATCGAGATCACTTTCCGGTGTGCGCTTTCCCCGAGCAGCACTTCCGAAAAGGATGACTTTTTCGGGTTTGTATTTTGCGATGATCTGGGAACTGATATTCTCGATTTCCTTTTGAATATCCATGGGGTTCTCGATTTTGGGGCGGCGCTTTAATGCTTTGAAGTAGACCATAGAATCGACCGTTTGTAAAGAGCCAAACATCTTTCCGCTTGACAGGCATAAAATATTGATGAATCATATGCCTCAAGGAGGCGCATTATGAGAACCACTTTGGACATCAACGAGGCGTTGTTGAAAGAGGCACGGGCGCTGACGGGGATCCTTACGAAGAAGGACCTGGTCAACCATTCCCTGCGGGAGCTGATCCGCAAGAAGAGGCGGGATCACCTGGCCGGTCTTTACGGCAAGGCCCTGACGGAATTGAGCCCCGAGGAAGTGGAAAGGTACAGAGAGCATGAGCGCTGAACGATTTCTCGTGGATACGACTGTCTGGGTGAATTTTTTTCGAGGGGGTAACGACTCCTTGAAGGACCGCATGGCAGGCCTGATTGCAGACGACCGGGTCTGCATGACGGAAATCGTCATCTTCGAGCTCTTGAGAGGCGCAAGGTCGCAAAAAGAATATAACATGCTGCTGAAGGATTTTTCGGCGCTTCCCGCCCTGTCGCTGGATGCAAAGGCCTGGCAGACAGCCTGGGAAACGGCCTTTCTTTGCCGTCAACGTGGCCTCAACATCCCGGCGCTGGATACCCTGATTGCGTCCATTGCCATCCGTCACGGAGTAACGCTCATGCATTCGGACCGGCATTACGAACTCCTGTCCCGCCACACGTCCCTGAAAACGCTTTCCCTTTAGCGTCATTTTCTCCTGCCTGTTTGGATCGCCCTCCCGAGGTCTTGCCTTCGACGCCCCGCCAACCATCAGCAATGCCGGCGATTTTCGCCGGTATGCTTCTTGCACAAATTGTCAGCCGACACTGCTGAAAATGCGCCGGGTGCGGCCCTGCCGCTTCCTTGACGGGAGGCGCCTGCCGTCCCTGCGTCAGTTTATTGAACAAAGGAGCAGAAACCGTGGAACAGAAGAATCCCATCGCCAACCCGCTGATCGTCCTGCGCGAGGAATTCGACGACTGGGCGATCCTCTTCGACCCCGACACGGGCAACGCCTTCGGCCTCAACCCCACGGGGGTCTTCATCTGGAAGCACCTCGACGGCAAGCACGGCATGGAGGACATCGTGAAGAGACTCCGCGATGAGGCCGAGGATGTTCCCGAGGACGCCGGCGAGCACGCCCGCCAGTTCATCGCGTCCCTGGAGCAACAAGGGCTCGTCGGCTACGAAGTTGAGCAAGGATCTCGGCTAAAGGTGGACGATGCCGACGGTCATGCTGACAACCCACTGCCCCAATGCCTGCCCCTGGTGCTTCGCCAGGCCGAAAATGGACGAGTACCGGGCGCGGGGCATCCGTGAGATGAGCTGGGACGATTTTCTGACCGTCGTCGATTTCTACGAGCGATCCGGGCTCCGCCACATGATACTCCTGGGCGGGGAACCGGGTCTTCACAGCCGGTTCATGGACATTCTTCATTTCCTGAGCGGGAAGAAATTTCTCGATCCTGGTGGGGACAACGGGCATCCTGCCGGAGTTTTTGGTGGAATCGATTGTCGAAGCGGGCTTTCAGGAGCTGAATTTTCGCCCTCAACTCGACATCGTATTTTGAATATGGGAAGGATCAAAGAAAGCAGGTGGACCACTTCCTTTTCCGCCTGGGGCGAAGAGTCGCTCTTTCCTACACGATCACAGAGAGGGATCTTGTCAGGACGGGAATCGAACCGATCCTGGACAGGATTGCCATGATCATGCAAGTTCAATCTCTCCCGGCATTTGCAGTTTCAGATCGCCGTCCCGGGCGGAGCGGAACCGTCTTTTCATCCCCTTTGACCGTTATCGGGACCTGGCGGAACTCGTCAGGGGATGGTTCGCCGTCCTGAGGAAAAACCACATCTATCGCAAGCTGGACTGCCACTGCATGCCGGCCTGCGCCATCCCGGACGATCTCAGGGATGCCGGCTATGTTCACGACCAGATGCGATCGATTCATGATCGACATCGGTCCCGGGGGGGATGTCTGGCCGTGTTTCCCTCTTTCGCAACAGGGCGCCAAGCTGGAAGAGTTCGGCACCCTGGATGACATCTACCGGCATTTCAGCCGGATAAATGACCCGCAGGGGCATTCTCTACGATGAGCAGTGCCAGGACTGCAGCGATCGCGACAGCGGGTAGCTGCCATGGCGGCTGTCGGGGATTTCAGCACCTGCGTGGAAATTCCAGGCATGACCCATCATTCCAATATTCCATTATTCCACTATTCCGCCCGGAGGACGGTACCATGCGCCTGATGCGCACACCCAATAAGGTGGACATCGCCATCACGAACCGCTGCAACCTGCGGTGCCGATACTGCTACCACTTCGAGAGCGCGGGCGATGTGGAAGGCGATCTCCCCGCGGCCGAGTGGCTTCAGTTCTTCGAGGAACTGAACCGCTGCGCCGTCACGGAGGTGACGCTGGCCGGCGGCGAGCCCTTCATCCGGGAGGACCTGAAGGAGATCATCAGCGGGATCGTCCGCAACCGGATGCGCTTCGCGATCCTCAGCAACGGGACGCTGATCGACGACGAGATGGCGGCCTTCCTCGCATCGACGAAGCGCTGCAACTACGTCCAGGTCTCCATCGACGGCTCCATGCCGAGACCCACGACGTCATGAGGGGAAAAGGGAGCTTCGCGAAGGCCCTGCAGGGCCTCATGACCCTTCGGCGCCACGGTGTCCATGCGGCGGTGCGCGTGACGATCCACCGCAAGAACGTCCATGATCTCGAGGGCATCGCAAAACTTCTCCTGGAGGATCTCGGCTTTCCTCCTTCGGGACCAATTCCGCAGGAGCCATGGGGCTGTGCCGGAAAAACGCCGAGATGGTGCAGCTCACGACGGAAGACCGCATGATTGCCATGGAGACCCTCCTTCGTCTGACGAAGAAATACAACGGCCGGATCAAGGCCATGGCGGGACCGCTGGCCGAAGCGAGGGGCTGGCTCGACATGGAGGAGGCACGGCTCGAGGGAAAACCGTCGATGCCGGGGAGAGGATACCTCACCGGCTGCGGCTGTTACTGGCAGGTTCTCGCCGTGAGGGCCGACGGGGCCATGACCCCCTGCACGATGCTCTCCCACATCGAGCTGGGCCGGATCAACCGCGACGACCTCGGGGAGATCTGGAGGGACCACGATGCCCTGAAGGCTCTCCGGGAGAGGAACCGCATCCCGCTTTCCAGCTTTGCCTTCTGCGAGGGCTGCGAATACATCAATTACTGCACGGGCAACTGCCCGGGGCTGTCCTACACGCTGGTGGGCGAGGTCAACCACCCGAGCCCCGATGCCTGCCTGAGGAAATTCCTGGCCGAGGGCGGAAGGCTGCCGGACCGGAGCCTGCTTTGCTGAAAGGGACACGAGCAGAAATGAAGAAAAAACCCGGTGAAACTCTTTTCCTCCTCGCCGTCCTCGACGGCGCTCGCGGGCCTGTGTTTCCTTTCCTCGCCGCCCCGGGGCTCGCTTCCAATGAGGAAGGCGTCCACTACGTCCAGATGAAAAACTTTGCCGTCAACGGGTCCTTCGAATCAAGTGCCCGCTCAGCCTCGGCTTTGAAGCCGCAGACGTGGCGGGAATGCGAGGGCTTCTCGAAGCCCGTGACGGCAGGCTCTACGCGACACCGCCGCCGCTCTTTCCATGGGTGGCGAGCCTCTTTTTCCCGGTTTTCGGCGAGCGGACCGTCGACTTCGCGCCCATCCTCTTCGTGTTTCTCTCGGCGCTTGTCCTCGGGCTGATTCTGGACCGGGTGATGCAGAGGGATTTTCTCTACTGGCTCCTGCTTGCGGCCTTTCTTGCTCGGCTCCCCCGTCTTGATGCAGGGCTTTCAGTTTTCGGGGATGGCCCTCGCCCTGTTCCTGATCGTCTCGGCCCTCTGGCTCCTGGTGAGCCACTTCGGGGATCATCCCTCTGCAGTGAAACTTTTCGGCGCTTCATTCCTGATGGGGGTCTCGGCGCTCGTCCGGATGGAATGCATGCTCATCGCCCTTTCTTTTTGTGTTTCTGCGACGCCATGGTCTTCGTTTTTCAAAAGCGGATGAAAGAGCTTTGGACGGTCCTGGCAGGTGTGGGATCTGCCTTGGCCGTGTTCGTTCTGCATGACGTTCTGCTTCACGGCCACTTCCCCGGTCCCTACCTGCAAGCTGTACCTGCCGTTTTATGCGCTCTCGCCGATCCGCGTTGCCGCCCTCGGCGGCTCGCTGGCGCTCTCCTTCGTTCTGATCATCCTGTCCCTGCGGGAAGGGATCGGACCCGGTCCGGAAGGCGGTCCTGTCGATCCTGTCCGTCATCCTGGTGTTCAGTGCCGTCCTGCTGACGGCCGCCCGGATCAGCATATCGCATCTCATGGCCCTTTTCCCGGCGGTGCTCTTCGTTTTCTACGGTGTTCCCGGGCGGCTCGAGAGGCTGAAAAGGGGGAAGGGACTCTCGAGGCAATCCTTGCGGCCACCGTTGTCCTCTGTCTTGTCTTCGGCGCCGCGATCCTGCGCCCGGGGGCATGGATCGTCTTCTCGGCATGGCTGCCGATGGTGCCCGTCGTCATCCTGCTGATCGCCCTGGAACGAAAAGTCATTTTCGCTGCCCGCGGGATGTACCTCGTGCTGGCCTTCTTCTGCGGGGTCGCTTTCGTGAACGGGATCCAGGAGTCGAAGGACCGGATCCTGAAATACAAGGACTACAATGCCGCACGGATTGCATTCCTCGAAAAGCACACTTCGGCAGGCGACGCCATCCTCTTCTTGGGCGACGCGGGAGCATGGAGCACGCGGGCCCGCTGTTTTTCGACAGGGTATTTCTCGTGGCGAAGAGCCCCGGCGACGCGGAGCGTTTTGCACGGCTGCTCGGCGAGCAGGGTGTCGACAGAATGTACGCGTGGACGGTCAACCCGCTGGGCATCAAGGGGTTCAATCCCTATGGAGGAGAAGCCCCGCCCGCTTTTCCGCCTCCGCCGGGGGCGAAGTCCTGCTGCGGCGGGTCCTGCAAGGAAAGAAACTATTATCTGGTAAGGCTCGACACCCGGGCAGTGCTTTCAACCGGGGCCGGCCGGGGAGGATCGTGATTGTGAGTTCCGCAAAGACATTGTCTGTCCTCAGGGGCGACGCCGCGCGCGAGACGGCGGTCAGGGCCGTTCCGCCCCTCAACACGCTCTACTTCTATCTTACCGAGGGCTGCAACCTGCGCTGCCGGCACTGCTGGATCGAGCCGCCCCATCAGTCGGAAAAACGGCAATACCCGGCCCTGGACCCGGCGCTCTTCCGGCACATCCTCAGGCAGGCAAGGCCGCTGGGCCTTACGTCCGTGAAGCTCACGGGCGGCGAGCCGCTCATGCACCCGCAGATCGGGGAGATCCTGGAGATCCTCCGGGACGAGAAGCTCCGCTTCAACGTGGAGACCAACGGCGTTCTCTGCACGCCGGAGCTGGCGCGGGAACTGGTCCGCTCCGGCCTGTTCCATATTTCCGTGAGCCTCGACGGGGCCGATGCGGACACCCACGAGTGGGTCCGGGGCGTGAAGGGCTGCTTCGAGGCCGCCCTGGAGGGTATCAGGAACCTCGTCGCGGCCGGCATCCGGCCCCAGGTCATCATGACCCTCATGCGAAGGAATGTCGACCAGATCGAGGCGCTCGTGCGCCTTGCCGAATCCCTCGGCGCCTCGTCGGTGAAGTTCAACATCGTCCAGCCCACGGCCCGGGGGGTCAAGATGCACGAGGCCGGAGAGACCCTGTCGATCCGGGAGATCGTGAGACTCGGCGACTGGGTCGAAAACGAACTTTCCGCCGGGACGAAACTCGGCCTGCACTACTCCCACCCTGCGGCGTTCCGCCCCCTCGGGAGGATGTACGGCAGGGAGGGGTCCGGCTGCGGCGTCTGCGGCATTTTCGGGATCCTCGGCGTCCTGGCCGGCGGGTCCTATGCCCTGTGCGGGATCGGGGAACAGTGCCGGAGCTGGTCTTCGGCCATGCCTCGAAAGATTCCCTGGCCGATGTGTGGAAGGACAACCCCGTTCTCCGGGAGATCCGCGAGGGCCTGCCGCGGCGCCTGGGCGGGATCTGCGGGGAGTGCCTCATGAAGGGAATCTGCCGGGGCAGCTGCATCGCCCAGAACTACTACAAAGCCGGGACCTCTGGGCGCCCCACTGGTACTGCGAGGAGGCGAGGGCGCTGGGCCTGTTCCCCGAGACGCGTCTTGCCTCTCGAGCGGCAAAAACGGCGATACGGGACGGTGCGCCCCGCGGGAAGCCTCCAGGGCGTGATAAAAAAACTTGAGATCGATCGGGTCGCAGGGCAGGGAAGCCGGGTATCCTCCTGGACTGCAGGGCTAGTCATCGGAAAGGCATGGTGCCGCATGAAAACAAAATTACGCTATGAGCCGCCTCTTCTCGTCGATATGAAAGGGCCTGCCCTTTGCGGGGAGTTCTTTATTGGTGCAGTTCAGCGGAGGCTCAGCGATTCCCCGGCGAGCTGCATGGAAGACACGTCCTGCAGGAACGGGACGTATGCGGAGAGGTGCCAGACCGGCAATTACGGCCTGCGGCTGCGACGCCTGTTGTGAGACCGGAGCCAGCTTCACCACCAAGTAGCGGGTTTCCGTTCACGGATTGCGAATGCAAACCTGCGGCAACCAGGCCAAACTTCAATGCGCTGACGGACAGTTTGCGGGAAGCGCCTGCTCAGCAACCGGCTATTATGCCAGTAACGTAGTTGTGCAGGCGGGGGGAGTGTATACTCCGGTTGATACGAACGGGCGCTTCGGGGGATATAGATCGATGTACGGGTTTCGCCTTTCCGACGGCCACTGCTGGGAAATCCGGCTCCGCGGAGGATACCGCAGCGTGGGCCGATGAACTCGCCCGCCTGCTCGGGCTCGAACCATTGCAGGGCCCTGCGGACAAGACGATCCGCCTGGAGAGGTTTCCGCCTTCGATCCAGGCACGGGTGACGGTTGCCTGCAGGCCCCGCACGGGTGCGACGGGGAGGGATGGCAGGTCCGCAGATCCCCGTTTCTGGAAATCTGGCGCCATCGGGCTGTCCGGGAGATCGTCTGCGGGCTCCACGAGACCGCGGATTTTCTCCATGTGAGGGAACAGATGCGATGCGCCCTGTTCCCCGTCTACGACCTGACCGTGCGCCGGGGCGGCCTTCCGCTCCACGGCGCCCTGGTGGAGCGTGACGGCCGGGGGGTGCTGCTTGTCGGCCGGAGCGGCGTGGGCAAATCGACGGCCTGCCGCAGGCTGCCGCCGCGATGGAACGCCCTCGGTGACGATCTGGCCCTCGCCGTGCGCAGACCCGGGGGCGGGTTTGCGGTCCATCCCCTCCCCACGTGGAGCGCCGTGGGGCCGGATCTGGAAAAACGCGCCTGGGACATCAATCGGGGCGTTCACCTGTCGGCCGTCTTCTTTCTCACCCAGGCCGCCGAGGACGAGATCCTCCCGGCCGGCAAGGCCATGGCCACGGTGGTCCTGGCCGATGCGGCCATGAAGATCTTCGAGTCCGTGAGGGTGCACGACCAATCCATCGAGAAAAAGCTCCTGCGGCGGCAATGTCTTCGCCAATGCCGCCGCCATGGCCAGGTCGGTCCCGACCTATATCCTGCGCCTGAGCCTCACGGGCCGCTTCTGGGAGAAGATCGAGGAGGTACTGGAAAAAGGGGACAGTCCCCTTTTCGCTCAATGCTCGAGGATTGAAATCGGCATGAGTGAAACGGGTGAAAAAGCCAACGGCGCAGTCTTCTGCCGCGGCGAGAGCATGCAGCCTCTCCTTCGGCCGGGGGACCGGATTGTGTTCGTCCCCTGCCGCGTCGAAGAGCTGAAGCGCGGCGACGTGATTATCTTCATCCTGCCGGGGCAAAGAGGAGCGAGTTGTCCACCGTGTCATCTCGACGGGGCCTGCCGGTATCCAGACAAAGGGGGATGCAAATCCATGTCGGGATACAGGCCATTTGAGGCAAGACGACATCGTCGGCCGCGCCGTGTCCCTGGAGCGCGGAGGCAAGGCGGCTGGGCAATCCTCAACGGGTGGATGTATCCCCGGGTAATGAAGGCAGTTTGTGCGGGCGCTTGAAGCCGTTTGGAGAAGCGAAGGGAGTATAAATCATGCGACGAAAATTCCGCTATGAAAAGCCGCAGCTCATCGAAATGAGCACCATGTCAGCCGCAGGAGGAGCAACGGTTTGTTCTTCAGGGTCTGGCCAGGGCAGCTGCGGCTACGGCAGCTGTATTAGGGGTGCACAGTGCACTACGGGCGATTACGTGACATATTGCTATTCTGGCGGATTCGTTACCGGGACTTGCGCCTATTGCGTCACAGGAGGCGACGCTCAACGGTTTCGACGCTCCCGGGTGCGGTTATGGCGGTACGGCTGCCAATTACTGCAATTCGGGTGGCCGTGCGGGGTACACTTGCGGTTCGGGGACCAATATCATCGTATGTACATGCTATTGACAAATTGTGCAGTCAATATGGGGCTGTCGAATGGCTTCGTCTGGAAAGTCCGGGGCAAAGCCGTTTCTGCTCAGTGGTGCGAAGAACTGGCTGCGATTCTGGGCGTCTGCCGCGCGACGGGGGGACCGGATGCCGATCTTCGGATTGAGCAGGGGAAATTCCGTGCAGGGCAGCCCTTCGACCCGTCAACCCTGTTGGATCTCTCTTCTCATGGTGTGGCATCGCCCCGACGATCTCACGTCCGCGCATGGTCGGATCTCGTCCTGCTCCGTCATGAGGAATTGGCGTACGTCATTGCCGGACTCGGGGAAGTGTGCGATCGGGAAGGCCGGATCGATCAGATGAGGCGCGCCATGCTGCCTTTTTATGAAGCCGTCGCTGCACGAGGGGGCCTTCCCCTTCATGCCGCGCTGGCGGAAATCGGGGGACAGGGGGTCATTCTCGCAGGGGTCAGCGGGGTGGGAAAATCCACCTGTTCCAGACGGTTTCCGGCGCCCTGGCGCATCTTGAGCGACGACCTGGCGGTTGTCGTTCCCTGTGAAGACGGCACCTTGAGGGCCCACCCCCTGCCGACATGGAGCGCAGTGAAAGCGCAGACGGTCGAGCGGCCGTGCGTTCTCCAGCATTCCGTCCCCGTCCGGGCAATCTTTTTCCTGGTGCAAAGCGATACGGAGACTGCGGTGCCGGTGGGGGCGGGCCGCGCAGCTGTATCGATCTACGATGCGGCAATGCAGGTTTTTATGTCTGTCGACTTTGCGGCGGGCATCCCCGGCGGTTCGACCTACACGCGCACATTATTCGAGAATGCAGCAGAAATGGCTGCTTCCTTACCTGCGTTTGTTCTCCAGGTCAGTCTCCGGGGCTGTTTTTGGGAATGCATTGAAAGGGCCTTGGATCAAGTGGGCGGGGCCGTCTATAAGAAAAGGGAAAGCAATTTACACAAACTCTCTGCGGGGAAATGGGGCCTGGCCCCCTTGTAAAGATGGCATGACCAGACTGGGTGAGGAAAAGCAGGAACGCGGTCTTCTGCCGCGGCGAGAGCATGCGCCCCTCTTCCGGCCGGGCGACCGGATCCGTTTCGTCCCCTGCCGTGTCGAAGAGCTGCGGCGAGGGACGTGATCATCTTCATCCCGCCGGGCCAGGAGGAACGTGTTGTCCACCGTGTCGTCTCGACGGGGCCTGGCGGGATCCGGACAAAGGGGGATGCAAACCCATGCCGGGATACAGGGCATTTGAGGCAGGATGACATCGTCGGCCGTGCCGTGTCCCGTGGAGCGCGGAGGCAGGGTGATCCCCGTTGCGGGCGGTATCGCGGGGCGCCTGCTCGCCGCACTGATCCGCGCTTTCCGGAAGTCGGACCACCTGGCCTCCCATGTCCTGAACCCCTGCTATCGGGGCATTGCCCGAAGCGGGCTTTTCCGTGCGCTTCTTCCCCCCGCCTTGCGCCCGAGGGTCATCACGTTCGAGCGCGACGGCCAGAGGGAGATGCAGCTTGTCCTGGGAAGGCGCATCATCGGGCGGCGTCCCGCAGGCGCCGGCGTGTGGACCATCCGGCGGCCCTTCCGGATCTTTGTGGATGAGCAGGCCCTGCCATAATAGGGAACAGATGCCCTTTCTTCAATTCCTATCGCGACTCAAAATGGATACGAATTTTACAATAGTCCGTCTCTTAGGGTGAGGCCGTCCTCTGACCTAACCGGGCAGTTCGGCTCTTTTGCAGGGTGTCCTGCAGAGCATGAAAACCTGGATTGAATATCTGAAAAGCGGGCTTGCGCGGAAGGCGCCGGAGGACCGGATCGCCGGGGGGAAGACCTATGCAGGCATCGGCGAGAACCTGCGCCGGCACATGCCGTTTTTCAGGCGGCACTGGAAGAAGGGGGCCCTGGGCGCCGGATTCATCCTCATCAATGCGCTCATGGCCTTTCCCATGCCTCTCGTCTCCCGCTTTGTCATCGACGACGTCATCCTGGGCAAGCAGCTTTCGCTTCTTCCCTGGGTGCTTCTGCTCATGGCGGCCATCGCCCTCTTCTCGCGCGCGATGGGCCTGTTCCAGAACTGGTTCTTCCTGCGCTACAGCCAGGAGGTCACCCTCGACATCCAGAAGCAGGTGCTGGACCACTCCTTCAGCCTGCCCAAGTCCTTCTTCGACAAGAACCAGACGGGCTATCTGCTGGCGCGCATGACGGGCGACATCGGCGGCGTGACCTGGTTTCTGTCGGGGAGCCTCGTGGGCATCGTGACGAACATCCTGTATTTCATCGGCGGCATCATCCTTCTTTTCTGGCTGGAGTGGAGGCTTGCATTGGCGGCCCTCGCCGCCGTGCCCGTCTTCCTGATCGCCCTGCGGCGTTTCTCCGACCGGATGCACGCCCTGAACCACGCGGGCAACGAGGAGAACGCCCGCTACATGAGCCGCTTCCAGGAGACGCTCAACTCGATCCCGCTGGTCAAGGCCTTTGCCGCCGAGGAGAAGGCCGTCGGGGAAATCATGAACGGCCTGCGGCAGGTCTTCCGGTTATCGGCGGAGCGCTCCGTCGTGGGCTCCGTGACGGGACTTGCCCTCTCCTCGACGCCGAGCCTTGTCAACTTCTGCGTCTTCGCGATCGGCGCGTACTGGGTCATCACGGGCCACTGGAGCCTGGGGTCCCTCTTCGCCTTCCAGGCCTACCTGGGCCGCGTCTTCGGCCCGGCGCAGTCGCTCACCTCGACGGGCCTGCAGATGCAGAACATCCGGGCATCGCTCGAGCGCCTCACGGCCCTTTTGGATGTTGTGCCGGAGGAAAACGCGGAGAAAGGTGAAAAGGTCGAAGCGCTCGAAGGAGGTATCGAGTTCAGGAAAGTATCCTTCGAATACGACCCGAAAAACCCCGTACTCAGCGAAGTATCCTTCCGCGTCAGCCCGGGCGAACACATCGCCGTCGTGGGGCCGAGCGGCGTGGGCAAGACGACGCTTTTGAGTCTGCTGCTTCGATTCTACAACCCGACGAGGGGCGAGATCCTTTACGACGGAAAGCCCGCCGCGAATTATGACGTCCGCTCGCTTCGGCAGCGGATCGGCTATGTCTCCCAGAGCCCGATCCTCCTTGTCCGGCACGACCATGGAAAACCTCCGCTACGGAAACCCCGAGGCCACGGAGAAGGAGATCATTCATGCGGCCCGCGTGGCGGGGATCCACGAGTTCATCATGGGCCTGCCCGGCGGGTATGAAAGCGAGGTGGGCGAGAAGGGCGTGAACCTCTCCGATGGGCAGAAGCAGAGGCTTGCGATTGCGCGGGCGCTCGTGAAGGACCCCGATATCCTGGTGCTCGACGAGCCCACGGCGGCCCTCGACGGGATCACGGAGAAGACCCTTCTTGAG
Source organism: uncultured delta proteobacterium (assembly GCA_963810965.1). GTDB lineage: Bacteria > Desulfobacterota > Syntrophia > Syntrophales > UBA2192 > UBA2192. The sequence continues at coordinate 41,961 of CAWEPT010000025.1, read as the reverse complement.
ACCCTGCCCGCCGAGACCCGGGGGAAGACGCTCTTCATCGTCGCCCACCGGCTCTCGACCGTGATCGATTCGGACCGCATCCTTGTCCTGAACGAAAGCCGCCTCGTTGCGGAAGGCACCCACGGGGAGCTTTTGAGTACGAACGATTATTACCGGCAACTCGTCGCCAGCCAGCTGATCCCCGACGGAAAAGACGAGAGAGGCAAAGTGATCCCCTATGAAAGTATCCGTCGTCATTCCCGTTCATAACGGGGAGAAATACCTGGCGCAGGCCATCGAGAGTGTCCTGGCGCAGACCTATCGGGACTTCGAGCTCCTGATCGTCGACGACGGCTCGACGGACGGCAACCGGCTTCAGCATCGCCAGGGCGATCAGGATGCCGAGGACGGCCAGGCCCGCCGTGGGGTAGAAGGCGAAGGTGAAGGAGCCGAAGGTGTCCTTCGCCTGACCCGCGATGATGCCGCCCAGGATGGCGCCGAGGCCGTAGGCGAAGAAGACGAGGCCGTAGTTCTTCGCGTAATTCTTCACGCCGAAGAAGATCGTCGTCGCCGTCGGGGCGATGGCCAGCCAGCCGCCGAGCACGAGCCAGAAGCCGATGAAGCACAGCGTGTAGAGCATCACGCTGCCGGGGCCCGCCATCAGCATGCCCAGCGAGCAGACCAGGATGAGAACGAAGGAGATGAGCGCCGCCATCCTGGGCGAGAGCTTGTCCGTGAGCACGCCGAAGATGGGCCGCCCGACGCCGTTGAAGATGGCGAACACGCCGACCAGCGTTGCCGCCGTGGCCGCGTCGATCTTGATGATCTCCTGGGCGACGGAGGCGGAGATGCCGATGGCCATGAGTCCCGCGAGAGAGCCGATGATGTAGCACAGGAAAAGCCCCATGAACGTGGAGGTCTTTGCCATTTCACCCATGTTGAGGTCGACGGCGCTTGCAGCGGCCGCTGCGGGCGGCTTCCATCCTGCGGGGAGCCAGCCGTCCTTGGGGAACCTGTAGGGAATGAAGCACACGAGGATGATGACCAGGAAGGCGACACCCATATAGAAGAATGTCGACATGGGGCCCACGGCCTTGATCAGGGCCGCCGCCACGTTGGCCGACACGAAGGGCGAGCCGCCGAAGCCGGCCAGGGTGAGCCCGAGGGCCAGGCCGCGCTTGTCGGGGAACCATCGGCCCGCAACGGCCAGCGGCACGCCGTAGGCGAGGCCCACGCCGCCGCCGCCGATGACCCCGTAGGTGATCGTCAGCATCGTGCCGCTCGTGGAGAAGCTGGCCAGGATCCAGCCCACGCCGACGACGACCCCGCCGAGCCAGCCGAGCATCTTGGGGCCGAGCTTGGCAAGAAGCAGACCGCCGAAGAACACCATGGTGGCGAACAGGGCCAGGAAGACCATGAAGGGCATGCCCGCCTCGGTGGCGCTCATGTTCAGGAGTTTTGAGACGGGGCCCCTGAAGACGCTGTAGGCGTAGACGCTTCCGAGACAGATGTTGATGATGAATCCCAGTACGACGAACATCCACCGGCCTTTCTCGGCCGGCATTCCAAAAAGTTTCTCCTCGCTCATGTGAACCCTCCCTCCTTAGACGTGGATCGTGCAGAGCATGAATACATGGAAAACGCTTTTGCGCCTCTCTGTCAAAAAAACGCAAAATCGCGCCACGATTATCGGAATTCAGGGGAATTGTCAAATGGAAAATAGGAGCTTGAAATTACAGGAATATTGGAAAATTGGAGTGATGGGAAAATGGGTTGGTGAAACAGCGCCAGTGACCAGTGCAAGAAAATGGGTGAAGGGTCAGGGACCAGGGATGCATGGAAAGCAGAGAGCAGACATTGTTATGTGTCACGTGTCAGGGACGGATGATCTGGTTCAAATCGTCGGGGCGGTTGAGATTGGCGAAGAGCTTGCCTTCGGGGTCGAAGCGGCGGATCTCGTCACCGTGGATCTCGCGGGTCTTGAACTTCTTGAACAGATGGGAAACCTTCAACTCGCCGCTCTCGATCTGCGATTCGACGAAGGGAAGGCACTTGCGGGAGTAGATCGCGTGGAGCGATTCGAAGCCGGTGGCCGTGACGGGGACCACCAGGTCGTAACCACCAGATTGCGCAATCATGTGGCCGATGAACGCCTCGCTCAGATAGGGCATGTCGCAGGCCGAGACAAAGGCGTGCTCGCAGGTTGCGTGGAGGAGCCCCGCGTGGATGCCGCCCAGGGGCCCCTTTCCCCTGTGGATGTCGGTCACGATCCGGGCGTCGAATTCCAGGTACTCCAGCGGGGAGTTGGTGGAGATGATGATCTCCCCGAAGAGGGCCCGGTAGACCCGCATCGTCCGGTCGATGAGGCGCTCGCCCCCGACCTCGATGAAGGCCTTGTTGATGCCGCCCAGGCGGCTGGCCCGGCCGCCGGCGAGAATGATTCCCGTCATTAATAGAAACGTGTCTGAGAAATCGGAATCGCATAACGTGACTTCAGTCCGAATCTCCAAATGCCCGAGGACCCGAATACCCGAGATCAGGTGTTTTCATCGGCAATGGTTCAGGACCTCGATGATCACCTCTTTCGTGTAGTCCTTCAGCTTCCATGTCCGGGCGAGCTGGACGGCGTTGTCGGCGATCTTTTCGATGTCGCCTTCGGGGATGCCCCCTTCTTTCAGGGACACGGGGCTCTTCACGGCGCTGAACCAGCCTTTGAGCTTCACGATGCCTGCGGCGGCGGCCTTTGCGTCGTCCGCCTCGGCAACCCCGAAGAATTCCCTTGCCAGCCGTGCGAATCGCGCCGGGTTCTTTTTTGCAGACCACGCCATCCAGCCGGGAAGCATGATGGAGAGGCCCGCACCGTGGGCGATGTCGTAGAGGGCCGACAGCGAATGCTCGATCATGTGCACGGGGAATCCCACGACGCCCATGCCCGCCGTCGTGAGGCCGTTGAAGGCCAGGGTGCCCGACCACATGAAATTCGCCCGCGCGTCGTAGTCCTTCGGGTTTGCCAGCGACTTCTCGGTGGCCTCCATGAGCGTGCGCATGAAGGCGTAGATCATCCGGTCCTGCAGGGGGCTCTCGCCCGTCTCCGTGTTGGTGAAGTACCCCTCGAGCATGTGCGTGATGATGTCGACGGCGCTGTAGGCCGTGTAGGACGGTGTAAGCGTAAAGAGGACCTCCGGGTCGAGGATCGACGTCTTCGGCTGGATCAGGGGGCTGCGCACGCTGAATTTCTGGCAGGTCTCGTCCTTCGTGATGACGGCCGCGGCGTTCATCTCCGAGGCGCTGGCCGAAAGGGTAAGCACCACGAGGACGGGCAGGGCCTCCTTGACGAGTTTCGTGTAGACGAAGAACTCCCAGGGGTCGTGATCGGCCTTGGTCCCTGCGGCGATCGTCTTGGCCGTGTCGATGACGCTCCCGCCGCCCACGGCGAGGACGACGTCGACCTTTTTGGCCCGGGCAAGCTCGATGCCCTCCTTTGCCTTGGACAGAAGGGGGTTGGATTTGACGCCGGGAAGCTCCACGATGTCGACGCCTGCCTCCTTGAGGGAATTCAGGACCTGCTCGTAGACGCCGGTTGTCCGGATGCTTCTCATCCCGTAGACCATGAGCACCCGGCCTCCGAAGCGCTTGACCTCGGCGCCGATCTTGGCGATGGATCCCTTCCCGAAGATGATCCGCGTGGGGTTTTCAAAAACAAAATTCTGCATGGTGTGCCTCCCGGCATCTGGTCTGTCCCGTCTTTTCGGTCTTTTCCGTCTGTTCCGTCATGGCGCCATGGGCGCCGTGGACTTGCTGCTTGCGGGTCGCTTCGATTGGAATTGATACACCGCGGCGGGGGGCCTCTGCAAGTAAGAAGTTCAGGAGACCCTCGGAGCGCCCGAGATTGGACTTGATAAAATTCCGCGGGAAGGGTAAAAATCGCATCGAACACCTTGGAGGAAGGGTGATCATGTACTGGGAAAAGGAAATTGAAACCATGCCGCGGGAAAAGCTGGAGGCGATCCAGGTCGAGCGGCTGAAAGCAACCCTCAAGAAGGCCGCGAGTTCCTATCACTACGGCAAGGTATACAAGGAAAAGGGGTTCAACCCCGACGATTTCAAATCGCTGGCCGACGTGCCCAATCTTCCCCTGACGACGAAGGACGACCTCCGGGAAAACTGGCCCTACGGGTTTCTGGCCGTGCCGAGGGAGGAGCTGGTCCGCATGCACTCCTCGTCGGGCACGACGGGCAGGGCGACGGTCATCTTCCACACGGCTGGTGACCTGAATGCCTGGACGAACCTCGTGGCCCGCTGCATGTACATGACGGGCGTGCGCAAGTCCGACGTCTTCCAGAACATGATGACCTACGGTCTCTTCACCGGGGGCCTGGGCTTCCACTACGGGGCCGAGAAGATCGGCTGCCTCGTCATTCCGGCGGGGGCCGGGAACAGCAAGCGCCAGATCCAGCTCATGCAGGATTTCGAGACGACGGTCATCCACATCATCCCGAGCTATGCCCTGCACCTGTACTCCGTCTTCGAGGAGCTCAAGATCGACCCGAGGAAGGACACGAAGGTGCGGATCGCCTTTATCGGCGCCGAGCCGCACTCGGAGAAGACCCGCAAGAAGATCGAGGAATTCTACGGCTACAAGGCCTTCAACTCCTACGGCCTCTCCGAGATGAACGGGCCGGGGGTGGCCTTCGAGTGCCCCTGCCAGAACGGCCTGCACATCTGGGAGGACAACTTCCTCGTCGAGATCATCGACCCGAAGACCCTCAAGTCCGTCCCGGACGGAGAGGAGGGCGAGCTCGTCATGACGACGCTTTTGCGCGAGGGGATGCCGGTCATCCGTTACCGCACGAAGGATCTCACCCGGATCATCCCCGGCCCCTGCGAGTGCGGCAGGACCCACCGGCGCATCGAGCGGATCAAGGGCCGCACCGACGACATGATGATCCTCAAGGGGGTCAACATCTTCCCGATCCAGATCGAGAAGAAGCTCATGGACGTCCCGGGCGTGGGGACGAACTTCCAGATCATCCTGGAGCGCAAGGGGTTCAACGACGAGATGATCGTGAAGGTCGAGGTCGCAAGTGAATTTTTCGACGGCGATCTGCTGAAGCTGCAGCGCCTGCAGCGCCGGATCACGGAAGAGCTCAAGGGCGACATCCTCATCACCCCGAAGGTCGAGCTCGTCGAGCCGGGGAGCCTGCCCAAGACGGAGGGGAAGGCGGTAAGGGTCATTGACAACCGAAAAGATTAGGGGGACTTGTGAAAACACCCGTCTGCAGCGTTGCCCTCGTCCCTCGTCGCTCAACGTAGCACGAAGTACGGCCTCGCTCCTCGGGATGTCGGGCGCCTTGCATCCGGGCAGTTTTGAACAGCCCTGAAACATGGAGGGGAAATCATGATCGTGCATCAGATCTCCGTTTTTGCAGAGAACAAGCCCGGGCAGCTGGCGAGGCTCACCCGGATCCTGGGCAAGGAAAAAGTGAACATCCGCGCGACGACGATCGCCACGACGGCCACCTTCGGCGTCATCAACCTCATTGTCGATGACCCCCAGAAGGCCATCAAGGCGATCAAGAAGGACGGGATGATGGTGACGACCAAGGAGGTCATCGCCGTCATCATCGAGGACAAGCCGGGCGGGCTCGACAGGCTCACGCAGATGCTCTTCAAGGAGAGCATCAACGTCAACAACGCCTACGGGTTCGTGCTCGACAGCTGGAAGACGGCGATCTTCGTCGTCGAGGTGGACGACACGGCGAAGGCCCAGAAGCTGATCGAAAAGGCGGGCTTCAAGACGCTCGACGACGAGGCCCTCTCGTCGGTCGAGCCGTTTCACTATGTGAAATACTGAAAGCGCAGATTCAGCGTACAAGAGCGGGAAACAGGGGGATTTGGACGGAATAGACCGAACAGACGAAACAGACTAGAAAGACTAGATAGACGAAATTATGGCGAGTAAAGACAAAGGACATTACGGGGCGAAGCACTCGGGTGGGGTTGTTGTGGCAAATGAAATTACCGAAGCGGTGAAGAAGCGGTCCCGCCAGGGGGCTTTGACCTGCCCGCTTGCCTTCAAGATCGCCGTGCCTCGTGAACTCGCGGTTCTTCCCGGAGAAGTCGGAAAGGCGATGGATCTCCTCGAGATCAACATCGTGAAGTGCCAGCTTGGCCTTTTCGGTTATTCCCCCGTGAGGAAAATCGTCCCACCGGCACAATCCGTTTCGGAGGAGCTGGAGGCGGCCCTCCGAAAGGCCATGAGCAACGGCCGGCTGCCCTGTGCCGAGATCTTCCGGATTGCCGGCGAGTTCAAACTCGCCAAGATCCGTGTTTCCTCGGCCTGCGAGAAGCTGAAGATCAGGATTAGCGCCTGCCAGCTCGGCGCCTTTTGTCTTTCTGGTCCATCTCGTCTGGCTGGTCGATCTGGTCAAAGGTGCCACTCGGGAATTCGCTTGAGGCTTGCATCTTGAGCCTTTGACGCTTTTTCCTTTCACCTCTGTACCCTGTCTTCAGAGGTACTTTTCATCGCCTCGTGGAAATACCCTGCCATGACGGCGTAGCCCGTGTCGTTGGGGTGGATGGCGTCGCTCATCTTTTCCGGGTTTCCGAGCAGGCCTTTCAGGATGTCAGGCACCAGCACGGCCCCCGTCTCTTCGCAAATCTTTCTGTAGCGTTCCTGGAAACCTCCCCCCCAGATGGGGACGTCGAGTCCCCCCACGATGACCAGCGCCCCCCGATCCTGGATGGAGGTGATGATGGTCTTGAGGTTTCGGAAGGCCCGGTCGCGGTCCTGGCGGTTCTTCAGGTCGTTTCCGCCGAGGGTGATGAGGACGATGCGCGGGGAGCGGTCGAGGACGTCCCGCTCGAGCCTGGCCAGGGCCGTGGCCGTCGTGTCGCCGGGGATGCCGGCGTTGATGACCGGTTTCCCGATGAGGCGGGAGAGCTGGGAGGGGTAATCCATTCCCTGTGATGCGCCGGTGCCGTAGGTGAGGCTGTCGCCGAAGCAGACGATGTTCTCGCCTGCCGGCCGGGGGTTCTTGATCGGCGGTTGATAGAGGAAGTGTCGGTAGCCGAAATAGGCAGCCAGGACCACCGCCAGCGCGATGGCCCCGGTCTTGATGATTCTCATAAATCCAATTGTGGGACGGGCGTCCCGCCCGTCATCCTTTTTCCTCTGCGTAGCGGGCCAATGTGAACAGCATGTCGGCGAGCCGGTTCAGGTACTGGTGGATCTCGGCGCTGTTCAAAAGCCCCTTCTGCTTGAGATCCGCCGCCCGGCGCTCGGCCCTGCGGATGACCGTGCGGCCCACGTCGATCTGAGCGGAGACGGCGTTCTTTCCCGGGTAGATGAACTCGCGCGGGAAGGGGACCTCCTCCTGGAGCTTGTCGATGAGGTCTTCGACGCGGTCCACGTCGGCGGCCCCGATCCTCTGGGTGAGCTTGCCCATGTCCTCGGGAAGGGTCGACATCTCGGCCCCCATGACGAGGAGGTCTTTCTGGACCTGCAGGATGATGTCCTTGATCCTGCCGTTGCCCGTCATCCCCCGGGCCACCCCGAGGACGGAACTGGCCTCGTCCAGCGTCCCGTAGGCTTCCGGCCGCGGATCGAACTTGGGGACCCGCTGCCCGCCCAGAAGACTGGTTTCCCCCGTGTCGCCCTTCTTTGAGAACTTCATGCCTGGCTCCTTTCGATGAACGTGCTGACGATTGTCATCATGGTTTCCCGGTTCTTTTTCGCGCCCTCGATGATCATCTCCATGGTGAGGGGTGTCTCCACAACCCCGTTGCAGTAGTTGTCGACCGAGCACAGCGCCGCGTAGGAGAGCCCCAGTTCCTTCGCGATGATCGCCTCGGCGGCCATGGTCATCCCCACGATGTCGGCGAAAGGGGCCATCATGCGGATTTCCGCCCTTGTCTCCAGCCGCGGTCCCTCCGTCTGCCAGTAGATGCCCCGCCCGACGACAGGGATCCCGCAGGCACCGGCCGCCTCGATGAGCCGGCGTCGCACCTCGCCGGACAGCTCGGGCGTGATGTGGACGGGCTGGTTCGAGAAGACCGTGGGCGTGTCGGCAAGCAGGATGAAATCGTCGGGCACGACGATGGAACCCGGGGGCAGGTCCTTCTTCAGGGACCCCGTCGAGTTGACGGCGACAACGTCCCGGATTCCGAGGGCCTTCAGGGCCGTGAGATTGGCCTGGTGGTTGATGAGGTGGGGCAGGACGTAGTCGCCGGGGTCGCGATCATGGCGGGAGATGTGGGCGATCTGCCGGGAGACCCAGACGGTCACCCGCCCGAACTCGTTGACCACGTGTTCTTTTCTCAGGCCCTTGAAGACGCTTGCCCCGTGCAGAACCGTTCCCGAGATGATGCCGATGGGCGCCATGAGTACCTCAGTAATGGCGAATGGCTAAAGGCATTGAGCTAGTCCGCGATGCCTTAAGCCTTAAGCCTGTTTCCTGTATCAGAATCGGCGGGGACTGTCAAAACCTTCGTGTCCGGGTGGACGCGCCCCTGTCCGTTCATGCCTGCCGTGGCGCCGGCAAGCCCGGCCTTGCCTTGCAGGAAGCTTGACTTCGCCGGTTATTGGTGGCATATTTTTTCATAGAAAGACAAGGGGGTAAGCCCATGAGCGGAGAATCCATCATCCATGTCAGCGAAGGGACGTTTGACGCCGAGGTCCTGCAGTCCGACAGACCTGCCCTCGTCGATTTCTGGGCGCCCTGGTGCGGGCCCTGCCGGGCCATTGCCCCGGTACTCGAAGAACTTGCCGTAGAATACAAAGGCAGGCTCACCGTGGCCAAGGTGAACGTCGATGAAAATCGGAAGCTGGCGGGCAATCACGGGGTGATGAGCATCCCCACCATGATTCTCTTCAAGAACGGCAAGGTCCTGGACAAGCTCATCGGCCTTGTTCCGAAGGAACGGCTTAAAGAATTGATGGACAAGGCCCTGTAAAAAACGGTACATGGAGGCCCCTGTGTAACAGGGGCCTCCATTTTATTTTGCCCGGGGCATCGTCGGAACGTATGAAAACAGAAAACACCTGCAGAACCATGACGAACAGGCGCCTGCTTACGGCAGCCATCCTTGTAACCCTTCTTGCCTCGCTCACCGGCTGTGCCTGGTGGGACAACATCTGGGGGAAGGAGCCCCGGGTGCGCCCGACGCCGGAGGGGATCTACCAGAGGGGCTTCGAGTATTACAAGAAGGGCGACTACAAGAAGGCCATCGAGACCTTCAGCCGCGTGCGGGATGAATACCCCCTGAATCCCGTTGCCCTCATGGCGGAGCTGGGCATTGCCGATTCCTACTTCGAAAACGAGCAGTACATCGACGCCGAGGTCGCCTACAACAGCTTTGTCGACCTTCACCCCACGAACCCGAATGTCCCCTATGCCATGTTCCAGCTCGGGATGTGCCATTACCAGCAGATGCAGACGATCGACCGGGACCAGACCGAGACCGTCAAGGCCCGCAAGGAATTCGAGCGGCTCATGGCCCGCTTTCCCCAGAGCAAGTTCGCCATCATGGCGGAGAAGAATCTTCGCGAGGTGAAGCAGCGGCAGGCCGAGCACGAGTTCTATGTCGGCGAGTTCTATTACCGCACCAAGAAGTACGAAGCGGCGCTGAAGCGCTTCGAGGGGATCCAGCGGGATTACGCCAACCTGGGGCTCGATTACAAGACAAACCGCTTCGTCGAGGAAACGAAACAGCGGATGAAGGAAGAACAGGACAGGAGGGCGAAAGAGGTGCAAAAGGGCGCTGAGGCCCGGAAAGCCAAAGAGGCAAAGGAGGCCCCGAAAGCGCAGGAAGTCAAGAAGTAGCTCACCCCAGCCCCGATATCTTTTTCAAGACCTTGAAGGCATTTTCTTCCGGCGCAAGCGACGTGTCCACGGCAAGATGGGATCCCTCGGGAATCTCGTCGATCCTCTCGAACCCCTCCTTCTGAGCCCGGAAAATCTCCCATCGCCCGTCCGAGACGTCCCCGCCGCCGGACTGCCTCGAGTGCAGGCGCTTTTCGATGATCTCCTCGGGGCAGGTGCATTCAACGACATACACGTCAGCACCGGCCTGCCGCCCGGCCTCGAAGGCCCGCAATCGCTCCTCCCTGCTCTTGTACGAGGCATCGACGATGACGGCCCGGTCCGTGTTCAGCTTCTCCAGTGCGATCTCCAGGGCCTTTTCGTAGGTCTTTCGGGAGATGTCGGCCGAGTAGATCCCCTGGCCGAACCCCTCGTAGCGGTGCTCGGAGGCGGGAATCCGGAGCATCTCCTTCCGGACGGCATCCGTCTGGATGATCTCCGCGCCGACCAGGGGGGCAAGGGCCCGGGCCATCACGCTCTTGCCCGTCCCCATGAGGCCCGCCACGAGGATGAGCGTCTTGTTTGCGGGCCGCGCCGCGTAGGACAGGGCGAGATCGAAATAGCGTGCCGCCATCCGGGCGGCGGCATCCCGGTCCGCGCCTCCGATGTGCGGATCGTCGACGCGGAAGCTGATCACCTTCCCGCGCACGTAGGCATAGTAGCAGCGGTAGAAATCGAGAAGGCGCAGGACCTCCCCGTCCCCGGAGTGGCGCACGTAGGCTTCGACGAAGGCCCGGGCGTGGTCGGGGTAGCCGTTGTAGTCCAGGTCCATGGCGAGGAAGGCCGCCTCGGCCGCCACGTCGCCGTAGCGGAAGCGCTGGTTGAACTCGATGCAGTCGAAGATGATGATCCCGTCGGCCAGGCAGATGTGCTCGGCGTGAAGGTCTCCGTGGCAGTCCCGGATCCGGTGGTCGCGCACGCGCCTCTGAAGCAGCGGCCGCTCCCGCTCCAGGAACCGGTTCACCCAGGCCCGCAGGAAATCGTAGCGCTCCCGGGCGATGGTGAGGCCGATGTACTTTTCGGTCTGCGCGAAGTTCTCGTCATGGTTGTAGCGGATGGTCTCGATCCCGCCGAGTTCGTCGATCTCGCCCCCCGTCTCGGCCTTGCGGTGGAAATCGGCGACCTTCTTTGCGACGGCGTCCATGGCCGCGGGAGCCGCCTTTCCTTCGGCGAGGAGCTTCTTCAGCATCCTCTCCAGGGGGAGCTTCCTCATCACGACGGCATATTCGACGGGGCGCCCGACTCCGGGCCGCAGGGCCCCTGCCTCGTCTTCCCCGATGGCGGCAACCTCGAGATAGGTTTGAGGCGCCAGCCGGCGGTTGAGCCGGAGCTCCTCTTCGCAGAAATACTTTCTCTTCGCGAGCGTCGTGAAGTCGAGAAAGCCGAAATCAACGGCCTTCTTCACCTTGTAGACGAGCTCCCCCGCGATGAAGACAAAGGAGATGTGCGTCTGGACGAGTTCCACCTCCTGGGGCCGGTGGGGGTAGAAATCGGGCCTCGACATGGCTTCGACGAGCTTCGGGTGGGTCATTTGAACCATTTTTTCTTGCGGCCGAAGGGTCCTGCCGATGAGCGCAGCAGCCGGGTGATGAGCCCTTCGTTGGACTTGAGGTCGTATATGCCGTTCTGTTCCTTCCCCGTCTGCTCGCGCTCGATGTCCTCCAGGCTCGGGTAGTTGGCCAGATCGTCGATCAGGATTCGGGGCTGAGCCCCGTTTTCGTGACTTGTAACGGGGCTAACCGGTGGATGATGATGCTCCCTTGCGGCTGCCCGGGCCACAGACTCCTCCCGCTTTGGAAAAGCTCTCAGAACGGGCGGCCTGTAGCCCTGTTTTTTAAGGGTATGCAGTGCCTTTTCGACGATGACGGCATAGCTATCCCCTGTTTTTTCCTTCTCCTCGGCCAGAAACTCCCGGGCCTCCTGGGAGAGCAGGACGGTGAACGAGCTCTTCCCCTCGGCTTTCTGGCGTTCCCGCCACCGCCTTATTCTATCTGCTTCTTTTTTCATACCTTTCACCCGTTACAAGTAACAATGATGGATGTTGCTTGTAACATCGGTTGCATCATTTGGCAAGAATTTTTTGTCACTTCCCCTTGAAATCGGGCTTGCGCTTTTCCATGAAGGAAACGAAGGCCTCCTTGAGATCCTGCGAGAGCATCAGGACCATGTTCTTGTGCTTGGCAAGCGACATCCCGTCCTGGATTGTGGCCTGTCGGCTCACGTTGAGGACCTCCTTCGTCGCCTGGACGGCCAGCGGGGCGTTGGCGGCGATCTGGCGGGCAAGTTTCTTCGCCCCGTCCATCATGGCGGGCGCATCCGGGTAGACGGCGTTGACGAGCCCCATCTTTTCCGCTTCCTCTGCCTTGTAGAAACGCGCCGTGAAGGCCATCTCCCGCGTGAACCCCTGTCCGATCACGTGGGGGAGCCTCTGCAGCACGCCCATGTCGGCCACGAGCCCGATGGCCGCCTCGCGCAGGGAGAAGGTCGCGTCCTGCGTGCAGAGGCGGATGTCGCAGGCCGAGACGATGTCGAGACCCCCGCCGATGCACATGCCGTTGACGGCGGCGATCACGGGCTTGGGGCAGGCCTCGATGCCGTCGCAGCTCTCGAAGAGGGCGCGCAGCTTCTCGGGGAACTCCAGGCTCGACTTGGCCGTCCCCTTCATGCCGATGGCGGCGAATTCCTTGAGATCGAGCCCGGCGCAGAAGGCCTTTGCCTTGCTCGCCAGCACGATTGCCCGCACCTCGTCGTTTGCGCCCAGCTCCCGGAAGGCCTGTGCGATCTCCGCCGTGAACGAGAGGCTCAGGGCGTTCATGCTGTCCGTTCTTGCCAGGGTTACCGTTGCGACGTGGTCTTCGATTGCGATTTCCAGATTCTGATACGACATGTCTCTCCTCCCCCAACAGCGGTCTATTTGGTCTATCGTCTCTGGTCTATCTGGTCTAGTCTGTCCGGTCTTTCTGGTCTCTTTGTATTTTCCTAACTTCCGATCTTCTTAACTTCCTCACTTCCTGTCGTCTCCTCCCGGTGCCTTCCCGAGAGCTGGCCGCAGGCGGCGAGGATGTCCTTGCCGCGGCTCTGCCGGACGACGGCCGTGAAGCGGTGGTCCACGAGGACCTTCTGGAAGGCCTCGACGGCCTTGGCCGTGGGCGCCTTGAAGGGGGAGCCGGGAAACTCGTTGAAGAGGATCAGGTTGAACTTGCAGCGCAGGTTCCCGAAGGTCCGGACGAGCAGCTTCGCGTCGGCGGGCGAGTCGTTCACCCCGGCGATGAGGATGTACTCGAAGGTGATGCGCCGCCGCTTCGGCATGGGGTAGGTCTTGCAGGCCTTGATAATGGCCTCGATGGGGTATTTCCGGTTGATCGGCATGAGCTCGTTGCGCCGGCAGTCATCGGGGGCATTGAGGGAGACGGCGAGATTGACCGCGGAATCCTGACCGAGCCGCTCGATTGCGGGGGCGAGGCCGCAGGTGGACAGGGTGATCTTTCGAGCCGTGAGCGCAAGCCCGTAGTCCGAGTTGATGATGGCGATGGCCTTCAGGACGTTGTCGTAGTTGTCCAGGGGCTCGCCCATCCCCATGAGGACGAGGTTGTTGATCCCGGGGCCTTCCTCGGTGCGGAACTTCGCCTGGACGATCTGGTCGACGATCTCCGAGGGGCGCAGGTTGCGCGTGAACCCCGATTTTGCCGTAAAGCAGAAGGCGCAGCCCATCTTGCAGCCCGCCTGCGTGGAGAGGCAGAGCGTCCAGTGGCTCGCGCCCGGGATGAGGACGCTCTCGATCAGAAGGCCGTCCTCGAGGCGAAAGAGGATCTTCTTCGTCGTGTCTTCGGAGCTCTGCGTCCGGACGATCTCGAGGTTGCCGATCCGGGCCCGCTTTTCCATGTCGGCCCGGAACTCCTTCGAGAGGTTCGTCATCTCGGCAAAGGAGGAAGCCCCCTGCTGGTAGATCCACTTCATGATCTGCCGGGCACGGAACCGCTCCTTCCCGAGACCGACCACGAAGGCCTCGATCTCGTCGAGGGTCATATCTTTTAGGTTCGGTTTGTCGTCATCAGAACACATAGGCCATAATGGCTAAAGGCTGATGGATAAAGGCGAAGGGACTGATCACGTTCTTTCTCACTCTCTCAGCTTCTCATCCTCCATATTCCTGCTTCGCCGGCGCTTGCGCCCGAGTCTGCGTCGCAGCCTCTCCGCGATCGCGTCGATGAACCCTTCCGTGCTGACCTTGCGGTTCTTCGCGCTCTTGCGGGCCACGGCCAGCAGATCGCCCGTCATGATGCCCGCCTCCACCGTCCCCAGGGCCGCCCGCTCGAGAGCGTCGGCGAAGCGGATGACCTCGGGGGTGCCGTCGATCTCGCCCCGCTTGCGCAGGCCCCCCGTCCAGGCAAAGATCAGGGCCATGGAGTTCGTCGAGGTCTCCTCGCCCTTGAGGTGCTTGTAGTAGTGGCGCTGCACGGTGCCGTGGGCCGCCTCGTACTCGAAGCACCCCTTCGGCGAGATGAGGACGGAGGTCATCATGGCGAGGCTGCCGCTTGCCGCCGCGACGAGATCCGACATGACGTCGCCGTCGTAGTTCTTCAGCGCCCAGAGGAAGCCCCCCTCGGAGCGGATGACCCGCGCCGCCGCGTCGTCGATGAGGGTGAAGAAGTACTCGATTCGCCGCCGCCTCGAACTTCGCCTTCCAGTTCGCCTCGTACTCCTGCTGGAAGATGTCCCGGAACCGGGCGTCGTAGGTCTTGGAGACGGTGTCCTTCGTGCTGAACCACAGGTCGATCTTCTCGTCGAGGGCGCAGGCAAAGCAGGCCCTGGCGAAATTCAGGATCGACTCGTCGGTGTTGTGGATTCCCTGCAGGATCCCCGGCCCCTTGAAGTCGGCGATCTTCTGCCAGGCCGCAGCGCCCCCCGGGGCGGGCGTGAACATGAGCACCGCCGTCCCCGCGCAGGGGATGGCCATCTCGGAGTTGTCGTAGACGTCTCCGTAGGCGTGCCTGCCGATGAGGATGGGCCGCTTCCAGGTGGTCACGAAGGGCCGGATGTTCTTCACGAAGATGGGCTTGCGGAAGACGGTCCCGTCGAGCATGGCCCGGATGGTGCCGTTGGGGCTCTTCCACATCTGCTTGAGGGTATACTCGGCGACGCGGTCCTGGTTGGGGGTGATCGTGGCGCACTTGACGCCCACGCCGTACTTCATGATGGCCTTGGCCGCCTCGACGGTGACCCGGTCGTCCGTGTCGTCGCGGTGCTTGACGTGCAGGTCGTAGTACTCCAGCGTCATGTCGAGGTAGGGAAGGAGGAGCTTCTCCTTCACCATGGCCCACATGATGCGCGTCATCTCGTCGCCGTCCATCTCGACGATGGGGTTTTCACCTTTATTTTCGTCGATTGCCATCCGTACTCCTTTCCGATCTGATACTGTACGATCACAGGCCACTGGCAATAAGGTTACAGGCGTCTGATAGAGGTTTGTGACAGTCTTACTCTCTTGTCTGTGGCCTGCAGCCTGCTAGCCTTCATCTTTGCCTTTCACCAGATTGAGCGCCCCGCCCGCCAGCAGGATCCGCCTCTGCCTCTCCGAAAGCGCACAGACGACGCTGAAGCTGCGGCCTTTTGTGACGTTGCGGACGGTCAGGGGATCGCCCGACTGGAGGGCCTTCCGGATCTCGGGGATCTCGAGGCTGTCGCCCTGGTCGAGGAGGTTGTACTCGGAGTCGCTCTCGAACACAAGCGGGATGATCCCGAAGTTGATCAGGTTCGCCGTGTGGATCCGCTCGAAGCTCTTTGCGATGACGGCCTTGACGCCCAGGTACATGGGGCAAAGCGCCGCGTGCTCGCGCGAGGAGCCCTGGCCGTAGGAGAGTCCCGCCACGACGATGTTGTGATTGCCCTTGTCGCGGATCTTCGCCGCCCTCGCGGGGAAGGTGGGGTCCAGGCCTTCAAAGACGAAATCGGCATACCTTCGGATGTTGGAGCGGTACTTCATCCGGGCCCCGGCGGGCATGATGTGGTCCGTCGTGATCTTGTCGCCCACCTTGATGGTCACCTCGCCGTTGAGGTGCTCGGGCATGGGCTCGTTCTGAGGCGGATCGCCGATGTTGGGCCCCCGGATGATCTCGAGATCAGCGGCCTTTTCCGGCGGCGCCGGCTCGAGAATCATGCAGTCGTCGACGCGGAAGCTCTCCGGCATGTCGACGGCGGGGTAGTCCATGCCGAGATCGCGCGGGTCCGTGAAAACCCCCTTCACGACGGCAGCAGCAGCCGTCTCGGGGCTTACCAGGTAGACCTCGGCGTCCTCCGTCCCCGAGCGGCCGTAGAAGTTGCGGTTCGAGGTGCGAAGCGACACCCCCTTCGACTCGGGGCTGTGGCTGCCGCCGATGCAGAAGCCGCAGGTGCTCTCCGTGATCCGCACGCCGGCGCAGAGAAGATCGGCGAGGTAGCCGTCGCGGGCCAGATTCTCCAGGACCTGCCGGGAGCCGGGCGTGACGATGAAGCTCACGCGGGGGTGGGCGACCCTGCCGCGCAGGATCCGGGCCACCGTGGCAAGCTCCCGGTACGAGGAGTTCGTGCAGCTTCCGATGCAGACCTGGCCTACGGGGATCCCCGAGAGCTCCCGCACGGTGCCGATGTTGTCGGGGCTGTGGGGCCGGGCCGCCAGGGGGACGAGATCCGCGAGGTCGATCTCGACGGTTTTTGCGTATTCGGCGTCGGGGTCGGCCGCAAGCTCCACCCAGTCGGCCTGCCGCGCCTCGGCCGCCAGGAAGCGCCGCGTCATCGCGTCGCTCGGGAAGACGGAGGTGGTCAGGCCCAGCTCGGCCCCCATGTTGGCGATGGTGGCCCGCTCGGGCACCGTGAGACTTCCCAGGCCCTCGCCTCCGTATTCGAAGATGTGGCCCACGTTGCCCTTCGTCGTGAAGATCTCCAGGAGCTTGAGGATGACGTCCTTGGCCGAGACCCAGGGGGGGAGTTTTCCCGTGAGGTTGACCCGGATCACCTTCGGGCAGGTGAGGAAGAACGGCTCGCCGGCCATGGCGAGCGCCACGTCGAGGCCGCCCGCGCCGATGGCAAGCATGCCCAGGGCCCCGCAGGTGGAGGTGTGGCTGTCGGAGCCCAGAAGCGTCTTTGCGGGCTTTCCGAAGCGCTCCAGGTGGACCTGGTGGCAGATGCCGTTTCCGGCCCTCGAGAGCCGGATGCCGTAGCGGCGCGCCACGGACTGCAGGTAGCGGTGGTCGTCGGCGTTCTCGAAGCCGATCTGGATCGTGTTGTGGTCGATGTAGCTCATCGAGAGCTCGGTGCGCACGCGGTCGATCCCCATGGCCTCGAATTGCAGGTAGGCCATGGTGCCCGTGGCGTCCTGGGTGAGCGTCTGGTCGATGCGGATGCCGATTTCGCTGCCGGGCTCGATGCGGCCCGAGACGAGATGGGCCTCGATGAGTTTCTGCGTGATGGTCTTTCCCACGGTCTTTCTTTCCTTGCCTTTAGCGATTTTGCATCATAGCGTCCAAAGGGCAATTGTGCAACGGTGAAAAATTTGTAACCCGGCGCTTTCCCGCTCTTTTTCCAAGTTTTTTCCGCTACCCGTCCGGGGGGTGAAAAAAAAGCCGAAGCGTGCTAAAAGCGTCTGAATACCGAAGGAGGGATGATCATGGCACGTATCCTGATCCGATGGCTGATTCTCACGGCCGCGATCCTCGCGGCGTCCTACCTCGTCGACGGGATCGTCGTGACCGGTTTCTGGGCCGCTTTCTTCGCCGCGGCGATCCTGGGGTTTCTGAACGTCTTCTTCAAGCCCCTCCTGATCATCCTGACCCTGCCCGTCAATATTTTGACATCTGGGGCTCTTCACCCTCGTCATCAACGCGGCGCTGCTGAAGATCGCCTCGGCGCTCATCCCGGGCTTCGACGTCCACGGCTTCTGGCCTGCCGTCTTCGGCGCCGTCATCATCAGCGTCGTCGAGCTGGCTCCTCAGCACCCTCATCGCCGACCGGGGCGTTCCCGGCGACCCCGGAAACTCCGGAAGCCCCCGCCGCAGCGGCCCCGGGGCGATCGATCTCGAGAAGAAGGGGGAGCGCTGGGAATGAGTTCTCTCACGCCCGCCATGCGGCAGTATCTCGAGATCAAGGCCCGGTACCCCGACTGCATCCTCTTTTTCCGCATGGGCGATTTCTACGAGATGTTCTTCGAGGACGCCGTGCTGGCCTCGAAGCTGCTGGATATCACGCTCACCTCCCGCGACAAGGGCAGGGAGGACAGCGTGCCGCTGTGCGGGTTTCCCTGGCACGCCGCGTCGTCCTACATCGCGAAACTCATCGCGAAGGGCCACAAGGTGGCCATCTGCGAGCAGATGGAGGACCCCCGTTTCGCCAAGGGCATCGTGAAGCGCGAGGTGGTGCGCGTGATCACCCCGGGGCTCGTCGTCGACCCCGACAACCTGGAGGCCAAGGAGAACAACTTCCTGGCCGGCATTGCCGTTCGCGGCGAGGGGTTCGGGCTTGCCTTCCTGGACATCTCCACGGGCGAGTTCCGGGTCACGGAGGTCGTCGGACCGCAACTTCTTCATCGACGAGGTGATCCGTCACGGCTTCCGGGAGATCGTCCTGGAGGAGAACCTCAAGGATGCGGTGCTGGAGACGGTTCTCACGCGGGAGCTTGCGGATTGCGTGATCAACCGCTTCCCGCGGGACTGGTTCGATCACGCAGCCGCACTCGGCATCCTCGGCGAGCACTTCTCCGCCGAGGCGATCGCGAGGCTCGAGCCCGGGCGCCACGCGGCCCTGATCGCCGCGGCGGGGGCGGTGCTTCGCTATGTGCGAGAGACCCAGAAGGAGCGCCCCGGGCACATCAACGACATCACCCGGTATCACACGGAGAACTTCCTCATCCTCGACGACACGGCAAAGCGAAACCTGGAGCTCTTTGCCACGACCCAGGGGGGGACCCGCGAGGGAACGCTCTTCCACGTTCTCGACGAGACCATGACCGCCATGGGGGGGCGCAGGCTGCGCGGGTGGCTTTCCTATCCCCTTCTCGATGTGGCGATGATCCGCGAGAGGCTCTCCGCCGTCGCCGAGATCCGCGAGGGGCACCTCCTGCGACAGGATCTGCGCAGGGCCCTCTCGGGGCTCTACGACATGGAGCGCCTCGGGGGGCGCATCTCCATCGGCGTGGCCAACGGGCGGGACCTCGCGGCCCTGCGAAGCTCTCTTCGGGTGCTCCCGGGGCTCAAGCAGCTCCTGGCCGCACTCGAGGTCCCCAGGATCGAGGCCCTGCGCGAAGGGATCGACGAGATGCCGGAGATCCTCGATCTGCTCGAGCGCTCCGTCGTCGACGACCCGCCGCTCACGCTCCGCGAGGGGGGGATGATCCGGGAGGGCTACGACGCCGAGCTCGACCGGATCCTGTCCGTATCGCGCGACGGGAAGTCCTGGATCGCCGCCCTCGAGGAGAAGGAGCGGCAGCGCACGGGCATCGCAAGCCTGCGCGTGGGCTTCAACAGCGTCTTCGGCTACTACATCGAGGTGACGAAATCCCGGACGGCGGCCGTCCCCGCCGAGTACATCCGCAAGCAGACCCTCGTGAACGCCGAGCGCTACATCAACGAGGAGCTCAAGGAGTACGAGCAGACGGTGCTCCACGCCGAGGAGAAGCGGCGGGAGCGGGAGTACGAGCTGTTCGTCGAGATCCGCGAGCGCATCGCCGGCCAGATCCGGCGCATCCAGAAGAGCGCCTCGGCCCTGGCCGATCTCGACGCGATCACCTCGCTTGCCGAGGTGGCCGAGAAGTACAACTACTGCCGCCCCGCCGTCGACGACGGCGACGCAATCGAGATCCGCGACGGCCGACACCCCGTGGTGGAGCGGATGCCCCTTGCCGAGGGCTTCGTTCCCAACGACGTGCACCTGGACCGCAGCGGCAACCGCCTTCTGATCATCACGGGGCCCAACATGGCGGGCAAGTCCACCTTTATCCGCCAGGTCGCCCACATCGTCATCCTGGCCCAGATGGGGAGCTTCGTCCCGGCCGCCGAGGCGCGCGTGGGCCTTGTGGACCGGGTGTTCACCCGCGTGGGCGCCGGCGACATCCTGGCCAAGGGCCAGAGCACCTTCATGGTGGAGATGACGGAAGTGGCGAACATCCTGAGAAACGCGACCCCCCGGAGCCTCATCCTGCTCGACGAGGTGGGAAGGGGGACGAGCACCTTCGACGGCCTGAGCATCGCCTGGGCCGTGGCCGAGCACATCCACGACGCGGCGAATCTCGGGTCGCGGACCCTCTTTGCCACTCACTACCACCAGCTCACGGACCTCGAGCTCACGCGCGAAGGCGTTGCAAACTACTACATCGCCGTCAAGGAGTGGGGCGAGAGGATCATCTTTCTGCGCAAGATCATGAAGGGCGCGACGAACCGCAGCTACGGCATCCAGGTGGCGAGGCTTGCCGGCGTGCCCGACGAGGTCATCGGGCGCGCCAGGGAAGTGCTGGAAAACCTCGAGAAGGGGGAGCTCGACGAGGTCGGCATGCCCACGCTGGCGCGTCCGCAAGAAGGGCGAAAAGCGCCCGATGGCCGGGCAGCTCAGCCTCTTTGCCGACGACGAGAGCCTCGTCCTGGGCGAGATCGCCGGCACGGACATCAACGCCCTGACCCCCATCGAAGCCATGAACCTCATCGCGGAGTGGAAGGAACGAATTAAAAAATAGGGATCAGGGTTCAGGGCATAAGGGTACAGGAGAAAGGAACGGATTCATTTCAGGACAGAATGAAAGCGACGGAGATGATATTTTCTCCCGCCCTTTTTTTTTCTTCCCTAACCCTGTGACCCTAGCCCTTAGCCTGCCTTACTTGATACAGACCCGCCGGACCTGTTCGAAGTCCGTGATGCCCTCGAGGACCTTCTTGATGCCGTCCTGCAGCAGCGTCGACATCCCGTCGTTGATGGAGGCGTTGCGCAGGTCCTCGACGGTCGCCTTTTTCGTGATGAGGCGCTTGACATTGTCCGAGGCGATGAGAAGCTCGTGGATGCCCACGCGCCCCCGGTAGCCCGACTGATTGCAGTCGTTGCAGCCCCCGGGCTGGTAGAACTTGAGGTCCTTCGAGTAGGGGATGTTGAGCTTGGCGAACTGCTCCTCGCCGTAGGTGAAGGCCAGGTAGTCGTATTCGTCCTTGTCGGGCGTATAGGCCTGCTTGCAGTGTTTGCAGAGCGTACGGGCGAGCCGCTGGGCCAGGATCCCCAGCAGCGAGTCGGCGAAATTCAGGGGGTCGATGCCCATGTCGAGCAGGCGGACGATCGTCTCCGGGGCGCTGTTGGTGTGCAGGGTCGTGAACACGAGGTGCCCCGTGAGCGAAGCCTCGACGCCGATCTTGGCCGTCTCGAAGTCGCGCATTTCGCCCACCATGATCACGTCGGGGTCGGCGCGCAAAAAGGCCCTCAGGGCCCGGGCGAAGTCGAGGCCGATCTTGGGGTTCACCTGGACCTGGCGGATCCCGTACTGCGTGATTTCGATGGGGTCTTCGATCGTCCAGATTTTTCTCTCCGGCGTGTTGATGCGGTGAATGCCGGCATGGAGCGTCGTCGTCTTGCCGGAGCCCGTGGGGCCCACGCACAGGATGATGCCGTAGGGCTTCTCGAGGAGCTTGATGAGGTTCTGGTAGTTGTAAGGCGACAGGCACATCTCCTCGAGGTGCATCATCTCGCCTTTTTGCAGGATTCGCAGGACGACATCCTCGAGGTTTCCCGCCGTGGGGAGCGTGGCCACGCGAAGCTCGATTTCATCGTTGTTCGAACGCTTGAACTTGATCTTGCCGTCCTGGGGGAGCCTTCGCTCCGTGATGTCGAGGTTCGACATGATCTTGATGCGCGAGACGATGGCCGCCCGGTAGCTGTAGGGCACCGTCTGGTAGATGGAGCAGCCGCCGTCGACGCGGTAGCGGATCTCCACGTTTTTCCTTCCCATGTTGGGCTCGATGTGGATGTCGGAGGCCCGCTGGATGATGCCGTCGTTGATGATCCGGTTGACGAGCTGCATGATGACGCTGTCCGACTCGGACACGCCGTTCTCCTCGATACTCGTCGCGGTCTTCGACCAGCTGCCCATCGCCTGCCCAGAAGCTCGCTGAAGGACTTCTCCCCCTCCTGCGTCTGGTAGAAGTGGTTGATGAACTTGATGATGTCGTCCTTGAGGGAGACGCAGTACTCGACGGACTTCGTCCTCAGGAGGTTCTCGATCATGTCCTTCTTCAGGAGGTTGTTGGGGTCGTCGACGATGACGCGGATCTTGCCGTCGGCGCCCTTCTCGAGGGGAACCCAGAGCTCCCGGCGGAGGTACTCGCGTTTGAGGTTCTTGAGCAGCTCGTCGGGGATGGGGTGTTTCTGGTTGTAATGGATGAAGCGGCAGCGGTAGTAGTCCTCCATGGCGCGCCCGATGTCCTCCCGGGAGATCCGGAAGCGCTTCATGAGGAGCTCCTCGATGGGCTCGTTGCTCCGGCGCGACTCGGTGAAGGCGGCCTCCAGGTCGCCTTCCTTCATGAGGTTGTGGCTGACGAGGTAATCGAAGCGGGTCTTGCGGCGCGAGAAGACGCGGTGCTGGTTGTAAAGGGCGATGCCCAGGACCTCGGCGATCTCCTCGAGCAGGCTCTGCTCGTCGTCCGTGAACCTGCCCCCGCCCTTGCGGTTGACGATCTGGATGACCCCCATGATGGCGTTCTCGTGCATGACGGGAAGGGCGAGCACCTGCGTCGTCCGGTAGCCCGACTGCTTGTCCCAGGCCTCGTCGAAGAAGAGCGTCTTGTCGATCTTTTTGAGCTCCTCCTTGTCGTAGGCATCGGCGATGTTGACGCCGCGGCCCGTGTTGGCCACGAAGCCCGCGATGCTGCGGTTCGTGATGGGCAGCCGGATCTCCTTGAGCTGGGAGCCCGCGAGGTAGAGCGAGTAGAGCTCGTTGCGGGGCTTGTCGGTCACGTAGATCGTGATCAGCAGGGCGTTGAAGAGCGCAAGGATGCCTTCCTTGTGCTCGACGAGGATGTCCTTGATGTTCTGGGCGGCGTGGATCTGGTTGGTGATGTCGAGCAGTTTCTTGCGCTGGTTGAGCTTCTCGGAAAGAGCCGTTATGGAGGAGATATCCAGCCGTTCCATCATCTTCGCCGTGTCCATCGTCGAGGTCCGTCCCTTATCGTATTTTTGACAGAATCACTATCGGAAGGTTTGTCTCGTACTTTATACATGAAATATGCCAATCATTCCCTTGCCTCCGGGGCGGCCTTTCCACGCAGGCATCCGTCCCGCTTGCCGGTCAAGGCACGGGTTTTGCAGAATATTCTCGCGACGGTTCACCCTCAACGATTCGATCGCGAGATGCCATGACGGCCGGAGCGCCCGCAAAGAGGATTCTGTTCGTATGCTCGGGCAACCTGTGCCGGAGTTTCATGGCCGAGAGAATCTTCAGGAAGCAGTTGAAAAAACGAGACCTTCATCACGTGCAGGCGGACTCCGCCGGCCTGCTCGATCTCGGGGGCGCCGGCGCCGATCCCCATGCCGTTGCCATCCTCCGGGAAAAGGGGTTTGACGGCTCGAGGCACCGGTCCCGGACCCTGTCCGCGGAGCTGGTCGCCGAGGCGGACAGTATCCTCGTCATGGAAGAGGCCCAGCGCGATGAGGTGCTGCGGCGGCATCCCGACGGGGAAGGCAAGGTTCGGCTCCTGAAATCCTATTCGCCGCAGGGCGACGGCGCCGGGCTCGATATCCGCGACCCTCACGGTCTTTCGCCCTATCACTACCGGACCTGTTTTGCGGAGATCTACTTTTCGCTGGAAGGACTGCTTCGATGTATCTAGAGCACTGGGGACTTGAAGTCTTCCCTTACGAGATCGTTCCCGATCTGAAGTTCGTCTACAACTCGGGGCACTACCGCGAGGCGATGACCCGCCTGATGTACGCCATCATGCGCCGCAAGGGGGCCGCGCTGCTCACGGGGGACGTGGGTTGCGGAAAGACGACGCTTTCCCGCGCCCTCATCCAGAACCTCTCCCAGAAGGAATATCACGTGGGTCTCATCACGAACCCCATGCTCGAGCCCATCGAGTTCATCCGCGAGATCCTCTACCAGTTCGGCCTCGACCCGGCGTCGCACTCCAAGCACGATCTGCTGAACACGCTGGGCGAGATGATGATGCGGGATTTCAAGGAGAACAAGACGACGCTCCTCGTCATCGACGAGGCGCAGCTGCTCTCGCCGACGAACTTCGAGGAGGTCCGGCTGCTGCTCAACTACCAGTTCAACGACCGGTTCCTGCTGAACCTGATGCTCATCGGCCAGCCGGAGCTGCGCGGGATCATCAAGCGGATCGAGCAGCTCGACTCGCGGATCGCCATCCGCTACCACCTCGGCCCGCTCTCCCTCGACGAGATGGTGCAATACGTCAACTTCCGGCTTGCCCGGGCCGGCGCCAAGCGGGAGATCTTCACCCGTGATGCCTTCGAGGAGATTCATCGCCAGACAAAGGGCGTGCCGAGAAGAGTCAACAACCTCTGCGACATGAGTCTGCTGATCGGGTTCGGGATGAATGCAGAAAAGATTGACGCTGTCGTCATCCGGGAGGCCATCGATGACACGGCCATGCCGGACAGCGAACCGGGAGAGGCTGTAGCGGGCGGGGCAGAACCTAAAAAAGAAGTTGCGAAGCAGGGAAGCTGAGAAGCTCGGATCGGTTTCCATCCCGACGCATGCCGCCGGATTCTCCAACCCTCAAACCTTCTGAACCTCTCACCTTCTATTTTTCTGTGATGCGCGAGAGCTCCTCGTCCGAAACGGCCCCCGTCACCCACAGGATCGGATTGCCCAGAAGATTGACCGTTTTCTCTTCCGTCACCCGGTTGCCGTCGGCGTCCTCCAGGACCTTCACCACAGGCCGAAGCGGCTGCCCGTCATGGGTCCCGACGACTTTCCCGAGGGTCCGGTTGTTGAGCCTGACGAAACTCCCGATGGGGTACAGGGAGATCTGCTCGAGGAACGCCCGCATCACCCGCGGGGAGAAGGAGCGGTTCTTCGTGTCGATCAGTTCCCGGACCGATACGCAGCGCCGGTGGGGGCGGTCGTGCGTCATGGCCTCGTAGGTGCTTGCCAGGCCGATGATCTTCGCGAACTCGGAGATCTGCTCGCCCCGGAGCCCCCGGGGATAGCCGCTGCCGTCCTCGAGCTCGTGGTGCTCGCAAGCGGCCTGGGCCAGCCAGGGCATCTCGGCGCTCCAGGGGGAGAGGCAGTCGCGACCGATCTCGGGGTGTTTGCGGACCGTTGCGGTCTCCGCGTCGGAAAGGGACTCGGGCTTGCGCAGGATCGAATCGGGGATGGTGAACATGCCGATGTCGTGCATGAGGGCCGCCAGCCCCAGCGCCTCGAGGTCATTCGGCCCATACTCCAGGCGCAGACCGATCTTCAGGGCATAGATCATGGTGTTGATCGAGTGGGACGCCGTGTAGTCCTCCTCGTTTCCGTACCGGGTCGTGTAGTGGTAGAGCCGGTCGATGATTTCCGGACTGCCGGCGATCGCCCGAACCTGCTCCTTCAGTGGCAGGAGGTAGGAAAAGGAACGGATTCATTTCAGAAAAAAAGCGACGGGGTTGATTTTTTTCTTTCCTTCGCTTTTTCTTTTCTGCCTTAAGCCTGTTGCCCTAAGCCCTTAGCCTCCTTATTTTATACACACCCGCCGGACCTGCTCGAAGTCCGTGACACCTTCCACGACTTTCTTGATGCCGTCCTGCAGCAGCGTCGACATCCCCTCGTAGATGGAGGCGTTGCGCAGATCCTCGGCGGTCGCCTTTTTCGCGATCAGGCGCTTGACATTGTCCGAGGCGATGAGAAGCTCGTGGATGCCCACGCGCCCCCGGTATCCCGTCTGATTGCAGGCGTTGCAGCCCCCGGGCTGGTAGAACTTGAGGTCCTTCGAGTAGGGGATGTTGAGCTTGGCGAACTGCTCCTCGCCGTAGGTGAAGGACAGGTAGTCGTATTCGTCCTTGTCGGGCGTATAGGCCTGCTTGCAGTTCTTGCAGAGCGTACGAGCGAGCCGCTGTGCGAGGATCCCCAGCAGCGAGTCGGCGAAGTTCAAGGGGTCGATGCCCATGTCGAGCAGGCGGACGATCGTCTCCGGGGCGCTGTTTGTGTGCAGGGTGCTGAGCACGAGATGTCCCGTCAGCGAGGCTTCGATGCCGATCTTGGCCGTCTCGAAGTCGCGCATTTCGCCCACCATGATCACGTCGGGGTCGGCGCGCAGGAAGGCCCTCATGGCCCGGGCGAAGTCGAGGCCGATCTTGGGGTTCACCTGGACCTGGCGGATCCCGTACTGCGTGATTTCGATTGGGTCTTCGATCGTCCAGATCTTCCTCTCCGGCGTGTTGATGCGGTGGATGCCGGCATGGAGCGTCGTCGTCTTGCCGGAGCCCGTGGGTCCCACGCACAGGATGATGCCATAGGGCTTTTCGAGGAGCTTGATGAGGTTCTGGTAATTCTAGGGCGACAGGGACATGTCCTCGAGGTGCATGATCTCGCCTTTCTGCAGGATTCGCAGGACCACGTCCTCGAGGTTTCCCGCCGTGGGGAGCGTGGCCACGCGAAGCTCGATTTCATCGTTGTTCGAACGCTTGAACTTGATCTTGCCGTCCTGGGGGAGCCTGCGCTCCGTGATGTCGAGGTTCGACATGATCTTGATGCGCGAGACGATGGCCGCCCGGTAGCTGTAGGGCACCGTCTGGTAGATGGAGCAGCCGCCGTCGACGCGGTAGCGGATCTCCACGTTTTTCCTTCCCATGTTGGGCTCGATGTGGATGTCGGAGGCCCGCTGGACGATGCCGTCGTTGATGATCCGGTTGACGAGCTGCATGATGACGCTGTCCGATTCGGACACGCCGTTTTCGTCGTACTCGTCCTGGTCTTCGACCAGCTGTCCCTCGCCTCCCAGGAGCTCGTTGAAGGACTTCTCGCCTTCCTGCGTCTGGTAGAAGTGGTTGATGAACTTGATGATATCGTCCTTGAGGGAGACGCAGTACTCGACGGACTTCGTTTTCAGAAGGTTCTCGATCATGTCCTTCTTCAGCAGGTTGTTGGGGTCGTCGACGATGACGCGGATCTTGCCGTCGGCGCCCTTCTCGAGGGGAACCCAGAGCTCCCGGCGGAGGTACTCGCGCTTGAGGTTCTTGAGCAGCTCGTCGGGGATGGGGTGTTTCGGGTTGTATTGGATGAAGCGGCAGCGGTAGTAGTCCTCCATGGAGCGCCCGATGTCCTCCCGGGAGATCCGGAAGCGCTTCATGAGGAGCTCCTCGATGGGCTCGTTGCTCCGGCGCGACTCGGTGAAGGCGGCCTCCAGGTCGCCTTCCTTCATGAGGTTGTGGCTGACGAGGTAATCGAAGCGGGTCTTGCGGCGCGAGAAGACGCGGTGCTGGTTGTATATGGCGATGCCCAGGACCTCGGCGATCTCCTCGAGTAGGCTCTGTTCGTCGGCCGTGAATTTGCCGCCGCCCTTGCGGTTGACGATCTGGATGACCCCCATGAGGGCGTTCTCGTGCATGACGGGAAGGGCGAGCACCTGGGTCGTCCGGTAGCCCGACTGCTTGTCCCAGGCCTCGTCGAAGAAGAGCGTCTTGTCGATCTTTTTGAGCTCCTCCTTGTCGTAGGCATTGGCGATGTTGACGCCGCGGCCCGTGTTGGCCACGAAGCCCGCGATGCTGCGGTTCGTGATGGGCAGCCGGATCTCCTTGAGCTGGGAGCCGGCCAGGTAGAGCGAGTAGAGCTCGTTGCGGGGCTTGTCGGTCACGTAGATCGTGATCAGCAAGGCGTTGAAGAGCGCAAGGATGCCTTCCTTGTGCTCGACGAGGATGTCCTTGATGTTCTGGGCGGCGTGGATCTGGTTGGTGATGTCGAGCAGTTTCTTGCGCTGGTTGAGCGTCTCCGAAAGGGCCGTTATGGAGGAGATATCCAGCCGTTCCATCATCTTCGCCGTATCCATCGTCGAGGTCCGTCCCTTATCGTATTTTTGACAGAATAACTATCGGAAGGTTTGTCTCGTACTTTATACATGAAATATGCCAATCATTCTTCTACCTCCAATGCGGCCTTTCCGCGGGGGGCATCCGTCCCGTCCCCCGGTCAAGGCACGGGTTTTGCAGAATATTTTCGCGATGGTTCACTCTCAACGCTTCGATCGCGAGATGCCATGACGACCAGACCGCCCGCAAAGAGGATTCACATCGAGTACTCGGGCAGAAGGCATCATTAGCCGGTGGCGCTGAGGATGGACTGCGGTCGAGTCACCATTTCTTGCTGCACCCCCGCCAATTCGCGGTTGAATCTTTTCCCTTCCTGTGCTTAAACAGCACCGGCTCCTGCCGTTTCGCCGCATCAAGCGCCATCAGGAAATGACAGCCAACGGGACGGACCCACGATCTGAAAGGATGCCGGGATCATGATTCGCGTCGTCTGCTGCTACTGCAAAAAACAGGTGAAGACCAAGCCCTCGGAATTCGATGCCGTATCTCACGGCGTCTGCGACCGGTGCCTCCCCCTCATGGTCCGGGAGCTCGGGCAGCCCATGTCGGAGTTCCTCGACGAGCTGAGACCCCCCGTGCTCGTCGTGCAGGACAACGCCCGGGTGATCGCCGCCAATGCGGCCGCCCGGAAGATGCTGACCCGGGAGCAGCTCGAGATCTGCGGCGAGCTGGCCGGCGAGGTCCTCGGGTGCAGCCACGCCAGGGAGCCGGGCGGGTGCGGGCAGACGGTTCACTGCAAGAGCTGCGCGATCCGGCAGTGCGTGGCGCACACCATGGAGACGGCAGAGCCCTGCCGCAAGACGGCCTTTGCGGACATCGGCCTCGTCAGCGGCGACAAGCGGCTGCGCTTCCTGATCGAGACGGAGAAGGTGAACTCCTTCGTGCGTCTGACGATGCACGATGTCAAGGAAGCGTGAAGAATAGGGTAGCGGGTAGAGGCTAAGGGATAAAGGAAGAGGAAATAGAAAAGGATCGGGGAAGCAGATCTCCCCGATCCTTTTCTTTTTTGCCTTCTTTACTGGATCCTGTACCCTGAACCTTGTCCCCTGCGCTGCGTGTTGTCAGGGCAGGGTGATGTGCCACGGGGCTCCAGCGGTTCGTGGTCGTCGTGTCCCCCAGCTGGCCGTCGCTGTTGTTTCCCCATGCAAAGATCGCGTTGCTGCTTGTTTCGGCAAAGCTGTTCCGGTAACCTGCATCGATCCCCTGCACGGCCGCAAGTCCGCTGATCTGCACGGGAACGGGGCTGTTGATCGCCGTTCCATTCCCCAGCTCGCCTGCCGAATTATTCCCCCAGGCCCACACCGTTCCGTCGATGTTGAGGGCCAGGACGTGATCGGTGCCGGCTGCAAGCGCCGCGATATTCAGGCTTCCCATCGCGATCTTCACGGCGCTCCAGCTGTCCGCGGTCGACCCGTTCCCGAGCTGTCCGCTATCGTTGGCACCACAGGCATAGACGTCTCCGTTGAGGCTGTCTCTCACCAAAGCCACCGTAAACTGGGTTCCTGCGGAAATGGCAGTTACAAGGATGCCGATCCGCACCGGCGAGGAATAATTCGTTGTGTTGCCGATACAGAGCTGGCCCCGGCTGTTGCCGCCCCAGACCCAGCTGGCGTTGCTGGTGTTCATGGCCAGAGCGTGATCATGCCCGGCGGCAATCGCGGCGATCGCGGTCAGATCGCCCGCCCGCACAGCGCTCGCAGAGCTCGCGAAAGCCCCGTTCCCGAGTTGTCCGCTCGTGCCGTTTCCCCAGGTCCAGACCGTCCCGTCGTTTTTCAGGGCCATCGAAAAGTCAGTACCCGCGGCAATGGCCGTCACGCCGGAAAGACCGCCGACCTGCACGGGGGCAAGGCGATCGGTCGTGGATCCGTCCCCGAGCTGTCCGCTGGTGTTGCTGCCCCAGGCCCAGACGGTGCCATCGCTTTTCAAGGCCAGCGAATGGGCTCCACCCGCGGAAACGGCCGTCACGCCCGTCAACCCCGAGACGGCCACGGGCGAGTACCGGTCTGATCGTCGATCCATCCCCGAGCTGTCCGCTGGCGTTGTTGCCCCACGCCCAGACGGTTCCATCGCTTTTCTGAAAGAGGGTGTGGGAAGACGTCGAAACCTGTATGGGCCGGCCGGCATTGAAATTGAACCCTTCCCCGTTGATTCCCTGGAGATAGACGTTCCGGAAGGCCGGCATGAACTGGTACCCGGCAAGCGTCGGAGTCACGGTATAGGTTCCCCATTCGAGATCGCCAAAACCGTAATTTCCGTTTGCGTCGGTAATGGTCGTCCCCGACCCGTCGCCGCTGAGCGTCATGGTCACCCCGGGAAGGGCGGAGCCTGCCGATGTCACCCTGCCGGAAACGGAATATTTGGCTTCGTCGCCGATGCCTCCGCAGGACAGAAACAGGGCCAGGATCAGAAGAACCCAAACCAGGACGGCTCCAGATGACGCTTTCCTGCGCGTCTCGACAGTTCGGTGCGACATGGACGTTCTTCCTTTCATGAGTGAGATCCGGGAAACAATGGTTGACGGAAGGCAAGTCATCCCCTGCCGTCGATAGGCGGATTCGGCCCCGACTGCCTGTTATTTTTCCGTGACGATTTTCGAGAAATCCGCCACCTTGTGGAAGAGCTTCGCCACGGCCTCGAGAAGCGAGAGGCGGTTGAACTTCACCTTCTCGTCCTTGGCCATGACCATGACGGCCTCGAAGAAGGAGTCCACGGGCTTTCTCAGGCGGACCATCTCGAGGAGGGCCTCCGTGTAGTTGCCCATCTCGATGAGGGCCTCGGCCTTCTTCCGGATCTCGATGTAGGCGCTGTAGAGGGCCTGCTCGGCCTCGTTTTCGAAGAGCACGGGGTCGACGCAGCCGTCCTTGAAGTCCTTCAGGATGTTGCTCACCCGCTTGAAGGCCACGGCGAGGGGCTCGAAGTCGGGGTCGCCCTTGGTGGCCTCGACGGCCTCGATCTTCTTGATGGCCTGCACCAGGTCCGTGATGCCCGTGGCCAGCACGGACTCCACCACGTCGTAGGGGCGCCCCTGCGAGACGAGCTGGTTCGAGAAGCGGCTCCGGAAGAACTCCAGGACGTCCTTTTTCGTCTCCTCGGGCGTGCGCTTGAATTTCTTCGACAGGATGGCGATGCTGCGGTCGACGAGCTCCGGAAGCTCGATGGGGTAGCCCTTGTTGAGGATGATGTTGATGATGCCCAGGGCCTGCCTGCGCAGGGCGTAGGGGTCGGCCGTCCCCGTGGGGATGACGTTGATCCCGAAAAATCCCACGATGGTGTCCGTCTTGTCGGCGATGCTCACGATGGAGCCTTCCTCGGTTTGAGGCAGATCGCCGCCGCCCGAGGTGGGCAGGTAGTGCTCGTAGACGGCCTTCGCCACGACGGGGTTTTCACCCTGGATCAGGGCGTACTCGCGTCCCATCGTCCCCTGGAGCTCGGGGAACTCGTAGACCATCTTCGTCTCCAGATCGGCCTTGGAGAGCAGGGCCGTGCGGTCCACGGTGTCCTTGAGGGCCGGGTTGACCTTGTCGGCGATCCAGGCCGCCAGCTCCCGGAACTGCATGACCTTGTCGTAAGACGTGCCGAGGGCCGAGTGGAAGACGACCTTCCTGAGCTCCTCGAAGTGGGTCATCAGCGGGGTCTTCTGGTCTTCCTCGAAGAAGAACTTCGCGTCGGCAAGGCGCGCCCGGATGACCTTCTCGTTGCCGCGGGCCACCACGGCGGGGTCCTTCGCGACGGTGTTGTTGATCGTCACGAAGTGGGCCATGAGGCTGCCGTCGGCGTCGACGACGGGGAAGTACTTCTGGTGCGAGATCATCGTCGTGGTGAGGACGTCCTTGGGGATCTTCAGGTAGTCCTTCTCGAAGTTGCCCAGCACCGCCGAGGGGTACTCGACGAGGAACGAGACCTCCCGGATGAGCTCCTCGTTCTCGAGGATCTTTCCGCCCACGGTCGCCGCCGCCTTCCGGGCCTCGTCGAGGAGGATGCGCCTGCGCTCCTCGGGGTCGACCAGCACGAAGCGCTTGCGGGTTTTTGCCAGGTAGTCCCTGTATCCTTTCACCTTGAAGGGCTTGGGGCTCATGAAGCGGTGCCCGCGGGACGTGTCGCCCGATGCGATGTTCTCGATCCTGAAGGGGACCACCTCGCCGCCGTAGAGGGCCACGATCCAGTGGATGGGCCGGGCGAATCGGATCTCGAGGTTCATCCACCGCATGGACTTCTTGAAGGGGATCGAGAGGATGAACTTGGGCAGGATCGCGGGCAAAAGCTTGATCGTGTCCTCGCCCTCGAGCTTCTTGCGGGCGCCGATGTACTCGCCCTTGTCGGTCGAAAGGATCTCCACCTCGGAGATGTCGATGCCCTGCCCCTTGGCAAATCCGAGGGCGGCCTTCGTGGGGTTGCCCTGCTCGTCGTAGGCAACCTTCTTTGCGGGCCCGAGCTTCTCGATGACCTGGTCCTCCTGCCTTTCGGCTACCCGGGAGACACAGAGCGCGAGCCGCCTCGGGGTGGCCACGGCCTTCACCGCGCCGTGCTGGATGCGGCTGGCGGCAAACTCCTTCCGGATCATCTCCTCCATGTCCGCGATCGCCTTCGGCAGGAAGGCCGCGGGGATCTCCTCCGTCCCGATTTCGAGAAACAGCTCTTTAGCCATCTGAAACTCCAGTGCGTGAGTGTCTTAGTGTCATAAGTGCTTCTGAAAGAAGGAAATCGATTCCTGTCCCTATACCCTTGACCCTATACCCTATTTTCGAAACTTTCCCATCAGCGGGAAGCCCATCTTCTCTCGCTGCTTGAGGTATCCCTCGGCGCTGAGCCTTGCCAGGTTGCGCACGCGGCCGATGTAGGTCGTGCGCTCGGCGACACTGATGGCCCCCCGGGCATCGAGCAGGTTGAAGGTGTGGGAGCACTTGAGGCAGCAGTCGTAGGTGGGGAGCACGGAGCCCCTCTCGGCCATCCGGATCCCCTCGGCCTCGTACATGTCGAAGATCTTCCGGAGCATCTCTACGTTGGCTTCCTCGAAGTTGTAGTGCGACCACTCCACCTCGCCCTGGTGGTGGACGTCGCCGTACTTGACCCCGTGGGCCCACTCGAGGTCGTAGACGTTGTCGATGCCCTGCAGGTACATGGCGATGCGCTCGATCCCGTAGGTGATCTCCGAGCAGACGGGGTTGAGGTCGATGCCGCCGACCTGCTGGAAGTAGGTGAACTGGGTGATCTCCATCCCGTCGAGCCAGACTTCCCAGCCCAGTCCCCAGGCGCCCACCGTGGGCGATTCCCAGTCGTCCTCGACAAACCGGATGTCGTGCTCCAGGGGGTTGATCCCGAAGCTCCGGAGCGAGTTCAGGTAGAGCTCCTGGATGTTCATGGGCGAGGGCTTCATGATGACCTGGTACTGGTAGTAATGCTGGAGCCGGTTGGGGTTTTCCCCGTAGCGGCCGTCGGTGGGCCGGCGGGAAGGCTCTACGTAGGCCACGTTCCAGGGCTCGGGTCCCAGGGAGCGCAGAAAGGTCGCCGGGTTGAAGGTGCCGGCGCCGACCTCGAGGTCGTAAGGCTGCTGGAGGATGCAACCCTGGTCGGCCCAGTATTTGTCGAGGGCAAGAACTAATTCCTGAAAGGTCACGACTGTTACCTCCCGTCATGCGGCCTCGAAGGCCGCCGGTTGATCAGATAAACACCCCGTCGCTCAAAACGCCTGTTAATACGGGGCTGTGTCAAGCGCGACAAGTAGCATTTAGAGGGGGTACTGTCAATAGAAAAGGCGAAGTTATAAAGCTTGGAAGTTTAGAAGTTCGGATGGGTTGCTAACCAAACGCATGTTTTCGGATCCTCCAAGCTTCTTAACTTCCCAACTTCTCAACTTCTCACTTCTTCAGGCGCCATAGCGTTTCCGGATTTCCCCGAGGACATTCAGGGACTTGAGCTCCCGGCCCGTGAGGTGCCGGACAAAGCAGCCGAGGACCTCCCGGCTCTCGCGGGCCATGGGGCCCGAGAGCCCGATGCGGGGCATCCTCGCGAAGTCGATGTCGCGACCCAGCAGGAGCGTCTTGAGCGTGCCGACGGAAACGGGGATGAAATCGAGGCCGTTCACGGTGCACCGCGCGCAGCGGATGCCCCCCTCCCGGCAGTCGAAGCGGGGCGACTCGATCGTCTCCAGCGGGGTGCCGCAGGTGACGCAGCGGTCCAGCACGGGCTCGAATCCCGCCGATTTCAGCAGCCGAAGCTCGAAGAACCGCTCCGCCGTCTCCGTCATCTGCCCGCACTCGATGAAGCCGAGAAAGTCCTTCAGCAGCTCGAAGAGGGGCAAATTCTTTTTTCCCTCCACGGAGAATTGCTCGGCGAGCTCCGCCACGTAGGCGGCCACCAGGGTCCTGTCGAGATCGGCCCGGATGCCGGCGAAGTGGTTGATGACGTCGGAGCCTTCGATGAAGGCAAGGCCGCCGCTGCCCCTTCGGGAAAAGAGGATGGTGGCAAGCGAGAAGGGCTCCAGCGCGTTGGCGAAGCGCCTGCGGCTGCGCCGCGCCCCCTTGGCGATCCCCTTGAGCTTGCCGAACTCGTCGGTGAGGAAGGTGAGGATGCGGTCCGACTCGCCGTAGTCGAGCGAGCGAAGGACGATGGCCCGTACCTTATGGCTTGATTTGGATGTCATGGAAAGGGTCCAGGGTTCAGGGTTCAGGGTTCAGGGCAAAGGTTTTTCCCTCTACCCTCTACCCGCGACCCTCCACC
Organism: uncultured delta proteobacterium; assembly: GCA_963810965.1. Lineage (GTDB taxonomy): Bacteria > Desulfobacterota > Syntrophia > Syntrophales > UBA2192 > UBA2192. Next base: position 7,375 of record CAWEPT010000025.1, on the reverse strand, counting down.
CTACAATTCATTGTACTTGATCTCCCCTCCGACAATCGTGAGGACCGCCTTGGCCGGGAGCTTCCAGCCGTCGAAGGGCGAGTTGCGGCTCTTGGAGCGGAACTTTCGGATGTCCACCGTCCAGGCTCTCTTCGGGTCGATGACGGTCACGTCGGCATCGGCGCCCTTCTTGAGCGTCCCCTTGGGGATCCGCAGCACGCGGGCGGCATTCACCGTCATCCGGGCGATCAGCTCCGACGGGGTCAGGAGTCCTTCCTCGACGAGCTTCCAGCAAAGCCCGAGCGAGGTCTCGAGGCCGACCATGCCGTTTGCGGCATTCTCGAACTCCACCTCCTTCTCGATGGCCGAGTGGGGCGCGTGGTCGCAGGCGATGACCTCGATCGTGCCATCTCGAAGCCCGGCGCGGACGGCGGCCATGTCCTCGGCCGCGCGAAGAGGGGGGCTCACCTTGTAGGCGGTCCCGAAGCCCTTGAGGGCCTCGTCGGTGAGCAGCAGGTAGTGCGGTGCCGTCTCGGCCGTCACCTTGACGCCGCGCTCCCGGGCCTGGCGGATGATGCGCACGGCGCCGGCGGAGCTGACGTGGCAGATGTGGACGGAGGTTCCCACGTACTCGGCGATCAGGATGTCGCGCATCACCATGATGTCCTCGGAGATGGTGGGGATTCCCGGCATCCCGAGCTCCGTCGAAGAGAGCCCCTCGTTCATGAGTCCCCCCGTCGAGAGCTGCAGCTCCTCGCAGTGCGCGACGATGGGCAGCTCCAGAGAGTGGGCGTACTCGAGTGCCCGCTTCATGAGCCCCGCGTGCATGACGGGCCTGCCGTCATCGGAGAAGCCCGCCGCGCCCGCCTCCTTGAGATCGCCGAACTCGGAGAGCATCTTCCCCTCGGAGCCGCGGCTGATGGCGGCAATCGGGTAGACGTTGGCGAGGTTGGCCTTCCGGGCCTGCCTCAGGATGAACTCCGTCACGGAGCGATTGTCGTTCACGGGGTTCGTGTTGGGCATGCAGGCAATCGAGGTGAAACCGCCCGCCACGGCCGCCTCGCACCCCGACTCGACCGTTTCCTTGTACTCGTAGCCCGGCTCCCGCAGGTGCGTGTGGATGTCGATGAGCCCGGGCACGACGAGCTTTCCCTTGAGATCGAGGACGGTCACCCCGGGGTCCTTTTTCTTGCCCTTTCCGTCGTCGCCGAGGTTGCGGCCCACCGCGGCGATCTTGCCGCCTTCGATGAGGACGTCCAGGATGTCGTCGATCTTCTGGGAGGGGTCGATGACCCTTCCGCCTTTGAGCAGCATCGTCATGACTTACCTCCCGACAAGAGATAGAGCAGGGCCATCCGCACGGCCACCCCGTTGGTGACCTGTTCGAGAATGACCGAGTAGGGGCCGTCGGCGATCTCGGGCGATATCTCCACGCCGCGGTTCATCGGGCCCGGGTGCATGATGAGGACGTCATCCTTGGCTGCGGCGATGTTTTTGCGGTTCAGGCAGTAGTACTTGGCGTACTCCCGCAGCGAGGGAAAAAGGTTCGTCTCCTGGCGCTCGAGCTGGATGCGCAGCATCATGATGATGTCGGCATCCCGGATGGCGTCTTCGAGCTTGTAATGGACCTCGACACCGAGGCGCTCGACGTAGCGGGGCATCATGGTGATGGGGCCGCCGACGCTCACCTTCGCGCCCATCCTGGTCAGGCCGTAGATGTTCGAGCGGGCCACCCGGCTGTGGGCGATGTCCCCCACGATGGCCACCTTGAGGCCGGCCAGGCGCTTTTTCTTCTCCCGCATGGTCATCATGTCGAGCAGGGCCTGCGTGGGGTGCTCGTGGGCTCCGTCGCCCGCGTTGATGACGGACTGCCGGACCACCCTGGAGAGCATGTGGGGCGAGCCCGCGGCGCTGTGGCGCAGCACGATGATGTCCGGGTTCATGGCCTCGAGGTTTCGGGCGGTATCCACGAAGGTCTCGCCCTTGACGACGCTGCTCGTGGAGGTGGTGATGTTGATCGTGTCGGCGCTCAGCCGCTTGGCGGCGATCTCGAAGGAGGTCCTCGTTCGCGTACTGGGCTCGTAGAAGAGGTTGACGACGGTCACGCCGCGCAGTGTGGGGACCTTCTTGATCTCCCTCGTGGAGATGTCGATGAAGGAGTCCGCCGTGTCGAGGATGAGGTTGATCTCCTCGACGCTCAATTCCTGGATGCCCAGGAGGTCTTTTCTGGCCAGTTTCATGTCAAACCCCGATGGATTAGAGTTGTAGGACAGGCGTCTCGCCTGTCTACCTATGAGGGTGGCAGGCGGGACGCCTGCCCTGCACCCGGGACGCCTGCCCTACGTCCGGCCGCCTAAAACGTTTCCTCGATGCTGACCGAGTCCGAGGTCTTTCGCTTCGAGAGCTTGACGAGCACTTCCTCCGACTGCGACGAGGGGAGGTTCTTCCCGACGAAGTCGGCCCGGATGGGGATCTCGCGGTGGCCTCGGTCGATCAGCACGGCAAGCTGGATGAGCCTGGGCCTGCCGAAATCCATCAACGCGTCCATGGCCGCCCGGATGGTCCTTCCCGTGAAGAGGACGTCGTCGACGATGACCACCTTTTTGCCGTTGAGCGAAAAGGGGATGTCCGTCTTGCCAATCTCGCGCTGTTTGCCGGATTTCATGATGTCGTCGCGGTAGAGCGTGATGTCGAGCTTCCCCACGGGGATCGGGACCCCCTCGATTGTGGAAATCTTCCGGCCCAGGCGCTCCGCCAGCAGGACCCCCCCCTTCTGGATCCCGATGAGAACGAGATCCTCGACCCCCTTGTTCTTCTCGACGATCTGGTAGGCAACCCGTGTGAGCGAGCGCTCGATGGCCTCGGCATCCATGACGACCTTTCGTTTCTTCATGCCTTTCACCTCTTCCGTTTGCGCCCTTCCCGGCATCCAAAAAAAAACCTTCCCGTCATCCGGGAAGGTCTTCCGTTATCGGCCAGCAACGAACAATTTTGACATTCATGGGTGCGACCTTTTTCAATCTCTCCGGATTGCTCTTAAAAGGGCGTTGGAGAGTTTATAGCAGAGAGTAGGAACCGGAGTCAAGAAAGGAGTGGAGGGGGACGCCCGGCGCGAAAAGGGTGTTGACATCGCAGGCGATATCCATTACAGATAGGCCACTTTAACTCGTTGCCGGGGCTGTTCAAAGGCGATGGATGCGATGTGTCGCTCCATCGTCTCATCGCATTTGGAGCAGCAGCCCGGTCTGACCCGGAGGTCGTCAATGGGTACACTCTTTGCGGTTTCCGCCGTGGACTTCGGGGGGGAATTCCGGGGGAATCTCCTCCAGATGGTCATCGACGCGGGACCGATGGTGCAGTTCGTCCTGCTTCTGCTGCTCGTCTTCTCCATCGTTTCCTGGGCCATCATCCTGATGAAATACCGCGTCATCTCGAAGACGGAAAAGGAAAACAACCTTTTTCTCGACTCCTACATGAATTCGAGCAAGCTCTCGGACGTGCTGCCCGAGTCGAAACGATACCCCCACTCCACGATCGCCGAAGTCTTCCGGACCGGCTATCTCGAACTGGGGAAAATCAACAAGTCCTCGAAGGGCACTCCCCAGGATCCCCTGGAGTTATCGGGCCACCCGACGATCGAGATGAAGGGTCTCGACAACGTGGAGCGCGCCCTCCACCGGGCCTGCAGCACCGAGTCCTCCAAGCTGGAGAGCCTGCTGGGGTTTCTCGCCACGACGGGAAGCGCCTGCCCCTTCATCGGTCTTTTCGGCACCGTCTGGGGCATCATGAACGCCTTCCGCGGCATCGGCGCCCGCGGGTCGGCCACCCTGGCCGTCGTTGCGCCCGGTATCTCCGAGGCTCTCGTCGCCACCGCATTCGGTCTTGCGGCGGCCATCCCTGCGGTGGTATTCTACAACTACTACTTGAACCGCATCCGGAACATCTCCCTGGAGATGGATAATTTCGCCTCGGAGTTTCTCAACATCGTCGAGCGGCATTACCTGCAGAAATAGGCCATGGCAAAGTTCAGAAGACAGAACCACACGGAACACAAACCGCTCTCGGAGATCAACGTGACCCCCCTGGTCGACGTGATGCTCGTGCTGCTCATCATCTTCATGGTCACGGCACCCATGCTCCAGATGGGGATCGACGTGAACCTGCCCCGCGTGAAGGCCAAGAGCATCAACGTCACGGAAGAGAAGCTCGTGCTGACCATCAACGGCAAACAGGAGATCTTCCTCAACGAATTCAAGACGACGCTGCCCGATCTCAGCACGAAGCTCGAGAGCATCTTCAAGACGAGGACGGACCGCGAGCTCTACATGCGGGCCGACAAAGAGGTTCCTTACGGGGTTGTCGTTCAGGTCATGTCCGAGGTCCGGAAAGCGGGCATCGACAAGCTGGGCATGATCACGGAACCGCCCAGGGATTCGAGATGACGGTGAAAACCCTCAGATGGAGAAGTGACGGCCTGACCAGGCTGAACACGGCCGTCCTGCTGTCGCTTCTCATTCACGCCATTGCCCTCTCCGTGCTCTTCTTTTCCCCTGCCTTCCCGACGCGAACGTGGACCTTCGGGCCGGCCTACTCCGTGGACCTGGTGAGCTCACCGGCCAACCTGGGAAAGAGCGCCACGGCGGCCCTCTCGAGGGAAGTCATGAGCGAAGCCCTCAAGGAGAGCGCGCGCGATAACGCCATCGTGCTCAAGAAGAGCATCGTCACGAAGACCCCCACGCCTCTGCTCAAGTCGGATACGCCGTCGAAGAAACAGGATGCGGCCCGGCTCAACCAGGCCATCGAGGAGATGCGCAAGAAAGCCGAATCCGCCGATGCCGGCGGCCAGCCCTTCTCGGGGCAGGGCAACACGGCCTCGCTGATGAGCCAGTACTACTCCCAGATCTGGTCGAAAGTGCGCCAGAACTGGGCCCTGCCGCAAAGCATCCTGGCCGACAAGAATCTCGAGGCCGTCCTCGATGTGCGGGTCCTGCGCAACGGCCAGGTGACGGATATCCGCTTCGAGAAACGTTCGGGAAACAGCTTTTTCGACCAGTCGGCATACCGGGCGATCAAGAAATCGGACCCCTTGCCGCCGCTTCCGTCCTGGATCCAGGACTCGAGCGTGGAGTTGGGGATTCGATTCCGCTCCGCCGACTATAAAAGATAGGGTTCAGGGTAAAGGGTAAAGGGTTCAGGGGACAGGGTAGAAGGGTTGAAGAATAAATCCCCCTTGCCTCCCCCTTTTGCAAAAGGGGGAAAGAGGGGGATTTCATCGATGAAGGATTGCTGAAGGCTACATCGGGAGGTGTTTGAGGAAACCATGAGAACGCGAAGAATCATGCAGTGCCTGTTCGTATCCATTCTCCTTGCCCTGGTCGTTGTTCCGGCCGCGGATGCCAAGGTCTACATCAACATCGACTCCCCCTCGGCGCAGAAGTTCCCCATCGCCATCACCCCGTTCAAGAACATGAACAACGCCGCCAGCCAGGAGAGCCTTTCCCCCTGGTTTGCCGATACGCTGGGGAAGACGCTGGAGATCACGGGGTTTTTCAACATCCTCGACCGCAAGGCCTTTCTCGTCGACCAGACCAAGCTCGGCATCTCCACGGAGAACATCCAGTTTCCGGCCTGGACGGGCATCGGCGCCGAGTCGCTCGTGACGGGCGGGTTCACCGTGAGCGGCCGCGACCTCACCCTGGAGTGCCGCCTCTTCGACGTCGTGCAGGGCAAGCTCATCGTGGGCAAGCGCTACACGGGCAAGGTGGAAGAGCGCAAGGAGATGGTCGTGCGGTTTGCCCAGGAGATCCTCATTGCGCTCACGGGCGAGAAGGGTCTCTTCGACACCAAGATCGCCTTTACCGGCAAGAAGGGCGGCTCCTCCGAGATCTACTACGTCAACTTCGACGGCACGGAACCGGCAACGCTCACGAACTACCGCTCCATCACGCTCTCGCCGAAGTGGTCGCCCGACGGGAAGCAGATTTCGTTTCTTTCCTACAAGGACGGTGCCCCCGACCTCCATGTCATGGATCTCAACCGCCGGACGACACGGAAGATCCTCTCCACGGGCCGTCTCAATCTTCCCGCGACCTGGTCGACGGACTCGAAACGGATGCTCGTGACCTCGAGCAAGGACGGCAGCGAGGACATTTACATCCTCAATCTCGCAGACAGCCGGATGACGAGGCTGACGAGCGACCCGGCCATCGACGTTTCGCCCACCTGGTCCCCCGACGGCAAGCAGATTGCTTTTGTCTCGGACCGGGGAGGCACGCCCCAGATCTACGTCATGGACGCAACCGGCGCCAATGTCCGGAGGCTCACCTTCGAGGGGGGCTACAACACCTCACCGGCCTGGCATCCCCGTTCCAATCGCATAGCCTACGAGGGCAGGGCCGGCGGGACCTTCCAGGTCATGGTCCTGGAGACCGAGGGCGGCACCCCCGTCCAGCTTACGACCAACGGCCGCAGCGAAAATCCCGCCTGGTCCCCCGACGGGCGCTACATCGCTTTCGTGTCGCGCCTGGGCAGCAAATCCAGGGTCTGCGTCATGAACTCCAACGGCACCAACGTGCGCGTGATCCACGAGGGGCTCGATGCCTACGTGTCCCCCACGTGGTCTCCCCACTTAAATTTCTATTGACGATACCGGAGGTATGGTTTAAGACAGTCTCGTCAAAAGCAAACTCCTTACGGGCACTTGCCTGATCCTGCCCGCAGGGTTCAAAGGAGGAATGTCAATGAAACGATACGGGATCCTTCTGGCGGTATTCATGGCGGTCGTGCTGGCACTCACACTGACAAGCGGTTGCAGTGCCCCGAAGAAAGCCACGAAGGAGGACGTGACGAAATCCGGGACGAAACCGGGGCTCTCGGAAGAGGAGCTGGCCAAGCAGCGGGCCGAGCAGGATGCCCGTGACCGGGCCCTGCGCGAGCAGGCCCTCCGGGACCAGGAAGCCCGCGAGCGGGCGGAGCGCGACAAGGCGGCCGCCGAAGCGGCGCGTCTCAAGGACATCTCCAAGATCTATTTCGATTTCAACCGTGCGGAACTCAGCAGCGAGGCCCGGGAGATCCTGGGCAAGGTAGCCGAGCAACTCAAGGCAAGCCCGAAAAAGACCCTCTCGATCGAAGGCAACTGTGACGATCGCGGGACCAACGAGTACAACCTCGCCCTCGGCCAGCAAAGGGCCGACAGCGCAGCCCGCTACCTGCAGACCCTCGGGATCGACAAGAAGCGGATCAAGACCATCAGCTACGGCGAGGAGCGCCCGGTCTGCTCGGAGGCGACGGAGGCCTGCTGGCACAAGAATCGCAACGCGACCTTCGTGTACCGATAGAAAGCAGCTCGCCATGGGAGGTCTCACCGTGAAAAAAACGATCATCCTTCTGATTCCCA
>CAWEPT010000024.1:0-30566 GCA_963810965.1 uncultured delta proteobacterium | reverse complement strand
TTGACGGACTGGGCCTTGCCGGTCTGCGGGTCCACGCCCACGACAACCCCTTGGAGGCGCACATCGCCCCGGGCGACCTCAAACCGGCACGGCATCCCCGTGAGGAACCGCTCGATGATCATCTCCTTTTCGATCCCGATGACGGAGTTATGGGGGCCCGTCATCCCCGCGTCGGACATGTAAGCCGTCCCGCCGGGCAGGATGATTTCGTCGGCCGTCTGAACGTGCGTGTGGGTCCCGAAAACGGCACTGACCTCCCCGTCCAGGAACCATCCCATGGCCTGTTTTTCCGAGGTGGCCTCGGCGTGCATATCCACGAGGATGACCGGGGTCTGGCGCCGCAGCTGCTCGACGAGGGCTTTGGCCACCCGGAAGGGACAGTCGGCAGGGTGCATGAAGATCCGGCCCGCCAGGTTGAGCACGGCCACCGGGATGCCGCCTGCCGTCTTCACGATGGCATGACCGATCCCGGGACAGGCCTCGGGGAAATTGGCCGGCCGTAACAGGTTCGGGTACTCGTCGATAAAGCCCAGCACCTCTCTCTTGTCCCAGACATGGTTTCCCGTGGTGAGCAGGTGGATGCCGCATTCCAGGAGCTCGTCCACGGTATCCCGCGTGATGCCGAACCCCGCGGCGGCATTCTCGCCGTTGGCGATGACCAGATCGACGCCGTGCTCTTTCAGCAGGCCCGGAAGAAACTCCCGCACGACGCGGCGCCCCGGCCGCCCGACAATGTCCCCGATGAAAAGAATCTGCATAGGGCCCGTCTTATCTCGCGAAGTCCGTCACCCGGGTTTCCCGGATGACGGTAACCTTGATCTGACCCGGATAGGTCAACTCGGACTCGATCTTCTTGGCGATATCCTTGGCGAGGATGACGGATTCGTCGTCGGAGATCCTTTCGTTCTGCACAAGGATCCGGATCTCCCGGCCTGCCTGGATGGCAAAGCACGATTCGACGCCGTTGAATGACTTGGCGATCCCCTCGAGCTCCTGGAGCCGTTTCACGTAGGTCTCCAGCATCTCCCTGCGGGCGCCGGGACGGGCCGCCGAGAGGGTGTCGGCCACCTGGACGAGGACGCCCAGGAGGTTGTTGTTCCGGCCATCGTCGTGATGGGTGGCGATGGCCTCGACGATGCGCTCGGCCTCGCCGAAGCGCTTGGCGTAATCCGCCCCGAGCCCGGCATGGGTCCCCTCGAGTTTGTGGTCCACGGCCTTGCCGATGTCATGCAGCAGCCCCGCCCTCTTCGCTTCCTTCACGTCGAGCCCGAGCTCCGAGGCGATGATGCCCGCGAGGTAGGCCACCTCCATGGAGTGCTGAAGCACGTTCTGGGAGAAGCTGGAGCGGTACTTGAGTTTGCCGAGCAGCGTGATGAGTTCGGGATGAACGTCGTGGGCGCCCACGTCGAAGGAGGTCCGCTCGCCCGTCTCCTGAATGATCTTGTCCACCTCGCCCTGGACCTTCCGGACCACCTCCTCGATGCGGCCGGGGTGAATCCGGCCGTCGCTGATGAGCCGCTCCAGCGAGAGCTTCGCAACTTCCCGTCGCACCGGGTCGAAGGCGGAGAGCACAACGGCTTCCGGCGTGTCGTCGATGATGAGATCGACGCCGGTGGCCGCCTCAATGGCGCGGATGTTCCTGCCTTCCCGGCCGATGATCCTGCCTTTCATCTCATCGGTGGGGAGATTCACGACGGACACGGTGCTTTCGGCCACGAAGTCCCCGGCGTAGCGCTGGATGGAGTAGGCAATGATCTCCTGGGCCTTTTTGTCGGCCGTGCGTTTGGCTTCCTCCTCGGCCTTGCGGATGAGAATGGCCGCATCACGTTTGGCCTCGGCCTCCATGGACTGGATGAGCTGGGCCTTGGCCTCCACGGAGGTGATGCCGGCGATCTTCTCGAGCTTTTCCTTCTGCTCGTCGAGGATGCGGTTCATCCGCTCGTGTTTTTCGTGCAGCGAGTTCTCCTTCTGCTGGAGCCCCTTCTCCCGATTTTCGATGTTGCTCTCTTTCTGCACCATCATGTCGATGCGTTTTTCCTGGTTTTCCTCCTTGGATCGCAGCCGCGCCTCGAGTTTGTCGAGCTCGGTCTTGCGCTCCCGCGCTTCGCGCTCGGACTCGGCCTTCGTCTTGAGCAGGCTCTCCTTGGCCTGCAGAATGGCCTCTTTCTTGATGCTGTCGGCCTCTTTCTTGGCCTCTTCAACGATCCGAACGGAGAGATTCTCCGAGGATTGCAGTTCCTTCCGTGTGATCAGCTTTCGCAGGAGATACCCGAGGGCGATACCGGCGATCAGCGATGCAATGGCGATAATAACTGGCAAGAAGTCCAATATTTGTTACCTCCTCGTCCGAAATGGCATAGGAAGACCGATGCGATGTAAACAATCCTTCCGGTTCGATGCCTTGGGGTGTTTCTTTGAGGGGAGACAAAGGATGGGGCAAATCAGCGGGATCTCGGACGGTTATTCGATCCGGCCGGGGGGTAAAAAATCCCCCGCCTATGCCGTGTCAACGAATAACCTTGAACCTTGTCAACAAGGTGGGTGCCCTGTGTGTCGGGTCAGGCTTTCCTTGAGAGGACCTGCACACAACCGACCAGGGAGGGCTCCCTGTTATTAGGTGTTCGCTCAAAGGATTCTGTTAATCACGCACATCGCAGGGGAATACTATCTTCTTTTTCTTTCCGGTCGATGAGATGAATCAGCTCCTCGGACCGGTCCTCCAGTTGGCTGCAGATCGTTTCCTTCTCCCCCCTGAGCCGAAACAGCTCATCGGCCAGATTCAGGGCAACCAGCAGTATGATGTTCAACGTCGTCAAGTTCTTAGAGGCGCCTTTGATTTCTTCCGCTTTGTTGTTGATATGTTGAACGATCGTCAAAACATGGTCATCGGCGGCATCACTCAGCACGGAGACACCCTGACCCATGATTTTGATGTCAAACCTTTTTTTCAAACAACAACCCCGATGTCTGCTCTGATGCGTTTATATCCTCCAGCAAGTCCAGTAGAGTATCCACCTTGTGTCTGACTGAGTCCCTCTCCTCGTTGAGTTTGGCTACCGTGCCGTTTGCTTCCTTTAACTCTCCACTCTTTATTGCGACTAGTTCTTCCAACTCCTTTGTTCTCTTCTTCAGCGTGTTGTATTCCTCGACGAGTCCCTTGATCCTCTCTTCGAGTTCCTTGAACTTGACGAGTTCCACGATGCCGTTCTACCTCTCCTCCGTGCCTCCCGGACTAAACCGGGACAAAGCCTCGCTTTGATTGCAGCTTATGTTCAAATTTTCGAAAAAGTCAAGCGTCTTTTTCTCCTCCGCAGTCCCTCGGGAAAGCTCTTCGAAATATGCCGAAACCTTCGCAAGGACATTGCTTTTCCCCGTGATCGTCCCCGCCTCTTTCCTGAACGCGGCGCTGCCTCGAAGCCCCCGGGTGTACCAGAAGAGATGCTTGCGGAAGTGATTCACCCCGGTAACTTCCCCGTACAGCCCCACGGACATCATCAGGTGCTCCCCGATGAGCCGCTCCTTCTCCTCAGGCGGTGCAAGTCCGGTGCCCTCGCCGGCGCGAAGACGCAGTGCATCGCGGAAGATCCAGGGGTTCCCCAGAGCGCTGCGCCCGATCATGACGGCGTCGCAGCCCGTGCTGTCGCTCATGGCGCTCACGTCGTCCGGCGTCTCCACGTCGCCATTGCCGATGACCGGAATCTTCAGGGCCGTCTTGACCTCGGCGATCACGGACCAGTCGGCGCGGCCACTGAATCCCTGGGAGGCCGTCCTCGGGTGCACGGCGATGGCATCGGCGCCTTCCTGCTCGGCGATGCGGGCGATCTCGAGGGCGTTTTTTTCCTTCGGAGACCACCCCGCGCGGATCTTGATGGTCAGGGGAAGCGTTGTTGCCTTTCGCGTCGCCTGCAGGATGAGCCGGACCTTTTCCGGGTCCCTCATCAGGGCTGCGCCGGCGCCCCGCCGGATCACCGGCTTCACGGGGCAGCCCATGTTGATGTCCACGGCATCGGCAAGCCCCCCCTCTTCGATCACCCTGGCCGCCGCGGCCAGCACGGCGGGATCGGAGCCGAAGACCTGTGCAATCAGGGGCCGGTCGCCGGGATCAGAGCGCAGATAGTTGAACGTCGCCCTGTGTCCCCGGACAAGACCGTCGGCACTGACCATTTCCGTGTAGCAAAGGCCGCAGCCGTACCTGCGGACGATCGTCCGAAAGGCAAGGTCCGTGATCCCCGCCAGGGGGGCCATGATCAGGTTGTTGGAGAGGTGAAGGTTGCCGATTTTCATTGTTTACCTCGCGATCCACTTCGCCCCTAACTTAGGGGGCGCGGGGCGCCAATGCAAGGAAAAAACTTTGCTTCTCAGGTCTTCCATGTTATAAACGGGCCGATTTTTGCGAAGCTTTTTGCAAGTGAGATTAAACCCTTCCGGCCAACCGGGCCGGGGGAGGGTAAAGCCCATGGCAGAAAAAGAAAGAAAGCTCTTCGGGACGGACGGCATCCGCGGGGTGGCCAACCGGCACCCCATGACGCCGGAGCTTGTCCTTCGCATGGGCAAGGCCATCGCGAGCCTCTTCCGGAACACTAAGCGCAGGCACCGCATCCTCATCGGCCGGGACACACGCCTATCGGGGCCGATGATCGAGGATGCCCTCGTGGCCGGCATCTGCTCCATGGGCGTCGATGCCCTCACCGTGGGCGTGCTACCCACGCCGGCTGTGGCCTTCCTCACGATGGACATGAAGGCCGATGCTGCCATCATGATCTCCGCCTCCCACAACCCCTTCGAGGACAACGGAATCAAGATCTTCCAGGGCAACGGCCTGAAGCTCCCCGATGCCGCCGAGGCCCGGATCGAGGCCCTGATCGCCTCTGAGCGCCTGGGGGAATCGGCCCCGACCGGATCGGCGATCGGACGCACCAACGCCATCTTCGGCGCCGATGGCCGCTATGCTGTTTTCCTGAAAAACGCCTTCCCGAAGGCCCTGTCCCTGGAGGGGCTCAAGATCGTCGTCGACTGCGCCCATGGTGCCGGCTACCGGATCGCCCCGCTCGTCCTGGAGGAGCTGGGGGCCGAGGTGATCCCCATCGGAAACAATCCCGACGGGAGAAACATCAACCTGAAATGCGGGGCCATGCACCCCGAGATCGTCGCCGCCGCCGTTCGGAAACACAAGGCCCACGCGGGGATCGCGCTGGACGGCGATGCCGACCGGGTCATCTTTGCCGACGAGAAGGGAGCAGTGATCGACGGCGATCACATCATGGCGATCTGCGCCCTCGACATGAAGGCCCGCAGGCAGCTCCGGAAGAACACCGTTGTGGCCACCGTCATGAGCAACATGGGCTTCGAGATTGCCATGAAGAAGGCGGGCATCAAGCTGGTCCGGACACAGGTGGGGGACCGCTACATCCTGGAGTGCATGCGGGAGAAGGGATACAACCTGGGCGGCGAGCAGTCGGGGCACCTCATCTTCCTGGACCACACGACGACGGGCGACGGGATCCTCTCGGCCCTGCAGGTTCTCGCCGTGATGAAGAAAAAAGGCCGACCCCTGTCGGAGCTGGCGGCCGTCATGTCGACGCTGCCCCAGGTGCTGGTAAACGTGACCGTGGAGAGGCGAAGGGAGCTGGACTCGATCCCGGTCATCGGTCAGGCAATTGCCGATGCCGAAAAAAAGCTCGCCGGAAAGGGGCGCATCCTGGTGCGCTTCTCGGGGACCCAGGCCCTCTGCAGAGTCATGATCGAAGGCCCTTCGCAGCAGGAGATTTCCGGCCTGGCGAACGGCTTGGCCGATGTGATTAAGAAAAACATGCGGTGATCCGTTGAGACGGAAATGGCGGTAGGGCGATCATGGGGGATTTGAAGCTTCTCATCGTCGAGGACAGCCCGTTCAACCGGAAGTTTTACGACGTGGCCCTGTCAGGAAGCGCCTTCGAGAAGCAATTTGCCGAGAACGGTTACGAGGCCCTCCGGATCTACAAGGAGTGGCGGCCCCATATTGTGCTGCTCGATCTGATGATCCCCATCATGAGCGGGCATGCCGTGTTGAAGGAAATCCGCCAGAACCGCAGCGACACATCCACCACGATCATCATCGCCTCTGCGTCGGCCGAGCGCGAAGATATCATGAACTGCGCCCGATACGGGGTGCAGGGTTACCTGATCAAACCGATCAACCCCAAGGAGATCAACCAGAAAATCCTGCTGCTTCACAAGGAGGCCCACCCGGACCAGGCCGCCGAGATCGACGCCCTCCTGCAGGCCCTGTGAGGGGCCCGGGTCCCTCTTCCCTTCGTCTTTCACTGGTCACTGAACACTGGCCACCGGTCACTGATTTGGGTCCGCGCCGCGGGCCTTTTTCTTTATCACCTGCCATCCTTCAGCTTATCCTTCAAGCGCTCCTGTACGATTTCCGTTGCCCGGGCGAGATCTTCGGGCGAGTTGATGCCCATGACCTCGCCGGGGTCGGGCGCGATGACCGAGGCCGTGCGTACCCCCTTGCGCCGCGCGATGGCGAAGATGTCCGTGAAGTAGTACTCCTTCTGGGCGTTGTCATTTCCGATCGCCCTCACCGCTTCGAACAGGAACGGATTCTCCGCGCAGTAGATCCCGGTGTTGATCTCGCGGATCTTCCGCTGTTCGTCCGTGGCGTCGCGGTGCTCCACGATCCCCAGCACGTTTCCCTCTTCATCCTTGACGATCCGGCCGTAGCCGTAGGGGTCTTCCAGAAGAGTCGTCAGCACCGTGATGGCCGCACCGGAGGCGCGGTGGCGCTCCATCAGGTCGTGGATGGTCGAGACCCGCAGCAGGGGCACGTCGCCGCAGAGGATCAGGATGGTCCCCCTGTAGCCGGCAAAGGCCTCTGAGGCCTGGAGCACGGCGTGGCCAGTACCTAGCTGCTCGCGCTGGTAGACGAAGGCAAGGCCCCGGTTTGCGTAACGATCCTCGACGAGTTCGGCCTGATGGCCTATGATGACGGCGATCCGGGATGATCCCATCTGTTCGGCGAGACTCAGGACATAGTCCAGCATGGGCCGCCCGGCCACGGGGTGGAGGACCTTCACCAGCTCCGATTTCATCCGCGTGCCCTTGCCGGCAGCGAGAATCAATGTCGCAAAGGCTTTGTCTTCCGTACTCATCATCACCCTTCCTTGTGTTTTTTTCGACGTGCTGCCGATTCCGTGGGCCCGGTCACAAACCCGTCACCGGCCGCTGCGATTCGGCCTGCCCCTCTGCTTTCTGCGCAGCGGAGGGCTCGGCGGGCAGAATGATCTGCACCTGTTTGATCGACTTCATGTCTGCATCCTCGATGACATACTGGATGCTGCCCACGCGGAGCTGTTCCATCCTCCGCGGAACCCGCCCCATCTGGTGGAGCAGGTACCCGGCCAGCGTCTCGTAGGGACCTTCCGGAATTCCGAGGGGGATGATCTCCTGCAGCCGATCGATGCCGATACGCGCGGTGACCAGATGTCGGCCGGGGCCCAGTTTCCGGATCGAGCGCTCCCGCTTGTCGTACTCGTCACGAATGTCGCCCACGATTTCCTCGAGAATGTCCTCGATCGTCACGATCCCCACGGCGCCGCCGTACTCGTCGACGACCACCGCCATCGGCTCGCCGCGCTTCTGCATCTCCAGCAGGAGATCGTCGGCGGGCTTGCTGACGGGAACGTAGAAGAGCTGCCGGAGGGCCGAACGGACGGGGCGGGTTGCCGAGACCGGCAGCGCCTTCAGGATATCGAAAGCATTGACCACACCGACAATGTTGATCACATCGCCCTGGTATACGGGAAGCCGGGAGAACCCCGTCTCGTTGATGAGCCGGGCGGCCTCCCCGAAAGTGGCTTCATCCTCGAGAGCCGCCACGTTGGAGATCGGGACCATGATCCGGCCCACGCTCGTCTCGGAGAAGTCGAAGATACGGTCCACCATCTCTTTTTCCGAGCGTTTCACGTCGGTCTGCTTCGCCTCCTCGTGCAGGAGGACCTTGAGCCCGTCCTTGGTGATGTAGGGCAGTGAGGTTTTCCCCCGCTCTCCCCCAGGACGTAGAGGGTGCCGCGGGCGATCTTCGAGACTACGTACACGAAGGGATAGAGTACCCAGGAGGCAGCCCAGATAAAGGGCGCGATGAACACGGCCTTCCGCTCGGCGCGCTGGCGAAAGAAGCTCTTCGGGACGATCTCGCCGAAAACGAGGATTACCGGGATCATGACGGCCACGGAGACCCATTCGCCTCTTGCCGGCCCCAGGGCTGCGATGAAGAGGGACGTGGCTAGCGCCGTGCTCGTGATCACGCACAGATCCGTCCCCGTGAGGCATGTGGCCAGGAACCACTCCGGGTTATCGAGCAGCCGAAGGGCGATGGCTGCCGATTTCGAACCGCCTTCCGCCTTCTGCCGGATGCGGTGGATGTCGGACGCGATCAGGGCGATCTCGCCCCCGGAAAAAAGGCCTTCCAATGCGATGCAGACGAGGACGAGCAGAAGCATGAGGACATCACTCATGATCCTGCACCCCCTGTTGTCACCCGGACACTCAGGATCCGCGTGCCCTTGACCTTCCGCACGACGAGGGTGAGCCCTTCCGAGACGATTTCGTCGCCCCGGGAAGGCAGCCTCCCGAAGAGGTGCAGGACGTAGCCGCCGACGGTCCCGAAATCATCCGACGGGATGGAGGTGCCTGCGATTTCGTTGAAATCGTCTATTGCAAGGGCTCCCGAAACCATGAGGGTCCGCTCGTCGATCCGGTGGAATGGCCTCTCTCGCGTATCCCGTTCGTCGTAGATGTCTCCGAAGAGGGCCTCCAGGATGTCCTCCATCGTCACGAGGCCCGCGATCCCGCCGTACTCGTCCACGACGAGGGCCACGTGCATGTTTCGCTTCTGGAAATCCCGAAGCACCTGATCGGCACTGCGTTCTTCCGGAACAAAATAGGGTTTTCGCAGAAGCGGCTCCGACGACGACGGGGAATTCCCCTCCGCCATCAGGCCCAGCAGGTCTCGCGCATAGAGGATCCCGACGATATCATCGGGTCTTGTCCCATAGAGGGGAACCCTCGAGTAGCCCTGCTCGATGATTTCCCTGCGCAGGACCTCTGGGCTCGTGGACACGGGAAGGCAGAACATGTCGACCCGCGGGGTCATGATGTCCTCGACGGGCGTGTCGGCCAGATCGAAGACCCGGTGGATGAGATCCCGCTGGCCGGCATCGATGATCCCTTCTTCATGACCGGCGTCGACGAGGCTTCGGAACTCCACCTCCATGAGGGTGTCGCTGTCCGTCGCCTCCTTTTTCCTGAAAGACCCGAGGATAAAGCCGGAGATCCCTTCCAGAAGCCAGACCACGGGAAACACGGCCTTCTGCACGAGAGTCATAGGCGTCGCTACCATGGAGGAGAGGCGCATGGAATAGGTTTTCCCGAAGATCTTCGGGACGGCCTCCCCGAAGAGGAACAGCACCGGGGCCACCGCGGCGATGGCAAGCCACTCCCCCCGCTCGCCGAAGAGGCTGATGAAGAGCGCCGCAGCCGTGGCGGAAAGGACGATGTTGACGACCTCGTTGCCCACGATGATCGTGACAAGCAGGCGACGAGGCGTATCGAGGAGCTTCTCGACTTGAGAAAGGAAGGGGAAGCGTTCTTCCCTCATCTTGTGGAGATGAAGCTGTGAAAGTGAAAAAAGCGCGGCTTCGGAGGAGGAAAAGAAGCCTGACAGCAACAGGCACAGTCCCATCAACACAAGCTTGAATGTAACGGTTGGGTCCAAGGATTCGATTGCCCGGTGCTAGAAATTGTTATGGTGTTTCGACGGGTTAACGATGGTTGGAGCTTATCGGACAAACGGCAAAAAGTCAACCTGCTGTTGCGTAAAGGACCGCGACACAGTTTAGCCGGATCAAAACCGCCGTTTTCATTGACTTGATGCCCCTTTTCCGTTATGATGCAAACCATTCTTCTGTTCATTTCCCCTTTATATTCAATGGTTTCCGTGGTCGACAGGGGGCCATGAGGAGGTGTTCCATGCCGGGAGTGCTGCTGGTCGGAAACGGGGCCCGGGAACATGCCATCGCCGAGGCGATCATGCGTTCCAGCCTCAACCCGAAACTCTTTTCCTGCATGAAGACAAACAACCCCGGGATTGCCGCTCTGTCGTCAAAATCCCTCGTCGGACCCTACGAGGATCTGGCTGCCATCATGGCCTTCGCGAAGGAGAACGGCTGCGAGTTCGCTGTCATCGGGCCGGAAGACCCCCTGAACCTGGGCATCGTCGATGCGCTCGCGGCCGCGGGAATCCCCGCCGTGGGTCCCAAAAAGAAGCTCGCCCGACTCGAAACATCCAAATCCTTCACGCGGGACCTCGTCCGCAAATACAACATCCCCGGAAACCCCCGCTACGAGACCTTCACCTCGATTGACGGGATCGAGGCATTTCTGAAGCAGCTTCCCGGGCGTCGTCGTGAAGCCCGACGGGCTCACCGGCGGCAAGGGTGTGAAGGTCCAGGGTGACCACTTCCAGACCAGGCAGGAGGCCTTCGAGTATTGCAGAGAGGTCCTGCAGGAGCACTCCGCCGTGGTGATCGAGGAGAAGCTCGAGGGCGAGGAGTTTTCCCTGCAGTGCATCTCCGACGGCAAGACCGTCGTGGCCACTCCTCCCGTCCAGGACCACAAGCGGCGCTTCGTGGGCGACAAGGGGCCCAACACGGGCGGCATGGGTTCCTATTCCGATTGGGATCACAGCCTCCCCTTCATGAGGCCCGAAGACGTCCAGGCGGGGCTCGACATCACCCAGAAGGTGGCCGAGGCCATCTACCAGGAGACGGGCGAGTACTACAAGGGCATCATGTACGGCGGCTTCATCATCACGCGAGACGGCGTCAGGCTCGTGGAGTACAACGCCCGCTTCGGCGACCCCGAGGCGATGAACATCCTGCCGCTGCTCAAGACGGACTTCATCGAGATCTGCCGGGCCGTCGTGAACGGGACGCTGGACAGACTCCCCGTGGAGTTCGAAAAGAAGGCCACCGTCTGCAAGTACATCGTCCCGAAGGCCTACGGACTTCCCAAGGACCACCCCGACGCGAAATCGACGTCGGCAAAGATCGACGTGGGAGATGTGGGCTCCGCGCGGCTCTACTATTCCTCGGTCGACAGGAAGGCCGACGGGCTTTACATGACAACGTCCCGGGCCATCGGGGTCGTGGGGATCGCCGCAAGCCTCGACGAGGCGGAGAAGATCGCCGAGAGCGCCATCTCGGCCGTGAAGGGCCCTGTCGATCACAGGCCCGACATCGGGACGAAGGCGCTCATCCAGCGGCGCATCGATCACATGAAGCAAATAAGGGGTAGGAGCCCCGGGAATACTGGAGTACTGGAATATTGGAAACGGTAGAAGAATTTTTCCGAAACCCATTACTCCATCATTCCATTATTCCATTACTCAGAATCAGAGGAGCAATGAATGGGCAACAAGATCAAGAGGGTATTAATCAGTGTCACGGACAAGAAAGGCATTGTTGAATTTGCAAAAGGCCTGAAGGCCTTCGGCGTCGAGATCCTCTCGACGGGCGGCACGGCAGCCCAGATCAAGGCGGCGGGCATCGACGTGACCGACGTTTCCGCCTACACGGGTTTCCCGGAAATGATGGACGGAAGGCTCAAGACCCTTCACCCGAAGGTCCACGGGGGCCTGCTGGCGCTGCGCGACCACGAAGAACACATGAAGGCAGCCAAGGCGCACGGGATCGAGATGATCGACATGGTCGTCATCAACCTCTACCGCTTCGAGGACACGGTGGCCAAGGAAGGCTGCACGCTTGAGGAAGCCATTGAAAATATCGACATCGGCGGGCCCACCATGGTCCGCTCTGCGGCAAAAAACTATCGTTTCGTCAGCATCGTCACGGACCCTGACGACTACCCGAAAATCATAGAGGAAATGAAAAAGACGGGGGGCGAGGTCTCCGAGAACACAAACTTCATGCTCTCGACCAAGGCCTTCCAGCTCACGGCCCGCTATGATGCCGCCATCTCCAACTGGCTGGGAACCATCCTGCCCGGGGACGGAAAGAAGGACTTCCCCGATGTCTACACGCTGCAGTTCCTGAAGGCGCAGGATTTGCGCTACGGAGAGAACCCCCATCAGAAAGCCGTCTTCTACCGCGAGGGGGCGCAGCTGCAGCCGGGGATCGCGGGCGGCGCGCAGCTGCAGGGCAAGGAGCTCTCCTACAACAACATCATGGACAGCGACGCCGCCTGGCAGATGGCCTGCGATTTCGAGCTGCCCACGGCGGTTATCATGAAGCACGCCAACCCCTGCGGCGCTGCCACATCGGGGGGAGACATCCTGGAGGCATACAGGAAGGCCCTCGAGACCGACCCCATCTCGGCCTTCGGCGGTATCGTGGCCGTGAACCGGCCCGTCGACAAGAAGGCCGCCGAGGAGATCGCCAAGCTCTTCCTGGAGGTCGTGATCGCACCGAAATTCGAGCCTGAGGCTCTCAAGGCATTCGAATCGAAAAAAAACCTCCGCCTCATCGAGATCGGGGAGTCCTGCACCGCCGGCAAGAAGGGCTTTGACTTCCGTCGTGTCGTGGGCGGGCTTCTCGTCCAGGAACGGGACGCTGACGACATGGACATCCGCAAAGCGAAGGTCGTTACGAAACGCAAACCCACCGAAGAGGAGTACCAGGCCCTCGACTTTGCCTGGCGGGTCGTCAAACACGTGAAGTCAAACGCCATCGTGCTGGCCACGAAGGACAAGCTCGTGGGCGTGGGCGCAGGCCAGATGAGCCGCGTGGATTCGGTGAAGATCGCAATCATGAAAGCGACAAGCCCCACGAAGGGCACCGTCATGGGCTCCGACGCCTTCTTCCCGTTTCGCGACGTCGTCGAAACGGCGGCAAAGGCCGGGGTCACGGCCATTATCCAGCCCGGCGGGTCGATCCGCGACGAGGAGTCGATCCAGGCAGCCGACGAGCACGGCATGGCGATGATCTTCACGGGCGTGAGGCACTTCAAACATTAGAAAAACGGATTCGGGCCTCGGGATTCGGGCGTCCGAGGATAGAAGGATCCTGAATCCTGGAATGCCTGATGCCTGCACTTCGCCAACGTGCCAAACATTGAAAGGGGAGGACGACATGAAGGAAAGAAGATGCGACGTGTCTGGTGAGTGTGTTGATGGGGAGCGATTCGGATCTTTCGATCATGAAGGAGGCCCTGGAGACGCTCAAGAAGTTCGACATCCCCTACGAGCTCTTCCTCACCTCGGCCCACCGCACGCCGGAGCGCACGACGAACTTCGCCCGAAAGGCCGAGGAGCGCGGCGTCAAGGTCCTCATCGTCGGCGCCGGCGCGGCGGCCCACCTGGCCGGGGTGATTGCCTCGCAGACGCGGCTTCCTGTCATCGGCGTGCCCATCGATGCAACCTCCATCGGGGGCCTCGACGCGCTGCTCTCCACCGTCCAGATGCCCGGGGGCATCCCCGTGGCGACCATGGCCATCGGCAAGGCGGGCGCACGCAATGCCGCCCTCATGGCGGCAAGAATCCTCGCCCTGGGCGACGCCCCGCTGCGCAAGAAACTCCAGCAGCACTGCGGAGCAGATGGCCCGCGAGGTGGAGGAGAAGCACAAGAAGCTGGAGTGCCTGTAGAACGACAGGGCTTCAGGGTATAGGGACTCGGGATTCGGGCAAGAATAAAAGAGCGGCAGCGGGATATCATCTGCCGGTCCATCTTGTCTGTGAACGGCATATGACAACCATTTCATAAAATCGATCCGGAAAATCCTGAGCCGGACAGAATCGACGAGGCCGTTGCGATTCTGAAAAGCGGCGGCGTGATCGCATTTCCTACGGAGACGTTCTACGGCCTGGGGGCCGATGCCCGCAACGAAGCGGCCATCGATAAAATTTTCGGGATCAAGGGGCGGGACTTCAAGAACCCCATTCTCGTCGTGATCGGAGACAGGGGGCACCTGGATGCCTTTGCGGACAGACATTCCCGAGGAGGCGCGAAAGCTCATGGGCCGGTTCTGGCCCGGGCCGCTGACGATCGTCTTCCGGGCGGCACCGTCCGTCTCGCCGAAGCTGACGGCGGGAAGCGGGAAGATCGGCATCCGGCTCACCAGCCATCCCATCGCCATGGAGATCTCAAAGAGGCTCGGCGGGCCCGTGACGGCCACGAGCGCAAACCTCTCCGGCGCGCCGGAATGCTCGTCGGCCGCGGAAGTGCTTTCTCAACTGGAAGGGAAACTGGACGGGGTCATCGACGGCGGGCAGACTCCGGGGGGAAAGGGCTCGACGATCGTCGACGCCACCGTCTCCCCGATGAAGATTCTTCGCGAGGGGGTCATCCCCGCATCCCTTATCCAAGACACGCTTGCGACAACTTAGAGACGTTGTCCTCTTCGCCCAGGGCGATCAGCTTGTCGCCGTTCTGGATGACATAGCTGGCCACGGGGTTGAAGATCATCTTGCCCGAGTCCTTCTTCACCGCCACGATGATGAGGCCGTAACGCTGCCGGATTTCGGAATCCTCCAGGGATTTCCCGATGAGCGGCTGAGCCTTCGCAGATTTCAAGCTCGTCCATCCGCAGCTCCAGGCTCTGCCTTCGTGTAGTGATCTCGATGAAATCCAGCATGGCAGGCCTCAGGATGGCCATGGCCATCCGGGTTCCGCCCAGCGTGTAGGGGGACATGACCCGGTTCGCACCCGCCCGCAGCAGGCGGTGCTCGGACTCCTCCTCCTCGGAGCGCGAGAGGATCCAGATGTCGGGGTTGAGTTCCTTGGCCGTGAGGATCACGTAGAGGTTCTGGGCGTCGGTGGGCAGAACGCAGACGATCCCCCTGGCCCGCTTGATGCCCGCGCCGATCAGGCACTTGTCGTGGATCGCGTCGCCCCGGAAGTAGACAAACCCTTCCTCGCCTATTTTCTGGATCACCTCGGGGTTGTTGTCGACGACGACGAAATCGACCTTCTCCGCGGCCAGCTCCCTGCAGATGAGATACCCGATCCGGCCGCAGCCGCAGACGATGTAGTGGTTCTTCATTTTATCGATGGTCTTTTCCATCTTTCCTCTCCCCAGAAGCGTTGTCAGGCGTCCTTCCACCATGATCTGGGCCACGAGACCCACCGTGTAGAGCATGGTGCCGACACCGAAGATGACGAGAAGGACCGTGAAGAGCATCCCCCCGCTGTGTCTTGGGGGCGAAGTCCCCGTAGCCGATCGTGGTCAGGGTCATGACCGTGGTATAGAAGGACTCGAGGACATTCCACCCTTCGATGAAGTGAAAGCCCATCGTCCCTGCCAGGATCAGGGTCACGATGATCATCAGGGCTATTTTGAGATTGTTGGGCATCCTGTCGGCTTCCCCCGGGCATGAACCTGTTTTCTATTTACCAAACAAGCCGCTGAAATAAAACCTTTTTCCCTTCCGGCACCGATTATCGATTGAACATTGCGCCGATTTCCGATAAAAAACACCCATGGGTCAGAGGGGTCCCGAGTTCGCGAAAGTCTACACGGGGAAGGCGCTCATCGCCGACCCGATCTACCAGTACGCCTGGTTCACCGTCCCGGGGCCGGATTACCCGGGGGAAAAGACGGAAAAGGACCTCCTCGACACGCCCTGGCTTCAGCGCCTCCGGAGGATTCACCAGCTCCAGAGCGCCCGCTGGGTCTACCCCGCCGCCGAGCACAGCCGGTTCCAGCACTCCCTGGGCACCATGCACATGGCCGGCGAGTTCGGCCGGCACCTCTACCCCAGCCTCAAGAGCGTCTGCCCCGATGCCCCCTCGGTCAACTTCGTCGAGGAGCTCGCACGGCTTGCGGGGCTTCTCCATGACGTGGGGCACGGCCCCTTCGGCCACTTCTTCGACGATCACTTTCTCGATCAGTACGGGATCACCCACGAGGACCTCGGGCAGAAGATCATCACAAAAAAACTGGCCCGGACGATTGCCGCCATGAGGCGCAGCCCCACGGGCCCCTTCGAAAAAGGCGAGACGATCGACCCGGCAACCATCGCCTACCTCATCAAGATGCCCGCGGGGCAAGACGGGAAGCGGCCCCGGTGGCTGGAGCTGCTGCGGCAGCTCTTCTCGGGCATCTACACGGCCGACAACCTGGACTACGTCCAGCGCGACGCCTTCATGACGGGCTTTTCGCTCGACATGGTGGACATCTCGCGCCTTCGCTTCTACACGTTCTTCACGGAGCACGGGATCACCCTTCACCAGGCGGGCATCTCGGCCCTCTCGAGGTTCCTGAATGCCCGGCTCAACCTTTACCGCAATGTCTACTATCACCGCACCACCCGGGCACTCGATCTGCACCTGCAGGAGATCTTCCGCGACACGATGAGCCTGCTGCTGCCGGGAGATCCCTCGAAGTTTCTCGACGACTACCTCGAGTGCGACGAGTGGACCCTCTTCCGGGATGTCCAGCGCTGGCCCCGGGATAAGGACCCGCAGAAAAAAAGGCTGGGCCGGGAGTGGGAAAAACTCCACAACCGCGAGGTCAAGTGGAAGATGTCCTTTGTCACGGAGCTCTCCATCGACGAGCTGCCCAGGGGCATCCGCTTCTCGGGGGCCGCGGACTACGAGGACGAAATCCGCAGGCACCTGCCCCGGGGATTGCGCAGAAAACCGTTCCGCGTCGATCTTGCCACCCAGGACCCGAGGCCTCTGAACCCCATCACGGAGGAGAGCAAGCGGATCAATATCTACAACCCCTCCTCGGGGATCACCTCGCCGGAACCCCTCGTGGACATCTACCGGTTCATCCCGGCCCGGGTGGTCCATTTCCGGGTCTTCGCCCTCACCCATGCCCACGACGAAGCCCTGGCCCGGGCCGCCGAAAAGGCGCTGGACTCGCTGGCGGGCCAATCCAAGACGAACATTTGACGGGCGAATGCCCGTCAAGGGGCCAGGGTAAAGGGTTCAGGGTCCAGGGTGGATAAAACGTCCATGCAATACCTTGATCCCGAATCCGGAAGCCGGAATCCTGATTCCCGAAGCCCATTCCTCGAGTCCTGAATCCCATCCCGTCGGATTTGACACCGCCAGCCAAGCTGTTAAAAGAGTATCTTTCGTCCGAAAGGAAGCTTTCGTGGCTGCGAAGGAAACGACCGACATCACCCTCTTCGTCCGGACCTCCGACGAGGAGATCGCCCGCTGGGACCGCAAGAGCATCGTCGATGCCCTCATGCTGGAGACCTACGTCGATCTCGACACGGCCGAGGCCATCAGCCTCGATGTCGAAAAGCAGATCATGGCCTCGGGCCTCGCCCATCTCACGGCCCCCCTCATCCGCGAGCTCGTCGACGCGAAGCTCATGGAGCGCGGTCTCGAGCAGGCACGGCGGATGCACACCCGCCTCGGGTTCCCGCTCTACGATGTCAGCCAGCTCATCCTTCACCAGAACAAGGAGAACGCCAACCTCCCCCACGGCCCCGAGGCGTCGAACCTGATCCTCGCCGAGGGCATCAAGAAGGAGTACGCCCTGCACGGGGTCTTTTCCCATGATGTGGGGGATGCCCACGTGCGGGGAGATCTGCACCTGCACGACCTGGGCTACGTCGACCGGCCCTACAGCTCGAGCCAGACCCTGGAGTTCGTCAAGAAGTTCGGCCTCAACCTGCCCAACACCTTCTCGGCCTCGAAGCCGGCCAGGCACGCGGAGGTGCTGCTCGCGCACATGGTCCGCTACAGCGCCGTCCTGCAGGGGTACTTCTCGGGAACCATCGGCTGGGACGCCGTGAATGTCTTTTTCGCCCCCTACCTGGAGAAGCTTTCGGACCGGGAGATCGAGCAGATCGCCCAGATGCTCGTCTTCGAGTTCTCCCAGCTTGCCGTCTCGCGCGGCGGCCAGGCCATTTTCACCGAGATCGGCATTTACTGGGAGATCCCCCGGCACCTGCGCGACGTGCCCGCCATCGGCCCCGGAGGGGAGCTCACGGGCAAGTCCTACGGGCACTACGCAAAAGACGCGCAGCGCTTTGCCCGGGCCCTCTTCGAAATCTACCGGGAGGGCGATGCCCTGGGCAGCCCCTTTTTCTTCCCGAAGCCGCTGCTGCGGATGACGGAGGACTTCTTCGAGACACCCGGCCACGAGGATTTTCTCCTGCAGGTCTGCGGGGCGGCCGCCGAAAAAGGGAACCCCCATTTCATCTTCGACCGCAACCGGACCCTCAAGGTTCCGCGGTGCCTGAGCCTCGACTTCGAGAGCGACGGCCAGGCCCGCAAGGAAGCCCAAAAGCCCTGGGAGATGCGCTATGCCTCCATCCAGAACGTGACGCTCAATCTCCCGAGGCTGGGATACCTTGCCGAGGGCAATGACGCGCACCTCTTTTCCCTTCTCTCGGAGCGCATGGAGATCGTCGCCAGGGCCCACGCCCAGAAGAGGCAGTTCATCGAGAGGCTCCTCGCCATCGGTGACGGAGGCCCCCTGGCCCTGCTGTCCATGGACTGCGCAGGGTCGGCTTATCTGAAACTGGACCGGGCCACCTATCTCATCGGGATGGTGGGGCTCAACGAGCTCGTGCAGCTCCACCGGGGAGCACAGCTTCATGAGGACGAAAAGGCATTGAAGTTCGGGCTCAAGATCCTCGGCCACATCCAGAAGATGGCGGCCAGGCTGGGACGGCAGCACAGCATGCGGTTCATTCTCGAGCAGACCCCTGCCGAGAGCACCGCCTACCGGTTCGCCAGGCTCGATCTCAAGTACCACTCCCCCCGGTCGGGACATCTTGTCCGGGGCGACATCGCCCGGGGCGAGATGTACTACACGAACTCGACGCAGCTCAACATCGCCGCCAAAACGGACCCCTTCAGCCGGGTCAGGAGCGAGGGCCTCTTCCACCCCCTCATTGGCGGCAATGCCATCACGTCGATCTGGCTCGGGGAGTCCAAACCTTCCGCCGAGGCACTTGCCCGATTCATCACGAGGGCCTTTCGCGAAACAACGAACAGCCAGATCGTCTTCTCGCCCGAATTCACGGTCTGTCTGGCCTGCCGGCAGACGATGCGCGGTCTCAAGACGGCCTGCCCCGGCTGCGGCTCCACCCGCATAGAGGGGATCAGCCGCGTCGGCGGGTACCTCACCCACACCTCCCGCCTGAACCGGGGAAAGGTCGCCGAGCTTCGCGACACTCACCGGCAAGACATTTCCTGATGCCCGAGGGAAGCGATCCCGGGCCTTTTATTGAAGCCGGGGACGCACTGCTTTTCTTCGTCTGTCCCCGATCCCCGATCCTCGTTCCTCGAACCTTAAATCTGCTTTTATCTTCCCGGGTTCCCTTGACATCACCCCGACGGATGCCTAAATTTCAGATCGAGGACGCCGGAAGCACCCGGCGCCCAGAAAAATCCTATTTTAAATCAACCAGCTTGGAAGATCAACCCCCGCGAGGGGACGTGAGCAGACGCTGTTATCTTTGCAGAGGGACCCCGATGGAGAAAATCGACGACATCATCAAGCGGATCTTCCGTGAAAGCAGCCAGCTCAAAGAGGCCTTTCTGCGGGATAACCTGGGAAAGATCATCCGGGCCGTCGATGTCATCACGGAAGCCCTGAAGAAAGGCAACAAGATCCTGCTGTTCGGCAACGGAGGAAGCGCTGCCGATGCGCAGCACATCGCCGGGGAGTTTGTAAACCGGTTTCTCATCGAGCGGCCGCCCTTGCCGGCGATCGCACTGACGACGGACACGTCGGTCCTCACGAGCATCGGCAACGACTACGATTTCTCGGAAATCTTCTCCAAGCAGATCAGGGCCCTCGGTCAGGAGGGGGACATCGCCTGGGGGTTCAGCACGAGCGGCGGCTCCGTCAATGTCGTCAAGGCCCTGGAGGCGGCAAAGAAAATGGGGCTTGTGACGATCGGGTTCACGGGGCGCGATGGCGGGGCGGTCGGAATGATCTCGGATCACCATCTCAATGTGCCTTCCAACGTAACCCCCCGGGTCCAGGAGGTGCACATCGTTGTTTCGCACGCCATCTGCGAACTCGTGGACTGGAGGCTGTTCCAACGGCCTGACCACCGATAACGAGCAAAGGAAGAGATCCCGGACGGACATGGGCAGCAAATCGAAACACAAAAAGGATCACGAAGCCCCTCCCCATCAGGAACCGCAGGAGGCGGCACAGACCGAAATGACCGCGGAAGGGGATGCAACGCAGCCCGCTCAGGCGGCGGATCTGCGCACAAGCCTGGACGCGAAGGAAAAGGAAGCCGCGGAGAATTACGACCGGTACCTGCGGGCCATGGCGGAGTTGGACAACTACCGCAAGAGGGCGGCCAGGGACAAGGAAGACGCGATCAAGTACGGCAACGAGAAGCTGATCAAGGACATCCTGCCCATCCTGGACAGTCTCGACCGGGCCCTCCACCAGGCATCGGAGGTGTCGGTCCGGAACAACTTCGAGGCCTTCCAGCAGGGGCTCGAACTCATCAACTCCCAGATCCTGGGGTGCCTGGAGCGGCACGGGGTGGTGAAGATCGCGGCAAAAGGGGAGGAATTCGACCCGGAGAGGCATCAGGCCCTCATGCAGGTGGAGACACCGGAGATGGAGGGCAACCGGGTTGTAGACGAATACGAGAGCGGATACACGCTGAACGGGCGGCTTCTGCGGCCCTCCAAGGTCTCCGTTTCGAAAAGCGTCCCGAAAGAGGATGAGGGGCAATAACCAAGCATTTCGAGCAGTACGGGAGGTTTGAGCATCATGGGAAAAGTGATCGGAATCGATTTGGGCACGACGAACTCCTGCGTGGCCATCATGGAAGGGGGCGACGCCGTTGTCATCGCAAACCAGGAGGGAAGCCGGACCACGCCGTCGATGGTTGCCTTTACGGATAAGGGGGAGCGGCTCGTCGGCCAGTCGGCCAAGCGCCAGGCCGTCACGAACCCCGAGAACACCGTCTACGCCATCAAGCGGATGATCGGACGGAAGTTCACCTCCCGGGAGGTCCAGTACGACAAGGGAATCGTGGCCTACAAGATCACCGAGGCCCCCAACGGCGATGGCCAGGTCACCGTCAGGGACCGCAGCTACAGCCCGGCGGAGATCTCGGCATTCATCCTCATGAAGATGAAGCAGACCGCCGAGGATTACCTGGGCGAGAAGGTGACCGACGCCGTCATCACCGTGCCGGCATACTTCGACGACTCGCAGCGCCAGGCGACAAAAGACGCCGGAAAGGTGGCGGGGCTCAACGTCCTGCGCATCATCAACGAACCGACGGCGGCCTCGCTGGCCTACGGGCTCGACAAGAAAAAGGACGAGAAGATCGCCGTCTTCGACCTGGGCGGCGGGACCTTTGACATCTCCGTCCTCGAGCTGGGCGAAGGCGTCTTCGAAGTGAAGTCCACAAACGGCGACACGCACCTCGGCGGCGAGGACTTCGACCAGCGCCTGATGGACTTCGTCTGCGAGGAGTTCCAGAAGGGTCAGGGCATCGACCTGCGCAAGGACCGCATGGCTCTCCAGCGGATCAAGGAAGCCGCCGAGAAGGCCAAGATGGAACTCTCGACGGCCATGGAAACGGACATCAACCTGCCCTTCATCACGGCGGACGCCTCCGGGCCCAAGCACCTGCTGATGAAACTGACCCGGGCAAAGCTCGAGGCCCTCGTGGAGGAGCTTATCCAGAAGCTCGTCGCTCCCTGCCAGACGGCCCTGAAGGACGCCGGGCTCTCCCCCAAGGACATCGACGAGGTCATTCTCGTGGGCGGCATGACCCGCATGCCCCGCGTCCAGCAGAAAGTGCGCGAGATCTTCGGCAAGGAGCCCCACAAGGGCGTCAACCCCGACGAGGTGGTGGCCATGGGCGCCGCCATCCAGGCTGGCGTGCTCTCCGGCGATGTGAAGGACGTGCTGCTTCTCGATGTCACCCCGCTTTCTCTCGGGATCGAGACGCTGGGCGGTGTGCTCACGAAGCTCATCGAAAAGAACACGACCATTCCCACCCGCAAGAGCCAGATCTTTTCCACGGCGGCCGACAACCAGCCGGCCGTGAGCATCCACGTGATCCAGGGCGAGCGGGCCATGGCGGGGGACAACAAGACGCTCGGCCGTTTTGAACTGGTGGGGATCCCGACGGCGCCGCGCGGTGTGCCGCAGATCGAGGTTGCCTTCGACATCGACGCCAACGGCATCGTTCACGTCTCCGCCAAGGACCTCGGGACCGGCAAGGAGCAGAGCATCCGGATCACCGCCTCGAGCGGCCTCTCCAGGGAAGAGATCGACAAGCTCGTGCGTGAGGCCGAGTCCCACGTGGAAGACGACAAGCGCAAGAAGGACCTCATCGAGGCCCGCAACCAGGCCGACGCGCTCGTCTACCAGATCGAGAAGAACATCAGGGAGTTCGGCGACAAGATCGACGCCTCGGAGAAGGCAAAGATCGAAGACCATATCTCCAGGGTCAAGAAGGCCCTGGAAGGCGACGACGCGGCGGCCATCCGCAGCGAACAGGAAGAGCTCGCCAGGGCCTCCCACAAGCTCGCCGAGGCCATGTACGCCAAGACGTCGGGCCAGCAGCCCGGGGCGGGCCCCGGGGCCGGACCCGAAGCGGGGCCGAAGGCCGCCGGCGGCAAGAAGGACGACAACGTCGTCGACGCCGAGTTCGAGGAAAACAAATAACACAGCTTCAACAAAAAGCCTGACTCCCCCATACGGGGCAGTCAGGCTTTTTTCGTTGAAGCGGGCATCGGGAACGAAACCCTGAAAATCATGGAATGACGAGTCCGGTGGATTCGGTGAACGTCCTGAAGCGGGAAGGACCTGTTGAAATATCCCCGCGAAAGGGTATATAGAAACAAATGATGATGAAAAAACCCTTCCAGATTCTTTCGCTTGCGGCGGCGATACTGCTTCTCGTTGCGGGGATCGCCGCGGCGGCTGAAGAGCGGCCCGTGATCGGGGCCCTGCTTCCTCTCTCCGGGAAACAGGCAGCCCTGGGAAACCGGGTCCTCGACGGGCTCATCGCCGGGCTTGGCCTTTTCGACAGGAGGCGGGCGGCGCCGGTTGAGCTTCGCATCGAGAACTACGGAAGCGATCCCGCCGCCGTCAATCGGGCCGTTGCAAAGCTTGTGGACGAGGTTCGCGTTCTCGCCATCATCGGTCCCCCGGAATTCGAAGCGGCAAGGGTTGCTGCTAAAGCGGCCCAGTCGGCGCAGGTGCCCCTGCTTGCCTTGAGCCCCGTCGTTGCGTCCGAGGGGCCAAGGGATTTCGTCTTCAGCGACCAGCGTTCCGACGAGCGGGAGGCCCGGACCATGGCCTCTTATGCCGTAAAAGACCTCGGCCTGTCCCGCCTGGTCGTCTTCTACCCCGAGAACGCCTATGGAGAGGCCATGATGAACGCCTTCCGGGCGGAGGTCCAGCGCCTGGGCGGGAAGGTCCGCCGCGTTCAGCCCTACAAGCCGGACCAGACGGATTTCTCCGCGTGAGATCAAAAAACTGGCAGCCATCAGGGCGCCCCGGCCCTCGACGAAAAAGAAGGGAGCCGAGGCGGTAAAAACCCCGCTCCCTGTCCTCGATTTTGACGCCCTCTATCTGCCGGATGCATTCCGGCGCGTCAGGATGATCCTCCCCCAGCTTGCCTTTCACGACGTAAGGGGCGTCCAGCTTCTCGGCACCTCCCAGTGGTACGTCCCCGAAGGGATTCGCAAGGAGATGGACTATTTCGAGGGCTCCGTACTGACGGCGCCCTTCTTCGCGGAAAGCAGCAAACGGCTGGT
Organism: uncultured delta proteobacterium; assembly: GCA_963810965.1. Lineage (GTDB taxonomy): Bacteria > Desulfobacterota > Syntrophia > Syntrophales > UBA2192 > UBA2192. The sequence continues at coordinate 6,834 of CAWEPT010000024.1, read as the reverse complement.
GATGGAGTTCACGGACACCTTCTTCGGGGCCACGGGGCGGGAACCGGATTACCGCGAAGCGCTGGCCTGTGACACGGCAAGGATGCTCCTGGAGGCCCTGCGCGACAAGAGCGTCACGGACCGCAGATCGCTGAGGGACCGCCTGCAGCGGATCGAGGCCTTCGAGGGCGTGACAGGCTGGGTGAGCATGACAAAGACGGGGGAAATGCAGCGCGGGTCTTTCATTTTGAAGGTGGAGGGGAAAACAGATCGTCGATGTCACACCCGGCGTACTGAAACAAGGGTTCGGGTATCGGGGATCAGGGTATCGGGAAAGATAAAGAAATTCAGGAAAATACATCCAATGAGATTTTTGCTCACGAATGATGACGGGATTTATGCGCGCGGACTGGGCGCCCTTTACCAGGAGCTGTCGAAGGATGCCGACTGCATCGTGGTGGCCCCCGAAGTGGAGCAGAGCGCCGTGGGGCACGCCATTACCATCTCTCGGCCTCTCATGGTGCGCCCCGCAAGAAAAAACGGACAGTTCATGGGCTGGGCCGTGGCGGGGACGCCTGCAGACTGCGTCAAGATCGGGCTGCGTGAGCTGACGGACAAGCCCGTCGACCTGGTCGTATCGGGGATCAACCTCGGGGCCAATGTGGGAATCAACGTCCTTTATTCCGGGACCGTCTCCGCCGCGACAGAAGGTGCGATCCTGGGAGTCCCCTCCATCGCCATCTCGCTCGGGACGCACAGCCGCGATGCCGATTTCGGCTTCGCCGCCCGCTTTGCCCGGAACGTGGCGCAATTCATGCTCCATCACAACCCGAACCGGCACATCCCGCTGAACGTGAACGTCCCCGCCATCCCGGAGGACCAGATCAAGGGGGTGGCCGTCACCCGCCAGGGACAGGCCCGGCTCATGGAGCAATTCGAGCGGCGCATCGATCCCCGGGAAAACGTCTATTACTGGCTTGCCGGCGAAACGCAGGTCACCGAATCGGATGCTGACGGGACAGATTTCCTGGCCCTGCAAAGCGGCATGATCTCCATCACGCCCATCTACTACGACATGACCAGGCTACGACGCTCTGAAGGAGCTGAAGGGCCAAGATAGGGCTTCTCAAGCCTTAGGACGAGAACACCAGTCGACTGGAATACTGGAGTGATGGAAAATTGGGTTCGAAGACACCTTGGTTCCCGAACCTTTTACCTTTTGCCTTGACCTGCTGCGCACTTCTGCGCTAGCGGGTCAGCAGGACGGGGATGCGGCTCTTGCGGATGACGTGGGAGGTGGTGCTCCCGAGAAAGAGTTCCTTGAACCGGCTGTGCCCGTGGGCCCCCATCAGCAGAAGCTCTACGGCCCCCTCCTCGATGAACCTGAGGATCTCCTTTTCCTCTTTCCCCCCCAGGACGATGATGTCGCTGTCGATGGCGTAATCCTCGAGGGCGCTCTCCGCTTTCCTGCTGAGATCGGCCGAGAGCTTCGACATTCTCCGTCACGATGAGCACCGTGAGCGGCCATCGGATCTTGTCGGAGAGTTCGGCGGCGATCTTGAGGGCGTGATCGGCGGGAGGGCTTCCGTCGTAGGCAAGGCCCATGCTCTCGATCTCGATGAAGGAGACGGGGGTCACCAGGACGGGCTTGCCGGACTTTCGCACCACCGCCTCGGCCGTAGAGCCCAGCAGCACGCTGCGGCTCAGCGGATAGTGCTCGCCCCGCTGCGCGAGCACGATGAGGTCTGCGTTTTTCCCCTCGTTGATGATCTCCTCGTCGATGATCCCCGTGGTTTTCTTCACCTCGGGCTTGAGCCCCTCCTTTTCGCAGCTCTCCCGGAATTCTCGCAGGATGCTGTCGGCCCTGGCCTCGAGGGCCTTTTCGATGACGGAGAAAAATTCCGGGCCCGGGGAGAGGCTCGCGGAGCTGCAGATGTCATTGAGGACGGGGCCCTGGAGCACCTTGATGTCGATGACATGGAGAGCCGTGAGACGGGCGTCGAGCTTTTTGGCAATGGTTATGCCGTACTGGAGGGCCGTCCTGCTGTAGTCGGATCCGTCCGTGGGAAGGAGGATGTTCTGGAACATCAGTCTTCCTCCTCGTCATCCTCTTGATCTTCGATCCTGCTCGTCTCGGCCCTGTCTTCGACCTTCTTCTCGAAGTCGCCCAGCTTTTCCGCAGCATCCGGTCGAACTCGTTCTCGTCGAGGTCCTCGTCGCCCTGTCCGTCGTAAGCGGCCGCCGCCCCGGCCCCGAGCAGCGCGAAGGCCCCGACCAGCTTTCCGTTCTTGAAGTTTGCCTGCTCCAGGATCTGCCCGTTGCGGTCATGGGCCACGTAGGGCCCTTCCCGCTTGTCGTTGCGAAAACTCCCTTTCTCCCGGATCTGCCCGTCCCGGTAGTAGGAGATGTAATCCCCGTCGAATTTCCCGTCCAGGAAGGTTTCCTTTTCCTTCAGCTGGCCGTTGCGGTAATAGAGGAGGTACTCGCCCTCGAGTTTTCCGTCCTGGTTGTAATTCTCCTTCTCCCGAAGCTGCCCCGTCTCATAGTAGGAGGTGTACTCGCCGACGAGCCTGTCCTTCTCGAAGGTGCACTTTTCCCGGATCTTGCCGTCGCGGTAATGGGAGACCGCCTCCCCATGCCTCTGCCCGTCCTTGTAGGACATTCTCACGATGAGCTGCCCGTTTTCGTAATACGATTCGTACGTGCCGTTGAGCTTCCCTTTGAGGTAGTTGCGCTTTTCCCGGAGTTGCCCCTTTCCATAGCGGGAGACATGCTCCCCATCCTTCCTTTTCGGGGCAAAGAGATCCCAGTTCATGGATAGCCGGTTCTTTTTCTTTGAGGGTTTTGAGGTGGGTTGGATGCGAGACACCGTTGAACGCAGGAAGTTAGGAAGCGCGAGTAAGAGCAGAGTGGATATCATTCTTGCGTTTGATCCGCTCTTCCTCTCCTGATCTTCTCGATCTTCGCTCGACTTGGAGCTTGAAGGCCCTTCCCTGCGGCATGCAGGATGCGCCCCCGGTCACCAGACGCCGCTACAGTCCCAGTTCATTGCGCACCTTTTCCACCGGGAAAAAGATTGCGTCCGGGCCCTTGAGTCCCCTGCGCAGGGCGCGCTCGTTCTGGTTCTCGAAATCCTTCAGAAGGTCGATCAACCGCCTTTTCCCTTCGGGGGTCTTGACGGCTTCCCGCGGGGTGATGTTGCCGATGGCCGCGATTTTCTCGTCGATCCAGTTGTCGAACGGGCGCAAGGCCGTCTCCCGGCCGATCGCACCCCCTTCAAAGGAATCGGGAGACCCTTCCGATGGAGCTTTTTCGGCCCGCTTCTCGACGCTCTTGTGGACCGTCGTCCGGTAGGTGATGATCGTGCCGAACATCTTTTCGAGGATGGCGCGCAGGGTTTCCGCCCGCTTTGCCGACGTACACTGGGCCACGAGGGAATCCCTCTTGAGGAAGAGGATGCCCGGGGCATTCTTGAGAGGCCTTTTCATCCCTTCCTTGTGGAGCCAGTAGAAGCGAAGCACCTTCGCCGGCGGGGTCGCTCCCGGTTTCCGCGACTCGGAAGCCGTGAAGACCGGCGACTTTTCGATGGTCTTCAGAAAGGCGTCGTAATCCCCCACCCGGAAGAGGAGGCTGGTCTGGGAAGATTTGTCCGCCTCGGGGTCGGCGGGCGCCTCAGGCCGCTCGGCGTTGCGGACGGCGTTCTCGACGAGGGCGCAGATCTCCGCCGAGGCCCGTTTCATGTAGTCGCGGAAATTCCGGTAGTTCTCCCGCTCCTCGTGGTAGATTTCATGGAGGTTCTGCTCGGTGAAACGCCGGAGCCTCTGGGGGATGATGGTGAGCGGCATGCCGCCCAGGAGGTGATACCCGAGGATCTCGATGAGACCGCCATAGAACAGATCCCATTTGCACAGCGTCTTCGCGGCGGCAGGGTCGACGATGCTGCACACCCGGTCGGCAAAGATATCCCGAACCTCGACGCCCTTGCCCGGGTCGACCCTCTGGACCTCGTAGACGCTCAGCACGGAGCGGGCATAGCTCTGCAGAATCTCGCGCTCCAGCGCGGAGAGCTGGTTCTTCCTGCGCTCCAGGTAGAGTTCCGGAAAGGTTTTGTCGTACTCGTCGGTGACGAAGTGCAGCGAGTACCACGTGAGGAACTTCGAGAACTCTTCCTCGCTCTGGAAATTGTCGTAAAGCTCGTCTTCGTCTTCGCCGTAAACGCCGCGCCCCTCGAAATATTCGTAAAGGGCGAGTTCGTATTCCTCGTAGAACCGGTCGGAATTGGAAAAACGGGTAAGCCTATAGTGGAGATCGGAAATGATCTTCCTGCAGCGGGCGAGATCGAAATCGATGATCTGGGCTGCCCGGTTCCCGGTAGAGCCGCCCTGCCCGGCGGAAGAACCGCCGCGATCAACCGTTGACATTTTTCAGTAACCTCCTGTCCAAGTGGAACATAAAGCCTTTGAGTTACAGGCTGTTGAAGAACGCAGCCTGAATAGAAGGATTCCAACAAGCCTCCTGCTATAATATAAGGCTTTACATCCTGATATGACAGACCCCCTTTCGTGTTTGCTACATATCATGGATGCTGGAGATTATCGCATTTCGAGGGACCTGTCGAGTAAAAAAAGATGGGTAATTTATCATAGAAAAACAGATGGTTAGAGCATCGAAAAGGGGCCGTTATCCACAATCCGGAGTCTGAAGATCGGCCGATAAAAAAAGAGGGGATCGGGCCTGCCCGGTCCTCCGCCTTTTCGCAGCGATCCGTCAGGGACGTTCGCGTTCGCAGGGTATCTACGAGAGGGCTGTATTGGTAACGGAAAACAGAAGAACCGCCATGAGCATCAGCCAGGAAACCCAGTATATGACCTTTCTCATTCGAGAAACTCCTCTTTGACGCACGGCAGGTTGCTCACCTCTTCCGGGCCGCCGGGAAGAATGGTTATCTTCCATACATACATCGGAGTTCCCGGGCGAACCTTGAGGACGAATGCAAGCCCTACTTGCCCCGGGTGCGCTTGTACTTCATGTCCACACCCGTCGGGGTGGTGAGGGTCAGATCCCCCTTCGTGACGGCATACCCCCAGGTCAGGGTGCCGCCTTTTTTCATGGTGATCTCGATCTGGTCCTTGTCGAGAATACGGTAGCTGCCCGGGTAGGCGACCCGCTCCACGGCACTGTACAAGTTGACCGTGCCATCATCAAAAAACTCGATCGTGTCGCCTCCCTGGGCCTGGCGCCTCCATTTGCCGAGCAGCATCTCCTTCGCCTCGGCCCGGATCATCTCCGACGCATCAGGAACGGGCGGCGGCGGGCGCGACCGCAGCAGCCTGCGGCAACGGCTCCTGGGTTTCTACGGCCGCGATGCCGGCACAGCCCAAAAGGGCAAACAGCAAAAACAGGCCGATGACGCTGCAGAAAGATGATTTCTTCATGTTTTTCCGTTCCCCCTTTCGAGCGTCCCCGTTTGCGCTCGGAGCGATCATTCTATCTCACGTCCCGGAACGTTCCGCAAGATGGAACTCGTCGTAGCGGTCGATGAGGCGGTCGAGGTAGCGGGACCGCAACCGGCTCGATGCGAGGGCCCGCTTCATCGGGGGCAGCTTCAAAATGGCCCCCAGGATGGATGCCATGGCCCGATGGCTCCGGAGGGCCTGGGTGTCGAAAATCAGGTTCTGGAGCTTGTCACGCTCCACGGCCATGAGAAGAAGCCGGCGCGCCGAGTCGACGGGCGTGATCACCCTTTCGGGGCGGCTTGTCAGGGTCATCGCGCCCGCCTTGCAGCTCCGGACGCAGACGCCGCACCCCAGGCAGGCCTCCTCGTCGACGCGGGCCTTCTTCTTCGTGCGCTTGCGCGGGTCCGCGGCGGAGATCAGGGCAACGGCCCCGATGGGGCAGACGCTGGCGCATTGGCCGCACCCCGTGCATTTCCCCTCGTCCAGGCTGGGCAGGAAATTCGTCGTGTGGACGGGGTGCAGGTGCGCAAACTTCCGGGCTGCAATCATGGCCTCGCAGCAGCAGCCGCAGCAGTTGCAGATGAAGCTTACCTGCCTCTGCACGTTTTCGCCGAACTGGACGAGGTTGTTCTCGTAGGCCCGCTCCAGAAGGCCCATGCACTCGGAGACCGTCACGGGGCGCACGATCCCGTGGCGGATGAGCGAGTCCGCAGCCCGGTTGAAGGTCATGCAGATATCCATGGGGGCCTCGCAGGCGCGCCCCACATGACCCATCTTGTGGCGGCAGTAGCACATGGCGATCCCGATGTGAGAGGCCGTCTGGATGATGCGGCTTGCCCGCTCGTAATCCAGGACGTGGATTCCGCTGTCCGACGGAAGGGCCGGCTCCTGGACGAGGGCGCGGCCCAGCTGGGTCTCGCCGGCCACGAAGAGGGCCTTGATGAAATCCTCCTCCACGTTGATGTACTGGTAGTAGAGCTCGCTCAGGGCCTTCTGGTCGAGATCGGCCCGCAGGCGCATCAGCGAAAACTCGAAGAATCCCGCCATCGGCGGCGGCATGATATAGATGCGGTTGCCGTTCTCTTCGATGTCGAGGAGGATCCCCCGGTCGGCAAGCCCGTCCAGGATGCCCTCGGCCTCACGCTCCCCCACGTTCCAGACCGCGGCGGCCTTGCGGGCATCGAAAGGACGGATGGGCAACTGAGAGACGAGCCCCGCTTCCTTTTCCGAGAAGAGCATCTTGAGGATCCCGTAGAGGAGCTCCGAGGGCGGGGCGCCCTGCGGGAACAGGTTGATGCGCTCCGTGAGGCGGTGGTAGGCATTTTTGAGGTGCTGATGGGCCATGACCGAAATCCAATCCTGTTCGGATTGTCGGATAATTTGACAACAGTTTACCAGA
>CAWEPT010000023.1:0-29509 GCA_963810965.1 uncultured delta proteobacterium | reverse complement strand
GGCCCCCAGGATGGATGCCATGGCCCGATGGCTGCGGAGGGCCTGGGTGTCGAAAATCAGGTTCTGGAGCTTGTCACGCTCCACGGCCATGAGAAGAAGCCGGCGCGCCGAGTCGACGGGCGTGATCACCCTTTCGGGGCGGCTTGTCAGGGTCATCGCGCCCGCCTTGCAGCTCCGGACGCAGACGCCGCACCCCAGGCAGGCCTCCTCGTCGACGCGGGCCTTCTTCTTCGTGCGCTTGCGCGGGTCCGCGGCGGAGATCAGGGCAACGGCCCCGATGGGGCAGACGCTGGCGCATTGGCCGCACCCCGTGCATTTCCCCTCGTCCAGGCTGGGCAGGAAATTCGTCGTGTGGACGGGGTGCAGGTGCGCAAACTTCCGGGCTGCAATCATGGCCTCGCAGCAGCAGCCGCAGCAGTTGCAGATGAAGCTAACCTGCCTCTGCACGTTTTCGCCGAACTGGACGAGGTTGTTCTCGTAGGCCCGCTCCAGAAGGCCCATGCACTCGGAGACCGTCACGGGGCGCACGATCCCGTGGCGGATGAGCGAGTCCGCAGCCCGGTTGAAGGTCATGCAGATATCCATGGGGGCCTCGCAGGCGCGCCCCACGTGACCCATCTTGTGGCGGCAGTAGCACATGGCGATCCCGATGTGAGAGGCCGTCTGGATGATGCGGCTTGCCCGCTCGTAATCCAGGACGTGGATTCCGCTGTCCGACGGAAGGGCCGGCTCCTGGACGAGGGCGCGGCCCAGCTGGGTCTCGCCGGCCACGAAGAGGGCCTTGATGAAATCCTCCTCCACGTTGATGTACTGGTAGTAGAGCTCGCTCAGGGCCTTCTGGTCGAGATCGGCCCGCAGGCGCATCATCGAAAACTCGAAGAATCCCGCCATCGGCGGCGGCATGATATAGATGCGGTTGCCGTTCTCTTCGATGTCGAGGAGGATCCCCCGGTCGGCAAGCCCGTCCAGGATGCCCTCGGCCTCACGCTCCCCCACGTTCCAGACCGCGGCGGCCTTGCGGGCATCGAAAGGACGGATGGGCAACTGAGAGACGAGCCCCGCTTCCTTTTCCGAGAAGAGCATCTTGAGGATCCCGTAGAGGAGCTCCGAGGGCGGGGCGCCCTGCGGGAACAGGTTGATGCGCTCCGTGAGGCGGTGGTAGGCGTTTTTGAGGTGCTGATGGGCCATGACCGAAATCCAATTCTGTTCGGATTGTCGGATAATTTGACAACAGTTTACCAGAAGGGCTGCGCCCGGATGGCAAGCCCCTTGGCAACAACCGGTTGACAGCAAACCCCTTTCCCGATATGAGGGCTTCAACGCAAAAAAGGGGATGAAACGTTTGCCATCGTCAGCGGACCCATTAAAGCGCCTCCGGGCAAAGCTCCACACCGCCATGCGGGCCGACCGGGTCGGCCTGCTGCGCGAGATGGGAAAGCTGCAGGGGATGAGGAAGCCGGAGGAGATCGCGCAGGGGATCGCACGGCTGGAGAAAAAGCTCGCGGCGGCTGCCGCGAAAAAGGAAAGGCGCAGAAACAGCCTCCCCCGCGTCAGCATCCCCGAAGCCCTGCCGATCGCGGCAAGGCGTGCCGACATCGTCGATGCGATCCGCAAAAACCCCGTCGTCATCATCACGGGGGAGACGGGCTCGGGAAAAACGACGCAGATCCCCAAGATGTGCCTCGAGGCGGGCCGCGGTGTCGACGGGAGGATCGGCTGCACCCAGCCCCGGAGGGTCGCCGCCATCACGGTGAGCCAGCGCATCGCCGAGGAGATGGGCGAGGATCCCGGCCGGTCGGTGGGCTACAAGATCCGCTTCGAGGACCGCAGCCTCCGCCGATGTCTTCATCAAGATCATGACGGACGGCATCCTCCTCATGGAGGCCCAGGCCGACCCCTTTCTCAACGGCTACGACACGATCATCGTCGACGAGGCCCACGAGCGCAGCCTCAACATCGACTTCGTCCTGGGGATGCTGAAAAATCTCCTGCGAAAGCGCAGGGACCTCAAGGTCGTCATCACCTCCGCCACGATCGACACGGAGAAGTTCTCCGCCGCCTTCGGGGGGGCCCCCATCCTCGAGGTCTCGGGCCGCATGTACCCCGTGGACATCCGCTACGAACCCCTGGACGAGGGGATGGAGGAGCGCGAGGAGATTACCCATGTCGAGGCCGCCGTGAGGGCCGTCGACGGGATCATCGACGCGGGCGAGGGCGGCGACATCCTCGTCTTCATGCCCACGGAGCAGGACATCCGCGAGTCCTGCGACCTGCTCGAGGGGCGGGAACACCGGGGGGTGAAGATCCTGCCCATGTACGCGCGGCTTTCCTCGCAGGACCAGCGGCGGGTCTTTTTCCCGATGCGGGAGCGCAAGATCGTCGTGGCCACCAACGTCGCCGAGACCTCCATCACGATCCCCGGCATCCGCTTCGTCATCGACACGGGGCTTGCCCGGATCTCCTACTACAACCCCCGGACGAGGACCTCGAGTCTGCCTGTCCGGCCCGTTTCCCGAAGCAGCGCCGACCAGCGGGCGGGCCGCTGCGGGCGCGTGGAGCACGGCGTGTGCATCCGCCTCTATTCAAGGGAGGACTACGAGTCCCGGGCGCTCTACACGGCCCCCGAGATCCTGCGCTCCAACCTCGCCGAGGTCATCCTGAGGATGCTCACCCTGCGGATCGACGACCCCGCCGCCTTCCCCTTCGTCGACCCGCCGGCGCCGAAGAGCTTCCGCGCGGGCTACGACATCCTCGAGGAGCTCGGCGCCATCGAGAGGGAAAACGGGGATGACGGGGCTGCCCGCTACCGCCTCACGGCCCGGGGCCGCAGGATGGCCCGCCTTCCCCTCGACCCCCGGATCTCCCGGATGATCCTCGAGGCCGAAACGGAGGGCTGCCTGGAGGAAATCCTCGTCATCGCGGCGGCGCTCAGCACCCAGGACCCGCGGGAGCGGCCCGCCGGCAAGGAAAAGGAAGCCGACGCGGCCCAGGCTCTCTTCGTCAACCCTTCCTCGGATTTTCTCACCCTGATCAATATCTGGGAGCGCTTCCACGAAAACGGCCCCGGCGCAAAATCCCCGGGCCGCCTCCGGAAGTACTGCCGCGACCACTTCCTTTCCTTTCGCCGGATGAGGGAGTGGCGGGACGTCCACGGCCAGATCCGGGAGATTGTCGAGGAGGAGGCCCCCCAGCCCGGGGAGAAGCACCCCGCAAAGAAACAGGCCGGCGACCCCCAGGCCTGGTACGGCCGGATACACCGCTCGGTGCTGAGCGGCTACCTTTCGAACATCGCCGTGAAAAAGGAGAAAAACACCTACGGCGCCGCGGGCGGGCGCCAGGTCGTGGTCTTCCCCGGCTCGGGTCTCTACAACCGCGGCGGAGACTGGATCGTGGCGGCGGAGATCGTTGAGACGACACAGCTCTTTGCCCGCACGGCCGCCAACATCGACAGGGAGTGGCTCGAGGCCCTGGGCGGAAGCCTCTGCCGCTCGATCACCCTCAATGCCCGCTGGGACCGAAAACGGGGCGAGGTGACGGCCCTCGAGCGGGTGAGCCTCTACGGGCTTGTGATCGTCGAGGGAAGGCGCATCTCCTACGGCCGCATCGATCCGCAGGAGGCCACCCGGATCTTCATCCGCGAGGCCCTCGTGCCGGCAGAGATGGAGAGGCCCCTGCCCTTTCTCGCCCACAACCGCGACCTCATCGAGCGGGTCCGGGACATGGAGAACAGGCTCCGCAGGCGGACGTTTTTGACCACGGACGACGTCCTGGCCGCCTTCTACGAGGAGCGGCTCCAGGACATCTACGACGTCCGGACCCTCCAGAGAATGGTCAGGGACCGGGGGAGCGATTCGTTTCTGAGAATGACCGAGGAGGACGTTCTCCGTCAGGCCCCTGACCCGGCGGAGCTCTCCCTTTACCCGGACACCGTTGCGGCGGGCAGGCTTGCGCTTCCGCTTTCTTACCGCTTCAGCCCGGGAGAAACCGACGACGGGGTCACCCTGAAGCTCCCGGCGAGCGCGCTCACGCGCCTGCGGCCCGAGGCCGTCGAGTGGGCCGTCCCGGGGCTTTTGCAGGAACGGGTCACGGCGCTCGTCAAGGCCCTGCCCCGGGACATCCGCAGGCACCTCATTCCCATCCCCCAGTCGGTGGAAACGATCCTGCGGGAGATGAAGCGCGGCGAAGGGTCGCTGCCCGCTGCCCTCTCGGAGTGCCTGAAGCGCAAGTTCTGGCTGGACGTCCCCCTTGCGGCCTGGGACCTGGGGGGGCTGCCCGATCACCTGAAGCTCCGCTACGCCGTCGTGGACCCGAAGGGCAAAGAACTCCGCTCGACGCGCGACCTCGAATCCCTGAGAAAAGACCGTCTCGAAGAGGAGGAGTCCCGGGCCTTCAGCCGGGCCAGGGCGGCCTGGGAACGGACAGGGATCGCCCGCTGGGAGTTTCCCGATCTGCCCGAGGAGATCCCCGAGGAAATCCGGCTGGATGCGCAAAACGTCCTCGAGGGGGTCGCCTACCCGGCCCTCGTCAGCCGCCGGCGAGGCCGTCGACCTTCGGCTCATGAGAAACCGCAGGGAGGCCGACAACGCCCACCGGGCCGGCGTAAAGACGCTCCTGGCCCTTCATTTCCGGAAAGATCTGGAACTCGCCCGCCGCTACCTTGCCCTCCGGGGAGAGATGAAGGTCTGGTCCGCCTATTTCGGCGGGACGAAGGCGCTGGAGGAGGCCCTCTTCCAGGGTCTTGTCCGCCGCCTCCTGGAAAAGGACATCCGGACCCGGCAGGACTTCGAAGCGTATACCCGCCTGCTGGGGCCGACTCTCCTCAAGGCGCCCCAGGAGCTTCTCGGGGAAGTGGAGTCCGTTCTTCGCGCCTACCACGAGACTCGCCAGACCCTGGCGGGGCTCGAGGCGGCAAACCTCTCGAACCGCACCGTTCTCAGTTTCCTCGAGGAGATGCGCACCGAGCTTCAGCGGCTCCTGCCCCTGTCTTTTCTCGAGATCTACGACCGGGAGCGCATCCCCCAGGTGATCCGTTACCTCAAGGCGCTCCAGGTCCGTGCCGAGCGGGGCGCCGTGCACATCGACAAGGACCGGGGACGCCTCGCCGAGATCCGCCCCTACGAGGATAAGCTGGAGGAGTTCCGGAAAGGCATCGCCCCGTCCGCCTCCGAGCAGAGACTCCGGGCCATCGACGAGTACCGGTGGATGGTGGAGGAGTACCGGGTGTCGCTCTTTGCCCAGGGCCTGAAGACCCCCTACCCCGTCTCGCCGAAACGACTGCGGGAGAAGATCCGCGAGATCGAAGGCCTGGCGTAAAATTTTGCTGGGATTTCAGGGGCAGATGTAATAAAAGATAATGTTTCGAAGGCTGGGTGATGCCAGATCCACCCGGGCCCCACCCGACAAGGAAAGACATCCATGGAAAAGAAGCTCCTCATCGTGGATGACGAGTTGACCGTCAGGGAGTTCTTCAAGGACTTCTTCAGCGCCTCGGGCTACCAGGTCCTGACGGCGGAGGGCGCCGAGAACGCCCTCGAGATCCTCCGGGACGAGGAGATCGACGTGATCTTTCTGGACCTGAGGCTCTTCGGGACGAACGGGCTCGAACTGGGCCGGCAGATCCACAGGGAAAAGCCCCTCTCCATTCTCTTTGCCATCACGGGGTGGGCCGGCCTCTTCGAGGTCGAGGAGTGCCGGGAGGCCGGCTTCGACGACTTTTTCATCAAGCCCGTGCAATTCGACATGCTCCTGAAAGCCGTCGAGGAAGCCTTCGACCGGGTCGAGCGATGGAGGAAAAGGTAGGTTTCGCACCGTCGCAGACTTGACAATCGGGCAAGCGGCATTAACTTGATAACGGCACCGGAACAAACCGCACTCGAGAAGAACAGCAACAGCAATCCATATATCGAAGGAAACGGAGGAGGTCTCGATCATGCCAGCGAAGGATATCCTGTACGACGCCACTGCGCGCGAAAAAATAGCCATAGGGGTCAACACCCTGGCCGATGCCGTCAAGGTGACCCTGGGGCCCCGGGGGCGCAATGTCGTTCTCGAGAGGAAGTGGGGAGCCCCCACGATCACCAAGGACGGCGTCACGGTGGCCAAGGAAATCGAAATGGAGGACTCCTTCGAGAACATGGGCGCCATGATGGTTAAGGAAGTCGCCTCCAAGACCTCCGATCAGGCCGGCGACGGCACGACGACGGCCACGATCCTTGCCCAGGCGATCTACCGCGAGGGGGCAAAGCTCGTGGCGGCGGGCATGAACCCCATGGAACTCAAGAAGGGGATCGACAGGGGCGTCGAGCTGGTGGCCGAGGAGCTCCAGAAGATCGCAAAACCGGTAAAGGACAAGCAGGAGATCACCCAGGTCGGCACGATTTCGGCCAACAACGACACCGAGATCGGAAAGATCATTTCCGATGCCATGGACAAGGTCGGCAAGCAGGGCATCATCAGCGTCGAGGACAACAAGACCCTCGAGACGGTCCTCGATTACGTCGAGGGGATGAAATTCGACAGGGGGTTCGTCTCGCCCTACTTCATCACGAACGTGGAGAAGATGGAAGTCCTCCTGGAAGACGCCTACATCCTGATTACGGACAAGAAGATCAGTGGCATGCAGGAGCTTCTGCCTGTGCTCGAGCTGGTTGCCAAGGCCGGCAAGCCCCTGATGATCGTCGCCGAGGACGTGGAGGGCGAAGCCCTGACAACGCTTGTCGTCAACAAGGTGCGCGGCGTGCTCAAGTGCGCCGCCATCAAGGCCCCTTACTTCGGCGACCGGCGCAAGGGCGCCCTGCAGGACATCGCCGTCGTCACGGGGGGCAAGGTCATCTCCGAGGAAATGGGGATCAAGCTGGAGTCGGCCACCATCCAGGACCTCGGCCGGGCCCGCCGGATCGTCATCGACAAGGACAACACGACCTTCATCGACGGCGCGGGAAAGAAAGCGGACATCGATGAACGGGTCAAGCAGCTCAAGAAGGAAATCGAGATCATCGAGCAGGACTACGATCGCGAGAAGGCGATGGAGCGCCTGGCCAAGATCACCAGCGGCGTTGCGATCATCAAGGTCGGCGCCGCCACGGAGATCGAGATGAAGGAAAAGAAGGCCCGCGTCGACGACGCCCTCAACGCAACCCGCGCGGCCGTCCAGGAGGGCATCGTGCCGGGCGGAGGCGTGGCCCTGATGCGCTGCGCAGGCGCACTGGCGAAGGCAAAGCTCGAGGGGGATGCCCGCTACGGGATCGAGATCATCCGCAAGGCCATCGAGGAGCCGCTGAAACAGATCGCAAAGAATGCCGGCTACGAGGGCTCGGTGATCGCGGAGAAGGTCCGCGAAAAGAAGGGCAACTACGGATTCGATGCCGACAGCGGAGAGTACGTGGACATGATCAAGGCCGGCATCATCGACCCGGCGAAGGTGGCAAGGCTCGCCCTTCAGAACGCCGCATCGGTTGCCGCGCTCCTCATCACCACGCGGACCATGGTGGGCAAGAAGGCCGAAAAGGAAGAGGCAGAGTTGGACTAGGAAGTACCCGCACCCTCACACCGCACAGAAGCGTTCCGGCCCCCGGGGGAGCTCACCCTTCCCCGGGGGCTTTTCTCTCAAAAAACACCAGGACAACCGGGAGGAGCAGCGGGACGTACCATGAATCACCCATCGAAGCCCCATTCAACGGACAACATCGTCGAGAGGCCCGCCTCGCGCGGCAACGATCCTCCTGCGGGAGTTCGACAGCCTCAGCGGCGGGCAGATCCTGGAGCGCATCCTCCACGGGAAGAATCCCCGCAAAGTGGTCGAGGAATTTCCCGCCGGGGATTTTTTCTGGCTCATCAAGAAGATCGGAAGCGACGACTCTCTGGCGCTGCTGGAGCTTGCCACCCCGGAGCAGTGGCAATATATCCTCGACATGGAGATCTGGGACCGCGACGAGATCAACACCGGCGAGGCCCTGTCCTGGCTGAGGCGGCGCTTCGAGACCGACAGCCGCAAAACGGTTGCCTGGCTGCTGGAAGAGGGAAGCGCCCTGGCCTATTACATCCTGCAAAAGAGCCTCGAGGTGATGGCCCGGGAGGAGGACGACAACGAGGTCGAGATCCCCGAGGGGTTCTTCACCCACGAGGGGGTCATCTATTTGAGGGCCGTTGACACGGAGTTCGAGCCTTTTCTCCGGGAGCTCACGGGCGCCATCGCCGCGGCCAGTATGCCTGCTTTTCATTCCCTGATGTCCAGTCTTGCCGGCGTGATCCCCTCGGAGCTGCAAGACGGGATGTCCCGGATGAGAAACGTACGCCTGGCCGAATACGGGTTTCTTCCCTTTGACGAGGCCATCTCCATCTATTCGCCCCTTTCGCTCGAACAGATGAACCTCGCAGGAAAGCCTGCCGCAATCGTCGACATCATGGCCGATGAAGAAGCCCGGGCCCTGATCCCCTTCCTGCCGCTTCACGAGGGGCCGCAGGGAAGCTTCCTGCAGGAGGCGCTGAGAGCCGTGAAAGACCCCCTCATTCAGGACCGGATGCGCCTGGAGTTCGCGGGGCTTGCAAACCAGATCGCCTCGGTGGAGGGGCTCGCCCGCATGGAGCTGGCCGGTCTGGTCCGAACGACCCGGAAGGCCGCCGGTTATCTCAACATCGCACTGGAAGAAATGACGGGAAGGGACCCCGGCCGCGCAGGCACTCTCCTGGAGAGCAACACCCTGACATCGCTCTTCCGCGCCGGATTCGGGCTCACTCTCCGCGTAAAACGAGTGGCCGAGACCTGGCTCAGAATGGCCTGGTTCCGCAGGAGCGGGTTTGCAGGACGGTTTCTGGGGCGATGAACGGGGTTCGCTGCTGTCGGGCCTCCTTCTGAAGAAGCCCCTGCTGTACACCGGATTGCAGGAAGGGGAGCTCTACCGGGATTTCGCCGGTGCCGACGACCTCACCAGGGCAAGCAGGGCCCTCATGGGACTGATCGCCATGGACGGGCTGATGGATGCCCTGACAAAAGAAATCCCGATCGGCCCTGAGAGTTCCGGACGGGAGGACCTGACCTGCTTCCATCTGCTGTTGACGTTCTGGGCCCGCCGGCGGCTCGGGCTCGAGCCCGGGTTTGCGGCGATCGAGCCTGGAGAGGCCCGGGCCTTTTTCGCGATCCTTCGTGAGGGTGAAACGGCGCCCCCTTACCGGATGGCCCGCTTCCGGGAAGTTTTCATCGAGGACATGCTCGGGATTGCATCGAAGCTGCCCGACGATCTTCGGGCCGCCCTGCGGGAGGAGCTGTCCAACATCTGGGAGGAATTCCGGGCCGAATACGAAGAGGTCCCCCCCGCCGACACGGACATGAAACACAATCCGTTCCTGATTATCAGTTGACTAGGTTACTGAGTTGAATTGGGTGATTAGGAAGATAAGAAGAAATCCCGCTTTTCTCCCCTTTATCAAAGGGGGAGAGGGGGATTTTCTTCTCTGCTGTCGCTCTGTTCCCTCAGTACCCTCTACCCTATACCCTAATTCTTCGCCACAAGGCGCCTGACTGCCCCCTCCAGCCCGTCCAGCGTCAGCTCGTACATGGGGAAGACCTGGCGGATCATCCCGATGGTTCGCACGCGCTCCCACTCCCACAGCGGTGAGGGGTTGAGCCAGACGGCATGGCGGAAGCGGCTTGCCAGGAACTTGAGCCGGTCGATGCTGGGACGGGTGCTGCGCTGCGTGTAGTCGATGGCGCCCCCGGCGTACATGAGCTCGTAGGGCGACATGCTCGCATCTCCCAGGACTATCAGCCTCGTCTCGGGGTCGCGCAGGGAAAGCTCGTCGAGGCGCTCGGGGCGATAGTATCGCTGGGCATCCTGCCAGACGACGTCGTAGACGGAGTTGTGGAAGTAATAGGTCCGCAGGTCCTTGAACTGCGAGCGGGCATAACTGAAAAGGGTCTGGACGAGCTCGACGTAGGGCTCCATGGACCAGCCGCCGTTGTCGATCATGAGGATGACCTTGAGGCGGTCCGTGAGCCGGCGGTCGAAGACGATCTCGATCTCGCCTGCGTTGCGCAGGGTCTCGCGGATCGTCTTGTCCACGTTGACGAGGTCCTTGGGGCCTGCCGGCACCATCCGGCGAAGCCTCTTGAGGGCCTCGCCCATCTGGGCCTGCGTGAGGGGGCCGTCCTGGGAGTAGTCCCGCCAGCGCCGGTCCATGGCCACCTTGATGGCCGACTTGTTCCGGGAGACTCCACCCACGCGCATCCCCTCGGGGTGGGTGCCCGAGTGCCCCACGGGCGAGGTGCCCCGGGTGCCGATCCAGCGGTTTCCCCCGTGGTGGGCTTCCGTCTGCTCTTTCAGGCGGTCGAGGAAGTACCGGATGAGCTCCTCGGGGGTCATCTTTTTCAGCTTCTTCTCGTCGATGCCGAAGGCGGCGGCCACCCCGGCCGGGTCCTTCAGCCACTCCTGCAGCAAGCGCCTTCGCGATGTCGGTCAGCTCGTGGGTCTCGGGGTCCTTCAGCTCCACGCCCCGGAAGTGATGGAGGAAGACCTGGTCGTAGAGATCGAAGTAGCGCTCGCTTTTCACCAGGAGCGACCGGGCGACGGTGTAGAAATCGTCGAGCGACGTGACAAGCCCCAGGGAGAGCGCCCTCTGGAGGCGCAGAAACGAGGTGGGCGTCACGGGGACGCCGCGGTCCCGCAGGGTGTAGAAAAACTGGACGAACACGTCTTGACTCCTAGCGCTTGAGCCTTGCGATGGCCTTGGCGGCCAGGCCGAGATCGGCGCTTTTCTTGTAGAGGACCCCCAGGTAGGGGACCTCGCCGCGCTGCAGGACGGCCGGCCTGAAGTCGGGGTCGCTCTTCAGGGCGCGGATCCAGTTGATGAGCTCCCGCGTGGCAGGCTTTTTCTCGACGCCCCCGATATCGCGGAGCCGGTAGAAGGTCTGCAGGCAGGCCGTGGCCATCTCGTCGCTGAGCTTCGGGAAGTGGACCTCCACGATCTTGCGCATCATCTCCGGCTCGGGGAAGGCGATGTGGTGGAAGTTGCAGCGCCCCAGGAAGGGGTCCGAGAGATCCTTCTTGGCGTTCGAGGTGATGACGACGACGGGGCGGTTTTTGGCCTTCACGGTCTTGTCGATCTCGATGATGTCGAAGGACATCTGGTCGAGCACGTCGAGCATGTCGTCCTGGAAGTCCGTGTCGGCCTTGTCGATCTCGTCGATGAGCAGCACCGTCTTGGCGTCGGCCACGAAGGACTGGCCGATCTTGCCCATCCGGATGTAGGCCTCGATGTCGCTCACGTTGCGCTTCGAGTCGCCGAAGCGGCTGTCGTTGAGGCGCGTGAGGGTGTCGTACTGGTAGAGGGCCTCGACGAGTTTCATGCTCGACTTCACGTTCAGGATGATGAGCGGCAGATCGAGGCTCTCGGCGATGGCGTAGGCGAGCATCGTCTTTCCCGTGCCCGGCTCGCCCTTCAGCAGAAGAGGCATCTCCAGGGCGATGGAGATGTTCACGATCTTGGCCAGTTCCTCGTCGAGGACGTATTTCGAGGCGCCGCGGAATGCGTTGGGTTTCTTTTCCTGTTCTTTCATCTTTCGCTCCGTTGCAGATTCTCGCGCAGTGGCAATGCAAACCCCCGGGAAGCGATCCCGGGGGTGAGTGAATCTACTTCAAAATCCCGAAAAATTTCCACAGCAAACAACAGGGCTTCATTTACGCTTCGAGAGATCGAACCCTTCCTCTTCCATCGTTTTCTTGACCGAGGGAGATATCCTTGTGTCCCTCGATGGCCGCCTGGATCTCCTTCTCCCCCCGGAGATCCCCCAGGAGGATCGCCCCGGCGATGGCATTATTCTCGATGACGAGCTTGCGGTAGATGCACTTCTCTTCATCCGACCTGGACGATGCACTCGTCGTCGCCCTCGGCGTCGATGTCCCCCATGGAGACAAGGTCGATACCGGCTACCTTGAGCCTGTTCGCGGTCAAGGTTCCCTCGTAGAGGGTCTCCTTGCCCGCCATGTTGGCCCCGGCGGCCCTGCCCTGGGCCATGGCGGCGGGCCAGCTCCCGTAATATCGCCCCCGGTGTTCGATATCGTCGCCGGCGGCAAAGATATCCTCGAGCCCCGCCTGCAGCCTGTCGTCGACCTTTACGGCCCGGCCGATGGGAAGGCCGATCTGCCGTGCCAGGGTCAGCTCAGGATCCACACCCGCCGAAAAGAGGACCATGTCCGTCTCGAGCCTGTTTCCGCTCTCGAAAAGAACGGTCAATCGCCCGTCCGCAGGGACGATCTCCCGGGTCCTCTCGCTGAGCAGAAAGGAAAATCCCATCTCCTCCATCCTGTGCTGGAGCAGCTGAGCCCCGGCCGGGTCCATCTGACGGGGGAGCATTCGGGGGTTTCTCTCGACGAGCGTCACCTTGAGCCCTCTTTTACGCAGCCCGTTTCCCGCCTCGAGGCCCAGAAGGCCGCCGCCGATGAGGGCGACGGATTTTGCCGACTCGGCGCGCTTCAGGATGGCATCGGCATCTTCCAGGGTCCTGAGCGTGAAGACACCCGGTGCATCGGCGCCCTTGATGTCCGGACGCGAGGCCTTGCCGCCCGTCGCCAGAAGAAGCCGGTCGTAGGCAAAGGTCTGGCCTTCCTTCGTTGTCACGGTCCGGGCGCCGGGATCGACACGAACGATCTCCGTCGAGAGGTGGACGTCGATCCGGTTCTTCTCGTACCACGCCCCGTCGTGCAGGGTGAACCCCTTCAGGGCCTTTTCCCCGGCCAGATACTCCGGCAGGGCCGGCCGGTAATAGTAGAAGGCCGCCTCCTTCGTGAACATCCGGATCTCGGAATCCGGATCGAGCTTCCGGATCGTCTCGGCAGCCGAATTTCCTGCCGCCCCACACCCCACGATCACGTAACGGGTCATGTCTCTTTTCCCTTTTACTATAGGCACTTGCAGATTAATAATTACTGTACACTTCATGACAAAGGCCGTCAAGCTGCAATGCCTTGTCGGTATTGGTAGTGAATTTGTTATTTTTTGTTGCTCTTTGTCATTCAGTTTACTATGATCCCTGCTTCCGGAGGTGCCATGTCCGAAGAAATGATGAACACGAAGGACGTGGCCGCCTATCTCGGGATCAACGAGAAGCAGGTCTATGCCCTGATCAAGGCGGGACGGATCCCGGGGACCCGCGTCACGGGAAAGTGGGTCTTCCCGAAAAAGCTCATCGACGAGTGGATCGAAACCGGCGCCCGGAGCGGGCTCAAAGAGGCAAGAGAGAAGAGCCGCGGCATGGAAGGGGCGCTCCTGGCATCGGGGAGCAATGACCCGGTCCTCGATTTCCTGCTCACCGGGATGAGGCATTCGCACCCGGAATTTTATTTCTTCTGTGCCAACACGGGAAGCACCGAGGGGCTGAAGGCACTCGGCGGCGGGTACACCGACATCGCCTGGACCCATCTTCTCGACCAGGAGAGCGGCCGTTATAACGTTCCCTTCCTTCCGAAATACCTGCCCGACATGAAAGCCGTGCTGGTGCACCTCTTTCGCCGGGAGATCGGCATCGTCGCGGCACCCGGCAACCCCCTGGGAATCGCCGGCATCGAGGACATCGCCGGCAAGAAGGTTCGGTTCGTGAACCGCCAGGCCGGCTCGGGCACGAGGATTCTCCTGGACCATCACATCGGTCGCCTCGGCATCCCCTCGACAGATATCGAAGGTTACGACAGGGAGGTTTACACCCACGTCGAGGTCGGGCTCTCGATCCTGTCGGGCGAGGCCGACGCCGGGATCGCCACGGTGGCCGTCTCGCGGCTCATGGGTCTTCACTTCATCCCCGTCACCCGGGAAAACTTCGACATGGTACTGGGACAGTCCACCTATTTCAGCAAAGGCATCCAGGCCCTCATGGAAGTTTTAAGATCCCCCGGTTTCCGAGAGCGTTTTGAGCGTCTCGGCGGCTACGGTTTCGAGGATTCGGGAAAGATCCTTTATTCGAACATCTGAAGGAGGGAAAACATGAAAAAGTGGCTGTTACCGGTGCTGTTGAGTTTCCTGTTCCTCGTACCCGGTCTTTGCTGGGCGCAGAAAGGCGGCTTTGTCTTCATGGCGAGCACCATCGGCCCCATCGACTCGGGGATCGTGGGGGCCCTGGAGGATCAATTCGAGAAGGAAACCGGCATCCGGGTCCGCCACGTCGGCGCCGGCACCGGCGCCGCCCTGAAGATCGCCGAGAAGGGAAACGTCGATCTCGTCATGGCCCACGCCAAATCCCTGGAGGAGAAATTCATCGCCGAGGGCTACGGAACCGAGCGGATCCCCCTGATGTACAACGACTTTGTCATCCTGGGCCCCGCGGCCGACCCCGCCGGGATCAAGGGGATGAAAACGGGCGCAGAGGCCCTGAAGGCGATCGCCGCGAAGCAGGCCCTCTTCATCACCCGCGGCGACAAGTCGGGGACCCACGTGGCCGAGATGGAGATCTGGGCAAAGGCCGGGATCAAGCCCGCCGGCCCCTGGTACGTCACCTACGAGAAGGGCGCCGAAGGAAATGCCCCCACGACCCGGTTTGCCGATTCGAAAGGGGCCTATGTCTTCATGGACCGGGCGACCTACCTGGCGCTCAAGAAGGAGATCAAGCTCGTCATCCTCGTGGAGAAGGACGAGGCCCTGCTGAACTACATATCGCTCATCCCCGTGAACCCGAAGAAGTTCCCCCGCGTGAACCACGCGGACACGATGACGTTCGTGAAATGGCTCACCGACCCCGCGAAGGGGCAGAAGACTCATAGCGGATTTCGGCAAAGACAAATACGGCGCCCCCCTCTTCTTCGCCAACTCGAGGGAGTGGCAGGCCGCGCAGAAGAAAACGAAGTGAGGAAGCGCGGAACAGCGGAAGAGCGGAAAAAGATTTGAAAATAACGTAAAAGGAGTGACGATATGAAACGAAAATTCGCCTCAATGATCATGTTTGCGCTGTTGGCTTCCCTGTTTGTGTTTCCAGCAACGGCGGCGGCCCAGCCGGCACAGAAAAACGTCATCCTGGCCACGACGACGAGCACCCAGGACTCGGGGCTTCTCGACGTCCTGCTCCCCATCTTCGAGAAAAAGACGGGCTACTTCGTGAAAACGATCGCCGTGGGCTCCGGCCAGGCCATGGCCATGGGCGCCAAGGGCGAGGCCGACGTGCTGCTCGTCCACTCGCCCGCGGCGGAGAAGAAGTTCATGGCCGACGGCAACGGCGTCGAGCGCAGGCTCGTCATGCACAACGACTTCATCATCCTGGGCCCCCCTGCCGACCCGGCCAAGATCAAGGGCATGAAAAAGGCCGCCGAGGCCTTCAAGAAGATCGCCGCAACGGGCAGCGTCTTCATGTCCCGCGGCGACAACTCGGGAACCCACGCCAAGGAGAAGGACATCTGGAAGGCCGCCGGCGTGAAGTACGAGGGCGAGAAGTGGTACCAGCAGACGGGGCTCGGCATGGGGCAGACCCTGGCCGTGGCGGCCGAGAAGAAGACCTACATCCTGGCCGACCGGGGGACCTACCTGGCCCTGAAGAAGAACCTCGGCCTCGACATCCTGGTCGAGGGCGACGGGATCCTGCTCAACATCTACCACGTCATCGAGGTGAACCCGAAGAAGTGGCCCAAGGCCAACTTCGCCGGCGCCAAGGCCTTCGCCGACTTCATGGTATCGAAGGAAACCCAGGACATCATCAAGACCTTCGGCGTCGACAAGTTCGGCTCGCCGCTCTTCTTCCCCGATGCCGGCAAGAAAGAGGAGGCCCTGGGCATCTAAATGGACATCATCCTTGAAGGCATCCGTCAGGCCTTCATCCTGCTTGTCACCTTCGACCCCGAGGTCCTGGGGATCACGTGGTTTTCCCTGAAGGTCTCGGGCACGGCGACGCTGATCAGCCTTTTTATCGGGATGTCCGTGGGGACCGTGGTGGCCCTCACGCAGTTCCCCGGCCGCAAGTTCGTCGTGAGCCTCATCAACACGGGGATGGCCCTGCCCCCCGTGGTGGTGGGGCTCTTCGTCACGATCTTTCTGTGGCGAAACGGGCCCCTGGGCTTCCTGGAGATCCTCTACACGCCGGCGGCCATGATCCTCGCCCAGGCGGTCATCGCCACCCCCATCGTGATGGGGATCTCGCTTGCGGCCATGCAGCAGCTGCCCAAGAAGCTGCGCCTGCAGATCCTTGCCCTGGGGGCCACGCGCCTGCAGATGGTCCGGATCCTCATCCGCGAGGCGAGGCTCCCGCTGCTGGCCGCCGTCATGGCGGGATTCGGCGGCGTCATCTCCGAGGTCGGCGCCTCCATCATGGTGGGCGGAAACATCAAGGGCTACACGCGCGTCCTCACGACGGCGACGGTCATGGAGACAAGCCGGGGCAACTTCGACATCGCCATCGCCCTGGGGATCATCCTGCTTCTCTTTGCCTACCTGATCAATCTCGTCCTCACCTACTGTCCAGCAGAGGGAGAGGCCGCGATGACAAAGATCCTCGAAGCAAAGAACCTGAAAGTGATCCGCGGGGGAAGCCTGCTGGTCGATGTCTCCGGCATGGAGATCTTCGAGGGAGAGACCCTCTCGCTCATCGGCCCCAACGGCGCGGGAAAGACGACGCTCCTGCAGGCCCTGTCCTACCTGATGAAACCCTCGGCGGGAGAGATCCTCTTCCGGGGGCAGGCGGTGGGTGCAGAGCAGCGCATATTGGAATACCGGCGCAGGCTCGCCATGGTCTTCCAGGAGCCGCTGCTCTTCGACACGACCGTTTTCGGCAACGTCGTCTCGGGGCTCAAGATCCGCGGCATTGGCGGTGCCGAGGCCCGGCGCATCGTGGAGTCGCAGCTGGAGCATTTCGGCATCGCGCACCTGTGCGTCACGATCTTTCTGTGGCGAAACGGGCCCTTGGGCTTCCTGGAGATCCTCTACACGCCAGCGGCCATGATCCTCGCCCAGGCGGTCATCGCCACCCCCATCGTGATGGGGATCTCGCTTGCGGCCATGCAGCAGCTGCCCAAGAAGCTGCGGCTGCAGATCCTTGCCCTGGGGGCCACGCGCCTGCAGATGGTCCGGATCCTCATCCGCGAGGCGAGGCTCCCGCTGCTGGCCGCCGTCATGGCCGGATTTGGCGGCGTCATCTCCGAGGTCGGCGCCTCCATCATGGTGGGCGGAAACATCAAGGGCTACACGCGCGTCCTCACGACGGCGACGGTCATGGAGACGAGCCGGGGCAACTTCGACATCGCCATCGCCCTGGGCATCATCCTGCTGCTCTTTGCCTACGCCATCAATCTCGTCCTCACCAACTGTCCAGCAGAGGGAGAGGCCGAGATGACAAAGATCCTCGAAGCGAAAAACCTGAAAGTGATCCGCGGGGGAAGCCTGCTGGTCGATGTCTCCGGCATGGAGATCTTCGAGGGAGAGACCCTCTCGCTCATCGGCCCCAACGGCGCGGGAAAGACGACGCTCCTGCAGGCCCTGTCCTACCTGATGAAACCCTCGGCGGGAGAGATCCTCTTCCGGGGGCAGGCGGTGGGTGCAGAGCAGCGCATATTGGAATACCGGCGCAGGCTCGCCATGGTCTTCCAGGAGCCGCTGCTCTTCGACACGACCGTTTTCGGCAACGTCGTCTCGGGGCTCAAGATCCGCGGCATAGGCGGTGCCGAGGCCCGGCGCATCGTGGAGTCGCAGCTGGAGCATTTCGGCATCGCGCACCTGAGCGACCGGTCCGCAAAAACGCTTTCCGGCGGGGAGGCCCAGAGGGCGAGCCTTGCCCGGGCCTTCGCCATCTCGCCGGAGATCCTCTTTCTCGACGAGCCTTTCGCAGCGCTTGACCCGCCGACGCGGGAATCCATCGTCACGGACCTGGAAAAGGTCCTCGCCGAGACGAAGATCACCACGATCATGGCCACCCACGACCGCAACGAGGCCCTGCGCCTCTCGGACCGCATCGCCGTCATGGAAGGGGGCCGGATCGCCCAGATCGACAGGCCTGCCGTCGTCATGAACCGGCCCGTCGACGAGTTTGTCGCCTCCTTCGTGGGGACCGAGACGATCCTGGAGGGGGAAGTCCGGGGCGTGAATGAGACGGCATTGATGGTCCGGGTGAACGAATCCGAGATCGAAGTCGTGGGCAAAGGGAAGCCCGGCGAACGGGTGGTTCTCTTCATACGCCCCGAAAACGTCACCCTCTCCATCCCGGACGGGAACGTAAAAACCAGCGCCAGAAATGTTTTCCGCGGGCGGATCGGCAGGATCGTCCCGCTGGGGCTCTTCCACAGGGTGGAAATTTCCTGCGGGTTCCCCCTGGTGGCCTACGTGACGACGCACGCCCTGGAGGACCTGGCACTCCAGGAAGGTACGGAGGTGACGGCTTCCGTCAAGGCCACGGCCATCCATGTCATCCGAAAGAGCATTTCTTGAGAGACGCTCTCACCTTTTATGTTGGAGGTCACACAGACAGAATGAAGAACATATATATCGGCTTCGACGACACGGACAACCTGGATGCCGACGTCGGCACGGGCAAGCTGGCCCGCCGGTTCGAGGCCCTGCTGCCCGAAGGCTGCAGGCTCCGGGGTGTCGTGCGGCAGCAGCTTCTCGTCGACGACCGGATCCCCTACACCTCGCACAACAGCTCCGCCTGCCTCATCGTGGAAGTTCCCGACATCGCCCTCCTGGAGACGCTCAGGGAGAGGGCCGTCCGCCACATCGAAAAAGAGTCCCTGACGGGAAGCGACCCGGGGCTGTGCATCGCCTGGGGTGACAACGGGGCCTTCGAGCCCCTCATGGAGTTCGGCCGCGGCTGCACGGAGCGGGTGGTCACCCAGGCGGAGGCCCTCAAGGCAGCAAGGGGCTTCCATCTCTCCGGCCATGGCGGGACCAACGACGGGATCATCGGGGCGGCCGCCGCCGTGGGGCTCACGGCATCGGGGTGGAGCGGGCGGTTTATCGAGTTCGCCCGCCTCAGGGATTTCCCGGACATCGTCACCGTCGGGGAACTTGAAGGGCGTGGCATTTTCGTCGTCTCCATGGACCGCGACGCCGTCTCCCCGCGCACCGAAGACCGGGTGGACACGAAGGGATGGCTCCGGCCGCGCCTTTTGGGTCACAGGGCGGTCGTTCCCGTCCTACCTTCCGGCAATGGTTTGTGGTACACTCTCTGGGAAAAGCGCAGCAAGAAATCCCATGGGAGGTAACGATCATGCCAGGAAAAATTTTCTACCGTGAGCGCGGAAAGGTCGGCGAGGGGGAGAAAAAGCCCCGGTTCAAGATCGTGGCAGTCTCCGGGGTGGAGATCGATTTTTACTCCTACCATCTCCGGAAGAAGGAGCTGGAGCAGATCGCCAAGGCGGTCGGCGCAAAGCTCGTCCTGATGGAGAGGGGCACAAAGGGCAGCGAAGACGAAGTGGAAGTGGGTGAACAGACAAAAAGCAGAAAGTCAAAAAAGTAGCGGAGCAAGCCGGACTTTCACGCTCACCCACGGCAAGTAAACCCAGATAAACCAATGGAGGCACCATGGCGCTGATCAGGGAGCGCGACGGGAAACGACTGCACGTCAAGAGCAAGCTCATGGGGGAGAGTCTCGTCAGTAAGTCCTTCGCCGAGGGATACGACGTGGCGCCTCAGCAGAGGCTCTTTCCGGACGTGCACGTCCTGAAGATCGGCGGGCAGTCCATCTGTGACCTCGGCAAGAAGGCCCTGCCGGGTGTCGTAAAGGAGATCGCCGCAAACAAGAAGAAACACAAGATGTTCCTGCTCACAGGCGGCGGGACAAGCAGCCGTCACATCTATGCCATCGGCCTCGAGCTGGGGATGCCCACGGGGATCATCTCCAAGTTCGGCAGCTCCATCTCCGAGCAAAACGCGCTGCTGGTGGCCACGCTGCTTTCGCCCTGGGGGGCGTCAAGATCGGCCACGACGAAGTCCTGAAGCTCCCGACCTACTTCGCCCAGGGCTGCATCCCCGTCATGCACGGGATGCCCCCTTACGACTACTATGCCCTGCCGTCGCCGAAATGGCGGATCCCCATCCACCGCACCGACGTGGGCACCCTGATCGTGGCGGATCTCATCGGGGCAAAGAGCTGCATCCTCGTGAAGGACGAAGACGGCCTCTACACGGACAACCCCAAGAAGAACAAAAAAGCGAAATTCATCGCCGAGATCAGCGCCAGGGAGTTGATCAAAAGAAACCTCGACGATCTCATCATCGAGAGGCCCTGCCTGGAGATCCTCCAGAACAGCGAGGTCCTCGATCGCATCCAGATCATTAACGGTCTCAAGAAGGGAAACATCACGAAGGCCCTCTCCGGCAAGCACGTCGGGACGATCATTTACAAGTAAGACACAGCCTCCGGGGGATCGTCGCCGCCCTCGCTGAGAAGGATTTTCGGGAAAGCGCAAAGGCAGCGGCCATCCATGTCATCCGGCACGGGAGATACGCGTTATCTTCATCGTGACTCAGGAAGATTTGCCGGAGAATCATTTCATCAGTAAAGGGGTATTGACCATGAAAAAAGGATTGCTTGTTTTCACCATCGTTCTCGCCGTAACCCTCGTCTTCAGGGCATGCTATTCGCCCAGGCCAAAAAGGGCCCCGCCGCCGACGGCAAGGCCCTCTGGGACTTCATCCAGAAGGAAAAGTACCAGAGCTGGAAGATGTGGCCCGGCACCGAGCCCCAGTACAAGGGCCCCGAGCCCCACGGCGCCTTCCTGACGACCTACGTCAACCAGGCGGCCTTCGACTCCATCAAGGCCAAGAAGGGCAAGTTCGCCGACGGGGCCATGATCGTCCAGGACAACTTCGACAAGAACAAGAAGCTCAAGCACGTCGACGTCATGTACAAGGTCAAGGGCTACAACCCCAAGGGCGGCGACTGGTTCTGGGCGCAGTTCAAGGCCAGCGGCAAGGTGGACCAGGAAGGCAAGATCGACGAGTGCATCAAGTGCCACGAGGCCCAGAAGACCAACGACTACGTCTACACGAGCAAGATGAAGTAGATTTGCAGACGATTTGTCATGCAGGCGGCTCATGTTGCGGCCGGCCCCGATGCGGAAAATCTCTTCCCATCGGGCGCCGGCCGCATTATATTGTCCCCATGGCAAAAGCCCACCCCAGAATCGAGCGGGAGCGCAAAACCCTGGAGGCCATGATCCGGATCTTCTGCCGGGACAGCCACGGCACAAAAGGGGAAATCTGCAGCGATTGCGCGGGGCTTCTCGCCTACGCCGTAAAGCGTCTCGACAAATGCCCCTTCGGGGCGAAGAAGCCCGCCTGCGCCAACTGCCCCATCCACTGCTACAGGCCCGACATGCGGGAGCAGATCCGGGCGGTCATGCGCCATGCCGGCCCCCGGATGATCTGGAGGCACCCGGTCCTTGCCGCCTTTCACCTCATCGAGGGCCGACGCAAAGCGCCGGCCCTTTCCGGCCCCGAAGGCCGGGCCGCAAATAAACCTTGACAATGACCCGGAAAAGCATTAAGTTACCTGTGCTTTGAACCGGTTATGACGCATATTGTCCCCAGAGAGCCCGTGAAAGGCCATGGGGATTTTTTTTGGCCTGATCTGATGCAGATTTTGCCGGTTCGCACAGGAGGAACATGGGAAAAAGAAATCACAACCAGTTCATCAAGCGACAGAAAGAATTGGAGCGCCTGAGAAAAGCGACCGAGAAGATGGCCAAGCGCCAGGGAAAGAACATGAGGAACGAGTCGGCAGTGGAGTCCGCCGGCGCGGAACCCGCCCAGGCAGAGGCAGAAGCGTAAACAATCCTTAATCAACAATCAACCGCCCGCCACGGAGGCGGGCAGACCGGCAAGTTTGCCGGTAGAGATGCCAGAAAAGAGGTTTATCTGTTAATGAGTTTCAAGTTGTTCGAGTTACATCCACTGATTCAAGCGGGCGTTGAGGCCCTCGGCTACGAGGAGCCCACGCCGATCCAATCCGAATGCATTCCGCTCATACTCCAGGGCCGGGATGTCATGGGGATGGCCCACACCGGTACGGGAAAAACGGCCGCCTTTGGTCTCCCGATCCTGCAGAGGCTGATGGCAGGGCCCCGCCGTCGCGTTCGTGTGCTCATCATCGCCCCCACCCGGGAGCTGGCCGAGCAGATCCACGAGGCCATAAACCAACTGGGCCGAAAAACGAAAGTAAAGAGCGTCACCGTCTATGGGGGCGTGAAGCAGACATCCCAGGTCAGAAAACTTCAGGAGGGCGCCGAGATCGTCGTGGCATGCCCGGGGCGCCTGATCGACCTCATGGACCAGGGGGTCATTGACCTCACCCATCTGGAGGTCCTCGTCCTGGACGAGGCGGACCGCATGTTCGACATGGGGTTCATGCCCGATGTCCGGAAAATCCTGAAAAGAATCCCCGCCGAGCGCCAGACCCTCCTGTTCTCGGCCACCATTCCCGACGAAATCAGGCACCTGGCAAAGGAAGTCCTGCGGGACCCCGTCACCGTGCAGGTCGGCGAATCGACCCCGGTCTCCACGGTCTCCCACGCCCTGTACCCCGTGGAGCAGCATCTCAAGACGGGCCTGCTGACGAAGATCCTCGACCGCACGGACACGGATTCGGTCCTCGTATTCACCCGGACCAAAGCCCGGGCAACGCGCGTGGCAACGCACCTGAAAAAAGCGGGGTTCCCCGTCGCCTCCATGCAGGGGGATCTGTCTCAGGGCCAGCGCCAGGATGCGCTCAACGGCTTCCGCACCGGCAAGTACCGGATTCTCGTAGCCACCGACATCGCCGCACGCGGTCTCGACATCTCCCGGATATCGCACGTGATCAATTACGACATGCCCGATACGGTTGATGCATACACCCATCGTATCGGCCGAACGGGCCGCGCCGAGAGAACCGGCGACGCCTTCACGTTTGTCACGCGCGAGGACAGGGCCTTCGTATGGGCCATCGAGAATGTCCTGGGCGAAGAGATCGAGAGGCGGACGCTGGAAGATTTCGACTATACCGCAGCACCAAAGGAAAGCGGAAGAGGCGGGTTCCAGAGATACGGGGGCCGGGATCGTGAAGCGAGTCCGAAGGCTGGGCCGATGCGCCGCGAACTTTCATCCTTTGCAACTGCGCAGTCGGGCTCCGACTCGACGGGGGGAGCGCGGAAAGTGACGCTTTTCTCCACGCCCCGCTCGAGATCACGCCGCGCACGCAGTGTCCGCTGAGCAGGAAGCATGAAAGAAGGGGGCATGATTAGCATTGCAGTCAGGCCCCGTATGTGATAACGACTCGTTTAGACTTGTGGAAAAGCCGGAAGAGTATCAGGTTATCATCACAGGAAACATCAATTTTTCAGGAGAGGTCGATGAAGATTTACGTCGGGAACATGCCTTACGGTGTCACGGAAGAGGATCTGAAGCAGTCTTTTGCAGCATTTGGCGAGGTCACGTCCGTGTCGATCATCAAGGACAAGATGAGCGGGCAGTCGAAGGGGTTCGGCTTTGTCGAGATGGCATCGGCTGAGCAGGGCCAGGCCGCCATCAGCGGGATGAATGGCAAGGAACTGAAGGGACGGAAGCTCAATGTCAACGAGGCGCGCCCCCGCCAGGACGACGGTCGCGGTGGCGGCGGTGGCATGAGGCGCCCCGGTGGCGGCGGTGGCAGACCCCGTTACTAGACTCCGGCTTTTCTCACTCGAAACAACAGTCAAAAAGCGGGGTCTCCCGGCAACGGGAGGCCCCCGACAATTTCATCGGCTCCCGTCCCGCTACAGGACCGCCCTCCGGACGGCCAAAGGCATGTACTTGCATGCGAAGGCCGCAAGCCCCCTTGACAAGGATCGGATGGGTGGCTTAATTAGCGGAAAACCTTCGGGAGTTGTGTCTTGATCGTCAATGGATCGGGCGGCAAGCCTGATATCGATTATCCCTGCCCCTGGGGCTACAAGGTCATCGGCTCGGACGTGGAACGTTTGCGAAGCGCCATCGCCGAGGTGATCCAGGAGCGGCCCCACACCATTACCCCCTCCAACACAAGCCTCACGGGCAAATACCACTGCCTCGACGTGGAGATCGTCGTCACGAGCGAGGAGTGCCGTATCGAGATCTACGAGGGCCTGCGCAGGCACCCCGCCGTCAAGGTCGTCCTGTAAACAGCCACAAGCCTCAAGCCACAAGGCAACGAAAAACAGCCCTGGCCGATGTTCGGTCAGGGCCGTTTTTCTGTCGCTCGCGATCCGCTCCTCGCTACTACTGGAAATAATAGGTTCCCCCGTGCGGCACAATGGGTGTTTGTTCTTCCGTCAGGCCAACCATCCCGGCCGCCTTCCGGTAGTCCTTCGGCGGGAGATCCATCGGTTCGTCGGTGAGGTCGAA
Organism: uncultured delta proteobacterium; assembly: GCA_963810965.1. Lineage (GTDB taxonomy): Bacteria > Desulfobacterota > Syntrophia > Syntrophales > UBA2192 > UBA2192. The sequence continues at coordinate 5,212 of CAWEPT010000023.1, read as the reverse complement.
GACGCCCCACTGCTGGGGGATGAGAACCTTTGCACGGAGGTCTTTGAAGGCCTGCAAGGCCTCGGCGGGGTCCATGTGGTAGACGGACATGAACCACCGGGGCTGGTAGGACCCGATCGGAAGAAGGGCGGCATCCATGGGGCCGAACTTGCGGCCATACTCGGCAAACCCCGGGAAGTAGCCCGAATCGCCGGCGAAGTAGATCTTCCGGTTTGCCGACTCGATCAGCCAGGAGCCCCAGAGCGACCGGTTCGTGTTGAAGGGCGTCCGTTTCGTCCAGTGCTGGACGGGCAGCAGCCGGTAGGTCACCCCGTGAAGCGTGTATTTCTGGAACCAGTCGAGCTCGATGACCCTTGCCCCGGGAAGAATGTCCTCGAACCACTCCCGGTAGCCGAGCGGCGTCAGGTAAAGAGGTCCCGTCCCGAGCTTGCGGATGCTGTCCTTGTCGAGATGGTCGTAGTGGTTATGGGAGATGAGGACGACCTGCATGGGGGCCAGTTCCTCGGGCGGCAGGGGAAACGGGGCATAGCGGTCGATGAACCAGACGATGTCCCCGAAGACGGGGTCCGTGATGATGTTCTGGCCGTTGAGGCGTATCCAGAGGGTTGCATGCCCGAGATAGGTGACGGAGTCTTCCGCCTGCACGATGGCCTTCACATCGGGTCTTGTCACCGAAAAGTAGGGCTTCTGTCTTTTTTCTTTCCGGTAGGGGTTGGAGCTGATCTTCCACTCGAGAAGCCGCATGGTGCTGCCCGCCCGCTCCTCGGATATCCAGGGGTTGCGGTAACCCGGGTTTGTGTGATGGGCACGCTCCCGGGCCAGCGTCTCGATGTCCTTCGCCTGCCCCCAGGCCGTCGCCGGGCAGGCAAAAACGGCCGTCAGGAATACAACAAAAACGATCAGATTCGACAACGCCTGCATATTCTCCCTTCCATCTGGCCTTCGAAGGCCCGCCTGCCGGCCAGCCAACGGCTATACGGAAAATGCTTCCCATCGGGCGCCGGCCGCATTATATTGTCACCATGGCAAAAGCCCACCCCAGAATCGAGAGGGAGCGCAAAACCCTGGAGGCCATGATCCGGATCTTCTGCCGGGAGAGCCACGGCACAAAAGGGGAAATCTGCAGCGATTGCGCGGGGCTTCTCGCCTACGCCGTAAAGCGTCTCGACAAATGCCCCTTCGGGGCGAAGAAGCCCGCCTGCGCCAACTGCACCGTCCACTGCTACCGGCCCGACATGCGGCAGCAGATCCGGGCCGTCATGCGCCATGCAGGCCCCCGGATGATCTGGAGGCACCCGGTCCTTGCCGCCTCTCACCTCATCGAGGGCCGACGCAAAGCGCCGACCCTTTCCAGCCCCAACGGGCGGGCCGGAAATAAACCTTGACAATGACCAGGAAAAGCATTAAGTTATCCGTGCTTTGAACCGGTTATGACGCATATTGTCCCCAGAGAGCCCGTGAAAGGCCGTGGGGATTTTTTTTGGCCTGATTGATGCAGAGTTTGCCGGTTCGCACAGGAGGAACATGGGAAAAAGAAATCACAACCAGTTCATCAAGCGACAGAAAGAATTGGAGCGCCTGAGAAAAGCGACCGAGAAGATGGCCAAGCGCCAGGGAAAGAACATGAGGAACGAATCGGCAGTGGAGTCCGCCGGCACGGAACCCGCCCAGGCAGAGGCAGAAGCGTAAACAATCCATAATCAATCGCCCGCCACGGTGGCGGGCAGACCGGTAATTTTGCCGGTAGAAATTCCAGAAAAGAGGTTTATCTGTTAATGAGTTTCAAGTTGTTCGAGTTACATCCACTGATTCAAGCGGGCGTTGAGGCCCTCGGCTACGAGGAGCCCACGCCGATCCAATCCGAATGCATTCCGCTCATACTCCAGGGCCGGGATGTCATGGGGATGGCCCACACCGGTACGGGAAAAACGGCCGCCTTTGCTCTGCCGATCCTGCAGAGGCTGATGTCAGGGCCCCGCCGTCGCGTTCGTGTGCTCATCATCGCCCCCACCCGGGAGCTGGCCGAGCAGATCCACGAGGCCATAAACCAACTGGGCCGAAAATCGAAGGTGAAGAGCGTCACCGTCTACGGAGGCGTGAAGCAGACATCCCAGGTCAGAAAACTTCAGGAGGGCGCCGAGATCGTCGTGGCATGCCCGGGACGCCTGATCGACCTCATGGACCAGGGGGTCATTGACCTCATCCATCTGGAGGTCCTCGTCCTGGACGAAGCGGACCGCATGTTCGACATGGGGTTCATGCCCGATATCCGGAAAATCCTGAAAAGAATCCCCTCCGTGCGCCAGACCCTTCTGTTCTCGGCCACCATTCCCGACGAAATCAGGCACCTGGCAAAGGAAGTGCTGCGGGACCCCGTCACCGTGCAGGTCGGCGAATCGACCCCGGTCTCCACGGTCTCCCACGCCCTGTACCCCGTGGAACAGCATCTCAAGACGGGCCTGCTGACGAAGATCCTCGACCGCACGGACACGGATTCGGTCCTCGTATTCACCCGGACCAAAGCCCGGGCAACGCGCGTGGCAACGCACCTGAAAAAAGCGGGGTTCCCCGTCGCGTCCATGCAGGGAGATCTGTCTCAGGGCCAGCGCCAGGATGCACTTAACGGCTTCCGCAACGGCAAGTACAGGATTCTCGTAGCCACCGACATCGCCGCCCGCGGTCTCGACATCTCCCGGATATCGCACGTGATCAACTACGACATGCCCGATACGGTTGATGCATACACCCATCGTATCGGCCGAACGGGCCGCGCCGAGAGAACCGGCGACGCCTTCACGTTTGTCACGCGCGAGGACAGGGCCTTCGTGTGGGCCATCGAGAATGTCCTGGGCGAAGAGATCGAGAGGCGGACGCTGGAAGATTTCGACTATACCGCAGCACCCAAGGAAAGCTCAAGAGGCGGCTTCCAGAGATACGGGGGCCGGGATCGAGAAGCGAGCCCGAAGGCCGGGCCGATGCGCCGCGAACTTTCATCCTTTGCAACTGCGCAAGCGGGCTCCGCCTCGACGGGGGGAGCACGGAAAGTGACGCTTTTCTCCACGCCCCGCTCGAGATCACGCCGCGCACGCAGTGTCCGCTGAGCAGGAAGCATGAAAGAAGGGGGCATGATTAGCATTGCAGTCAGGCCCCGTATGTGATAACGACTCGTTTAGACTTGTGGAAAAGCCGGAAGAGTATCAGGTTATCATCACAGGAAACATCAATTTTTCAGGAGAGGTCGATGAAGATTTACGTCGGGAACATGCCTTACGGTGTCACGGAAGAGGATCTGAAGCAGTCTTTTGCAGCATTTGGCGAGGTCACGTCCGTGTCGATCATCAAGGACAAGATGAGCGGGCAGTCGAAGGGGTTCGGCTTTGTCGAGATGGCATCGGCTGAGCAGGGCCAGGCCGCCATCAGCGGGATGAATGGCAAGGAACTGAAGGGACGGAAGCTCAATGTCAACGAGGCGCGCCCCCGCCAGGACGACGGTCGCGGTGGCGGCGGTGGCATGAGACGCCCCGGTGGCGGCGGTGGCAGACCCCGTTACTAGACTCCGGCTTTTCTCACTCGAAACAACAGTCAAAAAGCGGGGTCTCCCGGCAACGGGAGGCCCCCGAAAATTTCATCGGCTCCCGCCCCGCTACAGGACCGCCCTCAGGACGGCCAGAGGCATGTTCTTGCATGCGAAGGCCGCAAGCCCCCTTGACAAGTATCGGATGGGAGGCTTAATTAGGGGAAAACTTTCGGGAGTTTTGTCTTGATCGTCAATGGATCGGGCGGCAAGCCTGATATCGATTATCCCTGCCACTGGGGCTACAAGGTCATCGGCTCGGACGTGGAACGGCTGCGAAGCGCCGTCGCCGAGGTGATTCAGGAGCGGCCCCACACCATTACCCCCTCGAACACAAGCCTCACGGGCAAATACCACTGCCTCGACGTGGAAATCGTCGTCACGAGTGAGGAGTGCCGTATCGAGATCTACGAGGGCCTGCGCAGGCACCCCGCCGTCAAGGTCGTCCTGTAACAGACAGCCTCAAGCAACAAGGCAACGAAAAAAGGCCCTGGCCGATGTTCGGCTGGGCCTTTTTCTGTGCGCGATACGCTGCTCGCTTTTACTGCAGGTAATAGGTTCCCCCGTGCGGCACAATGGGTGCTTGTTCTTCCGTCAGACCAACCATCCCGGCCGCCTTCCGGTAGTCCTTCGGCGGGAGATCCATCGGTTCGTCGGTGAGGTCGAAGACGCCCCACTGCTGGGGGATGAGAACCTTTGCACGGAGGTCTTTGAAGGCCTGCAAGGCCTCGGCGGGGTCCATGTGGTAGACGGACATGAACCACCGGGGCTGGTAGGACCCGATCGGAAGAAGGGCGGCATCCATGGGGCCGAACTTGCGGCCATACTCGGCAAACCCCGGAAAGTAGCCCGAATCGCCGGCGAAGTAGATCTTCCGGTTTGCCGACTCGATCAGCCAGGAACCCCAGAGCGACCGGTTCGTGTTGAAGGGCGTCCGTTTCGTCCAGTGCTGGACGGGCAGCAGCCGGTAGGTCACCCCGTGAAGCGTGTATTTCTGGAACCAGTCGAGCTCGATGACCCTGGCCCCGGGAAGAATGTCCTCGAACCACTCCCGGTAGCCGAGCGGCGTCAGGTAAAGAGGTCCCGTCCCGAGCTTGCGGATGCTGTCCTTGTCGAGATGGTCGTAGTGGTTATGGGAGATGAGGACGACCTGCATGGGAGCCAGTTCCTCGGGCGGCAGGGGAAACGGGGCATAGCGGTCGATGAGCCAGACGATGTCCCCGAAGACGGGGTCCGTGATGATGTTCTGGCCGTTGAGGCGTATCCAGAGGGTTGCATGCCCGAGATAGGTGATGGAGTCTTCCGCCTGCACGATGGCCTTCACGTCGGGTCTTGTCACCGAAAAGTAGGGCCTCTGTCTTTTTTCTTTCCGGTAGGGGTTGGAGCTGATCTTCCACTCGAGAAGCCGCATCGTGCTGCCCGCCCGCTCCTCGGATATCCAGGAGTTGCGGTAACCCGGGTTTGTGTGATGGGCGCGCTCCCGGGCCAGCGTCTCGATGTCCTTCGCCTGCCCCCAGGCCATCGTCGGGCAGGCAAAAACAGCCGTCAGGAATACAAAAAAAACGATCAGATTCGACAACGCCTGCATATTCTCCCTTCCATCTGGCCTTCGAAGACCCGCCTGCCGGTCAGCCAACG
>CAWEPT010000022.1:0-35008 GCA_963810965.1 uncultured delta proteobacterium | reverse complement strand
TGCCGTGGTGCTTCCAGTAGTCGGCCTTCTTCCCCCGGTCGCGCACGAAAGGGATCGTCGAGCGTGAGAAGTAGAGGGCAAAGTGGTCTTTGTCGAAGGCAACCTTGACGGCGTTGGGGTCGGTCATCTCCTCGTCCCTTTGAATCTTGTAAATCAGCGTCGAGAAGTCCACCGCCGGATCCTCGAGGAGCGGCTTCACGACCTCATCGATCTGGGTGGGCTCGAAGGTGGGCTGGTCGCCCTGGATGTTGACGACGATGTCCGTGTCGGCAAGACCCAGCTTATCTGCCGCCTCGGCAATCCGGTCCGTCCCGGAGGGATGATCCGCCGAGGTCAGGATGACCCGTCCGCCGAATTTCTCCACGGCCTCGAAGATCCTCTGTCGTCCGTCGCCACGGCGGCGAAGGAGGCGCTCTTCGATTGCAAGACTCTGCTCGTAGACGTGCTGGATCATGGGCTTGCCGAGGACATCGGCCAGCGGCTTCCCCATAAAGCGGGTGGACTGATACCTCGAAGGAATGATGACAACGACCTTCATTTTTCTGGTCCCTGCACCCTCGTCCCTGGCCCCTGCTATAAAGTAGGGATCTTTCTGCTGCAGGTGCTGTGTCACGTAATCGGTAATGGCATCTTCGAGCGACCGGCACCGGACGGGGCATCCGGCTTTTCGCAGCTTGTCCATCTTCGCCTCCGTCACGTACTGGTACTGGTCGCGGATCTCGACGGGCATGTCGATGTACTCGATTTTGTGTTTCACGCCCGAGGCCTTGAACACGGCCTTCACGAGATCGTTCCACGTGCGGGCCTTGCCCGTGCCGAGGTTGAAGATGCCCCGGGCCTTCGGGTTCTTGAGGAACCACCACATGACCTCGACGCAGTCCTTCACGTAGACGAAGTCGCGGATCTGCTCGCCGTGGCCGAAGCCGCTCCGGTGAGACTTGAACAGCCTCACCTTCCCCGTGTCCCGGATCTGGAAAAAGGACTTGCGGACGACGCTTTGCATCTCGCCCTTGTGGTACTCGTTGGGCCCGAAGACGTTGAAGAACTTGATCCCCACGACCTTGCCGAGGAGCTTGTTGCGCATGACCCAGAGGTCGAAGAGCTGCTTGGAGTAGCCGTACATGTTGATGGGCTGGAGCTTCGGTGTGGTCTTGTCGTCGTCGGCAAACCCCAGGGAGCCGTCGCCGTAGGTGGCGCCGCTCGAGGCGTAGAGGAAGGGGATCTTTTTCTCGACGGCCCAGCGGGCAAGCGCGCAGCTGTAGTGGAAGTTGTTCTCCATGAGGTAGTCGGCGTCGCGCTCCGTCGTCGAGGAGCAGGCCCCCATGTGGATGACGGCCTTCGCCTTGAAGGGGAGAGTGCCCTCGCAGAGCATCTCGTAGAAGGCGTCCTTGTGGATGAAGTCGGCGTAGCGCCTCTTCACGAGGTTTTTCCACTTCTCCGAGCACCCGAGCGAATCGACGATCAGGATGTCGTCGATCCCCTCCTGGTTGAGTTTCCAGACGAATGCGTTGCCGATGAAGCCGGCCCCGCCGGTGACGATGTACATGAACCCTTCTCCTTCGCTCTATATCGCTTTTGCGGCCTTCTGTGCGGCCGCGGCAATCGTCTCGATGCGCCCGCCTGCCATCTTCACGGGAATGGCCATGAAAAGTGTCCGCGAGAGGATCTCCTCGGCCTTCGGGTAGAGCTCGCGGCCGTACCCGGCCTTGCCCGTGTAGGAGGGGTCCGCGAAGGGGTACTTCGCCGAGCAGGCCGTGCACTTGGCGATGAAATGCTCCCAGTTGGGCAGGTAGTGCCAGAAGTTCTCGTAGAAGTAGATGAGATCGACGCCGTTTTCCGACATGGCCTTCTGGAACTTCTTGGTGAGCGCCGCCGAGGGCAGGTTGAAGCCGATAAACGTTGCCGTGTCGCCATCGGCATCGGGAATGTTGCGGAACCGGATGCCGGGAACACCGCTCAGCGCTTTTCTGACGTCGGCCTTGTTCTTGCGCTGCTCGGCGATGATCGTGTCGAGCTTGCGCAGCTGGGCGAGCCCCAGGGCCCCCTGGAGCTCGTTCATGCGGAAGTTGAATCCCAGGATGAACCGTCCCTCCATGGCCCTCGTCACGTTGGGGTTGTGGTCGTGGCCGTGGTCATGGTACCAGTCGGAGCGGTCATAGAGCTCTTTGCTGTCCGTGATCACCATGCCGCCCTCACCGGTCGTCATGGTCTTGTAGTAATCGAAGCTCAGGATCCCCGCATCGCCGAAGGTCCCCAGCTTTTTCCCGCGGAAGCTCCCGCCGGCGCTCTGGGCATTGTCCTCGAGGACCTTCAGGTTGTGCTTCTTCGCGATCTCCACGATCTTGTCGATCCGCGAGGGCGCGCCGCACATGTGGACGGGGATGACGGCCTTCGTGTGGGGCGTAGAGCCTCTTCTCGATGCTGTCGGGGTCCAGGTTGAGGCTCTCGTCGATATCGCCGACAACGGGAATGGCCCCCGTCTCCAGAACGGCTTCGTAGGTGGCGATGAAGGTGAAGGGCGGCACGATCACCTCGTCCCCGGGGCCCACATCCAGGGCCGTGAGGGCCACCTTCAGCGCCGCCGAGCCCGATGTGACGCCCAGGGCGTGTTTCGACCCCCAGGTAGCGGCAGAAGGCCTCCTCGAACTGGCGAACCTTGAAGACGCCCTTTCTCTCCTTGTCGTGACCGTATCGCATCAGGACGCCTGTCTCCAGGACGTCCATCAATTCCTTGATTTCCTCTTTTCCGATGAGTTCTGAACCGGCCATTTCTTATTGCCTCCAGTTTTCATGAATGTCTATGGAATGCGTTATGACAGCCCCGATTAATGGGAAGGTAGGATTATTCCCCCTCACCCCGACCCTCTCCCTCGCTGGGGAGAGGGAGATCAAGGTAATGGTCTTTTATAGGGCTGTCCGGTAGATCGCGATGGCGTCCTCGAGGGTCACCTTGCGGGGGTTGTTCTCCAGGGGCCTTGCCACCGTCATGGCCACCTTTGCCATCTCGGGGAAATCCTCCTCGGGGATCCCGAGTTCCTCGAGGCTCGTGGCGATGTCGCAATCCTCGATGAGGACATCGACGGCCTCCACGGCCAGCATCGCCGCATCGCGAACGGAAAGCCCCTCCGTATTCTCCCCCATCATTTCGGCGACGATGGCGAACTTCTCCAGGGCGCCGGGCAGGTTGAACTCCATGATCCGGGGGAGCATGAGCGTGTTGGCAACCCCGTGGGAGATGCCGTATTTGCCCCCCAGGGGGTAGGACAGCGAGTGGGCCGCGCCGACGCCGGCGTTGGCAAGGCCGATGCCCGCGTAGAGGCTGCCGAGCATCTGGGCCTCGCGGGCCTCGAGGTCCTTGCCGTTGTGGACGCAGGTCCTCAGGTTTTCGGAGATCAGCCGGATGGCCTCCAGGGAGAACATCTCGCTTGCGGGGCTTGCGATCACCGACGTGTAGGATTCGATGGCATGGCAGAGCGCATCCATCCCCGAGGCCGCCGTGGGCTGGGGCGGCAGGCTCAGGGTGAGCTCCGGGTCGAGCAGCGCCAGGTCCGGGTACATGAAGACGCTGTTCATCCCCTCTTTTTTCCTCAGGTCTTGCCGGACGAAGACGGCCGTGAAGGTCACCTCGCTGCCCGTTCCCGCCGTGGTGGGGACCATGATCGTCGGCAGCCCCGGCGCGGGGACCTTGTTGAGACCCAGGAAGTCCTTTGCCTCGGCATTGTGGGCCGCCACGACGGCAATGGCCTTGGCCACATCCATGGCGCTGCCGCCGCCGATCCCGATGACGATGTCGCACTTGCCCTTCAGGGCCATTTTCGCCCCTTCGTCGGCCTGCTCCAGGGGCGGCTCCGGCAGCACCCTGTCGTAGAGAACGGCTTTCATGCCTTCCCGGTCGAACATCTCCATGATCTTATCGCGCATCCCCAGCTTCGCCAGGTTGCCGTCCATGGCGATGAAGGGTTTCTTGGCTCTCATGTCCCGGATCTGGCCGGCAAGCCCGGAAAAGGACCCGCAGCCGAATACGATCTTTCTGGCTCCCGTGAAGGAAAAGGTCTTCTGCATGTATCGATCCTCCTGCAACCCCCTTTTTTGCTTATGGAATTCCCGAGGGCGCTTCGGTGAAGAATGGCGCAGAGCGCCCCCGAAAGTCAAGAATTTTGTTTCCGGCCAAACCAGTCGATCTGGCGGCAGAACCCCCTGATGATCTTCACCTCGCGCGACCGGAGCTCCACCCGGGCAAGAAAGCGCCGGATGCTCGTCATCCAGTACTCCGGGTTCTGGGGGTTGATGAAACCGATCCGGAGGCTGACCTCCCGGATGTGCTCGTACATCCCCTCGAGCTCCCCCGACGAGGCGAGCCGCGGGGCGAACTTTTTTGCCCCGGAGGCGGCCGTGAAGATCTCGTAACAGAGGATCATGACGGCATGGGAGAGGTTGATGGAGCGGAAGCGCTCCGAGACGGGGATGTGGACCAGGAGGTGGCCGTAACGAAGCTCGTCGTTTGTGAGTCCGGCATCCTCGGGGCCGAAGAGCAGGGCCACCTTGTTCTTCCGGGAGATCTCCACGAGCTTTTCCGCCGCCTCCCGCGGTGTCTGGAAGGCCGGCCGTGCCCGGCCGATGCGGGCCGTCGTCGCCACGATGTACTGGAAGCCGGCCAGGGCCTTTTGCAGGTCCTTCTCGTATCGGATCCGATCCACCACGTCGGCGGCCAGGTGCGTCGACATCTGCCGGATCTTTTCCTCGTCGAAGTCGATCTCGCCCACGACGAGGATGTCCTCGATGCCCATGTTCTTGGCGCAGCGGGCCACGGAACCGATGTTGCCCGGGTACTTGGGCCTGTTCAGGACGACGGTGATATTCTCCAGCATGACGCCCGCAGCCATCTCAAAAACCCTCTGGGCGAAGTGCCGCGAGTCTACCACAGATGACCCGGGGGTTTCCTTCTTTTTCATTGCCCCCTGCCGCCTCGTCTGGTAATCAAAATATGGCCTATGGAGGCCCTTTCCCTGATCTCCCTCGCCCCTGGTGGGAGAGAGAGAGTCGGGGTGAGGGGAAAACACATGCAAAATGATTTTCGCGACATCCTGTTAAGGCCGCAGGCGAGATGGGGCTTGCCCTGACTCAGGCGCAGATTGCCCTCTTCGAGGCCTACCGGGAAACGCTGCTTCTGTGGAGCGGCAAGATGAACCTCGTCTCCCTGCAGTCGGAACTCGACCTGCCCGTGCGCCACTTCATCGATTCGCTCACCCTGCTTCCCTACCTGCCTGCCGGGCCCGGGACCCTCCTCGATATCGGCTCCGGGGCGGGCTTCCCTGCGATTCCCGTAAAGATTTTCCGCAAAGACCTTCACGTCACCCTTCTCGAGGCCTCGCGAAAGAAGTGCTCCTTCCTCAAGGAGGTGATTCGCAGGCTGGGTCTTCGGGAGATTGCCGTCCTGAACTGCCGGCTCGAGGAGCTCTTGAAAAAGGATCTCAAACCTTCCTTTGACGTGATCGTCTCACGGGCGACACTCAAACTCCCGGAGCTTTTGCGGGGGGGTCTTCCCCTCCTGAAACCGGGAGGGGTCCTGGCGGCGATGAAGGGCCCCGGCCTGGAAGAGGAGGCCGCCGCCCTGGATTCATTAAATAACAAGTAATTTCGTATAGTTGGAAGCTATCCCTTCTCTCTTCCGCTCACAGGCGACCATCGACACATCCTCCTTGTGGATAAACCCTCCTGAAACGGCCGGAAGCGCCTTTTTAAGTATTCGATATTATTTGATTTATTTTGTTATCTTTCCCTCCTGAAATTTCCTTTGAAAAACCCCCCTTTTGTGTTAGCATCTTGCAATTTCATCCAGCCGTCAAAACATCTTGTTTCTGCGATTAAGAATGCGAAAAATTATTTGTATTGCCAATCAGAAGGGGGGGGTCGGGAAGACCACGACAGCCATCAACCTCTCGGCGTCCCTCGCCACAGCGGAAAAAAAAGTCTTGCTCATCGACGGGGACCCGCAGGGCAATACCACGAGCGGGGTTGGAATCAATAAGTCCTCGATTGAAAACAAGAATCTCTACCATGCCCTCATCGGCCGCTGCAGTCTCGACGAGGTCATCGTGAAGACCCAGATCCCGGCGCTCGACATCGCTCCCTCGAATCAGGATCTCGTCGGCGTGGAGATCGAGTTTGTCTCCCTCGAGGAACGGGAAAAAAAACTGAAGGCGCTGCTGAAAACCCTTGAGGCCCCCTACGACTATTGTATCATCGATTGTCCGCCATCGCTCGGGTTCCTGACCCTGAATGCACTGGTGGCCTCGGACTACCTGATCATCCCGCTGCAGTGCGAGTACTTCGCCCTCGAGGGGCTGGCGCACCTGCTGAACACGGTCAAGCTCGTACGTTCCCGGATGAACCCGTCGCTTGCCCTGGGAGGGATCCTGCTCACGATGTTCGACGTCCGCAACCGGCTTTCTCACCGGGTCGTCGAGGAGGTGAGGGGCCATTTCGGGAACAAGGTCTTCAAGACCGTCATCCCCCGGAACGTAAGAATCTCGGAGAGCCCCAGCCACGGGCTCCCGATCATCCTCTACGACGTCAAGTCCCGCGGGGCCGTTGCCTATATGGACCTGGCTCATGAAATCCTCAATGACGGGAGAGCCTAGGATGATAAAGAAAAACTCGCTGGGAAAAGGCCTGGGCGCCATGTTCCCCGACCTGCTGGAAAAGATCGGCGACAAGCCGGTTCTCGTGACGTGCGGCATCGAGGAGCTGGTACCGAATCGCTACCAGGCCAGGAAGGATTTCGACCCCGAGGAGCACAAGAGCCTCGTTGCCTCCATCCGCAAGAGCGGCATCATTCAGCCGATCGTGGCAAGACGCTCTGACGGGGGCTACGAGATCATCGCCGGCGAGCGGCAGATGGCGGGCCGCCCAGGAAGCCGGCCTCAAGGATGTACCCGTCATCATCCGGGATGCCGGAGACCAGGACGCGGCGGTTTTCTCTCTCATCGAAAACCTCCTGAGGGCAAATCTCAACCCCATGGAGGAGGCCGAGGCCTTCCACAGGCTGATGAATGAATTCAGTCTCTCCCACGAATCCATCTCCATGACCGTCGGGAAGGACCGCTCCACCGTCACCAACGCCCTGAGGCTGCTCAAGCTTCCGAAGGAAATCCGCGAGGCCCTCGCAAAGAGGACCCTGTCGGCCGGTCATGCCAGGGCCATCCTCGCGTTGGAATCCGTTGAGGAGCAGGCCAGGCTGTTCAAGGCCATCCTCTCGAAAGGGCTCAACGTGAGGGAAGCCGAGGAGTTCGCCCGGGGAAAGAAGAAATCGAAGACCGTCAAAAAGAAACCCGTCGGTGACGAACATCTGGCAGAGCTCGAGAAACGTCTTTCCAGGCGCCTGATGGCAAGGGTCAACATCCATTCCAGGAAGCGCGGCGGGTCCATCGAGATCCGCTTCAGCTCCCCCGAGGAACTGGACAGGCTGCTGGAATTTCTTCTAAGGTCTTGATCCTTGATTTTTTCACCGCATCTTCGAGCGGTCCTTAACGGGATATTCGGAATAACGTTCACCGGTTGTGTTTTATCAACAAATGTTTATTAATTGTTCACAGTTGAGGGGCCATTGGAGAATTTCTGGAATAAAAGCATTGATATCATAAAGGAAAAGGTAACGAAGCAAAACTTCGAAACCTGGATCAGCCCCGTGCGGATCTCCTCCATGGACGGCCCCGATGTCGAGCTTTCGGTGCCGAACCGCTTCTTCAGGGACTGGCTGACGGAGCACTACATGGGCATCATCAAGGAGTCCATGTCTTCCGTCGCCGGGATACCGCTTAATCTGAGACTCATCATCGATAAAACGCCGCTCCAGGGAAAAAAGATCGTTGAAGCGCCTGTTCCCGTTGTTGCTCCCAGCCCGAACGGCAAGACGGAACGGCCCCCAAAATTTCACCCGTCGTTGAACACCAACTACAATTTTGAGCGTTTTGTTGTCGGCCCCAGCAACCAGTTCGCTCATGCCGCGGCTGTCGCCGTAGCCGAGGCACCCGCAAAAAACTACAACCCGCTTTTTATCTATGGCGGCGTGGGTCTCGGGAAGACCCACCTTCTCAATGCGATCGGCTTCCACACCCTGAAGCTCATCCCCGCGGCCAACGTGCTCTATGTCTCGGCCGAAGAGTTCATGAACGAGATGATCAACTCGATCCGATACGACAAGATGCAGAAGTTTCGCGAGAAGTACCGGAATATCGATTCTCTTCTGATCGATGACATCCAGTTCATCGCCGGGAAGGAAAGGACCCAGGAGGAGTTTTTTCACACCTTCAACACCCTCCACGACTCGGGAAAGCAGATCGTGGTCACCAGCGACAAGTTCCCGAAAGACATCCCGAACCTGGAAGGAAGGCTGCGCTCGCGTTTCGAGTGGGGATTGATCGCCGACATTCAGCCGCCGGAAATCGAAACCAAGGTGGCCATCGTTGACAAGAAAGCCCATGAAAACAACATCTCCCTGCCGAAAAACGTGGCATACTACATTGCTTCGAAAGCGGAATCCAACATCCGTGAGCTCGAGGGTTTCATCATCCGGATCGGTGCCTATGCATCCCTGACGGGACGGGAAATCGACATGGATCTCGTCAAGGAAGTGTTGAAAAAGTTCTTCAAGCAGGGAGAGAAACCGGATGTCACCGTCGATGAGATCATGAAAACGGTGGCAGCAAAATTCAATATAAGAATCGCGGACTTGAAATCTCATAAAAAAAACAAGAACCTTGTGATTCCGAGGCAAATTGCCATGTATCTTGCAAGGAAGTTGACCTCTCACTCCTTCCCCGACATTGGTGCAAAAATAGGCGGGAAAGATCACTCAACGGTCATCTATGCGAACAACAAGATCAGGGATCTTCTTGAAAAGGATTCGAAGATCGAGACGGCAATCAAGGAAATTGAGGAAACTCTCAACAGAAGCTGACAGTTGTTCCCGTGAGTTATGAACACGTTTAATTACGGCAGGTGTACGGAATCATGAAAGGATTGGTTCTATTCACAAGTTAACAGGCCCTATTACTAATAACTCTGTTCTTTCTTCTTTTCTTATTAAGTTAATAGGACCTGTTGGTTGTGGGGAGAAAACCAGGACAGGAAGGGCCTCGAAGGGATACGCCGAAATACAAGTGACGGAAAGGAAACGGGCTTATGGAATTCAGTGTGAAGCGTGACGTTTTCCTGGGCGGTGTGCAGAAGACCCTGGGTATTGTGGACAGACGCACCTCGATGCCTGTATTGAACAATGTTCTCATCCGGGCAGAGGCGGACCGGATCCGGATTGTGGCGACGGATCGCGAAATCGGTCTGATTGCCGATTATGAGGCGCAGGTCGTCAAGGACGGCGAGATCACCCTGCCGGCCCGCAAGCTCTACGAGATGCTCCGGGAAATCCAGGGCGAGTCGGTTCACTTCAAGAAAGAGGATTCGAATTGGGTCGCCATCACCTGCGGGAAGATCAATTTCAGGGTTCCGGGTATCCCTGCGGAGGAGTTCCCGAAGATCATGGACGACGAGGAAGTGGGCTTTATCCGTGTGGACGGGGCCATGATCAGCGACATGATCAAAAAGACCTTTTTTGCCATGTCCGCCGATGAGTCCAGGGTCAACCTCAACGGGGTCCTCCTGAGGGCGGAAAAAGAGCAGGAGGCCGTCATCCTGCGAATGGTGGCCACCGATGGTCACCGCCTGTCCATCGCGAGCGCCGACCCGAAAGTCGAGCAGGTCATCGGGCTTGAAAAGGGAATGATCATCCCCCGCAAGGGCATCACGGAAATCCGCCGTCTCGTCGAGGACAAGGAAGGTCCCGTCGAGCTCGGGGTGAAGAAGGGGATGTGCGTTCTGAAAAAGGACGGCATCATCCTGAAGGTGAGCCTCATCGACGCCGAGTACCCCGACTACAAGCGCGTGGTCCCGAAAGACAAGGGCACCCTGGTGGAACTCGACCGCGATCCCGTGCTCCACGCCCTCAGGCGCATGAGCGTCATGGCCAGTGAGCGATACAGCGGTGTACGGATCCGGTTCCAGCCCGACAAGATGGTCCTCAACTCCATCAACCCCGACGTCGGAGAGGCAAGCGACGAGGTCGAGATCCAGTACCAGGAAGGCGAGATCGAGGTCGGATTCAATGTCCGATACCTCCTTGAGGCCATCGAGGCCGTCGACGAGGAGAAGTTCACCCTGGAGATCCGCAGCGGGCTTCGTCCGGCCATTGTGAAGCCGGCACAGGACACGGGTATCTGTGCATCGTCATGCCGCTCAAAATATAGCGGTCTTCGACCGCAGGCAACAGGCTTCAGGCCTCGGGCTTCAGGAAGAAAAGACCGGGAACTGAAAGAAATAAGAAAGAACAGGAGTCGTAAAAAGTCAACATGTCTGAAACCTACAGCGCTGACAACATCAAAGTATTGAACGGTCTCGAGGCGGTCCGCAAACGGCCCGCCATGTATATCGGGAGCACCGGCAAGGACGGCCTTCATCATCTCGTCTATGAAGTGGTCGACAACAGCGTCGACGAGGCCTCCGCCGGCTTCTGCGACGCCATCGTCGTCAAGATCCGCGTCGACAACAGCATCCAGGTCGACGACAACGGACGCGGGATCCCCGTGGACATGCACAAGACGGAAGGGGTCTCGGCCGCCGAGGTCGTCTTGACGAAACTGCACGCCGGCGGCAAGTTCGACCGCGACAGCTACAAGATCTCCGGCGGTCTCCACGGCGTGGGCGTCTCCGTGGTCAATGCCCTCTCGAGCCATCTCGAGCTGGAGGTGCGGCGCGACGGCAAAGTGTACCGGCAGTCCTACGAGCGGGGCGCACCGACGGCGCCGCTCAAGGAAGTGGGAAAAACGCGGGGCAAGGGCACGACGGTCACCTTCATGCCGGACCCCGAGATCTTCGAGGAAACGGAGTTCAGCTTCGACGTGATCTCGAACCGCATGCGGGAGCTTGCCTTTTTGAACAAGGGCATCCGCATCACCCTCATCGACGAGAGAAACGACGAGAAGGCCGAGTTCTACTACCAGGGCGGCATCGTCTCCTTCGTGGAGTTCATCAACAAAAACAAAGGCGTCCTCCACAAGAAGCCCATCTACATCGAGGGGGAAAAGGAGGACTGCGTTGCCGAGGTGGCCATCCAGTACAACGACACCTACGGCGAGAACGTCTTTTCCTTCGCAAACAGCATCAACACCACCGAAGGCGGCACCCACATGAGCGGGTTCCGTTCGTCTCTCACGCGCGCCATCAACAACTACGCCATGCAGAACGGCTTCCTGAAAAACGGGAAAGACTCGATCAAGGGCGAAGATGTGCGCGAGGGGCTTGCCGCCGTCATCAGCGTCAAGATCCGGGAGCCCCAGTTCGAGGGGCAGACCAAGACCAAGCTCGGCAACAGCGAGGTGAAGGGCCTCGTCGAGGGGATCGTCTACGACAGGCTCAGCACGTGTTTCGAGGAAAACCCCTCTGTGGCCAAACAGATCGTGGGGAAGTCCCTCGATGCCTCCCGGGCCCGCGAGGCGGCCCGGCGAGCCAAGGAGCTCACGCGACGCAAGAGCGCCCTCGAGGTGTCGACCCTGCCCGGGAAGCTGGCCGACTGCCAGGAAAAGGACCCGGCCCAGAGCGAGCTCTACCTCGTAGAGGGCGACTCCGCAGGCGGCTCCGCCAAGCAGGGCCGCGACCGCCGCAACCAGGCCATCCTGCCCCTTCGGGGCAAGGTCCTCAACGTCGAGAAGGCCCGCTTCGACAAGATCCTCCAGAACGAGGAGATCAAGAACCTCGTCACGGCCCTCAGCGTGGGGATCGGCAGCGGCGATGACAGCGAGGACGATCTCGACATCAGCCGCCTGCGCTACCACAAGGTCATCATCATGACGGATGCCGACATCGACGGCTCGCACATCCGCACCCTGCTGCTCACCTTCTTCTTCCGCAAGATGAAGAAGCTCGTGGAGCGGGGCTATCTCTACATCGCCCAGCCGCCGCTCTACAAGATCGGCGACAAGAAGCGCGAGCTCTACATCAGCACGGACGAGGAGATGAAGAAATTCATCCTGGAGAACGGCGTGAGCCGGATCCGGGTCGGGTCGGGAAACGGCAATGCCATCACGGGCAGCCGGCTCGCCACCCTGATCCAGCGCGCCATGCGGCTGGACACGATCCTGCAGAAGTTCGAGAAAGAGGAAAAGAACCGCGACGTCATGCATACCCTCGCGGCGGACCCCTCCTTTACGGCCGCCGACTTCGGCTCCCAGGTTGCCATCGAGACCGTGGGCAAGCGAGTCGCCAGGCTGCTGGGGGACCAGGTGGTGCAGTTCGTTGCGGACTTCAACCTCGAGCACGGCGGGTACAATCTCGTTTTCACGATCCGCCGCAACGGGCTCGAGATGGCCACAACGATCGACCAGGATCTCTTCGCGACGCCGAAGTTCATCGAGGCGAGAAACCTGCTTTCCCAGCTCAAGGCCCTCGGGGAGGCGCCCTTCACGGTTGTTGATCGACGACGACGAGAAAGACAGCCTGCAGTTCGAAAACCTCCAGGCCCTCACGGAGTTCGTCATGAACACCGGCAAGAAGGGCCTGACCATCCAGCGCTACAAGGGTCTCGGCGAGATGAACCCCGAGCAGCTCTGGGAGACCACCATGAACCCCGAGAAGCGGACGCTGCTGCAGGTGAAGGTGGAGGATGCCGTGCTTGCCGACGAGATCTTCACGACGCTGATGGGCGACCAGGTGGAGCCGCGTCGGGAATTCATCTACCGCAACGCGCAGTACGTCTCCAATCTTGATATTTAAAATACAGTGTCTGAGTGCATAAGTGACTGAGTGAAATCAAATCCATTCTTCACTCAGACACTTCATCACTCAAGCACTACATTCACTTCTTTTCCCCCCGGGAAGGGGGGAATTTTGTTTCCCAAGGAGAGCTTTTTTCCATGGAGCTTTATCAGAAGAACATCCCGGTGAACATCGAAGACGAGATGAAGAAGTCCTACATGGACTACGCCATGAGCGTCATCATCGGGCGTGCCATACCGGATGTGCGCGACGGGCTCAAGCCCGTCCACCGGCGCGCGCTCTTTGCCATGCACGAGATGGGCAACCGCTGGAACCGGCCCTACAAGAAATCGGCCCGCATCGTCGGCGATATCATCGGTAAGTACCACCCCCACGGCGATTCCGCCGCCTACGACACGATCGTGCGCATGGCCCAGGACTTTTCGCTTCGCTACCCGCTGATCGACGGGCAGGGCAACTTCGGCTCCATCGACGGCGACCCGCCGGCGGCCATGCGATACACCGAGATCCGGATGTCGCGCATTGCCGAAGAGCTCCTGGAGGACCTCGAGAAGAATACCGTCGACTTTGTGCCCAACTACGACGGCTCCATGGAGGAGCCCGTGGTGATGCCCTCGCGGCTGCCGATGCTGCTGCTCAACGGCACCTCCGGGATCGCCGTCGGCGTTGCCACCAACATCCCGCCCCACAACCTGGGCGAGATCGTCGACGGCACGGTGGCCCTCATCCGCAACCCCGAGATCACCGTCGAGGGGCTCATGAAGCACATCCACGGGCCCGACTTCCCCACGGCCGCCTTCATCAACGGCCGCGACGGGATCCTCTCGGCCTACCGCACGGGACGGGGCTCCGTGCGCGTCCGGGCGCGGGCCATGGTGGAGCGCGCCAACCGCACAGACCGCGAGAGCATCGTCATCACCGAGCTTCCCTACCTCGTCAACAAGGCGAGCCTCATCGAGAAAATCTCGGATCTCGTGAAGGAGCGCAAGATCGAGGGGATCGCCGATCTGCGCGACGAGTCGGACCGCGACGGCATCCGCATCGTCATCGACCTCAAGCGCGACGAGGTCTCCGGCGTCATCCTCAACCAGCTCTTCAAGCACACCCAGATGGAGAACACCTTCGGGATCAGCATGCTCGCCATCGACGCCGGCCAGCCGCGGGTCATGAACCTCAAGGAGACGCTCCAGCGCTTCGTCGCCTTCCGCAAGATCGTCATCACCCGCAGGACGATCTTCGAGCTCAACAAGGCAAGCGAGCGGGCCCACATCCTCGAGGGGCTCATCACGGCACTCGACAACATCGACGCCGTCGTCGCCCTGATCAAGGCCTCGGAGAACCCCCAGACGGCGGCAGACGGGCTCATGAAAACGTTCGGCCTTTCGGAAGTCCAGGCCAAGGCCATCCTGGAGATGCGCCTGCAGCGACTCACGGGGCTCGAGCGCGAAAAGATCCTCTCGGAGCACGCCGAGCTCACCCGGCTGATCGCAGAGCTCAAGGGCATCCTCGATGATCCCCAGAAGGTCCTGGAAATCATCGTGGAGGAGCTCGAGGACTCGAAGAAGAGATTCGGCGACGAGCGCCGCACGGAGATCGTCGAGTCGACGGAAGACATCAACATCGAGGACATGATCGTCGAGGAGGACATGGTCGTCACCGTGTCCCACCAGGGCTACATCAAGCGAAACCCCGTGAGCCTCTACCGCATCCAGCGCCGCGGCGGCAAGGGCAAGATGGGCATGACCACGAAAGAAGAGGATTTCGTGGAGCACATCTTCATTGCGTCGACGCACAACTATATCCTCATCTTCACAAACCAGGGCCGGGTATACTGGCTCAAGGTCTACCAGCTCCCGCAGGCGGGGCGCGCCGCCAAGGGCAAGGCCATCGTGAACCTCGTCAACATGAACCCGGGCGAGAAAGTGGCCGCCGTTCTGCCCGTGCGCGCCTTCGAAGACGACAAGTTCGTCGTCATGGCCACGAAGAAGGGGATCATCAAGAAGACGGAGCTCGCGGCCTACTCCAACCCGCGCACGGGCGGCATCATCGCCATCAGCGTCGAGGCGGCCGACGAGCTCATGGATGTCAAACAGACCAACGGCGCCCAGGAGATCTTCCTCGGGACCCGCAAGGGCATGGCCATCCGCTTCAAGGAAGAGGATGTCCGCGCCATGGGCCGCACCGCCACGGGGGTCATCGGCATCCGCATGGACGACGACGACCACGTCGTGGGGATGGAGATCCCCACGGAGGGCAACTCCATCATGACCGTCTCCGAGCGCGGCTTCGGCAAGCGCACCGAGATCGCCGAGTACCGCCTCCAGAGCCGCGGCGGCAAGGGCATCCTCAACCTCAAGACGACGCCGCGCATCGGGCTCGTCTCCGGCATCCGGCAGGTCACGGGCGATGAAGACCTCATGCTCATCAGCGACTCCGGCAACATCATCCGAATCCGCGTGGGCGAGGTCCCCGTGCTGCACCGCGCAACCCAGGGCGTGAAGCTCATCGATCTCGAAGAAGGGGAGAACTTCTCCGGCATCGCCCGCGCGGAGCGTGAAGGCGAGGTCAAAAACGGAGAAGATGCCGCCGAGGAAGAAACGCTCTTCGATGCCGACGAAGGCGACGAAGAACAGGGCGGCGAATAAGGGGCGAGGAGCAGGCAATCATGAATTTTAAAAACATTCAGGAATTTTTCTGGCCCACCATCCACGACGCCGAGTCTGCAAAAAAGGCCGCCGACCAGGGATTCCTCGCCGCCATGCTCTATGTCTTTCTGGCCCTGACCCCGATTCTGTCGGGCCAGGTTGCGAAGATCTTCGATGTCCTCGTCGTGGCCCTCTGCGGCTTTTTCACGAAGCGAATGTGGAGAACGGCGGCGATCGTCGGGCTTGTCATGATGGGCCCGGAGATGGTTTTTGCCCTGCCCGACGGGGTTTCCTTCCGGCTGGCCTCGGCGGCCATCCTGACGCTCATGTTTGTCAACGCCACCCGGGGCTGCTTCCTCTATTATCGGTATGCCCAGGCAAAGCCCGCCCAGCCGACGGTGGAGGTGTTGCCGCCGGAGCCTCCGCCAACCCAGGAAAAAGAAAACCCGCCACAGGCCTAGAAGAAGTGCATAAGTGACGAAGTGTAGAAGTGTCTGAGTGAAGAGGGAAAAACGTTCTATAAAGAAACCCGCCGGATGACATCCGGCGGGTTTCTTGTTTCGGCTCAGTACGAAACCTTGCCGCGGTATTTCGTCGAGGGGAGGGCCGTGGCGGGGACACCTCCGGCCGACCCAGTACGTCGTGTCGATCGTGAAGGCCCTGCTCGTGTAGATCATGTAGCTGCGGCCGGATTCCAGGGTCTTGAGGTTTCCGACGGTCCTGTGCCCGAGCAGCAGGAGATACTGCATCGGCCGATCGAAGCTGAAGATGAGGCCCACGTAGGGGTTGCCCGCGTACTGTCCGAAGACGGCGTTGACGGATCGGTCCCCGGCGGGAAGCTTCGTGAACCGGACGGTGTTGTAGCCCTTGCGGAAGGACATCTGCGTCTTGACGACGATTTTTTCCATGGTGGAAACCAGGGTCGCCGTCGGGGCTTCCTCGGTCACCGTCGACCTCGTCGGGGTCCACCTGGGCCTTGTAGCCGATCTTGAGTTTGTGGATGAAATACCTGCCTGCCTTGGGAACCTTCCAGGCGAACTGTCCCGCCGAGCCGGTGAGGTAATCCCTTGCCACGACTTGCCCGAGCTCGTCCTTCACGGTGACGCTGACGCTCTCCAGCGCCGAGCCGGAGGGAAGCTCCCTGACGATGCCGTTGATGAAGAATTCCGTCACGGGGCGCGGCGCGGGCCGGGGCGGCACGGGCCCGTCACTTGCCGTACTTGATCAGGACGGCATCGATGAGGCCGAAACCCTGATCCCCCATCGCGCCTTCCGTGGCGCCGGCAAGGTAGACGTTGCCCGAGGGGTCGACGGCGATCCCGTAGGCCCAGTCCTGGGCTTGCCGTGCCGACCTGCCGGGTGAAGAGCTTTCCGGCCGTCCGGCGCGAAGCGGGTCAGGAAGATGTCGGAGTCGCCCAGATGCGCCTGCCCGTCGAGACCCGGGCCGCTGGGGTAGCCGGTGATTCCGGTGACGTAGATGCTTCCCTCGGCATCGACGGCGACCCCGTAGGCGACGTCATTCGTCGTCGTGCCGTACTGGTGGGACCAGACAGCTTGCTGAGGTCTGCGATGTGATCTTGACGACGACGATGTCCTCGCCGCCCGACCGAGGCGTTCCCGTCGAAGGCCCCCAGGGTCGAGCCGGCGACGATGACGTTCCCGCTTGCTGTCCACGGTGATGGCCCAGCCGATGTCGCTATCGCTTCCGTTGTTGCGGGCCCGCCCAGCGTCACGAGCTCTTCTAAGCTCGGCGGGCACACAGGCGTCGAACTTGGCGACGAAGAGCGATCCGTTTTCATTGCCCTGGACCAGGCCCGTGACATAGATGTAGTCATAGGCGTGCTGCTAGATCGACGGCCACGCCGTAGGCATAGGTGTCCAGGGGGCCGATGCGACGTTGAACTGGTTGATGTGCATATCCAATCCCCGTGGCGCTGAGTTGCATGAGGAAGGCATCGCTGTTTGCGCCGGGGTCCGTTACGCCGTCGAGGCGCCCGTCGTCGACCCGACCACATAGACCAGGCCGCTGCGGTCGGTGGCTACCCCGTAGGCGAAATCATCCTTGGCGGTGCCGAACTGCCTGATCCAGCGGATCGTCCCGCTCGGTGTGAATCTTTGCCACGAAGACATCGGCACGGCCGGCGTTGTGTATTCTCCGGCGGGCGCTGGCTGCTCGGCGCCGCCGGGCATGCTCCCCTTCGTCCAGCCCGCGACATAGAGGAAGAGGCCGTATGCTGTCGAGGGTGATCCCCTCGATGAAATCATCCGCCCCCGAGCCGAACTGGGTGACCCAGAGGAGCGCCCCCTGGGGGTCGAACTTGGCCACGAAGGCATCCGTCCCGCCCTTGTTCGTGTTCGGGCCCGAGCTGTGTCGCTGCGTCGATCGCGCCATGGGTTGTGCCGGCCACGTAGACGTTTCCGGCGGGATCCGTGACGAGGTCCTTGGCGTGATCGATCTGGGCCGAGCCGAACTGCTTGACCCACTGGGGCGGGGTCGTGGGCAAAAGCGGCCGACCCGGCCAGCAGGACGAAAAGGACGACGGCGATGACGAGATGACGGGCTTTCATGGCTTCCCTCCTGAGGCGCTCAGCGGCTCATTCCTGAGCGGTTGTGCGGGTGGCGGTGACGGGAAAAGGGCATCCGGGAAGCAATGGGGGGACCCGAGGCGGGGTGCCAAAAACAGCCCCCGGGTCCGGTACTCCGGATCCGGAGGATGCTCGGCTCGCCTGGCAGCCCTGCAACCCTATCCCGCGCAAGCGGGACGTAGGCCGGAGGCTTTGCGCCCCATCCTTTCGGATGGTTTGCCCTTTTCAGGCTCGTCAATCCTTATATCGTCAGCTCGGCGGAAAACTTTAGCGTAACCGGGAAAAAGGGTGAAAGGCGTGGTACGGATATTGCTAATCTGCACGGTGGAAACACGTGTAAGCGTATCCTTGCACATCGCTGCAGGGTGAGTGAGCAACGGAACAGACAGAACGATTCATTGCGTTTCCGAGTTCCCGGCGCCCTGGCGAGGCGAATTTTCAATCCCGGATTAAAGGTGCGATATGAATCTGAAAGAATCGACAGCTGCGCGAGCTCCGATAGCAAGGGGAGGAGTCATGACCCAGCGACCCAAAGTGCTCATGATCGACGACAACAAGGAAATCTGCCGGCTCATGAAGGAATACCTCGAAAAATCGGGAAGATACGAAGTGACGGTCTTCACCGATGCGAGAATGGGAGTCCGCTACGCCCAGATCGAGAAGCCCGATGTGATCCTGATGGATCTCATGATGCCCGACATGGACGGCACGGAAGCAGCCGAGTATCTCCTCGACGACGAAGCGACCCGGAACATCCCCATCATCTTCATCACGGCTGCGATCAAGAAAGCCGAGGTGGACGATCGCCTCGGCCGGATTCACGGGCACCCCATCCTGGCAAAGCCCGTCACCCCCATCGAGGTCATGAACGAGATCGAAAAGGTGTTGACCTACGCCTGAGGCAGCTCACCCCACTGCAATAACGAAAGGCAGGGTCCGTCGACCCTGCCTTTTTTCTTCCATCGCTATCGGCTGATGCGCCTCAGATCATCACCGCCGTCACGGCGTCCTCGAGGCAGATAACCCCCTGGAGCACCTTGTTGACGGCATCCTGTTTCAGGCTTCGGAACGTGCCGTCCCGCTCGGCGGCGTCGCTGATCTCGGCGGCGCCGGCTCCCTTCAGGATCATCTCATGGATCCCGTTGTTGTTCACGAGGACTTCGAAGAGGGCGGTGTGCCCCTTGAATCCCGTGTTCTTGCAGGCGGGACACCCAGCGCCCCGGAAAAAGCGTCCGCCCGCCATCGATTCGAGCCCCAGGGAGGCCAGGACCTGTTCCGTTGGTTCGTAGGGCTCACGGCAGGCGGGGCAGATCGTCCGCACGAGCCGCTGTCCGATCGACGCCGACAGGGCGGAGGCCACGGGGAAGCGTTCCACGCCCATTTCGAGGAGGCGGGGGATGACGCCTGCCGCATCGGCCGACTGGATCGTGCTCAGGAAACGGCGGCTGGAGAGGGCCGTCTGCACGGCGAGCGCCGCTGTTTCGGCGTCGCGGATCTCCTTGAGGTAGACCACGTCGGGGTCCTGCTTCAGGATGAGCCGGAGATTGCCCGCAAGGGTCAGACCGGCTTTGCGGTTGAACTCGATCTGGGTCACTCCCGCCAGGGGGTGCTTGACGGAGTCCTCCAGGGTGAAGATTTCCGTATCGGGCTTGACCATCATGCGCAGCAGGGTGTAGAGGGTGGTGCTTTTGCCGCTTCCCTCGGGCCCCGACACGAGGATGAGCCCCTGCGGCTTTTCCAGAACGGAAGAGAGGCTGTCCAGGTCCTTCGGGGAGAGTCCCAGCTGCTCCAGGCCGAAGGAGTTTGCGCTCAGATCCGTCAGGTGAAGGATCAGGTTCTCGCCGTTGACGCCCGGGATGGTGGAGACGAGCACGCTCAGCTCCCTCTCGCCTACCCGTTCGACGAACCGGCCTTCCTGGGGAATACCCCGGATGCTGCTGTCGATGTTGGCGATATCCTTGACCCAGGAGATCACCGGGAGGGACATCGATTTCGGCAGGTCGGGCAGGTCATGGGTCTTTCCGTTGACCCGGAACCGCACCCGGACGTTCTTCGCCTGGGGGGTGATGTGGATATCCGTTGCCCCCTCGCGAACAGCCTGGACAAGCAGCGTTTCGAGAAGCCGGTCGGCCGGGGCTCCGTTTTCCTGAGCAGGCGCTGCAGGTGTCCGGCTGGGGACGGGCCTCGGCCCTGGCAGACGGACCAAACTCCTGGGCCGCAGCCCGGGGGCGGGCCTCGGAGGAATAGCTTCCCGAGGGCATTTCGTAGATGAGGCCCATGAGCCGGTCGAACTCGCGCTCCGTGCAGATGACCGGTTCCACCCCTTCCTCCGACTGCATCCTCAGCAGGTCGAGGGCATAGCGGTTGGTCGGATCCGGCATGGCCACAACGAGGTGGCGGGTTGTTTTTCTCAAGGGAGCCGCCTGGTGTTTGCGGGCGAAATCCATGGGGAGGAGCCTCGAGAGGCTCAGATCGACAGGGTACTTGTCGGGCAGGTAACGCTCGATCCGAAGCTGGCGGCTGAGGATGTCCACGATCTGCGAGTCCCGGAGGAACCCCTGCTGGACGAGAAGCTTGCCGAGCCGCAGGCCCGTGTAGCGCTGCGCCGCCAGGGCCTCCTCGAGCTGCAGCTCGTCGAGAAGGCGCGCCTCCAGGAGGAGCTCGCCCAGCCTCTTCCACTGCCCGTCGACGACCTCCAGGTCCATCGACTCGGCCTTCCTGGTTTCGATCTCGGCGATGAAGTCGGGGAAATCGCCCTCGATCAGGGTCTGCTCCTTGGCCACCGATGCGGCCCTCAGGAGGATCTTCTCCAGTTCGGCCACGTTACCCGGCCAGGTGTACTCGACGAAGCGGTCCATTACGTCCCGGGTTACGCCGAGGATGTTTTTGCGGAATTCCTGGTTGATGAGCTGGATGAAGTAGTCGACCAGCAGCGGGAGGTCTTCCTTGCGATCCCTCAGCGGCGGCATATAGAGGGTGACCACGTTGAGACGATAGTAGAGATCATCCCGGAAGGTCCCTTCCTTGATCATTCCGCGGATGTCCTTGTCGGTGGCCGCCATCACCCGCGCGTCCAGCGCGATCTTCTCCCGGCTTCCGATCCGCTGGAATTCACCGGTCTCGAGGACCCTCAGCAGGCGCGCCTGAAGGTTCAGTGACAGCTCGTGCACCTGGTGGAGGAAGAGCGTGCCGAGGCCCGCCTCTTCGAACTTGCCGACCTTGCGGCTCGTGGCGCCCGTAAAGGACCCCTTCTCGTAACCGAACAGTTCGGTCTCCAGGACCTGCTCGGCCATGCCCTCGCAGTTGACGATGACGAAGGGCTCGTTTTTCGCGGCAAAATTGTGGAAGGTCTTCGCCAGAAGCGACTTGCCCGTCCCCGTCTCGCCCAGGAGGAGCACGGTGCGGTCTTCGGGCTTGATCATCATGATCTGGTTGAAGAGAATCCGGACGCGCTTGCTCTGGCCGATGAATTCCGGGAACAGGACCTTGCCCTCCACCTTGCTGAGCAGATCGCTCACCTGTTCGAACACGGCATTGAATTCCTTGATATCATCGCCTTTGCCCTGCTTTTTCCCCCTCGCCTGTCTCGACACGGCGGGGATGAGATTCATCTTGGCAATGAAACTCTTCATGGGCTTCAACATAAGCCACGTGATGAGAAGCGCGCACGAAAAGGCGAAGACCCCGATTCCCAGGCCCCACCATTTCAGGTAGAGTTCCGGGTCGGGGATGAGCCTCGTGTATTTCAGGATCTGGTGCGTCGTGATGACGGAAAGAAGGGCAATCCCCCCGAAGATGATGGGGACGAGCACATAGAGACTGATGTTGAAACGCGGGTGTTTCATGGCATTCTCACCTTGGGTACTTCCTGTTCATCCGAAACATTTGAGCCGGACCCTTTAGGGCCATCCCCCGGAAACAGGTCCGCCGCACCTGCCAGAGGCCTCTCCCGGTGTTCGTGGAGGCCCGGGGGTGCGGGGATTTCTGTTTGAGCATTTCCTACGATAACAGACCCGTCCAGTTTTGCAATACGACGCCAGTATGATTTTAAACTACGAGAATAGTATGTCTTTTTCCGTTAATCGGACTCGTTCTCCCTCGATGATGTCGCGGGGTTTACCGAACGGAAGTCGCACGAAAAAGAAGTGATGAGGAACGCCGGCGTCGCGCTCGAGAAACGAGCCTGTCTTTCATGGAGAGAATGATTTGCACGAAGTGTACCAAAAGGCGTCTGTTTTCGCAAGGATGGAAGCGGCCGCCCCTCATTCGGCAAGCTTGACGGCCGTGCCGGCCAGGGTCACCCGGCCGATCTTCAACTGGTCTTTACCCGGGACGAGCCCTTCGTGGCGGACGTTGACGACGGCATCGGCCCCCAGCGCCAGGGCCCTTTGCAAGAGAATCAGGAGGGCCCTTTTCTCCGCCACGCGTTGAAAGCCCGCCCCCGCTGCCCCTTCGGCGGTGACGGCGCCAAGCTCCCTGGCCACTCTTTTTCCGGGGACTTCCGGCGTCGTTGCGATGGAGATCTTCTGCCGGAGAGCCCCGAGCTCCTCGTCGAGGGCTTCCAGGACGGCCTGGCGGGCCCTTATTCTCCGGCTCTCGCGCAAGGCGAGGGCGAAAATGAAAAGGACGAAGACCGTGATGAGAATCACCGCGCCGAGATGTCCGAGGATCGCGTCCAGATTCACAGCCTAGATCCCTCTTTGGCCGGGTCGACCTTTCCCGATCAGGAATTCTTGTCTTTCGGGGATTTCTTGTTCATCATGTCCCCCAGGGAGCCGAAACTGCGGGCGCCCTTCTGGAGATAGGGACTGTAGGAGTCCTCCCGCTCCTCCTCGGGTGCCACCGGGGAGAGAGACAGGCGCCGCTTTTCCCTGTCCGTCGATTCCACCACGACCTCGATCGTGTCGCCCTGAACAAGGACCTCCCGCGGGTGACGGATCTTCTTGCCTTTCGACAGCCTGGAGATGGGGATGAGGCCGTCGATGCCTGCCTCCAGGGTGATAAAGGCCCCGAAGTCGGCCAGCCGCGCGACGGTCCCCTGGTGGCGGGAGCCCTCGGGGTATCTCGTCTCCACGTTTTCCCAGGGGTCCGGGAGCGTTTCTTTTATGCTCAAGGTGATGCGGTCTTTGACCCAGTCGAGGTTGAGGATGACCGCTTCGACGGTCTGGCCTGCGGTGAAGCGCTCGCGGATGTCCTCAATCCGCCCCCAGCTGACCTCCGAGATGGGAAGCAGCGCCTCGATGCCGCCGATGTCGATGAAGGCGCCGAAATCTCGGACGGACCTGACCGTTCCCGTCACCTTCATGCCCGCCTGGAGTGTTCCCTTGATGGCTTCCTTTCTCTGGCGCTCTTCCTCTTCGAGGATCCTGCGCCGCGAAACGATGAGCTTCCGACCCCCTTCGCCGTACTCGATGACGATGAAGGGAAGCCGCTGCCCCAGGATGGTCGCTGCCGTTCCTCCCCGGCCGAGGCCTGCCTGCGAGAAGGGGCAGAATGCCCGGAAGGTCCCTGCGATCCGGACCTCGAGCCCCCCTTTGATTTCTTTCTCCACGATGCCTTCCACGGGGATGCTGTTCTGCCAGGCCTCTTCGAGATACTGACGGGCCGCGTCCCCGGAGACCCTCGTCGTGAAGATCCGCTCGCCATGCCGCGATGAGAGGAAATAGGCCTTGACGGTATCCCCCTCCTTCACCGTCAGCTGCCCTTCCTTGTCGAGGAACTCGTTTTTTTCGACGATCCCTTCCGTTTTTCCTCCAAGGTCGATGAACACCCATTCCGTAGAGATCTTGGCGATCACGGCTTCCACGCTTTCCCCGGGCTTGAGCCGGACCGGCATTCGGTCCGCCGCATCCAGGAGTTCAGCGAAACTTTTTTCTTCTTCCATGATGATTTTCCGTCCGAAATTATTTTTAATTGCCTTCGCCTTGGCCGTACGGGCAGGCGGCAGTGCAGGGAACTACTAATAGTCTGACTTGGCCCATTTGTCAAATCCTCACTGCAGGGGTCCGCATCCATGGGAAATTACCGCTTGAAAGCAGGGCGGATTAAGGATATCCATGGGCTGGACCGATAGTAATAAGGAACGAATCCCGGCGAGGCGTCAAGCCCTGCCCGGGCAATCATGAAGAAGGAGTCCCCCGAATGCGAAAAGCCCTTTTCTCCATGGCCCTCATCCTCGCGGCCGCCCTTTGCGTCTCGGCGACGGCAACCCTTTCCGACGCTGCAACCCTTTACCGATGGGTCGACGAGCAGGGCGTCGTTCACATCTCCGGGAATCCTCCCGAAGGAAAGATGGAGGTTGCCCAGGCCGTCGTCGGTGAGGCCGGGGACAAGGGCCCCGAGGCACGACCCGCCGGGGAGAAGAAGGAGTTCCGCGTCCGTCCCGCAGAGGTCACCGTCTACACGACACCCACGTGCCCCTGGTGCCACAAGGCGAAGGCCTGGTTTCGGGACAAGAAAATCCGCTATAAAGAGGTCGACGTGACAACCGACAAAAGCGGCCTCGAGGACATGGTGCGCATCTCCGGCCAGACCGGTGTTCCCGTGATCGTCGTGGGCGAAGAAGTCATCGTGGGGTTCAATCAGAACCGCCTGAAAAGCCCTTTTGTTCGCGCCTGAGCGGTTGTGCGGGTGGCGGTGACGGGAAAAGGGCATCCGGGAAGCGATGAGGGGACCCGCGGCGGGGTGCCAAAGACAGCCCCCGGGTCCGGTACTCCGGATCCGGAGGGTGCTCGGCTCGCCTGGCAGCCCTGCAACCCTATCCCGCGCAAGCGGGACGTAGGCCGGAGGCTTTGCGCCCCATCCTTTCGGATGGTTTGCCCTTTTCAGGCTCGTCAATCCTTATATCGTCAGCTCGGCGGAAAACTTTAGCGTAACCGGGAAAAAGGGTGAAAGGCGTGGTACGGATATTGCTAATCTGCACGGTGGAAACACGTGTAAGCGTATCCTTGCAAATCGCTGCAGGGTGAGTGAGCAACGGAACAGACAGAACGATTCATTGAGTTTCCGAGTTCCCGGCGCCCTGGCGGGGCGAAATCTTCAATCCCGGATTGAAAGGTGCGATATGAATCTGAAAGAATCGACAGCTGCGCGAGCTCCGATAGCAAGGGGAGGAGTCATGACCCAGCGACCCAAAGTGCTCATGATCGACGACAACAAGGAAATCTGCCGGCTCATGAAGGAATACCTCGAAAAATCGGGCAGATACGAAGTGACGGTCTTCACCGACGCGAGGATGGGAGTCCGCTACGCCCAGATCGAGAAGCCCGATGTGATCCTGATGGATCTCATGATGCCCGACATGGACGGCACGGAAGCAGCCGAGTATCTCCTCGACGACGAAGCGACCCGGAACATCCCCATCATCTTCATCACGGCCGCGATCAAGAAAGCCGAGGTGGACGATCGCCTCGGCCGGATTCACGGGCACCCCATCCTGGCAAAGCCCGTCACCCCCATCGAGGTCATGAACGAGATCGAAAAGGTGTTGACCTACACCTGAGGCAGCTCACCCCACGGAAATAACGAAAGGCAGGGTCCGTCGACCCTGCCTTTTGTCTTCCATCGCTATCGGCTGATGCGCCTCAGATCATCACCGCCGTCACGGCGTCCTCGAGGCTGATAACCCCCTGGAGCACCTTGTTGACGGCATCCTGTTTCAGGCTTCGGAACGTGCCGTCCCGCTCGGCGGCGGCGCTGATCTCGGCGGCGCCGGCTCCCTTCAGGATCATCTCCTGGATCCCGTTGTTGTTCACGAGGACCTCGAAGAGGGCGGTGTGCCCCTTGAATCCCGTGTTCTTGCAGGCGGGACACCCCGCGCCCCGGAAGAATCGTCCGCCCGCCATCGATTCGAGCCCCAGGGAGGCCAGGACCTGTTCCGTTGGTTCGTAGGGCTCACGGCAGGCGGGGCAGATCGTCCGCACGAGCCGCTGTCCGATCGACGCCGACAGGGCGGAGGCCACGGGGAAGCGCTCCACGCCCATTTCGAGGAGGCGGGGGATGACGCCTGCCGCATCGGGCGACTGGATCGTGCTCAGGAAACGGCGGCTGGAGAGGGCCGTCTGCACGGCGAGCGCCGCCGTTTCGGCGTCGCGGATCTCCTTGAGGTAGACCACGTCGGGGTCCTGCTTCAGGATGAGCCGGAGATTGCCCGCAAGGGTCAGACCGGCTTTGCGGTTGAACTCGATCTGGGTCACTCCCGCCAGGGGGTGCTTGACGGAGTCCTCCAGGGTGAAGATCTCCGTATCGGGCTTGACCATCATGCGCAGCAGGGTGTAGAGGGTGGTGCTTTTGCCGCTTCCCTCGGGCCCCGACACGAGGATGAGCCCCTGCGGCTTTTCCAGAACGGAAGAGAGGCTGTCCAGGTCCTTCGGGGAGAGTCCCAGCTGCTCCAGGCCGAAGGAGTTGGCGCTCAGATCCGTCAGGTGAAGGATCAGGTTCTCGCCGTTGACGCCCGGGATGGTGGAGACGAGCACGCTCAGCTCCCTCTCGCCTACCCGTTCGACGAACCGGCCTTCCTGGGGAATACCCCGGATGCTGCTGTCGATGTTGGCGATATCCTTGACCCAGGAGATCACCGGGAGGGACATCGATTTCGGCAGGTCGGGCAGGTCATGGGTCTTTCCGTTGACCCGGAACCGCACCCGGACGTTCTTCGTCTGGGGGGTGATGTGGATATCCGTTGCCCCCTCGCGAACAGCCTGGACAAGCAGCGTTTCGAGAAGCCGGTCGGCCGGGGCTCCGTTTTCCTGAACAGGCGCTGCAGGTGCCGGCTGGGGACGGGCCTCGGCCCTGGCAGACGACCCAAACTCCTGGGCCGCAGCCCGGGGGCGGGCCTCGGAGGAATAGCTTCCCGAGGGCATGTCGTAGATGAGGCCCATGAGCCGGTCGAACTCGCGCTCCGTGCAGATGACCGGTTCCACCCCTTCCTCCGACTGCATCCTCAGCAGGTCGAGGGCATAGCGGTTGGTCGGATCCGGCATGGCCACGACGAGGTGGCGGGTTGTCTTTCTCAAGGGAGCCGCCTGGTGTTTCCGGGCGAAATCCATGGGGAGGAGCCTCGAGAGGCTCAGATCGACAGGGTACTTGTCGGGCAGGTAACGCTCGATCCGAAGCTGGCGACTGAGGATGTCCACGATCTGCGAATCCCGGAGGAACCCCTGCTGGACGAGAAGCTTGCCGAGCCGCAGGCCCGTGTAGCGCTGGGCTGCCAGGGCCTCCTCGAGCTGCAGCTCGTCGAGAAGGTGCGCCTCCAGGAGGAGCTCGCCCAGCCTCTTCCACTGCCCGTCGACGACCTCCAGGTCCAGCGACTCGGCCTTCCTGGTTTCGATCTCGGCGATGAAGTCGGGGAAATCGCCCTCGATCAGGGTCTGCTCCTTGGCCACCGATGCGGCCCTCAGGAGGATCTTCTCCAGTTCCGCCACGTTACCCGGCCAGGTGTACTCGACGAAGCGGTCCATCACCTCCCGGGTGACGCCGAGGATGTTCTTGCGGAATTCCTGGTTGATGAGCTGGATGAAGTAGTCGACCAGCAGCGGGATGTCTTCCTTGCGCTCCCTCAGCGGCGGCATATAGAGGGTGACCACGTTGAGACGATAGTAGAGATCATCCCGGAAGGTCCCTTCCTTGATCATTCCGCGGATGTCCTTGTCGGTGGCCGCCATCACCCGTGCGCCCAGCGCGATCTTCTCCCGGCTTCCGATCCGCTGGAATTCCCCGGTCTCGAGGACCCTCAGCAGGCGCGCCTGAAGGTTCAGTGACAGCTCGTGCACCTGGTGGAGGAAGAGCGTGCCGTGGCCCGCCTCTTCGAACTTGCCGACCTTGCGGCTCGTGGCGCCCGTAAAGGACCCCTTCTCGTAGCCGAACAGTTCGGTCTCCAGGACCTGCTCGGCCATGCCCTCGCAGTTGACGATGACGAAGGGCTCGTTTTTCGCGGCAAAATTGTGGAAGGTCTTCGCCAGAAGCGACTTGCCCGTCCCCGTCTCGCCCAGGAGGAGCACGGTGCGGTCTTCGGGCTTGATCATCATGATCTGGTTGAAGAGGATCCGGACGCGCTTGCTCTGGCCGATGAATTCCGGGAACAGGACCTTGCCCTCCACCTTGCTGAGCAGATCGCTCACCTGCTCGAACACGGCATTGAATTCCTTGATATCATCGCCTTTGCCCTGCTTTTTTCCCCTCGCCTGTCTCGACACGGCAGGGATGAGATTCATCTTGGCAATGAAACTCTTCATGGGCTTCAACATAAGCCACGTGATGAGAAGCGCGCACGAAAAGGCGAAGACCCCGATTCCCAGGCCCCACCATTTCAGGTAGAGTTCCGGGTCGGGGATGAGCCTCGTGTATTTCAGGATCTGGTGCGTCGTGATGACGGAAAGAAGGGCAATCCCCCCGAAGATGATGGGGACGAGCACATAGAGACTGATGTTGAAACGCGGGTGTTTCATGGCATTCTCACCTTGGGTACTTCCTGTTCATCCGAAACATTTGAGCCGGACCCTTTCGGGCCATCCCCCGGAAACAGGGCCGCCGCACCTGCCAGAAGCCTCTCCCGGTGTTCGTGGAGGCCCGGGGGTGCGGGGATTTCTGTTTGAGCATTTCCTACGATAACAGACCCGTCCAGTTTTGCAATACGACGCCAGTATGATTTTAAACTACGAGAATAGTATGGCTTTTTCCGTTTATCGGACTCGTTCTCCCTCGATGATGTCGCGGGGTTTACCGAACGGAAGTCGCACGAAAAAGAAGTGATGAGGAACGCCGGCGTCGCGCTCGAGAAACGAGCCTGTCTTTCATGGAGAGAATGATTTGCACGAAGTGTACCAAAAGTCGTCTGTTTTCGCAAGGATGGGAGCGGCCGCCCCTCATTCGGCAAGCTTGACGGCCGTGCCGGCCAGGGTCACCCGGCCGATCTTCAACTGGGTCTTTGCCCGGGACGAGCCCTTCGTGGCGGACGTTGACGACGGCATCGGCCCCCAGCGCCAGGGCCCTTTGCAAGAGAATCAGGAGGGCCCTTTTCTCCGCCACGCGTTGAAAGCCCGCACCCGCCGCCCCTTCGGCGGTGACGGCGCCAAGCTCCCTGGCCACTCTTTTTCCGGGGACTTCCGGCGTCGTTGCGATGGAGATCTTCTGCCGGAGAGCCCCGAGCTCCTCGTCGAGGGCTTCCA
This sequence comes from uncultured delta proteobacterium, assembly GCA_963810965.1. Classification (GTDB taxonomy): domain Bacteria; phylum Desulfobacterota; class Syntrophia; order Syntrophales; family UBA2192; genus UBA2192. The sequence goes on along the minus strand of CAWEPT010000022.1, from coordinate 5,787 downwards.
GGACCGCCTGGCGGGCCCTTATTCTCCGGCTCTCGCGCAAGGCGAGGGCGAAAATGAAAAGGACGAAGACCGTGATGAGAATCACCGCGCCGAGATGCCCGAGGATCGCGTCCAGATTCACAGCCTAGATCCCTCTTTGGCCGGGTCGACCTTTCCCGATCAGGAATTCTTGTCTTTCGGGGATTTTTTGTTCATCATGTCCCCCAGGGAGCCGAAACTGCGGGCGCCCTTCTGGAGATAGGGACTGTAGGAGTCCTCCCGCTCCTCCTCGGGTGCCACCGGGGAGAGAGACAGGCGCCGCTTTTCCCTGTCCGTCGATTCCACCACGACCTCGATCGTGTCGCCCTGAACGAGGACCTCCCGCGGATGACGGATCTTCTTGCCTTTCGACAGCCTGGAGATGGGGATGAGGCCGTCGATGCCGGCCTCCAGGGTGATAAAGGCCCCGAAGTCGGCCAGCCGCGCGACGGTCCCCTGGTGGCGGGAGCCCTCGGGGTATCTCGTCTCCACGTTTTCCCAGGGGTCCGGGAGCGTTTCCTTTATGCTCAAGGTGATGCGGTCTTTGACCCAGTCGAGGTTGAGGATGACCGCTTCGACGGTCTGGCCTGCGGTGAAGCGCTCGCGGATGTCCTCAATCCGCCCCCAGCTGACCTCCGAGATGGGAAGCAGCGCCTCGATGCCGCCGATGTCGATGAAGGCGCCGAAATCTCGAACGGACCTGACCGTTCCCGTCACCTTCATGCCCGCCTGGAGTGTTCCCTTGATGGCTTCCTTTCTCTGGCGCTCTTCCTCTTCGAGGATCCTGCGCCGCGAAACGATGAGCTTCCGACCCCCTTCGCCGTACTCGATGACGATGAAGGGAAGCCGCTGCCCCAGGATGGTCGCTGCCGTTCCTCCCCGGCCGAGGCCTGCCTGCGAGAAGGGGCAGAATGCCCGGAAGGTCCCGGCGATCCGGACCTCGAGCCCCCCTTTGATTTCTTTCTCCACGATGCCTTCCACGGGGATGCTGTTCTGCCAGGCCTCTTCGAGATACTGACGGGCCGCGTCCCCGGAGACCCTCGTCGTGAAGATCCGCTCGCCATGCCGCGATGAGAGGAAATAGGCCTTGACGGTATCCCCCTCCTTCACCGTCAGCTGCCCTTCCTTGTCGAGGAACTCGTTTTTCTCGACGATCCCTTCCGTTTTTCCTCCGAGGTCGATGAACACCCATTCCGTCGAGATCTTGGCGATCACGGCTTCCACGCTCTCCCCGGGCTTGAGCCGGACCGGCATTCGGTCCGCCGCCTCCAGGAGTTCAGCGAAACTTTTTTCTTCTTCCATGATGATTTTCCGTCCGAAATTATTTTTAATTGCCTTCGCCTTGGCCGTACGGGCAGGCGGCAGTGCAGGGGACTACTAATAGTCTGACTTGGCCCATTTGTCAAATCCTCACTGCAGGGGTCCGCATCCATGGGAAATTACCGCTTGAAAGGAGGGCGGATTAAGGATATCCATGGGCTGGACCGATAGTAGTAAGGAACGGGTCCCGGCGAGGCGTCAAGCCCTGCCCGGGCAATCATGAAGAAGGAGTCCCCCGAATGCGAAAAGCCCTTTTCTCCATGGCCCTCATCCTCGCGGCCGCCCTTTGCGTCTCGGCGACTGCAACCCTTTCCGACGCTGCAACCCTTTACCGATGGGTCGACGAGCAGGGCGTCGTTCACATCTCCGGGAATCCTCCCGAAGGAAAGATGGAGGTTGCCCAGGCCGTCGTCGGTGAAGCCGGGGACAAGGGCCCCGAGGCACGACCCGCCGGGGAGAAGAAGGAGTTCCGCGTCCGTCCCGCAGAGGTCACCGTCTACACGACACCCACGTGCCCCTGGTGCCACAAGGCGAAGGCCTGGTTTCGGGACAAGAAAATCCGCTATAAAGAGGTCGACGTGACAACCGACAAAAGCGGCCTCGAGGACATGGTGCGCATCTCCGGCCAGACCGGTGTTCCCGTGATCGTCGTGGGCGAAGAGGTCATCGTGGGGTTCAATCAGAACCGCCTGAACGAGATTTTCAAGGATTGATCATGACTCGACGACCCTTCCATAAGGAAAGGGACATTCACCCTCGCCTCAACCCTCTCCGCCGGGAGAGGGAGATTAAGCTCCAGCCGGCGGATTTTCGTTGACTTGCCGGCCGCTTGGCGGTAATAAATAATTACATCGTTTCACCGCAGTCACCTTTCCAAACTCACTTTCGTAACCCAGCGTTTCAATCCCGGTATTTTCCACTCGTCAGCGTCACAAAAGGTCAACTCACCAGCAAACGGTTTCCCGTCATCGGGGCGCGGGGCTCTTTTCAGAAGCCGCCCTCTGCGCCCGTGCCGGGGAGAAGTCAAAACGGGAGGTGGTCATATGCTGTTCATGATGATTTGCACCTGGGATCCGCAGGACGAACGGGAGGTCAGAACCAAGCGGGCAAACTGGGAGTGGCCGAAGGAGGTTCGGGTGATCTCGGAGTACTTTGATCTCCAGGGCTGCCGGACCATCTACGTAGTCGACTGCGATGCGGTGGGGCTCATCGCCTGCCGGGCAGCCTGGATCAATCTCCTTATGTTCGAGATCTTCCCCGTCTGGCCCATCGGAGCAACCAAGGAACAGGTAAAGAAACAGGGGGCCTGAGGACGACACGTCCGCCGTGAAAGGAGGTACAGGACATGGGAAATCTGGAACTGACGTCTGAAGAGGAGAAGGAGCTTCTCTCCTTTATCGAGCGATATTACCACGACCTTCGCGTTGAGATCGCCAACACCGATGACCGGGAATTCCGCCGGTCCCTCAAGCACAAGGAGGCCGTCATCCGGAACATCCTGGATCGCATGAAGGTCATGAACATATGATGACCTTGACCTTCCTCTGCAAAAAAAAGACCCCGTTTTTCAACGGGGTTCTTTTTAGCAGGGGGGGAGGGAGACGACCCTTTCAAGAGTCGCCTCCCTGGAGGAGATCGTTTGTTTCTTTGTTTACTTCTTTTCGCTTTTATCGGTTTCCTATTTTCACTCGCGCTGTCGAACGAGTTGACTATGGGTATTGCACCTTCCGTGCCGGCGAGGCCAAATGAAATATAACCAATTGAAATATAAGCGTTATTTGCTGTTTTCCCCTGTTGTTTCGGCCATGAGTAAAAAGCCGAAAACGGCAATAAATGTCGAAACTGAAAAGGCCGCAATCGGGGGAATCCTTCGGGGATCGGCGAAAAACCGGAGGAAAACGGCCTGCTTGACAAAATTGACGATGAAAGACCGGTATTTCCGAAATCGCAGACAACGGTCGTTATCCGGGCGTTGACAGACGCATGCCGCTGTCACTAGAATGATTTTATGAAGCCTTACAACACCTTCGACCACACGGCCGACCTCGGCCTTGCCATCACGGGCGCAAGCGAAGAGGTGCTGTTTGCCAACGCCGCCTTTGCCGTCTTCGACATCATCACCGACCTCGGCCGCGTCGAGCCGCGCGAGACCCGCCGGGTCCTGGTGGAAGGGGACAGCCGTGAGGATCTTCTCATCAACTTCCTCCGGGAGATCCTCTACCTCTACAATGGCGAGCGATGGCTCCTGAAGGAAATCCGCGTCATCAAGATCGATGAAAAAGCCCTCGAGGCGGAGGCCCGCGGCGAGCCCTTCGACGGGCAGAAACACGAAATCTGCAAGGAAATCAAGGCCGTGACCTACCACCAGGCTCAGGTGCGCAAGACCCCTGATGGCTGGGCGGCAAGGGTGATCTTCGATGTCTGAACTCAAGCTGCGACGCATTGACGAGTACCGGTGGGAAATCCCGCGGGAGGGCGCCATGCGCGTCCCGGGGATCATCTACGCGAGCGACAAGCTCATGAAGGCCATGGGGAAGGACGAAAGCCCGAAGCAGGTGGCCAACGTGGCCCAGCTGCCGGGGATCGTGACGCACTCGCTTGCCATGCCGGATATGCACTGGGGTTATGGCTTTCCGATCGGCGGGGTGGCCGCTTTTGATATCAACGGCGGCATCGTCTCGCCGGGGGGTGTTGGTTACGACATCAACTGCGGCTGCCGCCTCGTGGCGACAAACCTCCGCCGGGAAGAGATCCGCCCGCAGATGGCGAAGATCGTCAATGCGCTGTTCCAGCATGTGCCGTCAGGCGTCGGCTCCAGGGGGGCCCTGAAACTCTCCCGCAGCGACGAGAAGCGGGTCCTTGTCGAGGGGGCCCGGTGGGCCGTGAAAAACGGCTACGGCTCCCAGGGCGACCTGGAGTCCATGGAGGACGGGGGGTGTCTGCCCGGGGCAGACCCGGAGGCGGTGAGCGAAAGGGCCCTCGAACGGGGGAAGGACCAGGTGGGCACCCTGGGCTCCGGCAACCATTTTCTCGAGGTGGAGATCGTCGAGGAGATCTTCGACAGGGATGTGGCCTCGGCCCTGGGGATCGAAGTCGGCCAGGTGGCCGTCTTGATTCACAGCGGCTCCCGGGGCCTCGGTCACCAGGTCTGCGACGACTACCTGGCGAAGCTGGTGAAGCACGTCGACAAGATCGGGATCAACCTTCCCGACCGGCAGCTTGCCTGCGCCTATATCCAGTCGACCGAGGGGCAGCAGTACCTCTCGGCCATGGCCTGCGCGGCAAACTACGCCTGGGCGAACCGGCAGATGCTCATGCACTGGACGGGCGAGGCCCTCGAGAAGGCGCTCGGCATGGGACCCCGCGAGCTGGGCATGCGCCTTGTCTACGATGTCTGCCACAACATCGCCAAGATCGAGGAGCACGTCGTCGACGGAAAGAAGATGACCCTCTGCGTCCACCGCAAGGGGGCAACCCGCGCCTTCCCGCCCGGGCACCCGGCCCTTCCGCAGAAATTCCGCAAGACGGGCCAGCCCGTGCTGATCCCCGGTGACATGGGCACGGGTTCGTACGTGCTCGTGGGGACCGAGAAGGCCATGGAAAAGACCTTCGGGAGCACCTGCCACGGTGCGGGGCGGGTGCTGAGCCGGGCCGCCGCCATCAAGGCGAGCAAGGGCCGGTCGATCCGCCGGGAGATGGAGGACCGCGGGGTCCTCGTCATGTCCGCCGCCAAGGGCACTCTCGCCGAGGAGATCCCCGAGGCCTACAAGGACATCGACGAGGTCGTCAACGTCGTCCACGGCGCGGGGCTGTCGCGCAAAGTGGCCAAGCTCCGCGCCGTCGGGTGCATCAAGGGATAACAAAGAGAGGGTATAGGGGCCAGGGTACAGGGTAAGGTCAAGACAAAGAATGAGAGCAGACTCAGGCGCTGCCTGATCCTTTCTTTCACTGGCCACGGATCACCGGTCACTGTTGTTCGGCCCACGGCCGAACAATCAAACGTCTCACGTCCCGCCGTATCCCACCGTCACCTTCCCCGCCTCGACGATGACGGGGACTGGCGCTCTTGCCGCCGGAGAGCTTCAGCATCTCGGGGAGTCTCGCCGCATCCTTTTTCACGTCCACATACTCCGCCTTGTCGCCATAGGCCGACCTGGCCTTGTCCGTGTAGGGTCAGCCGACCTTGCCGTAGATGATCAACTTGTCCGCCATGATGAAATCTCCCTTCCGTTTTTTTTCTTTTACAACCCTGAACCCTTTACCCTGGACCCTGACCCCTGCTTCACGGCCGGACGGGTTCCGCGGCCGGATCCCGGTACCCGGAATCGAAGAACGCCCCGTCCAGGGCAGGATTGATCCTGTAGTTGCTGAAAATCGTGAATTCCAGGGGGGTGCCTGCCATATCGAACCGCTCGAAACGGGCGGGGAGCCAGAGCCTGCTGTCGATAT
>CAWEPT010000021.1:0-31948 GCA_963810965.1 uncultured delta proteobacterium | reverse complement strand
TCGATCCCTTCCCGGTATTGCCCGGCCGAAAGGAACAGGGCATCGTTGTGCCCGCCCCTGAGCTTGACGAAGGCCTTCGGCTCCGGCGCCGCCTCGTAGAGCGCAACACCCTGGCTGAAGGGCGTGATCTCGTCGTCGGCGCTGTGGATGACCAGCACGGGGCACCGGACGTTGCGGACGTGCTCGATCGTGTTGTACTCGAAGCGCGCCAGCCACCGCACGGGAAGGAAGGGGTAGTGGTGGCCCGCGATGTCGACGAAGCTCGTGAAGGAGGAATCGAGAATGAGTGCGGCGGGCGTTTTCTCCCGGGCGAGTTTTGCGGCGATGGGGCCGCCGAGAGACTGGCCGTAGAGCAGGATCTGCCCGGCGGGGATCTTCCGGCTCTCCGTCAGGTAGCGCCAGGCCCCGGCCACATCGCTGTAGGTCCCTTCTTCGGAGGGTTTCCCTTTGCTGCGGCCGTAGCCCCGGTAATCGTAGATGAATGTGGAGAGCCCCACGCGGTGCAGGATCTCGACGAAGGGGAGATTGTAGGAGATGTTGCCGCCGTTGCCGTGGCTGAAGAGAACAACCCCCCGGTTGGCCTCGGCGGGCACATACCAGGCCGCAAGCTGCACGCCGTCGGCGGCATCGAAGGAGACCTCCTCGTAGGCCATGCCCCTGTCCTGCGGCGTGGCGACGATCTGCCCGTCGGGGAAATAGACGAGCCTCGACTGCAGGAAGAACATCAAGGCGAGAACCCCCGTGATGGAAATGGCAATGGCTCGAAGGGCGGAAGAGACCATGATGAAATACCGAAGATCGGAAGTTAGGAAGAGCGGAAGCTTGGAAACTACAGGATGAATCAAATGCCGAGAAGGTTTCCCATCCGCTCTTCCTAGCTTCTTAACTTCCTAACTTCGTGATCTCTGATACGGTGAACTGGCAGAAAGACAGGAGGGGAGCCTCATCGGCTCCCCTCTCTCATGCTCATACTCGGTCTTTCAGGATGGCGCCCGTGCTCCCGGAGGTGACGAGGCTTGCGTACCGGGAGAGGTAGCCCGACTGGATCTTGGGCTTCGGGGGCTTCCAGGCCTTCTTGCGCCGCTTCATCTCCTCGGCGCTCACCAGGAGGGCGATCTTGCGCTTCGGGATGTCGATGGCGATGCGGTCGCCTTCCTTGACGAGCGCGATGGGGCCGCCCTCGGCCGCCTCGGGCGAGATGTGCCCGATTGCCGCACCGCGGGAGCCGCCGCTGAAGCGCCCGTCGGTGAGCAGCGCCACCGACTCGGCCAGGCCCATGCCGGCCAGCGCCGAGGTGGGGGCGAGCATCTCGCGCATCCCGGGACCGCCCTTGGGGCCTTCGTAGCGGATGACGATGACGTCGCCCGGCTTGATCTTGCCGCCCAGGATGGCCGCGATGGCGTCATCCTCGCTGTCGAAGACGCGGGCGCGCCCCTCGTTGACCAGCATGTCGGGGCTCACGGCGGATCGCTTCACGACGCCGCCCTCGGGGGCGAGGTTGCCCTTGATGATGGCAAGGCCGCCGTCGGGGCTGTAGGGGTTCTTGATCGGGCGGATCACCGAGTAATCGTAGACGCGGGCCTCCTTGAGGTTTTTCGCCACCGTGGTGCCGGAGACGGTCATCGCCTTTTCGTCGATCACGCCGAGCTTGCTGATCTCCTTCATCACGGCCTGGACGCCGCCTGCCGCATCGAGATCCTCGATGTGGTGGGCCCCTGCGGGGCTCAGCTTGCAGAGGTTGGGGGTCTTCGCGCCGATCTGGTTGAAGAGATCGAGGTCGAGCCGGATGCCCGCCTCGTGGGCGATGGCCGGCAGGTGCAGCACGGTGTTCGTCGAGCCGCCCAGGGCCATGTCCACGGCGATGGCGTTCTTGAAGGCCGCAAGCGTTGCGATGTCGCGGGGCCGGATGTTCTTTTTCAGCAGCTCCATGATCTTCATGCCGGCCTCCTTGGCCAGGCGCATCCGCGCCGAGTCAACGGCCAGGACGGTCCCGTTGCCCGGCAGCCCCATCCCGAGGGCCTCGGTCATGCAGTTCATCGTGTTGGCCGTGTACATGCCGGAGCAGGACCCGCAGCCCGGGCAGGCGCAGTCCTCGAGCTCCTTGAGCTGCCTGGCCGTCATCTTCCCCGACTTGACGGCGCCCACGCCCTCGAAAACGGTGATGAGATCCACCGGCTTGCCGCGGAGTTTTCCGGCGAGCATGGGCCCGCCGCTGATGAAGATGGAGGGGATGTTGAGCCTCAGGGCCGCCATGAGCATCCCCGGGATGATCTTGTCGCAGTTGGGGATGAAGACGAGGCCGTCGAAGGGGTGGGCGATGGCCATGACCTCGACGGAGTCGGCGATGAGCTCGCGGCTCGCCAGGGAGTACTTCATCCCCACGTGGCCCATGGCGATGCCGTCGCAGACGCCGATGGCGGGGAACTCCACGGGCGTGCCGCCGGCCATGCGGATGCCCGCCTTCACATGCTCGGTGATGGTGCGCAGGTGGATGTGCCCGGGGATGATCTCGTTGTAGGAGTTGACGACCCCGATCAGGGGCCGTGCGATCTCCTCGTCGGTGTAGCCCATGGCCTTGAAGAGAGACCGGTGGGGCGCCCTCTCAACGCCTTTTTTCATCAGGTCGCTTCGCATGTTTCCCTCCCTTTGAATGTGCTGGTTCGCGATTCTACCATAAAGAGGAAGGGAGGAAGAACGGTTTTCTTCCTCCCTGCTTTACGAATCGGAAGGGAGTTCGATTACCTTCTCACCCGCTTACCTTCTCAACTTCTATTTCTTCCGGCGCTCCGGCCTCAGGGACCGCACCACGGCGCCGGCCTGCCACATCTCGGAGTTGCGCATTGCGGCAAGCTCCTTCTGCAGCTTCTCCCGGTAATCGGGCGCGCTGTTGACTCTCAGAACGATCTCCGTCTCCTTGCCGGTCTTCACGCGATCGTAGAGTTCGCTGAAAACGGGCGCCACGGCATCGCGGAAGCGGTCCTTCCAGTCCAGGGCCCCGCGCTGGGCCGTGGTGCTGCAGTTGGCATACATCCAGTCCATCCCGTTCTGGGCGACCAGCGGCATGAGGCTCTGGGTGAGCTCCTCCACGGTCTCGTTGAAGGCCTCGCTGGGGCTGTGTCCCTGCTTGCGCAGCTCGTTGTACTGGGCCTCGAGGACGCCGGCCAGGCAACCCATCAGCACGCCGCGCTCGCCCGTCAGGTCGCTCCACACTTCGTGCTGGAAGGTCGTCGGGAAGAGATATCCGGACCCGATGGCCACGCCGACGGCGAGCGTCCGCTCGAGGGCCCGTCCCGTCGCATCCTGGAAGACGGCGTAGCTCGAGTTGATGCCGCTGCCTGCGAGGTAATTGTCACGCACGGTTCGCCCGGCGCCCTTGGGGGCCACGAGGATGACGTCGATGTCGGCAGGCGGGATCACGCCTGTCTGCTCCTTGTAAACGATGGAGAACCCGTGGGAAAAGTAAAGGGCCTTGCCTTTTGTCAGATTCGGCTTCAGCTCGGGCCACATGGACTTCTGCTGGGCGTCGGACATGAGGTACTGGAGGATCGTGCCCCGCTTGGCGGCCTCCATGAGCGGGAAGAGGTTCTTGCCGGGGACCCACCCTTCTTCGATGGCCTTCTTCGTGTTGTACTCCTCGCCGACGATGACATTGATCCCGTTGTCGCGCAGGTTCAGGGCCTGGCCGCGCCCCTGCACGCCGTAGCCGATAATGGCCACGACCTCATCCTTGAGAACCTTGCGGGCCTTCTCCAGGGTAAACTCCTCAGAGGTGATGACCTCCTCGACCACCCCGCCGATATTGAGCTTTGACATGGTTCCTCCTTCTTGCTTTGTGGTTAGTGGTTCGTGTCTAGTGTTTAGTGACGGGAGTTTTGCGTCAGTGACCGGCCGTTGTAAGTGGCCCGGGATTACAACGCCCAGAAAAAAGGCAAATATCCCCCGCTTTTTTCCGGCACAAAACACAAGCCACTAACCACTAGCCACGGTTTTCAGTTCTTGCGCTCCAGCGCGGCGATGCCCGTGCGGGCGATGTCGTCGATCCCGAGGGGCTTCAAGGTCTCCAGGACCTTGTCGACCTCGCCTTTCGTCCCCCGGTATTCCAGGACGCAGTGATCGGAGTTGAAGGTCAGGATCTTGCAGTTGAGCTTGTTGATTGTCCGAATCAGCTCACTCTTGCTGTCCGCCGTGAGGGCCATACGGATCAGCGCCAGCTCCCGCTTGACCGTCTCCACGTCGGTGAGGTTCTCCACCTTGATGACGTCGATGAGCCGCGCGAGTTGCGCCTCGATCTTCTGTACGGTCGCCTTCGTGCCGATCGTGGTCAGGATGATCTTGGAGACGTCGGGGTTGATCGTGACGTCCACGCAGAGCGTCTCGATGTTGTACCCCTTGCCGCCGAGTGTTCCCGCCACGCGGGCCAGAACGTCGGGCTTGTTGTTGACCAGGATGGATATGACGTTTTCTTTCTTGTCCATGATTCCGCGCCTTCCTTTAATATGATTTCCAGACGGACCCGCAAGGCGGGTCCGTCTTTTCTTTCCCTGTACCCTGAACCCTATACCCTGGACCCTGTCAGTTGGTCATCTCCCTCGTTCCCAGCGTCATCTCGCTGATGCAGGCCCCCGGCCTCACCATGGGATAGACGCACTCCTCGCGGGCCACCTGGAAGTCCATGAGGCAGGGCCTGTCGCTGAAGAGCCCTTTCTCGAGAACGGACCGGATCTCGTCGGGTTTTGTGGCCCGCAGGGCCTGCCAGCCGTAGGCCTCGGCCACCTTCACAAAATCGGGCTGGAAGGTCATGTCCGTGTTGGAGTATCGCTTTTCGTAGAAGAGCTCCTGCCACTGCCGCACCATCCCGAGATACCCGTTATTGAGAAGCACGATTTTAACGGGGATATTGTATTGCATGCACGTGGCCATCTCCTGGATGTTCATCTGGATGCTGCCGTCGCCGGCGACGTCCACGACGATCCGGTCGGGGAAGGCGAGCTTGACGCCCATCGCCGCCGGGAAGCCGTAGCCCATCGTCCCGAGACCGCCCGAGGAGATGAAGGTGTTGGGGTCGTCGTACTTGTAGAACTGGGCGGCCCACATCTGGTTCTGGCCCACCTCGGTGGTGATGATGGCCTTTCCCTTCGTCACCTCGTGGAGCGTTTCGATGACGCACTGGGGCTTGATGATCTTGCCGTCCTGGCAATAGCTCAGCGGGGCCTTCTTCTTCCAGGACTCGATCTGTTCGAGCCAGTCCTTGCGCTCCGCATCGCTCGCCGTGTAGTTGTTGTCCTTGAGCAGCCGGTTGATGTTATCCAGTGCGCTCTTCGCGTCGCTCACGATCGGGAGGTCCACGACGATGTTCTTGTTGATCGAAGAGGGGTCCACGTCGATGTGGATGACCTGGGCGTTTGCCGCAAAGGTTTCGATCTTGCCCGTCACGCGGTCGTCGAAGCGGGCCCCGATGCAGATGAGAAGATCGCAGTGGCTGATGGCCATGTTGGCGAAATAGGTGCCGTGCATGCCCGGCATGCCCAGAAAGAGCGGGTCCGAACCCGGAAAGGCGCCGAGGCCCATGAGGGTTGACGTAACCGGGAGCTTGGCCCTTCGGGCGAAGGCCCGCAGCTCATCCGATGCCTTGCCCAACAGGATCCCTCCGCCCGTCAGCAGCAGGGGCCGTTTCGAGGCCCTCAGCATCTCCAGGAGCTGGACGTATTTCTTGGAGGACGGCTTGGGCGGCAGAGACAGCTTCGTGGCGTTGATCTTGATCTTCGCGGGATCGTAGTCCACCTCCGCGGCGATGACGTTTTTCGGCAGATCGATAAGCACCGGCCCGGGACGGCCCGAGCGCGCGATGTGGAAGGCCTCGTGGATGGTGTTGGCGAGCTCGTCGGGATTGCGAACGAGATAGTTGTGCTTGGTGCAGGGGCGGGTGATGCCGGTGATGTCGCACTCCTGGAAGGCGTCGTTGCCGATGAGGTGCGTGGGCACCTGGCCCGTGAAGACGACGATGGGGATGGAGTCCATGTTGGCCGTGGCGATCCCCGTCACGGTGTTTGTGGCGCCGGGGCCGGAGGTGGCAAGCGCCACGCCGACCTTTCCCGTTGCGCGGGCATAGCCGTCGGCGGCGTGTACGGCGGCCTGTTCGTGGCGGACAAGGATGTGTTTGAATTTGCTGCGGTACAGCTCATCATAGATGTCGATGACGGATCCGCCCGGGTATCCGAACATGACGTCCACTCCCTCCGCCTTCAGGCACTCGATCAGGATCTGGGTTCCTTTCATTTTCACGGGACTACCTCCTCCGATGATGAATAATAATGATAACGCTAAAAAAGCCGCGAACGTTTTTCCGTTGCGGCTTTCCGACAAGAAAAAGCCGCGGTCTTTCGGGGGCCGCGGCTCGTTTTGCTCTATGTTTCCATCAGCACGTACGAGCAGCGGTCCCCGCCAGTACTACGACGACGACAACGACGACCAGAATGCTCGTGATAATCTGACGGATCATGAATCCTCTCCGGTTGGTTAAACGAGGCCCCTTATGCAATAAAACCGGATCGTTGTCAAGGATTTTTTCTTTCTTTGCCTCGTGGCTTGCGGCTGCCGGTCCCCGGCCGGCTAGGGCTTGACCCCTTCCCCGGCATCCTCGCTCGTTGCCGGCGCATAATCCTTCGGCGCCGTGCCTTCCAGGAAGCTCTCGAAGACGGAGTCCTTCGTTCCCGGGCCGGCCAGAAGGCCCGTTTTGGGGTCGATACGGGCGAAGACGACGCCCTCCGGGGCCGTGAAGGCCTCCACGGGCTTTCCCGCCAGGGCCTGCTCCATGAAGTAGAGCCAGATGGGGGCCGCGGCCCGGCCGCCCACGCCGGAGCGTCCCATGGTCTTCTCTGCGTCGAATCCCACCCACACGCCGGCCACGAGCGAGGGCGAGAAGCCGATGAACCAGGCGTCGAAATAGTCGTCCGTCGTCCCGGTCTTGCCGGCCACGGGCCGTCCGATGGCCTTCACGCGCTCGCCCGTTCCCTCCTGGACGACGTTCTGCAGCACCGACGTGGTGAGAAAGGCGATGCGGGGGTCGATGGCCTGCTCGACCTGGGGCGCCTGCTCCTCGAGGACGTGGCCGCGCCGGTCGACGATCTTGCGGATAAAATAGGGCTCCACCCGTTTGCCGCTGTTGGCAAGCACACCGTAGCCGCGGATCATCTCCTGGAGCGTGACCGTCGAGGTCCCCAGCGCGAGCGTGAGGTCGCGGGTGAGCGGCGAGTTGATCCCCATGTTGTGGGCGTAGTCGATGGCGTAGGCCAGTCCGATCTCCTGGAGGACCTTCACGGTGACCACGTTGCGCGACAGGGTCAGGGCCGTGCGAAGCGTCGTGGGGCCGAAAAACTTGTGTTCGAAATTCTGGGGCTTCCACTCGCCGCGGACGGCGTCGTTGAAGATGAGGGGCGAATCGATGATGACCGAGGCCGGCGTCATTCCCTTGTCGAAGGCGGCCGTGTAGACGAAGGGCTTGAAGGAGGACCCGGGCCGGCGCCTGGCCTGGGTGGCCCGGTTGAACTCGCTCTTCTTGTAGTCGCGGCCCCCCACCATGGCCTTGATCTCGCCGGTGCGCACGTCCATGCACAAAAGCGACCCCTGGAGCTCGCCCGGCGTGAATTTCTCCCGCGTCTCCATCTCCTTGAGGCCCCGCTCGACGGCCTCATTGGCGGCCTTCTGCATCTCCACGTTGATCGTCGTGTAGACCTCGAGACCCTCCCGGTACAGGGCGTCGGCGCCGTACTTCTCGAGGATGTAGCGCCGCACGTTCTCCGTGAAGTAGGGGGCGATCTTTTCCCGGGGCTTGGACGAGATGAGCTTGACGGGGTCCTTCATCGCATGGTCCCGGGCTGCCTGCGTGATGTAGCCGTCCTCCTGCATCCGGGTCAGCACGTAGGCCTGCCGCTGGCGTGCCCGCTCCATGTTCACGTAGGGCGAGAAACGGCTTGGCGCCTTGGGAAGCCCCGCCAGGATCGCAGCCTCGGAAAGCGTCAGGTTGCGGCTCGACTTGCCGAAGTAGCTCTGCGAGGCCGCCTCGATCCCGTAGGCCCCGTGGCCGAGGTAGATGTGGTTGAGGTAGAGCTCGAGGATTTCGTGCTTTTTCAGGTAGCGGTCGATCTTCCAGGCGAGAATTGCCTCCCGGATCTTGCGTATGAAGGTCCGCTCCGGCGAGAGGTAGAGCGAGCGGGCCACCTGCTGGGTGATGGTGCTGCCGCCCTGGACGATTTCACCGGCGACCATGTTCTTGACGAAGGCCCGCAGGATGCCGACCAGATCGAGCCCCTCGTGCTGGAAGAAGCGGGCATCCTCTCCGGCCACGAAGGCCTTGATGACCACGTCGGGGACCTCGGCGATGGCGATGACCTGCCGGTCCTCGGCGAAGAAGGAGTCCACGAGCTCGTTCTTGTCGGAGTAGATCCGCGTCGTCGTGCTTGGCCGGTAGTCCTTCAAGGTGTCCACGCTGGGCGACTCATGGACCAGGTAGGCTAAAACCCCCGCGGCGCCGACGAGCAGCAGGAGCCCCAGGACGATCATGGCGGAAAAGAGACGGCGAAAAACACGGCTCCGCCGGGCCCGCTTGACGATGGCTTTCTTCAGCGATGATCGGTTATTCGGTTTCATTGGGGCTGATCACTGTCGGCATCGTCTTTCTTTCGGCCGGCGAGCTTGGAGACGAGGATCCCGACCTCGTAGAGGACGATCATGGGGATTGCCATCATGCACTGCGTGAAGGCGTCCGGCGTGGGCGTGATGATGGCCGCCACGATAAAGCAGACCACGATCGCATAGCGGCGCATCCGCGCGAGCTTGCGGGGCGTCACCAGGCCGATCTTCGTCATGAAGAAGAGAAAGACGGGGATCTCGAAGATGATCCCGAAGGCGAGCAGCAATTTCAGCGTGAGCGTGAGGTACTCCCGCATGGAGAGCATGGGCTTGAGGAAATCCGTGGTGAATTCCAGAAAGAACTTGTAAGCCCCAGGGAGCACCAGGAAGTAGCCGAAGCACACCCCGCCGACGAAGAGCAGCGTCGAGGTAATCACGAAAGGGGCTACGAATTTCTTCTCCTTCGGGAAGAGGCCCGGCGAGATGAACTTCCAGACCTGGTAGAGCACAACGGGGCTGGCGACGAAGATGCCTGCGTAGAGCGATACCTTGATATAGGTGAAAAAGGCCTCGGGAAGCCCCGTGTAGACCATGTGGGTGCCGGGCGGAAGCACGCTGATCAGCGGCAGTGCGACAATCCGGAAGATCTCCTCCTTGAAGGCAAAACACCCGAGAAACGCCACGCCGACGGCGATCAGGATGCGGACGATCCTCTTTCGCAGCTCCTCCAGGTGAGAAGTGAGAGGCATCTTGTCTTCGTTTTTGGGGTCGGTCATTCTGGTCTGTCTGGTCCGTTTTGTCTCTTTGGTCTATCGGGTCGGGGAAGAGAGGGCTCCAACACAAATCGACTCCGGAGCCCTTACCGGGTTCCAGAGTCATGCTCGTTGCCATGCGGAAAACCCGCATCTCATGCCGGAGTTGCCGGTTTTTCCTTCTTTTCCTCCGCGACAGCGTACGGATCAGGCGGTGCGCCCTCTTTTTTGTCCCCCTCGCCGGCCTGTGCCTTGTCGCTCTTGTCCTCGAGAAGGGAATCCTTCACCTGGTTCACTTCCTTCTTGATGCCCTCGTCAAAGGTGCCTTTCACGTCATCCATGGCGCCCTTGAACTGGGCGACCCCCTTGCCCAGCGCCTTGGCCAGGTCGGGGAGCTTCTTGGGCCCGATGAAGATGAGGGCCACAACCAGGATGATGATGAGTTCCTGCATGCCGATGCCGAACACGACAGACACCTCGAACCCTGCGTAATTAAAAATCCTCACACCGGGGCGTAAGGAATATAGAAACCAGGGAATCCGTTTTACTTGTCATTATGATCGCTTACGCCGCAACAGGCTGCTGGCTGCGCGTGCAACCACATTCTGACTAAATATATTGTGTCACCCCCGATGTCAAGGCTTTTGGCCCCTCCGGGGCGGGAATCCTTTTGATTTTTAAGGTATTGTATGGTAAGGGTTTTCTTCATCTCATCCCGAAGGGAGCTCCTTATGGCTTCGGCGACTGGAATCGTAAAGGATTACCGGTACCTCCGTCACGAGACGGGCCATTACCACCCCGAATCCCCCAAGCGGCTCGAATCCATCTACAAGATGCTGGAAAGTCCCGAGATGGCAGGGAAATTCCTGGAGGTGAAGCCTCGGTTCGCCCTCGACGAGGAGCTCGAGATGATCCACAAGCGCTCCTACGTGAAGATGATCGCCCAATCGGCAGGAAAGGACCATACCTACCTTGACCCCGACACGGAAGCCTCCGCAGAATCCTACGACGTCGCCAAGCTTGCCGTGGGAGGTTTCCTGAATGCCGTCGACGGCATCGTGAAGGGCGAGCTGCGCAATGCCTTTGCCTTTGTCCGGCCGCCGGGCCACCACGCCGAGGCAGACCGGGCGGCGGGCTTCTGCATTTTCAACAACGTCGCCATCGGGGCCATGCACGCCATCAAGCAGCACGGGATGAAGCGGGTTCTCGTTGTCGACTGGGATCTCCATCACGGAAACGGCACCCAGCATTCCTTCTACGAGGATCCCCGGGTTCGTCTATTTCTCGACCCACCAGTACCCTTACTACCCCGGGACGGGGGGGCTCCAGGAGATCGGCCGGGGCGACGGGCTGGGTTACACGGTGAACGTCCCCCTGCGGTCCGGCCCCGGCGATGCCGAGTACCTCCGGATCTTCCGGCGGGTGCTTCAGCCCCTTGCGTTCGATTACATGCCCGAGATGGTCCTGCTCTCGGCGGGCTTCGACATCTACTTCCGGGATCCCCTGGGAGGGATGAAGGTGACGCCGTCGGGATTCGGGATGCTCACGCGGGTGCTCATGGATATCGCCGATGAGTGCTGCGGAGGCAAGTTCGCCGCCGTCCTCGAGGGCGGCTATCACCTGGGGGGGCTCACGGAGGGCATCAAGGTGGTCCTCGACGAGATGAGCAGCGCCACCTGTGTGACCGAGGCGGATCTCAGGCGCCACGAGGGCGAGGCCGACGCGTCCGTCAACCGGACGATCGAGTCGGTGATAGGCCAGATCAAGCCGTACTGGAAGTGCTTCCGATGAAGCCGGCTTCGCGGCGGGTCCAAGGGTATCAGGGTACAGGGTAAAATCGGGTTAAGGTTGAGATCAAGGAAATCGGGGCATACCGCTTCGCGATTGTAAGCGGTATCGTTACTTGGAGGATTGAATAGTGAAGATCACGAAGGATCAGGTTGAATACGTGGCCCATCTGGCACGGCTCGAATTCGGCGAGCAGGAGAAGGAGAAGTTCACCACCCAGTTGAACAACATCCTTCTCTACATGGAAAAACTCAACGAGGTGGACACGACGGGCGTCGAGCCCGAGACGCACGCCATCGCCATCCAGAACGCCTTCCGGGAGGACGTCGTCCGGGAGTCGCTTCCCCCCGAACTCTCGCTGGCCAACGCCCCCGCCGAGAGCGGCAACAGCTACCGGGTACCGAAAGTCATTGAATAAGGGTTCAGGGTACAGGGGAAAGGGTCCAGGGAAAGAAATAAAAGTTGGAGACAAGATGAGCTTAAATGAACTGACCATACATGAGTTGCAGGATAAAATGAAAAAGAAGGAAGTCACGTCCACGGAGATCGTGACGGACGTCTTCAAGCGCATCGATGCCGTCGAGGAGCGGGTCCGCTCCTTCACCACGATGATGAAGGAATACGCCTTCGAGGAGGCGAAGAAGGCCGACGGCGAGATCCGCAAGGGAAACATCAAGCCGCTCACCGGCATCCCCGTCGCGCTCAAGGACATCCAGTGCACGAAGGGGGTCCGCACGACCTGCGGCTCGCGGATCCTCCACAACTTCGTGCCGCCCTACGACGGCACGGTGGTGAAGAAGCTGCGCGACGAGGGCGCCGTCTTCGTCGGCAAGACCAACATGGACGAGTTCGCCATGGGCTCCTCCACGGAGACGTCTTATTTCGGCGTCACCCGCAACCCCTGGGACCTGGAGCGCATCCCCGGGGGCTCGAGCGGCGGCTCCGCCGCGGCCCTGGCCGCCGACGAGTGCATCGCCGCGACGGGCTCCGACACGGGCGGCTCCATCCGCCAGCCGGCGGCGCTGTGCGGCAGTCGTCGGCCTCAAGCCCACCTACGGGCGCGTCTCGCGCTACGGGCTCATTGCCTTCGCCTCGTCGCTCGACCAGATCGGCCCCTTCACGAAGGACGTGGAGGACGCGGCCATCATGCTCAACGCCATTGCCGGCTACGACCCCATGGAGTCCACGTCGGTGCCCATGGAGGTCCCCGACTACCGCAGCTTCATCGGCAAGGACATCAAGGGCTTCACCGTGGGGATCCCGAAGGAGTATTTCATCGAGGGCATCGACCCCGAGGTCGACGCCGCCGTGAAAAAGACGATCCAGGTGATCGAGGGCCTCGGCGCGAAAAGCGTTCGCCATCTCGCTTCCCCACACGGAGTACTGCCTTGCCGTCTACTACATCATCGCGCCGGCCGAGGCGAGCTCCAACCTTGCCCGCTACGACGGCGTGAAGTACGGCTACCGCTCCGCCGACGGGCGCGACCTCATGGAGATGTACAAGAAGACCCGCTCGCAGGGCTTCGGCGCCGAGGTGAAGCGCCGCATCATGATCGGCACCTACGCCCTGTCCTCGGGCTACTACGACGCCTACTACAAGAAAGCCTCCCAGGTGCGCACCCTGATCAAGCGCGATTTCCAGGAGGCCTTCAAGACCTGCGACGTGATCCTCACCCCCACGACCCCCACGCCCGCCTTCAAGATCGGCGAGAAGATGGACGACCCGCTGCAGATGTATCTCTCGGACATCTTCACGATCTCGACGAACCTGGCGGGCATCCCGGGCATCTCGGTTCCCTGCGGGTACACGCAGGCGGGCCTGCCCATCGGGGTCCAGTTCCAGGCGGGCCACTTCCAGGAGGGCAAGCTCCTCCAGGTCGCCCACGCCTACGAGCGACATTCCGGAATCGAACGAAGGAGGCCGAAACTCTAATGGCTTACGAAACCGTCATCGGGCTGGAGGTTCACGCCCAGCTTCTGACCGACTCCAAGATATTCTGCGGCTGCTCCACGAAATTCGGGGCCGGCCCCAACGAACACACCTGCCAGATCTGCCTGGGCATGCCCGGCGTGCTGCCCGTGCTGAACAAAAAGGTCGTGGAGTTCACCATCCGGATGGCGCTGGCCACCGGCTGCAGCATCAACGCCTACGAGAACTTCGCCCGGAAGAACTACTTCTACCCGGACCTTCCCAAGGGCTACCAGATCTCCCAGTACGCCCACCCGCTGGCCGAGCACGGCCGGATCGACATCGTGCTCGACGGCGAGAAGAAGCGGATCGGCATCACGCGGATCCACATGGAGGAGGACGCCGGCAAGCTCGTCCACGACGAGCGCAACCCCTGGAGCTACGTGGACTTCAACCGCACGGGCGTGCCGCTCATCGAGATCGTGAGCGAGCCCGACATGCGAAGCCCCGAGGAGGCCGGCGAGTACCTGCGCAGGCTCCGCGACATCCTCGTCTACCTCGAGATCTGCGACGGCAACATGGAGGAGGGATCTTTCCGCTGCGACGCCAACGTCTCCATCCGCCCGAAGGGCGAGACGGCCTTCGGCACCCGCGCGGAGCTCAAGAACATGAACTCCTTCCGCAACGTCCAGCGGGCCCTCGAGTACGAGATCAAGCGCCAGCAGTACATCCTCGAGAGCGGCGGCGAGGTCGTCCAGGAGACCCGCCTCTGGGACGACGCCCAGGGGCAGAGCCACTCCATGCGCAGCAAGGAGGAGGCCCACGACTACCGCTACTTCCCCGACCCGGACCTCGTGCCCATCGTGATCTCGAACGAGTGGATCGAGGACGTGCGCAGGGCGCTCCCCGAGCTGCCGCTTGCGAAGCAGGACCGCTTCGTCGCGCAGTACGGCATCCCCGTCTACGACGCGGGCGTGCTCACCACGACGCGGGCCCTGGCCGACTTCTACGAAGAGACCGTGAAGCTCTGCGGCAAGCCCAAGATCGTCAGCAACTGGGTCATGGGCGATCTGCTTCGCTACTTGAACGAGCAGAAGCGCGACATCAAGGAAAGCCCCGTCTCCCCCGACCACGTGGCGCAGATGATCAACCTCATCGAGGACGGGACCATCAGCGGCAAGATCGCCAAGGAAGTCTTCGAGGAGATGTACAAGTCGTCGAAGAAGCCCGCCGACATCGTCAGGGAGAAGGGCCTCACCCAGATCACCGACGAGGGGGCCGTCGTGAAGGCCATCGAAGAGGCCATGGCGAAAAACCCGACGCAGCTCGCCGAGTACCGGGCCGGCAAGGACAAGCTCTTTGCCTTCTTCGTGGGCCAGGTGATGAAGCTCACCAAGGGCAAGGCCAACCCGCAGCTCGTCAACGACCTGCTCAAAAAGATGCTTTCGGGGTCATGATCCGAACCATTCTCTGGGCCGACGACGCCGTCGTCCTCATCGACCAGAAGGCCCTTCCGGGGAAGGTGCGCTACCTGACCCTGACGGACTGGCGCGACGTCGTCACCGCCATCAAGGATCTCACCATCCGCGGAGCCCCCGCCATCGGGGTTGCCGCGGCCATGGGCATCGCCCTGGGCACGCTCCAGCTTCCCGAGACCTCCGCAGCCCGGGTTCCGCAAATCCTTCGAGGGTCTCTGCGAGGCCTTCGCGAAGGCGCGCCCGACGGCGCGAAACCTCTTCTGGGCCATCGAGCGGATGCAGCGCCGCTTTGCCGAGGCCCTCCCCTCGGGGATCGCGGCGGTGAAAAAGGCCCTCGTCGAAGAGGCCATCGCGATCGGCGAGGAGGACATCGAGATCAACCGCCGGATCGGCCTCAACGGCAAGGCCTTCATCCGCGACGGCGACAACATCCTCACCCACTGCAACGCAGGCGCACTGGCCACGGCGGGCTACGGGACGGCCCTGGGCGTCGTCCGGGCGGCCCGCGAGGACGGGAAGAACCTCCACGTCTTCGTCGACGAGACGCGGCCCGTGCTCCAGGGGGCGAGGCTCACCTGCTGGGAGCTCCTGGAAGACCGGATCCCGGCCACCCTCATCACGGACAACATGGCGGGCTTCCTCATGGCCCAGGGCAAGGTCAACCTCGTCATCGTCGGGGCCGACCGGATCGCCGCCAACGGCGACACGGCCAACAAGATCGGGACCTACTCGCTCGCCATCCTGGCGAAAGAGCACGGCATCCCCTTCTACGTGGCGGCCCCCCTTTCCACCATCGACCGCTCGATTGCGGACGGCAGCGGCATCCCCATCGAAGAGCGGCACAGCGACGAGGTGAAGCACCTCCACGGCGTCCGGACGGCGCCCGAGAAGGTCGAAGTCTACAACCCCGCCTTCGATGTGACCCCGCACCGCTACATCACGGCCATCATCACCGAGGCCGGTGTGGCAAAGCGGCCCTTCGGGCCCTCGATCCGCCGGTTGTTCAAGCCTGTATTCCCTGTAGCGGCCTCAAAAAGGCGGATGGAAACCGAAATTTACAAGGCAAGGAACTGAAACGTTATTGGAAAAGCTCTTCCTTTTTGACTTCGACGGCGTTCTCGTCGACTCCCTCGGTCTCTATGAAAAGTCGGTCAACGTCTGCCTCGAGACGGATCGGGAAGCCGCCGATCGCGAGCCGCGAGGAATTCCTCGACCTCTTCGAGGAGAACTTCTACAGCGCCATCGCGAAGCGCGGCGTCGACGTGGGCGAGTTCATGGCCGCCTCGAAGGCCGTGACCCCCACACTGGACTACAGTGTCACCAGGCCCTTCTCAGACCTCATCCCCGTGCTGGCGGAGTTGAAGAAGCGCCATGGGCTGGTCATCATCTCCTCGAACTCCTCCTTCGCGATCCGGCTCATGCTCGCGAAGTTCGGCTTCGATCCCTATTTCGACGATATCCTGGGGGCCGACTTCAACTTCAGCAAGATCGAGAAGATCCTTTACGCCAAGGGGCATTACGGGACAAACGGCGGGCACACCTTTTACGTTTGCGACACGGCGGGGGATGTCCGGGAGGCGAGGGAGGCGGGAGTGAAGACCGTGGCCGTCACGTGGGGCTGGCACCCGAGGGAGAGGCTCGAGAGGGCCCGGCCCGACGCGATGATCGAGAAGCCGGAGGACCTGCTCCGCGCTGTGAGAACCTCCTGACCGGCCAGGCTCGGGACGAGTTCGGTTCCGAGCGCAAGAACGTGACGCACCTGTTGCGCGAAGAGCCCCCCTTTGACAGATACCGTACCCGCTATACATTTTAGTATAAGGGCAATTCGACAGGCCTCGGGTCATTCAGTGCAAGCTCTGCCTCAGAAAAGCTCCGTAAACCTCTACTCCATGACCCCCTCCATTTGTCCAGAGACCGTGAGGCACGACGGCAATTACGTTAGCGTGCAGTCCCCGGCAGCAGGCTGGTCCCCGGGCATGCCCCCGGGTGTAAGAACCATTTGTGGAAGGAGGTGTTTGCGATGTTTGCGCCGAGAAAGATCCTCGTGCCGACGGATTTCACCGAAGATTCCGATCGGGCGCTGAGGGAGGCGATCGACATTGCCGCGGTCTCCCGCGGGAAGGTCTATCTGCTTCATGTGGATCAGAAGGTTCCCCTGGTTGTCGGCGATGCCGTGATCGATCCGACGGTGATCGATGCCGTCGAAAAGAATGACGAAGTGATCGCGCGGCAGAAGATGTTCGAGGAGATCAGGAAGGTGGCATTGCAGACCGATGTCGAGATCGAGATCGACGAGCGCCACGGGGTGACCTTCGAGCAGATCCTGGCCTACATGAGGGACAAGCTGATCGATCTCGTCGTCATCGAGCCGCACGCGAAGAAAGGGGTCCTGAAAAGCCTGCTGGGCGGCGTGACGGACAGGCTGCTCAGGGAAACCTCCTGCCCGATGCTCGTGCTGCCGGCCAGGGCCTGACACCGCGCTTCGAGCCCGCTCCGGGGAAGGCTGCCGGGCAGTCTTCCTCCATGGGGCAGGCCTGTGCGCCGGGCACCCGCAACCCCGTCCCTGTCAAAGGGCCCAGAATTGCCGGAGCTTCTCCCGGCCATCGAGAAGAAGATGGAGGTAGTCCGTCTCCATCTCCACCATCTCCTCGTCTTTCTTTCTCAGCCATTCCGAAAGCCAGGCAAAGCGCAGGGCAATCACAAACTCGGGAAGCACGGCAAAACCCGAGGCGTCGAAACAGCCTGCCGTCTTCAATTCATCGAGAAACGCCATGACCAGCGGTCCCGCAAGGCTTGCGGGATCCTCCATCCCGATGCAGCCCACGACAAGGGCCGCGTCGTAGATCTCCGGCTTGTACCCCGAGAACTCCCAGTCGATGACACCGCGGATTTCGCTGTCACCCCAGATGACATTGATGGGGTGGGGATCGCCGTGGCAGAAGGCGACGGGAAGGCGGTCATGGGCGGGAAACAGATGCTTTTCGACGTGGTCGTAAGCCTTCTGCGCGGCAGCGGCCCGTTCGGGGTTGTGGCGGGTCATTTTCGCCATGAGATCGCGGGTGAACTCCGCAATCGAAAAGGGGCGCCCCGGCTTGCCGAAGGGGATGCCCTCCGATTTTTCCTTCATGTCGATGAGGAACCGGGCCAGCGCCCTTCCCCGCCAGGCCTCGAGGGTGTATTCGGGGCGCTTGAGCTCCACGCCGTCTATGAAAGGGGAGACCTGCCAGAAGCCGCCTGCGGCCTTCGTGATGAAATCCCCGTCCCGGTTCCTGAGATAGGGATGGACGCCCGCCAGCCCCTGCCCGGCAAGGTACTCGAGTGCCGCGGCAATCTCCCGTTTCCGATCGACCATCCGGGGATCGATTTTTTCGAGCACGAAACGCCTTCCGCCGGCGTCCTCGACGACCGTGCGGAACAGCGACCGCTCCGGGCTCCCCGCCAGCGGCACTTCCGGGTGCTCCGCCTTGAATTGCAGGTCCCAGGAGCAAAGGAGGTCCGCAAGCGAATAATGATTCACCTATCGATCCCCCGTTTTTCGACCGAATAGACGGAACAGACGGAACAGACGGGATAGACCTGCTTCATCGGTTCGTCCACCTCATCCACAGCGCCGCCGTCCAGCCCCAGACGGCGTTGAAGAGGATGACGAAGGCGGGTGTCCACGTCCCCAGGTCGAGCCCCATCATCCCCTTGCCCAGCCTCAGGGGGAAGATCACGAAGAGCATGACCAGGGTCGGGCCGATGCTGAAGAAAAGCCCCCGGAGAAAGGGGTTTCTCTCCCAGAGGGGGACGACGAACAGAAGCCCCCAGATCCCGCCCCAGACAATCCGCGGGTAGATCCATGCAGGGGTCAGGGGGGCGGCGAGGCTTACCCCGAGGGCCGCCGTGAGGCCGTACTTCACGGCGAGCCAGACGCAGAGGCCGTTGACGAGTCCGCCCAGCGCCCCGGCGCTGAAGGCGAGGGTCAGGGTTCTGGCAAATTTTCTCATATCTTCTCCCTGGAGGGGTTTTTCTTGTGTCGCTTCGTGACGGGCCTTGTCCGCAGGAGGATACAGGTCGCCCCGGCGCCGCCGTCGCAGAGCCTGGCACTCGAGTAGGCGATCACCCACTTTCGCCAGGGCCCGCGGGTGAGCCACTCGGTCACCTTGGCCTTCAGGACGGGCTCTCCCTGAGAGGAGAGGCCCCGGCCGTGGATGACGAGCAGCGAGCGGCGGTTGCGGATGACCGATTCCCGCAGGAAATCCTCGAAGGCGATGCGGGCCTCCTCGGCGCCGAGGCCGTGCAGGTCGATGTGGGCCTGGATGGAGAACTCGCCCCGGTGCAGCCGCTCGGCCATCTTCGGGTCCACCTGGTATCCCGTCCCCTCGATGTACTCGGGGGTGTCGGCGACGACGAATCCCCGGCCGGAGGCAATCAGCGCCTTCATCCCTTCCAGCGCCTCCTCGCCGCCGCTCTTCGGCGGCAGGCCTGCAGGAGCAGGTTTCCCCTTGCCCTCTTCCCGGTTCGAGCCTGTCAGGGGGCGGGTGCCCTCCATGGCCTGGAGAAAGCACTGCCTGTCTTCTTTCGGGTCATGGGCAGAGGGGTGAACGACCGGCTTCCCTGGCGCCTGCCGCTTTTCCGGGGGCTTTTCCTTGAAGCGGGATTTCAGGTCCTTGAAAGGGTTGTGACCGAGGGGCGATCGGGTTGAATCCATGATCCTCACCAAAGCGCGCATCACGCTATGGACTGAAGATTAACTGATCGGTGGGGTGGATTCAATTATTTCTTTTCATGGCGTGCGCCGGGATTCTGGAATCGGGATGCTTCCCTTGGTTTTAAGCCTGATGCCTTACGCCTTCTTTTTCACAGATCATAGAGTTTGTCGTCGACCCGCGGCGCGGCGCCCTTTTTCCCTTTGGCGGCCTTTTTCGCCATCACGAACAGCTCATCCTCGCTGATGCTGTCGCCCATCTCCTCTTCGATCTTTTCCGGGTCCTCCCCTTTTTCCATCCGCGCGAGGGCCTCCTCCATTTTCTCTCCGAGGGAGAGCCCCGTGGCATCGGTGAGCTTCCGCATCAGCCGGGCCGCCTGGCGGGGGTCGTTTTCGTCGATCCCCCCGGCCTCACTGGCGAGCATCTCCATGGCCTTTTCCATCTTCGACTCGTCGAAGCCGGGCATCTCTTCGGGCGCGGCGCCCTCGTTTCTCTGCGAGATTTTGGCGAACACGGACATCCGGCGCTGAAGCTTCACCTTTTTACAGCGGGGACAGGAGGGGATTTTCTCCGTGTTGACGCTCCGGGAGAAGAAATTGTAGAGGGTGTTGCACTTCCGGCAGTAGAACTCGTAGATGGGCATGCGTTCCTACCTTTGCAGCCTGTTTTGCCGCATTGTATCGATTCACGGGTTAAAATCAAGGGGCCTGCATGTCCATGGCCAGCAGGCGCTCCACCCGCTCGGCAAGCGGCGGGTGGGAGTAGTAGAAGGCGACGTAGGTCGGGTGCGGGTGGAGGTTGGCCAGGTTCTCCTTCGCCAGGCGTTTCAGGGCCTGCGCCAGGAAGCGGGTCGAGCCGACAAGCCCCAGCACGTAGCGGTCCGCATCCTTCTCGTACTTTCGCGAGATGGCGGCGCCGAGGGGCGTGAGGAAGAAGGCCGCCGGTTTCAGCACGATGGCCGCAAGCAGCAGCCCGGCATAGGGCAGGGGCCCCGAAAACCCGAAGGTCTCGTAGAGCAGGGGCCAGCCCATGAGGCGGAAGACCAGGTAGAAACCCGCGAGGGCGACGACCTCCATGAGGATGAGCTGCTTCAGGACGTGGCGAAGCTTCCAGTGGCCGATCTCGTGGGCGAGCACGGCCACGATCTCGTCGTGGCTGTGGGTGGCGAGCAGCGTGTCGAAGAGCACGATCCGCTTCGATCGGCCAAGCCCCGTGAAGTAGGCGTTGGAGTGGCGGCTGCGCTTGCCGGCGTCGACCTCGAAGATCCCCTCGGCCTTCAATCCGGCCTTTTGGGCCATGGCCATGATGCGCTCCCGCAGCACATCGTCTTTGACGGGGACGTACTTGTTGAACAGCGGGGCGATCACCAGGGGGTAGAGCCAGATCATGAGCATCTGGAACAGGGCGAAGAACACCCAGGCGGCAAACCACCACGACTGCGGCAGCCAGTGGATCGAGCGCAAAGAAAGGGATGAAGAGCAGGGCCATCAGGATGACGGAGACGACCAGGGACTTGACGAGATCGATGAGCCAGAGCTGCGGCGTGATGGTGCTGAAGCCGTATTTCTTCTCGATGACGAAGGTGCCGTAGAGGCTGAAGGGGATGTCGAGCAGAACGCTCGCCGCGTAGAGAATGCCGAAAAAGAGCGTGCCGGACCAGACGGCATGGAGGTTCCACGACTCGATGGCGCCGCAAAGCCAGGGGAGCACCCCGCCGGCCAGCACGGCCAGGAGGATGGCGTCGTCGGCGAGAGACTCCAGGGACTGAAATCGCGATGATTCCACGGTGTAATCCCGCATGCGGGCAAGGGTCGCACCGTCGATCTCCTCCCGGAAGGCCTCGGGGACGATGTGGCCGTGCTCGCGCAGGTGGGCGATGTTCATCCGGGCAAGCACATACCGGGTGAGGGCGGCGGCGGCAAAGAGGACGATGAAGCCCGCGAAGAGGGCGTTGAGCTGGATCATGCCGTTTGTTTCCTGGGTCAAGTCGATGGGAAGTTTTCCCGGTAGAGCTCCGCGAATCGGTCCTTGCCGCCGGCCATCATCAGGGTGAGCGGCATGGCCTTGCGGGCCTGGGCCAGCATCTTTTCCGTGAGGTGCCGGATGTCCCACTGGGCGTGGCGGTCGGCCCGCAGGCGGGCGATGTGGTAGAGCTCCCGGGCGTTGAGCTTCATGAGGACGCGCTTGCGGTGGGCGTTGGTGAGGATGTAGGGGGCCGCCAGGGGCAAGGCTCGCCGGATCGTCTCGAAGGTCTCCTCCGTCCGGGCCATCATCTCGCGGAAGGGCTTTTCCATGCCGATGGCGGCAATCGACGGCGGCACCGTCACATCGAGGGCCGGGTCGTAATCCTGTGTCACGAGCGTGGCCATCCGGTGCCGCTTGAGCTGGGCGAAGCACGAGGCGCTCACGACGAGGTCGAACTGCAGATCCACGTTCTCGAACTCCCGCAGCGGCGTGTCCCAGGCCTTCATGCAGCGCAAGGAGGCCTTGAAGAGCACTTCCCGGTCGTCGGGAGCCATGGAGGCGGCAATCCCCTGGCACTCCGCGAGGGGGAGGCGGGATGCGGCATGAAGGAGCGCGGCGGCGGTGCGGGTATCGGCATCGGGTGTCGCCCAGGCGAGACGGACCTCTTCGGTCGGTCGGGCGGCGGGGCGGGAGCCCGCCTTGCCGATGATCGTCGCGGCGATCTCGCGGAGATTGTCCCTTGTGAGGCAGTCGTATTCCGTGGCCGCCGTGTAGCGGACAAGGGAAGGCGCAATCTCTTTCCTGTCTGGCGTCGTAGAGCTGCCGGCTGTATTCCCTGGCCTCGTCGAGCGGGCAGGCGGCAAGCCGCCGGAGCATGAGCTCGAGGTTGCGCGTGTTGAGCGTCATCCCGAGCTGGGCCTCCGTGGCAAGGCAGAGTACGTAGCGCGCATCCTCCTTGGCCCAGCCTTCCAGCATGGAGCGGTTCGCCGGTGAGGCGGCAAGCTCTTGGTTCTGGTCGAGGACCCAGGGCAGCAGGCCCTCGTAGAGACTGTGGTAGAAGGCGTTCTGGGCCTTCACGGTCCGGGTGAAGCTCTCCGCGAGGCCGGCCTCCCGGATCTCCCGGGGGATGACGAAGTCGTCCTGCAGGAGCACGTAGCGCTGGGACTTCTCCGTGTAGGAGCACAGGCGGAACTTCTCGATCTCCTCGACGAGCAGCCGCGAGACTCCCAGCACGTCGATATTGAAGACGGCGTGCTCGGCAATCGAGCTGTGCCCCATGTCGAAGACGATCGCCTGGTTCGAGCGCCGCGCCTTCTCCACTTCCTTGCGGGCAGCAGCCCGAAGCTCGTTGACGGGCGCCGGGTTGCGGCTGATGCGCGCGTAGGCCGCCGAGACGGTCTCCGGCGTGAACTGCTCCGCTGCAGGGCTGGCGGCCCGGGCTTCTTTTATCGTCTCGTAGTCGAGATTGAAACCGGCAAGAATGATTTTCAAGTGATGCGTTTCCTCCTGTTGCAGGCGAAATTTATAACAGGATTTCCGGGACCGGTCAAACCGCTTTTCGCCGCCCGCAAACGCCCGCCCGCAGGCCGCTGACGGGCCTTTCGGGGCTTTCGGGCAAATTTGGGGTAGCGTTTTGAGCAAAATGTGTTAAATAAAGATGACGAAATTTTCCGAGTGCTTGCAACGGATAACGGGGATGGCCCTCAACGAACTCGACCGGCGTGGAGATTCTCTCTCTCCAGGACAACTACATCGAGATCACGGCCATGGACGACAACGACATCGTCCGCAGGGCCAGAAATGTCCGGGACGGGGAGATCTGCAACTCCATCGAGGCCGAGCACGGGTTTTCGGCCATTGTCCGGATGACGCGCGAAGGCCGGACGAGGACACTCCTGTTCGATTTCGGATTCTCCGAGCACGGCACGGCATACAATGCCGATGCCCTCGATGTGGATCTGCGCGAGGTGGAGACGCTTGTCCTCTCCCACGGCCACAGCGATCACACGGGCGGCCTGAAGCGGCTCGTCGCGAAGATCGGGAAAAAAGGGCTCGACCTCGTCCTGCACCCCGGCGCCTTCAAGCAGGACCGCTACATCACCCGGCGGGGTGAGAAGGATCGCTTCCCGCGGTTTTCCCGGCAGGCCCTGGAAGCCCTCGGCCTTCACGTGGTGGCCACCCGCGAGCCGTGTCCGCTCCTGGACGGCGATGCCCTGTTCCTCGGCGAGATCCCGCGAACGACCCCCTTCGAGAAAGGGATGCCCCATGCCTTCTTTCTCGACAAGGAAAGGAGACCTGGGACCCCATCGAGGAGGATTCGTCCATCGTGATGAACCTCAGGGGCAAGGGCCTGGTCGTGCTTTCGGGCTGCGCCCACTCGGGGATCATCAACACGGTGCGCCACGCCATGGCCGTCACGGGCGTCGGGAAGGTCCACGCCGTGATGGGGGGATTCCATCTCTCGGGGCCGGCCTTCGAGGCGGCCATCGGGCCCACCGCGGAAGAGCTGCGGAAGATCGGGCCGGATTTCGTCATCCCCTGTCACTGCACCGGGCGAAAGGCGATCATGCAGGTGGAGCAGGCCATGCCCGGGCAATTTATCCTGAACATGTCGGGCACCACCCTGACTTTTAGGGCCTGACGGGGGGTTCCCCCCGGTTCGAGGCGCGCTGCTTGCATGGCGATTCAGCGCAGGGCATCTGTTCGATAATAAAACAGGCACGCATACACCGATGGATATTACAAACCTTCTTCACAGCTTCCGGATCCAGGATTTTTTCGACATCCTTCTGATCTCCTTCATGATCTACGGACTGCTGGTCTGGTTCAAGGATGCCGCCTCGCGGTTTGTCCTCGTGGGGATCGGTATCCTCGGCATCATCTACTACCTGGCCCGCTCGTTCCAGCTCTACCTCTCGGCGGCGGTGCTCCAGGGATTTTTCGCCGTCATCCTGCTGGCCATGGTGATCATTTTCCAGGAGGAGTTCCGGCGGTTCTTCGAGCGAATCGCCACCTGGGGCCGCTTTCGCAAAAGCGGCCGCGTCTCCACGCTCCACGCGGAGGTGGAGATCATCGTCCAGTCCGCGGCGAACCTGGCCCGCCAGCACATGGGCGCCCTGATCGTCATCCAGGGGCAAGACCCCCTCGACCGGCACGTGGCCGGCGGCTTTCCCCTGGACGGGGTGCTCAGCCAGCCTCTGCTCGAGAGCATCTTCGACCCCCACTCCATCGGTCACGACGGGGCCGTCGTCATCGATCGCGGGAGGCTCGTCAGCTTCGGTTGCCACCTGCCCCTTTCGTAGTCGGTCATCGCTCCCACCGCGGAAGAGCTGCGAAGATCGGGCCGGATTTCGTCATCCCCTGTCACTGCACCGGGCGAAAGGCGATCATGCAGGTGGAGCAGGCCATGCCCGGGCAATTTATCCTGAACATGTCGGGCACCACCCTGACTTTCAGGGCCTGACGGGGGTTCCCCCCGGTTCGAGGCGCGCTGCTTGCATGGCGAATCAGCGCAGGGCTTCTGTTCGATAAAAAAACAGGCACGCATACACCGATGGATATTACAAACCTTCTTCACAGCTTCCGGATCCAGGATTTTTTTGACATCCTTCTGATCTCCTTCATGATCTACGGACTGCTGGTCTGGTTCAAGGATGCCGCCTCGCGGTTTGTCCTCGTGGGGATCGGTATCCTCGGCATCATCTACTACCTGGCCCGCTCGTTCCAGCTCTACCTCTCGGCGGCGGTGCTCCAGGGATTTTTCGCCGTCATCCTCCTGGCCATGGTGATCATTTTCCAGGAGGAGTTCCGGCGGTTCTTCGAGCGAATCGCCACCTGGGGCCGCTTTCGCAAAAGCGGCCGCGTCTCCACGCTCCACGCGGAGGTGGAGATCATCGTCCAGTCCGCGGCGAACCTGGCCCGCCAGCACATGGGCGCCCTGATCGTCATCCAGGGCGAAGACCCCCTCGACCGGCACGTGGCCGGCGGCTTTCCCCTGGACGGGGTGCTCAGCCAGCCTCTGCTCGAGAGCATCTTCGACCCCCACTCCATCGGTCACGACGGGGCCGTCGTCATCGATCGCGGGAGGCTCGTCAGCTTCGGCTGCCACCTGCCCCTTTCGACCAATGTGGAAAGGATCGGCAACCTCGGCCTGCGCCACACGGCGGCCCTCGGCCTGTCGGAGCGCACCGATGCCACCTGCATCGTCGTTTCCGAGGAGCGGGGCAAGATCTCCGTGGCCTTCGCGGGACGAATCGACGTCCTGAAGAATCCCACCGAGCTCAGCATGATCCTCGAGCGTCTCTACGGAAAAAAGATGCCGAAGGAAAAGACCAGCCACATCCTGAACTGGTTCCGGCGCAATCCCCTGGAAAAGGCAACGGCCATCCTCCTTGCCTCCATCCTGTGGGTTGCCTTCGGATATCAGAAAGACCTCGTCCGGCGCGACTTCACCCTCCCCATCGAGTACAGAAACCTCTCGCCCCAGTGGGTCATCGAGGGGACGAAGATCACCGAGGCGAAAGGCACCCTGTCGGGGCCGGAACAGGCCTTCAACCTCCTGAACCCATCGAGCCTGCGGGTTTCCGTCGATCTGTCGGGCGTAAGGGAAGGAAGGCAGGAGATCGAGCTGACCAACGACATGATCAAGACGCCGGCCAACATTTCCGTGGTGAACGTGACGCCCAGCCGCATCATCGTGAATGCCTCCAGGCTGCGCACCGCGGTTCTGCCCGTGGAGGTGCGCTCTGAAGGGGCCTTGCCCCCGGGGGTAATTCTGCAGCGCATCGAGACAAAGCCGACCCACGTGTCGGTGCTCCTGCCGAAACGGTTCATCGGGACGGACCTGCAGATTTTTACGGAACCCGTCGACTTGAGAAAAGTAACGGCCACCACCACCCTGTCGGCCAAGCTGATCACCCCGCCCGAGGTGTCTTTCGAGGGGGGCAAGCCCCTGAGCGTCGAAGTGACGATCCGTGTGAGGCCAAAAGCGGCGCCTGCCAAGGGTGCGGCGGAATAGCGATGCCCGGCCATCGCAGCGGGCATCAGGCACGAGGACCTAGGAACGAGGTCCGAGGTACAAATCAGAAATCCTCGATCCTCGAACCTCGCGCCTCGATCCTTTCAGCGATCACATCGATAGCCCCACCCGTGAGCGATTCCGCAAAGATCATGTAACCAGGGAGAATCCATGCCTGAACTGCCTGAAGTCGAGACCCTGTGCCGGCAGCTGCGCGAAGTGATCGTGGACCGCCGGGTCCTGTCGTCTCGTGTCATCGACCCGAAACTGGAGCACCTGCCGCCGCTTGCGGGAAAGACCGTTCGGTCGGTGTCCCGTCATGGCAAGAAGATGGTCTGGACGCTTTCCGACGGGATGTGCCTCGTCTTCCAGCTCCGCATGACGGGGCGCTTCTTCTGGCTGGAGAAGGACGAAATCCCGCCCCATGCGAGACTGGAACTTACATTCAGGGGCGGCCGCCTCGTTCTCTCCGACCCCAGGCGCTTTGCCACGGTTGAGCTGTGCAGCCCTCCAGTGCCGAGCCCTGTGCCCGACGGCCTCGAGAAGCTGGACCCGAGTCGGCTCGCCGAGTCGGCCCGCAGGCGGCGGCTTCCCGTCAAGTCGTTCCTCATGGACCAGAAGGCCGTCGCCGGCATCGGCAACATCTACGCAAGCGAGATCCTCCACGAGGCGGGCATCGACCCGATGCGCCCTGCCTGCAGTCTTGCACCGGCCGAGTGGAAGAAGATTGCGGCGCTGTCGACGCGCATCCTGGAGAAGGCCGTCAAATCCCGGGGAACGTCGATCTCCGACTGGAGGGACCTCTACGCAGGCCACGGGGAGTACCAGCGTCAACTGCGGGTCTACGGCAGGAAAGGGGAGCCTTGCGTAAAGTGCCGGTGCGCGATTCAGCGAATCGTGATTGCCGGCCGGAGTACCTTCTTCTGTCCCGAATGCCAGAAGTGAGTGGATCAGCGGATCGAGCTTTTCTTCTGACCTGGCTCAGGAGATGACAGCGCTGAAGGTTCGAGGTTTCTAGTGCACCACAGGTATAAAGTTCCGTCGGACCTCGAACCTGAAGCCTTGTACTTCATGTGCGTTTCGGGTATAAATTTCTCTCACAAGATCCGACTCTCCCAGGAAAGGATACCATCCATGAAGAAATACGAATGCACTGTTTGCGGTTACATCTACGATCCCGAGGAAGGGGACTCCGATGGCGGGATCCCGGCAGGGACGGCCTTCGAGAAACTTCCCGAAGATTGGGTCTGCCCGATCTGCGGGGCGGCTAAGAGCGAGTTCACACCGGTCGACTGACAGGCGGGTTAGAAACGCCCATCTGCGGCGTTTCCCTCGTCCTTCGTCGGTCAACGTACGCCAAGTACGCCTCCCTCCTCAGGACTTCGGGGGCCTTGCATCTGGGCATTTTTAACCCGCCTGATACAGGGCCCGTCACCGGTCCCTGTAGGATGGAAGCCATGATTGAGATTGACGGCTCCATGCACTCGGGAAGCGGCACGGTGCTCCGTTACGCCGTTGCCTTGGCCGCGCTTCAGGGGGTACCCTGCGCGTCCGTCGCATCCACCCTCATTCCCGTCCCCCAATGACCGGCCATCGCTATCGGGAAATAACGGAAAGTGATCCAGGGATGAGCGAACGGGAAAGAGACAACAGGCCGGGCGGCCACATCGGCCGCAGGCTCCGGGAGAGCCTCGAGCGGGCAAGCGACGTCGTCGTCATCGAGCATGAACAGACGATGCCCGCGCGGCCCTTCGCCGCCGCCTGGGTCGATTTCCGGGAGTACCACGAGGCCCAGCGGCTCAAGAGCGAGTTGCTGCGCAGATACCGGGGCCAGGCCCTGGAAGATGTCCTGCCCGGCGAAGAGGTGCGCACGGCCCGCGGGGTCTGCTACCGCCTCGTGAGCCGCGACGCGAGCCGCCTGCGGACCGTCGACCCCGCCGAGGCCGGCCGCCGCATCCTCTCGGATCTCAAGCTCCTCTACGGCGTGGGCGAGGTCACCGAGGCGGCCCTGAAGCGCCGGGGCGTCGGGTCCATCGCCGATCTGGCCGATCACCCCCGCTTCGGCGGGCAGGCCCGGAGTATCCTGAAAATGGTGGAGGAAGGCGACACGACGGGCCTTCTCGACTGGATCGGCCGGGGGTTCCAGAAATCCCACCCGCTGGCCCTCTTCTCGTCGGGTTTCCACCGCGAGGAGGATTTCATTCTCATCGACATCGAGACCCTCGGCATGTTCCAGCGGCCCATCATCCTGCTGGGGCTTGCCCGGGTGCACGGCGACGAGATCCGGCGTGGAGCAGTACCTCCTGCGCCGCATCGACGAGGAGCCGGCAGCACTGGCGGGCCTGCTCACCCACCTGAGCGGCCGAAGGGCCTTCGTCACCTACAACGGGCGCACCTTCGATATCCCCTACATCCGGGAGCGGCTCGCCTACTACGGCATCCGCGCAAACCTCGAGGGGCCCCACTTCGACGTCCTTCACTTCTCCCGCCGGGCCTGGCGCGACTGCGTGCCCGACTGCAAACTGACGACGCTCGAGCGCTGCTTTCTCGGCATCGAAAGGGAAGACGATGTGCCGAGCGCGATGGTGCCCGAATTCTACGAGAGCTACATGCGGACCGGGAACCCCGGGCCGCTGGTCCCCATCGTCGAGCACAACCGCCGCGACCTGCTCACGCTGGCAAGCCTCTTTTCGAAACTCCACGAGGAGTGGCAGCCGTGATCGAGACCGCCCTGGAATCGCTGAAAATGAGCCCCCGCTTCCGGGACCGCATCGCCCACATCGAGGTCCTGCCGGCCCGGGAGCCGCAATACGGGGAGCTGGGGGCACCGCTCTCGGCCGGCATTGCCCACTACCTGAACTCCCGTCACATCCGCCTCTACAGCCACCAGTGCCAGGCCGTCGAGGCCCTGCGGGCGGGGCGCAACGTCATCCTCTGCACGCCCACCGCGTCGGGGAAGACCCTCGGCTTCGACCTGCCCGTCTTCGAGACCCTCGAGAGCGACCGGCAGGCCACGGCCCTTTTCGTCTACCCCACGAAGGCCCTGTCGAACGACCAGCTCAAGGTCTTCAAGGACATGGAGCGCGCCACGGGCATCCGGGCCGATGCGGCCGTCTACGACGGCGACACGCCGGTTTCGCGCCGCGGGCGCATCCGCGAGATGTCGCGGATCATCGTCACAAACCCCCACGAGCTTCACCACGTGCTTCCCTGGCACTCGAAGTGGGAGCGCTTTTTCCGCAACCTTCGCTACGTCGTCTTCGACGAGGCCCACCGCTACCGGGGGGTCTTCGGGTCCAACGTGGCCTTCGTCATCCGCAGGCTGCGCCGCATCGCCCGCTTCTACGGCGCCTCGCCCCGCTTTGTCCTCTCGACGGCGACGCTTGCCAACCCGCAGGAATTCGGCGAAAAGCTCGTCGGCCTCCCCTTCGACGTCATCTCCGAGGACGGCTCGCCCCGCGGCGGAAAGACCTTCCTTTTCTACAACCCCTTCTTCGACGGCGCGGGCACCCTCTCGCCCCACCAGGAGACGAGGGACCTCTTTCTCTATTTCGTAAAGCGGGGGCTGCAGACGCTGTGCTTCACGGCATCGAGACGAATGGCGGAGCTCATCGCCCTGTGGTCGAAGGAGGCGACGGCGGCCGGATCGGTGCTTGCCGAGCAGATCGCCGCCTACCGGGCAGGCTACCTTCCCCAGGAGCGCCGCGAGATCGAGGACGGACTCAAGCGGGGCCTCCTCACGG
The DNA here is from genome assembly GCA_963810965.1 of uncultured delta proteobacterium. GTDB lineage: Bacteria > Desulfobacterota > Syntrophia > Syntrophales > UBA2192 > UBA2192. The sequence goes on along the minus strand of CAWEPT010000021.1, from coordinate 1,977 downwards.
GGGTCACCTCGACCAACGCCCTGGAGGTGGGCATCGACATCGGCTCGCTCGACTGCGTCATCATCTCGGGCTACCCGGGGACGGTGCTTGCCACCTGGCAGCAGGCGGGCCGCTCGGGGCGGCGCAACCGCGATGCCCTGGCCGTCCTTGTGGGCTTTCAGAACCCGCTCGACCAGTATTTGATGAAACACCCCGAGTCCTTCTTCGGCAAGCCCCACGAGCAGGCCATCATCGATCTGGCCAACCCCTACATCCTCTCGGGGCAGCTGCTGTGCGCCGTGGCCGAGCTGCCCTTTGACAGTCGGAAGCGAAGACATCTTCCCGGCGGCGCACGCCGGCGAGATGCTCGGCGAGCTGGCCGCCGAGGGTCTCGTGAAGGAAACGCCCCACGGCTGGGTCTACACGGGCCGGGGAAGGCCCGTGGAGGCCGTCGGCCTCGACCACATCGCGCGCGACGCCTACCGCATCACCTGCGACGGCGTGCTCCTCGAGACGATGGACACGGGCCAGGCCTACCGGGAGGCCCACATGGGCGCCGTGCTGCTGCACCAGGGCGAGACCCACGTGGTGAGGCGCTTCGACGTGGAGAACCACCTCGTCGAGGTGGAGCGCAAGGACGTCGACTACTACACCCAGGCGATCAAGAATGTCGATCTGGAGATCCTCGGCACGAGGTCCACGCGCAGGCTCGGGCAGATGGCCGTCCACCTGGGCGAGCTCGAGGTCACCGAAATGACGTTGGGCTACAAGGTGATCCAGAACGACCAGGTGGTGGCGCGCGAGGAGCTCGACCTGCCGCCGCTTCGCTTCCGGACAACGGGGCTCTGGTTCACCATTCCCGGCGAGCTCAGGCGGGCCATCTACGACCGAAGCCTCAACTTCGGAGGCGCCCTGCACGCCCTCGAGCACGCCATGATCGCCATCCTGCCCTTAGAGGTCATGTGCGACCGTTGGGACATCGGCGGCCTCTCCACGCCCGGGCACCCCGGCACGGGCGAGCCCACCATCTTCCTCTACGACGGCTACGAGGGCGGGATCGGGCTCACGGAAAAGGCGCAGGGCCTCATGGAGCGCGTCACGCGCCTGACCCTGGAGCTCATCCGCGACTGCCCCTGCGAGACGGGCTGCCCCGCCTGCATCCTCTCGCCCAAGTGCGGAAACGACAACCGGCCCATGGACAAGCAGGGGGCGCTTCTGCTGCTGGAGGGGATGCTGGAGACGAATGCGGGGGACCAGGGACGAGGGTGTCAGTGACTGAGTCGAAGAAGGAACGGGCCGAGGCAGAACCGGAAAGGCGACGATCTCGATACCTGGAGCCTTGAACCTGTTTTATCGCCGTTTCAGGAGGCCGAGAGGCCGATTACAGGATATCGACAGAGAGGATGGAACAACAATGGAAATCGATCTCAACACGCTTGAAGCCCGCGATGCGCATGATTTGCTGACCAGTGCGCTCATCCCGCGCCCGATTGCCTGGGTGTCCTCGATCAGCGCCCGGGGACAAGTCAATCTGGCCCCCTTCAGTTTCTTCAGCGGCATCACGTGGCGTCCGGCCACCCTGGGGTTTTCGGTGGTAAACCGTGCAGACGGGAGCCGCAAGGATACGATCCTCAACATCGAGGAAACGAAACATTTCGTCGTGAACATGGTGTCGCAGGACCTGGCTGCCCGCATGGTGAAAACAGCGTCGACGGTCCCCCGCGGGATCAATGAAGCGGACGCGGCCGATGTTCCGCTGATTCCGTCGACGATGGTTGCCGCGCCGCGTGTCAAAGAAGCCAGGGTTGCCTTCGAGTGTACCCTCGATCGAATCGTTACGGTAGGGCAGGGGGCTCATGCGGGGAACCTGGTCCTGGGCACAATCCTCCTGGTGCATGTCAAAGACGAGCTCCTGGAGGCGGGAAAGGACGTTGATCCGATCCGGTTCGATGTGATCGGCCGCCTGAGCGGGACGCGCTTCTGCAGGACGCAATCGGT
>CAWEPT010000020.1:0-32851 GCA_963810965.1 uncultured delta proteobacterium | reverse complement strand
GGTGAGCCGCGTCTGTGCCCTGCTGTTCGGCGTCTTCCTGGCCGTGGCGGCCATCGCCGCGATCACCGGCCCCCACCGCATCGACCTGCTTTCGCTTCTCAGGCAGGACGGCGCCGCGGCATCTCCCGAGCACACCATCATCTTCTCCGTCCGCATCCCCCGGATCCTTCTGGCCGCCATCGTGGGCGCCACCCTGTCCACGGCGGGCGCCGTATTCCAGGGGCTGCTGCGCAACCCCCTTGCCGACCCCTACATCCTCGGGGTTTCCGGGGGGGCCGCCGTCGGGGCCGTTCTCGGGATCATCGCGGGGCTGGACTTTCTGCCCTTCGGCGTCCCCGTTCTCGCCTTTATGGGCTCTCTTGCCACCATCGTGCTCGTCTTCGGTGTCGCCGGCAAGAGGCGGGAGTCCCAGTCGGGAACGCTTCTGCTCTCGGGGGTCATCGTGAACGCCTTCTGCACGGCGGCCATCATGTTTCTCATCTCCACGGCCTCGGGCACGCGCCTGCACGGGATCATGTTCTGGCTCATGGGGGATTTGGGGCTTGCCGACACCAGCCAGACCCTCCTGGGGGGCGCAGCCCTCCTTGCGGGGTTCATCGTGATCTACCTTCACGCCCGGGCCCTGAACCTGATCGTCATCGGCGAGGAGCATGCCCTGCAGCTCGGCGTCGACGTCGAGAAGACCCGGAGGGTGCTCTTCTTCGCGGCCTCCTTCATCACGGCGGCCGCCGTGTCGATCTCGGGCCTCATCGGGTTCGTGGGGCTTCTCGTGCCGCATCTCATCCGGATGATTTTCGGCTCGGACTTCCGGCTGCTGCTGCCGGCGAGCTTTCTCTTCGGCGCGACCTTCCTCGTGGCCGCCGACACGCTGGCCCGCACGGTGCTCGGGCCGAGCGAGCTTCCCGTGGGGGTCATCACGGCCCTCTTCGGGGCGCCCTTTTTCATCTACCTGCTGAAGAAGACGGAGGCCGGCCGATGCCGCTTCTGAGAGTCGACAACGTGAGCTTCAAATACGGCGAGCAGTGGGTCCTCCGGGGGATCGACTTCGAGGTCGAGAAGGGCGATTTCCTCGGCGTGATCGGGCCCAACGGCTCGGGCAAGACGACGCTGCTGCGGGTGATCGACGGGATCCTCGCGCCCCAGGAGGGGGCGGTGCTCCTCGAGGGGACGGAAATCGGGAAGCTGCGGCGGGAGGCCCTGGCCCGTTCCGTGGCCGTCGTGCCGCAGTACTCGGCCCTTGCCTTTCCCTTCTCCGTGGAGGAGGTCGTGCTCATGGGAAGGGCGCCGCACCTCGGGCGCTGGCGCTTCGAGGGCGACGAGGACCACCGCATCGCCCGCAAGGCCATGGAGATGACGGACACGCTCGGCCTTGCCGCAAGGGACATGGAGTCTCTCTCCGGCGGCGAGCGCCAGCGGGTGCTCATCGCCCGGGCCCTGGCCCAGGAGCCGCGGCTCATGCTCCTGGACGAGCCCACGGCCTTCCTGGACATCCGGCACCAGGTGGACTTCTTCGACCGCATCCGGTCGCTCAACCGCGACCGGGGGCTCACGGTCATCGCCGTGACCCACGACATCAACCTGGCCGCCCACTACTGCGACCGGATCATCCTGCTGAAGGACGGGCGCATCGAGGCGACCGGGCCCGTCGAGGCCGTAATCACGGAAGAGCACATCCGAAAGGCTTACGAGACCAGGGTCATGGTGGACCGGCATCCCCGGACGGGATCGCCGCGAATCACGCTAACGTAGAAGAAGTGGACGAAGTGAAGGAAGTGCGGAAGTGTCGGAAGTGAAGAAGAAGATAAGACGATTCATCTTCACTTAATGCACTCAGACACTCAAGCACTCAAACACTGTTTTTAAGAGCCGTCGGGGAAGGAAGCCGGTCGAAGTCCGGCGCTGCCCCGCAACTGTAGGCGGAACGAAATCCGCAGCGTTAGCCACGGGCTCCCGGAACAGGGGGCCTGGAAGGCGCGGAGAGTAGGGGGCCGCAAGCCAGTATACTTGCCCGGCGGCGCAAGCCACATCATTTCCCGAGGGGGGAGGAGGAGTCACCATGAAGAGTTTCTTGCGCAGTGAATGGGTCTTGTTCGTTTTGCTTGCAGCGCTGTTTACGGCGCCGGGTTCCGCTTATGCGCAGGCGGCCCCCGAGACCGCCCGGCCCGAGTACCGGATGGGCGAGGTGGTCGTCACGGCCACCCGCGATGCCCAGGAAGTCCGGAAAGTCCCGGCCAACGTGACCGTCATCACCGCCGACGACATCCAGAAATCGGGCGCCACGAGCGTTCCCGAGGTCTTGACGGGGCTTGTGGGCATCAACGTCACCAGCTACAGCGGCAATGCCTCCCAGTCCATCGTGGACATGCGGGGCTTCGGAACCGAGGCGGGCTACCTTCGCAACGTGGTCATGCTCGACGGCAGGCGCCTGAACCGTCCCGACATCGCCGGGCCCAACTGGCTCGAGATCCCGCTCTCGGAGATCGAGCGGATCGAGGTCGTGCGGGGCGCCAACAGCGTCCTCTACGGGGATTCGGCCATCGCCGGCTCCATCAACATCATCACCAAGCGCGGCGAGGGAAAGCCGAAGGGGGATGCGACCTTCATCGGCGGAAGCTACAACACCTACAACGGCCGCGCCGGCGTCCGGGGCTCGGCCGACAAGGTCTATTATGCGCTCAACGGCGAGGTCCTCACGAGCAGCGGGTACCGGGACCGCTCGAAGTTCACCACGGAAAGCGCAGGCGGCAGCGTCGGCTACAACCCCACCGACGCCCTCGACGTCTCCCTGGGGATCACGGCCAACAAGACCGACAACCAGTTCCCGGGCGCCCTCACGCAGGCCCAGTATAACGCCAACCGCAAGCAGGCCCAGAACCCCGACGACGATGCGAGCTCGACCTTTTTCGACGCCAATCTCCTCGTCAAGACCATCCTGGGCTCCTACGGACGCCTCGACGCCAACCTGATCTACGGCAGGCGGGAGGTGACCTCCAACTATGCCTCCTTCGCGTCCTTCACGAAGATCGACATCGACACGGTGGGCGCCACCCCGCGCTACATCCTCGATAAAAAACTCTTCGGCTTCGACAACAAGCTCACCGTCGGGTTCGACTTCTACCACGACAAGCTCGACAAGGACACCTTCGCGAACCGCTCGCAGGCAAGCAGGACCTACGAGGCGGAGCTCAAGAGGCAGACGATGGGGTTGTATGCGCGCGACGAGTTCAGCATCCTGAAGGACCTCATCCTGGCCCTCGGCGCGAGGACGGAGCGGGCCGATGTAAACGGCAGCGAGACGAACCTCGCGACGGGCGTCAATGTCTTCGACGCCGAGAAAGTTCACAAGGGGACCGCCTGGGAGGGCTCGCTCACGTACCTCTTCGGGGAGAATTCGAAGCTCTGGGGCAAGTACGCCACGATCTACCGCTTCCCCTCCCTGGACCAGCAGGCATCCTACTACGCGTTCCCCTTCGATACCTTCCTGACGGATCTCGAGAAGGAGACGGGCAAGAGCTACGAAGTGGGCACGCAGTTCTTCCCGATGAAGGAGCTCAAGCTGGGGCTCACGTTCTACCTCATCGACATGGAGGACGAGATCAGCTACAACCCCGTCACGTTCCGAAACGAGAACCTGGACAAGACGAGGCACCAGGGCGTCGAATTCTCCCTGGACTGGCAGTTCCGGAAGCTGGCGCGGCTCTATGCCAACTACACCTTCCAGGAGGCCTATTTCCGCGAGGGGGCGAACAAGGACAAGGACGTCCCGCTCGTGCCGAACAACATGGCCAATGCGGCCCTCGACATCTACCTGCCCTGGAGCCTGACGCTGCGGCCCGAGGTCCGGTACGTGGGAAGCCAGTACTTCGGCTCCGACAACAGCAACAGCTCGACGAAACTCGACAGCTACACGATCGTCAATCTCTTTCTGCGCTGGCAGCCCGACTGGAAGATTTCCGACATCGCGAAGCCGAGCGCCTTCGTGGGGGTGGAAAACCTGTTCAACAAGAGCTATGTCCCCGTGGGCTACAGCACCTTTTCGGGGCTGACCTATTACCCCGCTCCGGAGATCAACTTCCGGGGAGGGATTTCGCTGTACTTCTGATCCGGTCGAAGCGCAGCAGCAAGGATGGCAGTGGATCATGAATGTCACGACATGGAGCAGAGAATGCCCCGCCGATCTGGGCCTGGCAATCCCCGGCCCCGCGGAGAGGAGCACGCGGGCGGAGACGATGCCTGACATGGCGCGTCGCCCCGGGAAGAGCATGCTTCCCGGCATCGCCCTGTCCGCGATGATCCACGCGGGGGTCCTGGCGTTCGTCCTGTTCGCCGTGGCAAACCCCTTCTTCAGTTTCCCCACGGCGGGAGACGAGGGGATCGTCCGGGTATCCCTGGTGACGGTGATGCCCGGTCCCGAGAACGGCAACGGGGCCGCCCAGGCCGACGAGATCAGGAAAAAGCAGGTCCATCAACCAAAGACCGCCCCCGCCATTGTTCCGAAGGCCATGGAAAAGACCGTCATTACCGAAGCGGTCGACAACCGCCCGGTGCAGCGGGAGACGATGGAGACGAGCGTCTCCGTCGAGCCCGCCCGGGTGCAATATGCCGCGGCGTCTCCGGGGCGGGGCTCATCAGCGGGCGAAGCGGCCCGGGGGCAGAGGCAAACGGGCGCCAGCGCCCAGGAGGGCTACTCGGAGGCCATGCCCCGCTACCGCGAGAACCGGCCCCCCGTCTACCCGGGTGCGGCGAGGCAGCGGGGCTACGAGGGCGACGTGCTGATCGCGGCCGAGGTCCGTGCCGACGGCCGGATCGGGGCCGTCCGGGTCAAGCGCTCCTCCGGCTACGCCTCGCTGGACGATTCGGCCCTCGAGGCCGTGAGGGCGTGGCGGTTCGAACCGGCACGGCGCATGGGTGCCGTTGTGGATGCCTGGGTGGAGATCCCCATCCGCTTCAAGCTCTCGCCGGGCGATTCGCTCATGTGATCCGGCGTGCCGCTAAATGCCCGCCCCGCAAGGGTTTCAGGGCGCCCCTGGGCGGCATGGCGAAAAAATTCTGTTGACAGGGGCGCCCGATCGTGTTTTCATGGGCCACTTTTTGAAGGAAACCTTTGTGATGGAAAGACTGAAACTCCGTAATTTTGGCTTCTGGTTTAGCTACTATTATTTTTACGGACAGGTCTGCCCGTCGCTGAGGAGGACTTAGACTTAGACACACAGCAATAAGCTAATCCGAAGCCATGGGAAGATCGAAAGACGCTGCCCATGGCTTTTTTGTTTTCATCGAGGAGGGCCATGGGGGCAGCAGCCATCATGGCCCTTTTCATTGGAGGTACTGCAATTATGATCATCGTGATGAAAAAAAGCGCAACGGACGGACAGATCGACCGGGTCGTCGAGTGGATCGAGTCGGTCGGGTACCGGGCCCATCTGTCCCGCGGGACGGAGAAGACGATCATCGGCGCCGTGGGGGATGCCCGCGGCCGCGAGCAGATCAAGTCCGTCGCCCACCTGCCGGGGGTGGAGATCGTCGTTCCCATTCTCAAGCCCTACAAGCTGGCGAGCCGCGAATTCCGGGAAGCCGACACGATCGTCCGCGTGGGCGAGGTCGAGATCGGCGGGCCGCGGTTCATCGTCATGGCGGGGCCCTGCGCCGTCGAGACGGAGGAGCAGCTCATGGAGTGCGCCTACGTGGCGAAGAAGGCCGGCGCCCATATCCTCCGGGGCGGCGCCTTCAAGCCCCGCACCTCGCCCTACAGCTTCCAGGGCCTCGAAGAGGAGGGCCTCAAGCTCCTGAAGAAGGTCCGCGAGCGCACGGGGCTTCCCATCGTGACGGAGGTCGTAAATCCCGCCGACGTGGATCTCGTCGAGGCCTATGCCGACATCTTCCAGATCGGCGCGCGCAACGTCCAGAATTTCGCCCTGCTGAAAAAAGTGGGCCAGGCTCGCAAGCCCGTCCTGCTCAAGCGGGGGATGATGACGACGATCGAGGAGCTCCTCATGTCGGCCGAGTACATCCTCTCGGAGGGCAACAGCCAGGTCATCCTCTGCGAGCGGGGGATCCGCACCTTCGAGACGGCCACGCGAAACACCCTGGATCTCTCGGCCGTCGTCGTCCTCAAGCAGCTCTCCCACCTCCCGGTGATCGTGGACCCGAGCCATGCGGCGGGCCACTGGAAGTACGTGGCGCCGCTCGCCCGCGCGGCCGTCGCCGTGGGGGCCGACGGGATCATCGTCGAGGTCCACCCCGAGCCCGAAAAGGCCGTCTCCGACGGGATGCAGTCCCTGAAGCCCGAGAAGTTCTACCAGCTCATGGAAGACCTGGCGGTGACTCGAGACCGCCATGCAGCGGATCGAGAGGGTGCCGTCATGAACCGGATCAGGGTGAATCTCGACAGGCGGCTCAATGCCTCCTACGACATCCACATCGGCTGCCGCATCCTCGACCGGGTCGCCCCCGTCCTCACCAAGAACGGCGGGGCCTCCCGCTGGTTCGTCGTCACGGACGACAACGTGTCGGGCCTCCACGGGGAGAGGGTCCTCGGCGTGCTGCGCGAAAACGGGCTTGCCGTCGAAACGATCGTCTTCCCTGCCGGCGAGGCCTCGAAGACCATCGGCACCTGCGTGGAGATGGCGGGGCGCCTGCTGGAGTCAGGGCGCCGACCGGACCTCGGGCCTGATCGCCCTGGGCGGCGGGGTGGTGGGCGATGTGGCGGGTTTTGTCGCCTCCATCTACATGCGGGGCATCCCCTGCGTGCAGATTCCCACGACGCTTCTTGCCCAGGTGGACAGCTCGATCGGGGGAAAGACCGGCGTCGATCTCCCGGCGGGAAAGAACATGCTGGGCACCTTCCTCCAGCCGCGGGCCGTCTTCATCGACCTGGCCTTCCTCGACACGCTCCCGGCCAGGGAGTTCACCAACGGACTGGCGGAGATCGTGAAGTACGGGATCATCGAGGACCCCGAACTCCTGGCGGCCATCGAGGAAGGGGCCGAGGCCCTGCAGGCCAGGGACCCCGCCCTCCTGGAGCGCCTCGTCTCCACGTCCTGCCGGATCAAGAAGGGGGTTGTCGAGATCGACGAGACGGAAAAAGGGTTGCGCCGCATCCTCAACTTCGGTCACACTGTAGGCCACGCCATCGAGGCCGAGTCGCAATATGCCATTGCGCACGGCGAGGCGGTGGCCATGGGCATGGCCGCCGCGGCGCTCATCTCGGAGAGGCAGCGCTACCTCTCCGCCGAGGACCGGGAGCGGGTCGTCAGCGCAATCGGGCGGGCGGGCCTTCCCGTCCGGATCCCGCAGAGCCTGGATACGGCGCGCATCCTGTCGCACCTGGCGGCGGACAAGAAGAAGGCGGGCGGCAAGATCCACTTCGTCCTTCTGCGCAAACCCGGCATGCCCTTCGTCAACGGCGGCGTTCCGCTGGAGCTGTGTACAGGAAACCATCGAGGCACTCAAGGCATGAAGAAAACGGGCATCGAAAACATCCGGCGCGAGATCCGGCACAAGGACCGCGACATCGTGAGGCTCCTCAACGAGCGCGCCCGCCTGTCCCTGGAAGTCGGAAAGATCAAGGGGCAAGAGGGGATCGGCGTCTACGACCCCGCCCAGGAGTCGCGCGTCCTGAATGAAATCGCAGCCCTCAACGAGGGCCCCCTCGCCGTCGAGGCCCTGGGGCACATCTACCGGGAGATCCTGTCGTCGTCGCGGGCGCTCCAGGCGCCCCTCGCGGTGGCCTGCCTGGGACCGGAAGGCTCCTTTGCCCACCTGGCGGCCCTCGATCGCTTCGGGCAAAGCGCCCGCATGGCGCCGCAGGAGACGATCGGAGCGGTCTTCGACGCCGCGGAAAAACAAAAGGCCGACCTCGGCGTCGTCCCGCTGGAAAACTCGGTGGAGGGGCCCGTGAGGGTCACCCTCGAGAGGCTGATCGCAACGCCGCTTTCGATCCGGGGCGAGATCTTCCTTCGCATCTCCCACTGCCTGATGGCCCGGGGGGCAAAGGGAAGGATCCGACGGGTCTATTCCCATCCCCAGGCGCTGGCCCAGTGCCGGCAGTGGCTGGCGAAGAATCTTCCCCGGGCGGTCCCCGTCGAGACGGAGAGCACCTCGGCGGCCGTGCTGCAGGCCCTTAAGGACCGGGAGGCCGCCGCAATCGGCAGCCGCCTCGCCTCGGAAATCCACGGGCTTCCCATCGTCGAGGAAGGCATCGAGGACCACCCGGCCAACACGACGCGCTTCATCGTCATCGGCAGAGGGGTCGAACAGCCCGACGGGGCGGGACAAGACGTCCATCCTCTTCTCGACGCAACACCGGCCGGGGGCCCTGCACGCGGCGCTCGAGCCGTTTGCAACGGCGGGGATCAACCTGCTGCGCATCGAATCCCACCCGGCGCGGGACCGGATGTGGCGGTATCTCTTCTTTATCGATCTCGAGGGTCATTCGGACGAGCGGACGGTGAAGGACTGTCTTCGAAAACTGCAACGCAAGACGGCTTTCCTCAAGGTTCTGGGGTCCTACCCCGGGGAGGCGGAGAAACCATGATCTGCATATCCATCGTGCCCGAAACGAACGAGGAGGCCCTGTGCCTGCTCGCGCGGGCGCTGCCCGAGGCGGATCTCGTCGAATTGCGGATCGACCGCATCGGTGAGCCCGACCTGCCCCTGCTCCTCCACGCCGGGAAGGAAAGGATCCTGGTGACAAACCGCCGCAGGGACGAGGGAGGGTTCTTTGCGAGCTGCGAGAGACAAGCGCATGGCGCTGCTTCGCGAGGCGGTCGATCTGGGCGCACGCTACGTGGACATCGAGGCGCGGACGGGTGCCGCGGCCGTGGGCAGACTGGGCAAGGCGATCCGCGCGAAGAAAGGGAAAACGAGGCTCATCGTCTCGCATCACGATCTCAAGGGAACGCCTTCCCGGCAGACCCTGGTGAAAAGGCTCAAGGCCTGTCGGGCTCTCGGGGCCGACATCGTGAAGATCGTCACCCTGGCACAGACGGCGGAGGACAACCTCAGGGTGCTGGAGCTCATCCCGCAGGCCCTGGGCGATGGGACAGGACATCATTGCGTTCTGCATGGGCGCAAAGGGGCGCCTGAGCCGCGTGGCGGCGCCGCTCCTGGGGTCCTGCATGAGCTATGCGAGTCTCGAGGATGGGGCCGAGTCGGCGCCGGGACAGCTGACGGCAGGGGAGATGAAAACGATTCTGGGGATCTTACAGGGGTCGTCGTGAAAGAAAGCATTCAACAATACGCACTCTTCGGCAACCCCGTGGGGCACAGCCTCTCGCCGCTGATGATCAACGCGGCCTTCGGGGCCATGGGGGTCCGTGCCCGCTACGAGCCGCACTGTGTGGAAAACCTCGAGCTCGCCGTCCGGATGATCCGGGAGAAGCCGCTTGCCGGCGTGAGCGTCACGCTCCCCATGAAGGGGGCCGTCATGGACTTCCTCGACGAGGTGGACGAGGATGCCCGCGCCATCGGCGCCGTCAACACGATCAAAAACGAAGGCGGGAGGCTCCGGGGCTCGAACACGGACTGGACCGGGCTCACCGCAGCCATGCGGGAGCACTTTTCCCCGGAGGGGAAGACCATCGCCGTGCTGGGCGCCGGCGGCGCCGCACGGGCGGCTGTCTACGGGATTCTGCGGGAGGGGGGCATTCCGATTGTCTTTGCCCGCAGCCGCGACAGGGCCGAGTCCCTGGCGAGATGGTTCGGGTGCGACGCGCAGCCGCTGACCAAGCTGGGTGCGGTGGAGGCCGAGGCGCTCATCAACGCGACCCCCGTCGGGATGCGCCCGCTTACGGATGAGACCCCCGTGGATCAGCGGCACCTGGCCCGGTTCCGGTGGGTCATGGACACGATCTACAACCCTCTCGAGACGCGCCTGCTGCGGGAGGCGAAGGCGGCCGGGTGCGGTGTGATCGCGGGGCTTTCCATGTTCGTCCGCCAGGGGGCGGAGCAGATCCGCATCTGGACGGGACTCGAGCCTCCGGTAGAACTGATGTCCCGGGTGGTGAAGACCACGCTGATGAAAGACAGGGTCGAGAGTCGAGGGTAGAGGGGCGAGGGAAGGAAGAACGCAGACAACCCGGGGATGAAGCGATGACCGACATAAAAGAAATCAGGCCGCTCGAGCGCGTGAATGCCGAGCTGCAGGTTCCCGGCTCCAAGAGCTACACCCAGAGGGCGCTCGTCATCGCGTCGCTTGCCGACGGGAAGTCGATCCTGAGAAACACGCTCGTCTCGGAGGACACGCGGCACCTCGTGGAGGCCCTGCGGCTTCTGGGCGCCGGGATCGTCACCTCGGACAGGGACATGATCGTCACGGGAACGGGCGGGCGCATCCAAAACCCCGGCAGGGAACTCTCCCTGGGAAACAACGGGACGGCCATGCGGTTTCTCGTCGGCGTGGCGGCCCTCGCATCCGGCGACATCACCCTGACGGGGGATCCCCGCCTTTGCGAGAGACCCCTGCAGCCGCTGCTCGAGGCCATCGGGAGCCTCGGCGTGTCGAGCACCTGCCGGCGCACCGGGGGCTTTCCCCCGGTCACCGTCCACGGCGGCACGCTTCGAGGCGGGCGGGTCCTGTTCCGCGACATCGAGAGCAGCCAGTATGTCTCCTCGATCCTGATCGCGGCGCCCTATGCCGCAGGGGACGTGGACGTTCGAGATCCGCGGCTCCGTCCGTGTCACGCCCCTATGTGGAGATGACCCTGGCGACGATGAAAGCCTTCGGGGTCCCCGTGGAGAAGCGCAGCGAGAACCTTTTTGCCGTAACGGGCGGGCAGCGCTACCGGGGATGCCGCTACCTCGTCGAGGGGGATCTGTCGAGCGCGTCCTACTTTTTCCTCGCGGCGGCCATTAGCGGCGGAACCGTCCGGGTCACGAACACGAACTTCTGGACGCACCAGGGCGATGTGCGGTTCCTCCGATATCTCAAAGAACTCGGCTGCGGCGTTACGGCCACGGACCAGTGGATCGAGGTTTCGGGGGGGAGTCTCATCGAGGGCGACTTCACGGCCTCCATGGAGGACGTCCCCGACATGGTGCCCACCATGGCCGTCCTTGCGGCCCTGCGGCCGGGACGGACCATCATCCGCAATGTGGCGCACCTTCGCATCAAGGAGAGCAACCGCCTGGAGGCTCTCGTGACGGAGCTGACGAAGACGGGCATCCGGGCCGAGGAAACCGGCGACGGCCTCGTCATCACGGGGGGCACGCCGCGCGGCGCCGAGATCGAGACCTACAACGATCACCGGATCGCCATGAGTTTTGCCGTGCTGGGGCTCCGTGTCCCCGGCATGCGGATCCGCAACCCGGGCTGTGTCGGGAAATCGTTCCCCGGTTTCTGGGAGGAGCTCGAGAAGCTGTATCAGACGACTTAATCTCCCCCTTTCATAAAGGGGGAGATGAAGGGGGATTTTTACGGTGATTCTTTATTGTTTCTCACCCTGAACCCTGATACCCTGTCACCCTGGACCCTGGTTTTCTTATGAACATCATTTTGATCGGTTACCGCGCAAGCGGCAAGACATCGGCAGGACGGGAGCTGGCGAGGATTCTGGACCGTCCTTTTTTCGACACGGACCGGATGATCTTCGCGAAGACAGGCAGGACCGTCCGGGAGATCGTCGAGGCAAGCGGCTGGCAGGCCTTCCGCGAGGTGGAGAAAACGGTTATCTCGGAGCTCTCCGGTCTCGACGGGGCCGTCATCGCGACAGGGGGCGGCGCCGTCATGGATCCCGACAACGTGTCCATGCTCAGGGCAGGGGGCCGGTTTGTCTGGCTTCAGGCCGACGCAAGGATCCTGGCCCTTCGAATGAGCAGGGATCGAAACGGCGCGGCGCAGCGTCCATCGCTCACCGGGGCCGGGACGCTTGGGAGATCGAAAAGGTCCTGGCGAAGCGCCTGCCGATTTACCGGGCCGTTGCCGATGTGATCGTCGACACGGCGGGAAAGGATCCCGCCGGCATCGCGGAAGAGATCGCTCATCGGCTGGAGGACGATTTGTCGGATGGGAAAAAACGGAAAAGGAGGCGCTCCCATGTCCGGTAACACCTTCGGCGTGCTCTTCAGGGTCACCACGTTCGGGGAATCGCACGGGAAGGCCCTCGGGGCCGTCATCGACGGCTGCCCGCCGAACCTCGATCTCGGCGAGGCCGACATCCAGGCGGAACTGGATCGGCGCAAGCCGGGCGGGCACGAGGCCTCCACGTCAAGAAAAGAGGAGGACCGCGTGGAGATCCTCTCAGGGGTCTTCGAGGGGAAGACGACGGGAACGCCGATTGCGCTGGTCATCGCGAACCGGGATGCGCAGAGCGCCGCGTATGAAGACCTGCGTGATGTCTTCCGGCCCGGCCACGGCGATTATACGTACTTGAAAAAATACGGCATCCGGGATCACCGCGGCGGCGGCCGCGCCTCGGGGCGCGAGACGGCGGCCCGCGTGGCGGCAGGCGCCGTAGCCCGCAAGCTCCTCGCCCGCGAGGGAATCGATGTCCTGGGCTGTACCGTGGAGCTGGGCGGTATCGGCATCAAAAGCTGGTCGAGAGACGCCATCGGCGCAAACCGCCTGCTGTGCCCCGATCCCGGGGCGGCAAAGCGGATGGAGCAGAAACTGGAAGAGGTGAAGGGCGAGGGCGACAGTCTCGGCGGCATTGTGGAGATCCGCGTCACGGGCTGCCCGGCGGGGCTCGGAGAGCCCGTCTTCGACAAGATCGATGCCGACCTGGCCGGGGCCCTCATGAGCATCGGGACGGTGAAGGGCGTCGAGATCGGCGCCGGGTTCGAGGCGGCACGGATGAAAGGATCGCAAGGCAACGACCCCATCGGCCCCGGCGGGTTCAAGACCAATCATGCGGGCGGAGTGCTTGCGGGGATCACGACGGGGCAGGAAATCGTGATCCGGGCGGCCTGCAAACCCATCGCCTCCATCGCCCTGGAGCAGGAAACGATCGACGTCCAGGGAAACTCGAAAAACGATCTCGGTCCGGGGAAGGCACGACGCCTGCGTCATCCCCCGCATCATCCCCGTTTGCGAGGCCATGGTCTGCCTGGTCCTTGCGGACCATCTGCTGAGACAGAGGGCGATCCGCCAAAAAGCTTGAGGTTGTCATCGCGAGACGCGAAGCGTCGTGGCGATCTCGCCGTGTGACAGAGGCCGGATAGATGAGATTGCCGCGTCGCCCGCCGACAGCGGGCTCCTCGCAATGACAGGGCGAAAGGTACCCATGGAAAAATTTCCCATCGGCATCATCGGGGGCGTGGGCGGCATCGGCCGCTGGTTTGCCGCCTTCTTCGAGCAGGCGGGCTACACGGTCCACGTGTCGGGACAAACAAGCGGGCTTCGCCCTGCCGAGATGGCGGCGGCCTGTCCCGTCGTCATCGTGAGCGTGCCCATCGGGGTGACGGAAGCCGTCATCCGGGAGGTGGGGCCGCACATGAAGAAAGACTCGCTCCTCATGGATCTCACCTCCCTGAAGACGGGACCGGTGCGGTCCATGCTGGAAGCATCGGCCTCGGAGGTCATCGGCCTGCACCCGCTGTTCGGTCCGGGAGTATCGTCCCTGGAAGGGCAGAATGTCGTGCTCTGCCCCGCAAGGGCCGTAAAATGGCTCCCCTGGCTTCGGGGCATTCTTGGGAGATTACGGCGCGAAGACTCGTCGAGACGACCCCGGAGCGTCACGACGAGATCATGGCCGTCGTCCAGGCGCTCAATCACCTGAACACTCTCGTCCTGGGGCTCTCGATTCGGGAAACCGGGATTTCGCGGGAGGAACTGGAGCGTTTCTCGACACCCCTTTTCCGGGCAAGGCTCGAGGCCGTTGAAAATCTCTTCTCGCACCCGCAGCTCTATGCGGAGATCATCGCGGAAAACCCCCATATATCCCGAATCCTGGACCTCCACGAAAAGGCGTTCAGCACCGTGAAACCGCTCGTCGATCAACAGGGCGCGGAAGGCGCTGGAGGCGAGGATGCGGCAGGAAAACAGGAAGGGCTGAGGAGACCCGTATTTTTCTTGACAGGGCTCTGCGCCGCCCTTATCCTACCTGTGAACTGACTCTTTCCATGCGTCGTTTCCGAAACACCTGATCGCTCCTGATACCCGAGCCTGCAGTACTGCAGAAATTCCATGGATGTCTCGCCGTGGCGACGCTCACGGCAATCGAACCATAAACCACGAAGAAGGAGGTCGCGTGATGAAGAAGTGGACAGGGTTTGCGCTTTGCGGATTCGTCGCTTCCTGCTGCTCGTTGTTCCCGCAGGGAATGCTGCGGCGGCTGGAACCGGCGGTTATGTGGGGGTCTTTGGCGGTTACACCATGCCCGATGACCTGGAGGTGTCCGGGGGGTCCGCCGGATCCGGGGATCTCGGCCTCGATAGCGGGTATGTGGCGGGCTTGAAAGGAGGCTATATCCTGCCCCAGATGCAGTATGTCGCCGTGGAGTTGGAGTATTTCTACACGTCAAACGACTTCGAAAACCAGGCGGTGGGCGCCTCCAGGATCAACGCCGGCGACATCACGACGAACAACTTTTTCCTGAATGCGTTTCTGCGGTATCCCGTCAACTGGTTCCAGCCCTATGTCGGCCTGGGGATCGGCTGGTCCTGGGGCGAAACGTCCGGCTCGGGCACGGGGTCCCTTTCCCGGATCCTCAACCAGGATGCGAACGACTTCGCCTGGCAGTTCCTCCTCGGGGCCGATTTTGTGATCAATCCCCAGTGGGCCATCGATGTGGGCTATCGCTACGTCCAATGTTCGTACGGCTTCGACACCGGCGACGGGGACCTTACCAACCACATGATCACGGTGGGGCTGAAGTATCGCTTCTAGCCCCCGGAGAAGTTTGTGTTTCCCACGGGTCAGTGAACGGGGCGGCGCCGTCAAGGAGCCGCCCCGTTGCTTTCCCGGGGCAAGGCAGAAAGGTCCGGTGGGCTTGCGGAAAATACCGCTCGATTCGGGGCGGGTTTTCGAGGCATCAGGTTACGGCCCTCCTGAAACGGTTGGCCGCTAGCACGGGGTTCAGTGAGTTCATGCAAAAAGACAATCCGCTTTGTCACATCGTGCGCAAGACCCGCTTCGGCCCCGCCGTCATCCTGTGGGAAACCCGGTCGGGCAGACCCATGGTCCGGCAGATCCTGATCTCGAGACCGGGGCAGCCGGCGGAAATCAGCCTGAAGGAGCAATTCCCCGATTCGGTCCCATCCTCCTGCGGCCTCATCGACGACCTGGGAGGGCGGATCGCGGCGTTTCTCGACGGGGCCGATGTCCGTTTTGCGCTCGAGCATGTGCGGCTCGATCTCTGTCCCCCGTTTCAGCAGAGAGTCCTGCTGGCGGAATACGGCATCCCGCGGGGCTCCGTGAGCACGTACCGGAGAATCGCAGCCCATCTGGGCTTTCCCGGGGGTGCCCGCGCCGTGGGCAACGCCCTGGCGACAAACCCCTTTCCCATCGTCATCCCCTGCCACCGGGCGATCCGCTCCGACGGGACGCTCGGCGGATACCAGGGAGGACTTGCCATGAAGCGGGCGCTGCTCTGGAACAGGAAGGGGTGGATCATCGACGAGAGGGGGAGGGTTAGGTCGCCGAGGCTCTACTATTAAGAAAAAAGATATCTTTCATCGACTCCGATCTTCCGCTCTTCATAGCTTCCTGACTTCCATCTTGTCGTTGACAGGCAGCGGAAATCCTGCTATAAGTACAATCAATTGGAGCAGTAACCATGTACAGAACCAGCATTTCAAAGAATTACTGGTGGTGGCGCAACTTCATAGGAGGGGTTTGCCTGCTGCCATAAGAACATCAATTGACTGATCAAGGCCGTGGGGGACCCCGAGGGTGCTCCACGGCTTTTTTGTTTTGCACTGATGAAGACGAAGAGGCCGTGATAGGAACACGGCCTCTTTTATTTCAGCGGATCAAATCCCTCTTCCCTAATCCCTCCTCTTGGGAAGGGGGAGATCCAGAGAAGGAATAAGAAAATGTATCAAACCGTCTTTTCAGGAATTCAAGGAACTTTCGAAACGCGGCAATCTCATCCCCGTCTACCGGGAGATCCTCGCCGACGAGGAGACGCCGGTGACGGCCCTGCTGAAGATCCGGAAGCGCCCCTACGCCTTCCTGCTGGAGAGCGTCGAGGGCGGCGAGAAGTGGGGCCGCTACACCTTCCTGGGCGCCGACCCCCTGGCCGTGGTCCGCGTGAAGCCCGAGGAGGTGGAGGTCCGCAGCAACGGCAACCTCATGCAACTGCCCCACGGGGGCGACCCCCTGGCGGTCCTGAAGGAGCTTCTCGCCCGATACCGGCCCGTCACCGTGGACGGGCTTCCGCGCTTCAGCGGCGGGGCCGTGGGTTTCTTCTCCTATGAAATGGTCCGTTACTTCGAAAAGAGGCTGGCGAAGAGCCCGCGTGCCCAAGGCGATATCGACGACGCCGTGTTCATGGTCACGGACACGCTGATCATCTTCGACAATGTCCGCCACACGATCAAGGTGGTGGCCTCGGCCCGGTGCGACAAGGGGCCAGGCTGCCTCGAAGGGTCCTATGCCGAGGCGACGGCGAAGATCGACCGCATGATTGCACTGCTCCAGGAGCCCATCAAGCCCCTGCTCTTGAGAAGCGGGGATTTCCGCAAGGACGTCGAGTTCGAATCCAACATGACGCCCGAAGCCTTCAAGGAGATGGTCCGCCGGGCAAAGGAATACATCGGCGCGGGCGACATCATCCAGGCGGTCCTCTCGCAGCGCTTCTCTGCGAAAAACCCCCTCGACCCCGTGGATCTCTACCGGGCGCTTCGCTTCGTCAATCCCTCGCCCTACCTCTTCTTCCTGAAGATGGAGGATGTCCATCTCATCGGCTCCTCGCCGGAGGTCATGGTCCGCGTCGAGGACGGTTTCGCGGAGCTGCGGCCCATCGCGGGGACGAGAAGGCGGGGCAGGACGGAGCAGGAGGACCGGGTGCTGGCCGACGAGCTCCTCGAGGACCCCAAGGAGCGGGCCGAGCACGTCATGCTCGTCGACCTGGGCCGAAACGACCTGGGACGGATCGCGGCGATCGGGAGCGTCCAGGTCAACCAGTACATGATCGTCGAGCGCTACTCCCACGTCATGCACCTTGTCTCGAACGTCCGGGCCCAGCTTGCCGAGGGGAAGGACTGCTTTGACGTGATGCGGGCCTCCTTCCCGGCGGGGACGCTGTCGGGGGCGCCCAAGGTCCGCGCCATGGAGATCATCGACGAGCTGGAACCGGACCGGCGCGGCCCCTACGGGGGCGCCGTGGGATATCTCAGCTTCACGGGCAACATGGACTTCTGCATCACGATCCGGACGATGGTCCTCCAGGGCGGGAAGCTCTCGATCCAGGCCGGCGCCGGCATCGTGGCCGATTCCGACCCTGAAAACGAGTACGAGGAGACGCTCAACAAGGCCGCCGGGATGATGAAGGCCGTGAGGCTGGCGGCGAGGGGCTTTGAGTTGACGGATGATATAAATCCGGTGTCATCGCGAGGCGCGAAGCGCCGTGGCGATCTAAATCGCGAGATTGCTTCGGGCAGTTTTCCCCAGCCTGCCGAATGGCTCCGCAATGACAGCAAAGGAGAAAAGAAATGATCCTCATGATCGATAACTACGATTCCTTTACCTACAACCTGGTCCAGTACCTGGGCCAGCTGGGCTGCGACGTGGCCGTCCACCGCAACGACGAGATCACCCTCGAGGAAATCGAGGCGATGGCGCCCGAGGCGATCTTTCTCTCGCCGGGCCCCTGCACGCCGAAGGAGGCGGGGGTCACCGTCGAGGTGATCCGGCGGTTTCACGAGCGGATCCCCATCATGGGCATCTGCCTGGGGCACCAGGCCATCGGCTACGCCTTCGGCGCCGAGGTCGTCCGCGCGGACAGGCTCATGCACGGCAAGACCTCGCCCGTCTTCAACGACGGCCGGACGATTTTCAAGGGCCTGCCCAACCCGCTCACGGCGGGGCGCTATCACTCGCTGCTGGTACAGCGGGACACGCTCCCGGCCTTCCTGGAGGTGAGCGCCGAGACGGAGGAGGGCGAGGTCATGGGGCTTCGCCACCGCCACTACCCCATCGAGGGGGTGCAGTTTCACCCCGAGTCGGTCCTCACGCCGAACGGGAAACGAATTCTGAGAAACTTCCTGGAGATGGTCTCCGGGAACGGGAAAGGAGCATAGCATCATGATCCGAGAAGCACTGGCAAAGGTCGTCCAGGGAATCGACCTCCAGGAAGCGGAAATGCTGGAAACCATGACGGAGATCATGGAGGGGAAAGCCACGCCGGCCCAGATCGGGGCCTTCATCACGGCCCTGCGCATGAAAGGGGAAACCATCGTCGAGGTCACCGGCGCAGCCCGGGTCATGCGCCTCAAGGCCACGCGGATCGACGCCCGCTCGCCCGTCATCGTCGACACCTGCGGCACCGGGGGCGACGGCCGCAACACCTTCAACATCTCGACCACGGCGGCCTTCGTCGTGGCGGCGGCAGGGTCTCACGGTGGCCAAGCACGGCAACCGCGCCGTCTCCAGCAGCTGCGGGAGCGCCGACGTGCTCGAGGCGATCGGCGTCAACATCGACGCCCCGCCCGAGATCGTCGAGGAGTGCGTCCAGCAGGTGGGCATCGGATTTCTCTTCGCGCCGAAGCTCCACGGGGCCATGAAGTACGCCATCGGGCCCCGCCGCGAGATCGGACTGCGGACGATTTTCAACATGCTGGGGCCGCTCACCAACCCCGCCTCGGCCACCGCCCAGCTCATCGGCGTCTACGACCCCAAGCTCACGGAGATGTTCGCCGGGGTGCTCAAGAACCTGGGCACGAAGCGGGCCTTCATCGTCCACGGGTCAGACGGGCTCGACGAGGCCACCGTGACGGGGGAGACCCGGGTCTCGGAGCTGAAGGACGGGATCATCTCGACCTACAACATCAACCCCGCCGACTACTTCGGAAAGGTATACGGCGGCGAGGCGCTCCTCGGCGGCGATGCCTCGAGAAACGCCGAGATCACCAAGGCCGTTCTCTCCGGCGATGACGGGGCGCGGCGCAAGGTCGTCGTCCTGAATGCGGCCCTTGCCATTGTCGCCGGCGGGAAGGCGCAGACCATTGCCGAGGGGATCCGGGTTGCCGAGGAATGCATCGACAGCGGCGCCGCGATCAAAAAGCTCCAGGCCCTCATCGAGATGAGCCGGAGCTGAAAAGCAGGGTACAGGTACAGGGTACAGGGTACAGGGTCAGACAGACCTGATTGACTAAAACCGAGACCGAGATAGAGGACGGTCGGATAGACCAAAAAGACGGGATAGACGGGATAGACCAGCATGATTCTGCAGAAAATCGTCGAGAACAAACGGGAAGAAGTGGCGCGGCAGAAAGAGATCCTGCCCCTCGGGGAGCTGCGTCAGATGCTTGCCGACAGGCCCCCGACCCGCGATTTCGAAGGGGCGATCCGAAACCGGGATTGTGCCGTAATCGCCGAGGTCAAGCGCAGCTCGCCGTCGAAGGGCAGGATCCGCGAGGACTTCGACCCCGTCGGCATTGCCGGCATCTATGAGGACAACGGCGCCTCGGCCATCTCCATTTTGACGGAACGGAAGTTCTTCGAGGGCAGCGCCGCCTACATCCCTCAGATCGGAAGAGCGGTGAAGCTGCCGCTGCTGAGAAAGGACTTCATCATCGACCCCTACCAGATCAACGAGACCCGGGTCCTGGGCGCAGATGCGCTTCTTCTCATCGCGAGGATCCTGGAGGCGGGCGAACTGCGGGATTTCATCGGGCTTGCCTCGGAGTTGGGCCTTGCGGCCCTCGTGGAGGTCCATGACGAGGCCGATGTGGAAAAGGCCATCTCCTCGGGGGCGAGGATTGTGGGGATCAACAACCGCGACCTTGCAACCTTCCGGACGGATCTCGCCGTGAGCATCGGGCTTGCCCGCAGGGTCCCGAAAGGCGTCACGGTGGTGAGCGAAAGCGGGATCAACAGCCGCGGCGATATCGAGAGACTGATGGGCGGGGGCATCCACGCCTTTCTGATCGGCGAGAGCCTGATGCGGGAACAGGATATCGGGAAGAAACTCAGGGAACTGCTGGGGGAAGAACAGGGTACAGGGTCAAGGGTTCAGGGGACGGACAGAAGTGAAAGCAGGGACGATTCCGACGAAACAGACGAAACAGACCAAATAGACGAGATAGACGAAAATGGTTCAGATCAAGATCTGCGGGATCACGAATATCGAGGATGCACTGGCGGCCGCCTCGGCGGGGGCCGATGCGCTGGGGTTCGTGTTCCACCCCCCAAGCCCGCGCTATGTGACGCCGGGGAGGGCACGGGAAATCATCGCGGTCGCTGCCACCGGCCTGTGCACGGTGGGGGTCTTCGTGAATCTGGCTGCCGCCGAGGTTTTGCAGATCGCAGAGCTCTGCGGCCTCGACTTCATCCAGCTCCATGGCGCCGAGACGCAGGATTACTGCCGGCGACTCCCCCGCGAAAGGCTGATCAAGGCCCTGTCCTTCCGGAGCGAAGAAGAGTTTGCCGCGATGGCCGATTACCCGGTGCGGGCCTTTCTCGTCGATGCCCACGACCCGGTCCGCCACGGCGGCACGGGGAAGACCTGCGACTGGAACCTGGCGGGCAAAGCGGCGGCCCGCCACCCCCTCATCCTCGCCGGGGGGCTCGGCACGGAGAACATCCTTGCGGCCCTGGAAGCGGTACACCCCCTGGCCGTGGACATCTCGAGCGGAGTCGAAACGGCGCCTGGGAAGAAAGATCATGAAAAGATCCGGTCGGTCGATTGCTTCCGTTCAGCATTTTGGCCGTGCCGTGCAGATCGATGCGGACAAGACGGATTTTCGAGAAAACGTAAGGAGACGAAAGACGTGAAAATGCCATCGCTGCCCGACAGGAAAGGGCATTTCGGGGTTTTTGGCGGCCGGTACGTGGCCGAGACGATCATGCCGGCACTCACGGAACTCGATGCAGCCTACCGGGAGAGCCGGAAGGACAAGGCCTTTCGCGAGGAGTTCCACTACTTTCTCCGGCAATACTCGGGAAGGGAAACGCCGCTGTACCTGGCGAAAAACCTCACGGAAAAGCTCGGCGGGGCGAAAATCTACCTGAAGCGCGAGGACCTCAACCACACGGGCTCCCACAAGATCAACAACACCCTCGGCCAGGCCCTGCTCGCCCGGCGCATGGGCAAGCGGCGCGTCATCGCCGAGACGGGCGCCGGCCAGCACGGGGTGGCCACGGCCACCGTGGCGGCGCTTTTCGGGATGGAGTGCCGGGTCTTCATGGGCGAGGAGGACATCCGCCGCCAGGCCCCCAACGTGCTGCGAATGAAAATCCTCGGCGCCGAGGTGGTCCCCGTCACCGCCGGGTCGGCCACCCTCAAGGACGCCATGAACGAGGCCATGCGCCACTGGGTGACCTATGTTCGCGACACCTTCTACATCATCGGCTCCGTGGCGGGCCCCCACCCCTACCCGATGATGGTCAGGGATTTCCAGAGCGTCATCGGCCGCGAGACGAGGCGGCAGATCCTCAAGCAGGAGGGGCGCCTGCCCGACTGCATCATTGCCTGTGTGGGCGGCGGGAGCAACGCCATGGGGATCTTCTACCCCTTCCGCAACGACGAAAACGTGAAGCTGATCGGCGTCGAGGCGGCGGGTCTCGGGATCGCCACGGGGAAGCACTCGGCCTCCATCTCGGCGGGGCGCATCGGCGTGCTTCACGGCAACAAGACCTATCTGTTGCAGGATGAAGCGGGCCAGATCCGGGAGGCGCACTCGGTAGCGGCGGGCCTCGACTACCCGGGGGTGGGGCCCGAGCACAGCTACTTCAAGAAGACGGGGCGCGCCGACTACGTCTCCGTCGAGGACGGAGAGGCCCTGGAGGCCTTCCGCACGCTTTGCACCACCGAGGGGATCATCCCCGCCATGGAGAGCGCCCACGCCATCGCTTACGCCATGAAGCTTGCGCCCACGCTGAAGAGCGACCGGATCATCGTCATCAACCTCTCGGGACGGGGGGACAAGGATGCGGGGATCATCGAAGAACACGAAGTCTTACCCTTTGGGAGGGATGTCCTAGGGGAACCATGAAACGCATTGAAAAGAAATTTGCCAGAACTGAAGATGAAAGGCGAAAAGGCCCTCGTGGCCTACATCACGGCGGGCTACCCCGACCTCGAAACCACGCGGGCGCTGATCCCGGCCCTGGCGAGAGCCGGCGTGGATATCGTGGAGGTGGGCGTCCCCTTCTCGGACCCCACGGCCGACGGGCCCGTCATCCAGGCGGCCTCCCAGGCGGCTCTGAAAAACGGAACGACACTGCCCCGCGTGCTCGATCTCATCGCCGGGCTGCGAGGCACCGTGGAGACCCCCCTGGTGCTCTTCAGCTACTACAACCCGATCTTCTCCATGGGAAGCGCAGCCTTCGCAAGGAGGGCAGCCGACGCCGGAGTGGACGGTGTCCTCGTGGTTGACCTCCCCGCCGAGGAGTCGGCGGAGCTGAGACGGGAGACGGACCCGGCGGGCATCGACTTCATCTCCCTCGTGGCGCCCACGACGGGCGGCGACCGGGTCAGGAAGGTCGTGAAGGCGTCCTCGGGTTTCATCTACTATATCTCGGTGACGGGGGTGACGGGCACGAGGGGTCCGGAGTTGGACGAAACCCGCAAAAACGTCGGCGTGATCCGCACGATGACGAAACTTCCCGTCGTCGTCGGCTTCGGCGTCTCCACCCCCGAGCAGGCCCGCCAGATCGGCCATGCGGCCGACGGCGTCGTCGTCGGGAGCGCCTTTGTGAAGCTCATCGGCGAAAAGGCCGGCAGTCCCGGCCTGGTCAGTGCCGTGGAGGCCTACGCGGCATCTCTCAAGGAAGCACTGCGCTGAGGCGGGATGAAAATATTCAGTTGACGGCGGGAGCAGGCAGGCGTATAAACAGCCGAAATGAACAGCGCCTTCTTCCTCGATTGCGCGGTGAAGGCGTGTTTTTTTATCCGGCCCCTATGCAGAACAAGGGATTCCCTTGAACGCTCGCGGCCCGGTTCCTCATCGCGACACCTTTCCCCTGCGAGGATCTTCATCCTCAGCTTCGCCGGCCTTGTCCTGGCCGGCGCCATCCTGCTCTGGCTCCCCTTTGCCTCGACCAAGGGGCATTCACTTTGTCGACGCCCTCTTCATGTCCGCCTCGGCCGTCTGCGTGACGGGGCTTGCCACGGTGGATGTCGGCACCGACCTCTCCACGGCGGGGCAGGTGATCCTCATCGGCCTGTTCCAGTTCGGGGGGCTCGGCATCATCACGTTCTCGGCCTTCCTCTTCGGGATGATGGGCCGCGGGATTTCCTTCAAGGGGCGCGAGATCGTCCAGAGCACGTTCCTGCACACGCCCCGGCGGGATTTTTTCTTCATCCTCAAGTCGGTGATCCTCTCGACGCTCATCATCGAGTCCGTGGGCGTGCTGCTGCTCTTCATCCGTTTCGCCCAGGAGTTCCCTGCGTCAAAGGCCCTCTATTACGCCGTGTTCCATGCCATCTCGGCCTTCAACAACTGCGGGTTTTCCCTGTTTCCCGACAGCTTCATCCGCTACCAGGGGGACCTGCTCATGAACTTCACGATCCTGATGCTCATTATCCTGGGCGGGATCGGCTTCGTCGTTCACCACGAGGTCTTTGCCCGCCTGAAAGACCGCAATGCCAGGCTGTCGCTGCACAGCCGGATCGTCCTGATCACCACCGCCTGTCTCATTGTATCCGGGGCGGCTCTCTTCTGGCTCTTCGAGGAGCATACCATTCTCCGGGGGATGTCCCCCCTTACGCAGGTCCTGGTCTCGCTTTTCCAATCCATTACGCCCCGAACGGCGGGGTTCAACACCGTCGACATCGGGCAGCTGACCAATGCCACGATTCTGCTCATGCTCGTGCTCATGTTCATCGGGGGCTCGCCCGGCTCGACGGCGGGCGGGATCAAGACGACGAGCTTTGCCCTTCTTCTGCTCATGATGTGGAACCGCTGGCGCGGCAGCGAAGAGGTGACCGTTTCCAACCGGACCGTGCCGAAAGAGCTGATCGGCCGGACCCTGTCCATCACCTTTGCCTCGATGCTCTCCGTTTTTTTCGTCGTCGCCGTGGTCATGGTGGCGGGGCACGTCGAATCGGGGCCCCAGGAGCGCCAGCTGTTCGTGGAATACATTTTCGAGACCGTTTCGGCCTTCGGCACCGTGGGCCTCTCCATGGGGGTCACGGCGAAGCTCACCGACATCCAGAAGCTGCTGATCGCGTTCATGATGTTTGCGGGCAGGGTGGGGCCGCTGACGCTGGCGTTCTCGCTCTCGTTCCGCGAGGGAAAGAAAAGAGTGGTTTACGCAGAAGAGACCGTCATGGTCGGGTAAGGAGGCTCTCCCATGAAAAAGCGGGTTGTCGTGGTCGGGCTGGGCATCTTCGGGATCAACCTCGTGAAGGAGCTCTGCAAAAGCGGCGTCGAGGTGATCGCCATCGACAAGACGAAAGAGGCCGTCCAGCAGGTGAGGGACTGCGCGACCAAGGCCATCGTCGCCGACGGGACGGACCAGGAACTCATGAACTCCATCGGCCTTCGCGAGGACGATCTCGTCGTCGTGTCCTTCGGGGAGGACCTTGCCGCGAGCACCCTGATCACGCTGCACCTCAAGCAGATGAAAATCAGGAACATCCTTGTGAAGGCCCCCAACGAGGAACACAAGCTGATCCTGGAAAAGGTCGGCGCCACCGAGGTCATCATCCCGGAAAAGATCATGGCCGACAAGATCGCCAAGAGCATCGTGTCGCCCAACGTCCTCGATTACATCCCGCTGGCCGACGACTACATGATCTGCGAAATCGCGCCGCCTTCGGGCTTCATCGGAAAGACCCTCGCGGAGCTCCAGCTGCGCAACAGGTATCACATCGACGTCATCGCCGTCCGCGACATGCTGACGGAGAAGATCAACATGGTCCCGGCGGCCAATTTCGTCGTCAAGGACAGCGAGGTCCTCATCGTCGTGGGCAAGGAAGCGGATATCGACAAGATAAAATAAGAGTCTGTCTAGTCTATCTGGTCTATCTTGTCCGTCTGGTCAGGTTGTCAAAATCCCCGATCCGGCAGGCTGTTTGCATATGATGATGTCTGTTTTCCAGATCTCTGACCAGAAAGACCAAATAGACCAGAAGGACCAGATAGACCAGCATGGATTTCATCCTCAATTACATCGACTTTGTTCTGCACATCGACCGGCATCTGGACGTCCTGATCCAGACTTACGGGACCTGGATTTATCTCATCCTGTTTGCGATCATCTTTTGCGAGACGGGCCTCGTCGTGACGCCCTTCCTGCCCGGTGACTCGCTTCTCTTCGTGACGGGCACCATTGCCGCCCGCGGTTCCCTCGATCTCCAGACCACCCTGATTCTCCTTGTCTCCGCCGCGATCATCGGCGACAACGTCAACTACTGGATCGGCCGGTTTGTGGGGCAGAAGATCGTGGAGCGCAAATGGGTGAAGCAGGAATACCTGGACCGGACCCACCACTTCTATGAGAAATACGGCGGTAAAACGATCTTTATCGGAAAGTTCCTGCCCATCATCCGGACCTTCGCACCCTTCGTGGCCGGCATCGCGAAGATGACGTACCCGAAGTTCCTTGCCTTCAACATCTCCGGTGCGATCACCTGGATGTGCGTTTTCATCCTCGGTGGTTACTATGTCGGGAACCTTCCCTTCGTGAAGAAGAACTTCACCATGGTGATCTTCGCCATCATCGTCCTGTCCGTCCTGCCCAGTGTCATCGAGCTGATCCGGGCGAGGCGGCAGGCAAAGCGCGGGCCTTCGGGGAACTAGACGGTTTTGGAAACACGGGACATTTGAACCGAAAGAGACAGGGCCTATGGATCTGCTGACTGCAATTATTCTGGGCATCATCGAGGGCGTCACGGAGTTTCTGCCCATTTCCTCGACGGGGCACATGATCCTGGCCTCCGATCTCATGGGCCTCGAGCACACGGAATTTCTCAAGAGCTTCGAGATCGCCATCCAGGTGGGGGCCATCTCATCGGTGGTCTTTCTCTACTGGAGGCTCCTGCTGGTGGACTTCGAGGTCATCAAAAGGGTGATCGTCGCCTTCATCCCCACGGGCATCCTGGGCTTGACGCTCTACCGGGTGGTCAAGAGCTACCTGCTGGGCTCGGCGACGGTCGTGCTCTGGTCTTTGTTTCTCGGGGGCCTGTTCCTGATCGCCTTCGAGTACTGGCACCGGGAGAAAGAGGATGCCGCCGGCGAGATCCGCCAGATGTCCTACAAGACTGCCCTCATCATCGGCCTTTTCCAGTCCATTGCCATGGTCCCGGGGGTGTCCCGTTCGGCCTCAACCATCATCGGCGGGCTGATCCTGGGGCTGAAGCGGAAAACGATCGTGGAGTTCTCCTTCCTGCTGGCCGTGCCGACCATGCTGGCCGCAACGGTTTACGATCTGATGAAATCGGCACCGGAAATGACCCTTTCCCAGGTCGATTCTCTGATTGCCGGTTTCGTCACCGCCTTCATCGTCGCCCTGCTGAGCATCAAGTTCCTGCTTCGTTTCATCCAGACGCACACCTTCATCCCCTTCGGCGTCTACCGCATCATCCTGGTCGTTGTCCTGCTGATCCATTTGAAAATGGCATGAATGAAGAAAGGGTCCAGGGTAAAGGGTTCAGGGTACAGGGAAGGAATAAGATTTCTTGCCCGAGACCCGAGACCCCTGTCACTTTGCTTCAGCCTTGCCGTCACGCGAAAGAAGCACTGCGGATCGCCGAAGCCCATCCGGGCAATCGTCTCCTGGTTGATGTCATGGTCGGGAAGCAAGGCTGAAAACCAGATTTCCCAGAGTCTCTCGCAGGTAAGGCAGGCCTGACAAGGATCTTCATCCTCAGCTTCGCCGGCCTTGTCCTGGCCGGCGCTGTTCTGCTCTGGCTCCCCTTTGCCTCGACAAAGGGGTTTCGCTTCGTCGATGCCCTCTTCATGTCGGCCTCGGCCGTCTGCGTGACGGGGCTTGCCACGGTGGATGTCGGCAACGACCTCTCCACGGCGGGGCAGGTGATCCTCATCGGCCTTTTCCAGTTCGGGGGGCTCGGCATCATCACGTTCTCGGCCTTCCTCTTCGGGATCATGGGCCGCGGGATTTCCTTCAAGGGGCGCGAGATCGTCCAGAGCACGTTCCTGCACACGCCGCGGCGGGATTTTTTCTTCATTCTCAAGTCGGTGATCCTCTCGACGATCATCATCGAGTCCGTGGGAGTGCTGCTGCTCTTCATCCGTTTCGCACAGGAGTTCCCTGCGTCAAAGGCCCTCTATTACGCCGTGTTCCATGCCATCTCGGCCTTCAACAACTGCGGGTTTTCCCTGTTTCCCGACAGCTTCACCCGGTACCAGGGGGACCTGCTGATAAACTTCACGATCCTGATGCTCATCATCCTGGGCGGGATCGGCTTCGTCGTTCACCACGAGGTCTTTGCCCGCCTGAAAGACCGCAATGCCAGGCTGTCGCTGCACAGCCGGATCGTCCTGATCACCACCGCCTGTCTCATTGTCTCCGGGGCGGCTCTCTTCTGGCTCTTCGAGGAGCATACCATTCTCCGGGGGATGTCCCCCCTGACGCAGGTCCTGGTCTCGCTCTTCCAATCCATTACGCCCCGGACGGCGGGGTTCAACACCGTCGACATCGGGCAGCTGACCAATGCCACGATTCTGCTCCTGCTCGTGCTCATGTTCATCGGGGGCTCGCCCGGCTCGACGGCGGGCGGGATCAAGACGACGAGCTTTGCCCTTCTTCTGCTCATGATGTGGAACCGCTGGCGCGGCAGCGAAGAGGTGACCGTTTCCAACCGGACCGTGCCGAAGGAGCTGATCGGCCGGACCCTGTCCATCACCTTTGCCTCGATGCTCTCCGTTTTTTTTGTCGTCGCCGTGGTCATGGTGGCGGGGCACGTCGAATCGGGGCCCCAGGAGCGCCAGCTGTTCGTGGAATATATTTTCGAGACCGTCTCGGCCTTCGGCACCGTGGGCCTCTCCATGGGGGTCACGGCGAAGCTCACCGACATCCAGAAGCTGCTGATCGCGTTCATGATGTTTGCGGGCAGGGTGGGGCCGCTGACACTGGCGTTCTCGCTCTCGTTCCGCGAGGGAAAGAAAAGAGTGGTTTACGCAGAAGAGACCGTCATGGTCGGGTAAGGAGGCTCTCCCATGAAAAAGCGGGTTGTCGTGGTCGGGCTGGGCATCTTCGGGATCAACCTCGTGAAGGAGCTCTGCAAAAGCGGCGTCGAGGTGATCGCCATCGACAAGACGAAAGAGGCCGTCCAGCAGGTGAGGGACTGCGCGACCAAGGCCATCGTCGCCGACGGGACGGACCAGGAACTCATGAACTCCATCGGCCTTCGCGAGGACGACATCGTCATCGTTTCCTTCGGGGAGAACCTTGCGGCGAGCACCCTGATCACGCTGCATCTCAAGCAGATGAAGATCAAGAACATCATCGTGAAGGCCCCCAACGAGGACCACAAGCTGATCCTGGAAAAGGTCGGCGCGACCGAGGTCATCATCCCGGAAAAGATCATGGCCGACAAGATCGCCAAGAGCATCGTGTCGCCCAACGTCCTCGATTACATCCCGCTGGCCGACGACTACATGATCTGCGAGATCGCGCCGCCTTCGGGCTTCATCGGAAAGACCCTCGCGGAGCTCCAGCTGCGCAACAAGTATCACATCGACGTCATCGCCGTGCGCGACATGCTGACGGAGAAGATCAACATGGTCCCGGCGGCCAATTTCGTCGTCAAGGACAGCGAGGTCCTCATCGTCGTGGGCAAGGAAGAGGATATCGATAAAATCAAATAAGAGTCTATCCAGTCTATCCGGTCTATCTTGTCCGTCTGGTCGGTGTCAAAATCCCCGATCTGGCAGACTGATTTGCATATCGATTAGGCCCGATATTCCAGATCTCTGATCTCAGAAAGACCGAATAGACCAGAAGGACCAGATAGACCAGCATGGATTTCATCTTCAACTACATCGACTTTGTTCTGCACATCGACCGGCACCTGGACGTCCTGATCCAGACTGTACGGGACCTGGGTGTATCTCATCCTGTTTGCGATCATCTTTTGCGAGACGGGCCTCGTCGTGACGCCCTTCCTGCCCGGGGACTCGCTTCTCTTCGTGACGGGCACCATTGCCGCCCGCGGTTCCCTCGATCTCCAGACCACCCTGATTCTCCTTGTCTCCGCCGCGATCATTGGCGACAACGTCAACTACTGGATCGGCCGGTTTGTGGGGCAGAAGATCGTGGAGCGCAAATGGGTGAAGCAGGAATACCTGGACCGGACCCACCACTTCTATGAGAAATACGGCGGCAAAACGATCTTTATCGGAAAGTTCCTGCCCATCATCCGGACCTTCGCACCCTTCGTGGCCGGCATCGCGAAGATGACGTACCCGAAGTTCCTTGCCTTCAACATCTCCGGGGCGATCACCTGGATGTGCGTTTTCATCCTCGGTGGTTACTATGTCGGGAACCTTCCCTTCGTGAAGAAGAACTTCACCATGGTGATCCTCGCCATCATCGTCCTGTCCGTCCTGCCCAGTGTCGTCGAGCTGATCCGGGCGAGGCGGCAGGCAAAGCGCGGGTCTTCGGTGCACTAGACGGTTTTGGAAACGCGGGACATTTGAACCGAAAGAGACAGGGCCTATGGATCTACTGACTGCAATTATTCTGGGCATCATCGAGGGCGTCACGGAGTTTCTGCCCATCTCCTCGACGGGGCACATGATCCTGGCCTCCGATCTCATGGGCCTCGAGCACACGGAATTCCTCAAGAGCTTCGAGATCGCCATCCAGGTGGGGGCCATCTCATCGGTCGTCTTTCTGTACTGGAGGCTCCTGCTGGTGGACTTCGAGGTCATCAAGCGGGTGATCGTCGCCTTCATCCCGACGGGCGTCCTGGGCTTGACGCTTTACCGGGTGGTCAAGAGCTATCTGCTGGGCTCGACGGCGGTCGTGCTCTGGTCTTTGTTTCTCGGAGGCCTGTTCCTGATTGCCTTCGAGTACTGGCACCGGGAGAAGGAGGATGCAGCCGGCGAGATCCGCCAGATGTCCTACAAGACCGCCCTCATCATCGGCCTTTTCCAGTCCATTGCCATGGTCCCGGGGGTGTCCCGCTCGGCCTCCACCATCATCGGCGGGCTGATCCTGGGGCTGAAGAGAAAAACCATCGTGGAGTTCTCCTTCCTGCTCGCCGTGCCGACCATGCTGGCCGCAACGGTTTACGACCTGATGAAATCGGCGCCGGAAATGACCCTTTCCCAGGTCGATTCCTGATTGCCGGTTTCGTCACCGCCTTCATCGTCGCCCTGCTGAGCATCAAGTTCCTGCTTCGTTTCATCCAGACGCACACCTTCATCCCCTTCGGCGTCTACCGGATCATCCTGGTCGTTGTCCTGCTGATTCATTTGAAAATGGCATGAATGGACAGGGTCCAGGGTAAAGGGTTCAGGGTATCAGGGAAGGAATGAGATTTCTTGCCCGAGACCCGATACCCTCTTTCACTTCGCCCTGGCGGTGACGCGAAAGCGGCAGGCAGGATCGCCGAAGCCCATCCGGGCAATCGTCTCCTGGTTGATGTCATGGTCGGGCAGCAAGGCTGAAAACCAGATCTCCCAGAGTCTCTCGCAGGTAAGACAGGCCTGGACATCCTTCTCCAGCTTTGGCCCGTTTTGCCCCGTCCCGGGCGGCGCACTTGTGCACCGTCACCGTGAGCGTGTCGCCCTCGATGGCGTAATCGCCGGCGAATACGCCGCGGTCGGCCCCGAACATCCGGAAATAGGACTGCCAGACCTCCAGGGCGTCCCGCAGGTTGTCGGCCTTCTTCTTCCCCAGGGCCAGCAGGGTGCTCCGCATCTCGATCCGTGCGAAGGCGTGGCGAGTCCGGATGTTGATCTCGGCTGCCGTATCCCAGCCGAACTTGTCGTTCACCTTCAAAAACCACTGGCCGTCCCAGGCCAGCGCCAGCCCCGCCATGACCTGTGCCCGCGCCTCGGGAGGAATCTCGTAAGATTTCTTTTCGGACATCTTGTTCCTCTCCTTTCGTTCGCATTTTGCCGCGGGGATATTACGGGCGCGGGGCGGAAGTCAAGGGAAAAGAGGGAAGAGGGGTACAGGGTACAGGTCAAGGTATAGGGAAGGAAGGAGTATTTCTTAGCCCTGAAACCCGTTACCCTGAGACCCGGGACCTTTGCCGTCAGATGGCCTTTCGGTAGGCGAGCTTCTGCTCCAGATACCGCGAGTAGCTCGTGAGCATGAAGCACAGGATGAAGTAGATGATGGCGATGAAGAGAAAGATCTGGGCCGGGTAGACCATCGTGCGGTTGTTGACCTGGGTGGCCACGTGGGTGAGCTCGGCGACACCGACGATGAAGGCAAGCGAGGTGTCCTTGATGAGGGACACGAGCTGGTTCACGAAGGAGGGGATCATGTTCCGCACGGCCTGGGGCAGGACGATGAAGACCATCACCCGGTTCCGGGACAGTCCCGTCGAGAGCCCCGCCTCGGTCTGGCCCCGGGGAATGCCCTCGATGCCCGCCTGGACGATCTGGGACATGTAGGCGGAGGTGAAGATGGTGAGCGCCGCGATGACGGTCCAGCTCTCCGCGACGACCATCCCCATGAAGGCGGGCAGCAGGAAGTACATCCAGAAGATGACCATGAGCAGGGGGATCCCCCGGATGCAGTTCACGACGGTCAGCACGGGGTACTTGATGAAGCGGTTCTGGGAGACGCACAAAAGCCCCGCGAAGATGCCGATGACGATCGAGAGGGCGCAGGAGACCACGGCAAGCCAGATCGTGAGCGCAAGCCCGCCGATGGGGCCGCTCGGGTAGCGTCCCACCAGGAAGTGCGCCATGTTGTCCCAGATGACCTGGAATCCGAACCAGCTGTCCATGGATTATTTCATCCCCGTTGGAGACAGAACTTTCTTGTCGTAGAGCATCCACCAGGAAGTGAGCCATGTTGTCCCAGATGACCTGGAATCCGAACCAGCCGTCCATAATTTATTTCATCCCCGTCGGAGACAGAACTTTCTTGTCGTACAGCATCACGAGGCCCGTGATGACGAGCGACATGACCAGATAAACGAGGGTCGCCGCCGTGAAGGCCTCGAATCCCCTGAACGTGTAGCTTTCCACCTGCCTGGCCTGGTACGTGAGCTCCGCCACGCCGATCGTCATGGCGAGCGACGAGTTCTTGGTCAGATTCAGAAACTGGCTGATGAGCGGCGGGATGGTGAGCCGCACGGCCTGGGGCAGGATGATGTAGCAGCATGGAGCGGATATAGGAAAACCCGGAGCTGCGGGCCGCCTCCATCTGCTCCTTCGGGATGGAGCGGATGCCCGAGCGGATGTCCTCGGCGATGAAGGCCGAGGTGTAGATCGTCAGCGCGATGACGGCCGCGGCGAACTCGAAATCCCGCGCGTTGAGCCAGTCGTTCACGGCCTGGGGCAGGATCTGGTAGGAGCCGAAGTACCAGAAGAAGAACTGGACGAGCAGCGGCGTGTTCCGGATGAACTCCAGATAGCCGTGGGCAACCCCGCGGATGGGCGCGACCTGGCTCATCCGCATGACGGCGATGATGCAGCCCCATCAGAAACGACAGGGCAATCGACGCCACGGAGAGCTGGATGGTGACCTTGATGCCGTCGACGATCCACTGGGCGTATTGCCCGGTGAGGACGACGGACCAGTCGAACTGGTACTGGAACATACCTCACTACCGCTGGAACATTTGATTACCCCCGTATTTCAACCAGCGGGGGC
>CAWEPT010000019.1:0-33986 GCA_963810965.1 uncultured delta proteobacterium | reverse complement strand
GGTCTTGTGCATCTCCGGCAGACGCTGGATGTGGGCGCTAAGCCTCAGCCAGTCCGTGTGGGGAATGGCCGGGGTCCCGGACATGATACGCGAAGCGGGGATGTCCTTGTTGACGCCCGCCCGCGCCGCGATCATGACGTTGTCGCCGATGTTGATGTGGCCGACCAGTCCCGCCTGCCCCCCGATGAGGACACGCTTGCCGAGCCGGGTGCTCCCCGAGATGCCGACCTGGGAGACGATGATCGAGTTCTCGCCGATGACGACGTTGTGGGCGATCTGGACGAGGTTGTCGATTTTCACGCCCCGCTGGATCCAGGTCTTGCCGAGGGTGCCCCGGTCGATCGTCGTGTTGGCCTGGATCTCCACCTCGTCGTCGATCTGCACGATCCCCACCTGGGGGACCTTGCGGTTCTCGACACCCGGATTGGCAAACCCGAACCCGTCGCTTCCCACGACGACCCCCGCATGAAGGATGACCCGGTTGCCGATGAGACAGCGGCGATACACGGTGACATTGGGGTACAGGATGGAATCCTCACCCACCGCGGCCCCGGGGCCGACGTAGACGCCGGGGTAGAGAACGGCGCCCCGGCCGATCTTCGCCCCTTTGCCCACGAACGCCCCCGCGTAGACCGTTGCCCCCTGCTCCACGACGGCTTCGGGATCGATGAAGGCGTCGGGGCTCACCCCCTGGAAATCCCTTTCCTCCGGGTAGAAGAGAGTGAGCAGCCGGGCCAGCGCGGCATAGGGGTCCTTCGCGACGATGAAGTTTTTCCCCGTCCCTTCGACGGGGCTTGCCACCAGGATCGCCGAGGCGGCCGTCGTGGCGATCTTCTTGCGGTATTTCGGGTTGGCCAGAAACGTGAGGTCCCCCTCGCCGGCTTCGTCGAGCCCCTTGATGTCGCGGATCTCGACGGTGCCGTCACCGACGACGGTTGCCTGGATAAAAGCGGCGATCTCGGAGAGAGTCTTCCCCATGGGTTTCACCTGCCGTGGCTCGATGCTTTACTTCTTTCCCTTTACTTCTTTCCCTTGGCGGGGGCGGGGGCGGACTTGCCGGCTCCCTTGTTGTACTCCTCGATGATCTTCTTCGTGAGGTTGTCCTCCTTGTCGTGGTAGACGACGACGGGGTTGTTGAGGTCGAGGATGGCATCGTATTTACCCTGCTTGCCCACCTGCTCGACGATCTGGAGGATCTCGGGAATCATCTTGCCGGTTACGGCCTGCTCCTTCTTGCGGCGAGTTCATCCTGGGCATCCTTCACGAGTCGCTGGTAGTCGCGCAGCTTGACCTGGAACGTGGACTCTTTTTCCTGGTAGGCTTCCGCCGTGAGGACCGATTTCTGCTTCTCGAGTTCGTCCTTCAGCTTCTTGAGTTCTTCTTCCTTCTTGCCGATTTCGGCTCTTTTCTTCTCGACCGCCTTCTTTAACTCGGCGAAGGCCTTCTTTCCGGCCTCCGACTCCTGGATGATCGCCCGCATGTTGATGAACCCGATCTTCTGGGCTGCAGACGTTCCTGCCATGACAAAAACAAGCGCCACGGCCAGGAGGCCGATGAGGGTCAGATGCTTTTTCATTTTATCGTTCTCCTTGAAAGTTATTGGCGAATCAAAAGCAATTGGCCAATGGTTCGGGTCATGAGGAACAAGATTCTGTCTTTCCTTATGCCTTTGCTCCTCGTCCTTGAGCCTGTTGTTTACATCGCCCACCCCATCGTGAAGTCCCAGCGGTAGGCCGGCTCCCCGGCCTTGGGGTCCAGGACGTAGCCCCACTCGAGGCGCAGCGGCCCGACGGGCGAGTACCAGCGGATACCGGCGCCTGCCGTTTTCCTCATATCCCCGAGGTCGTAGTTTTCATTCCAGGCGTTACCCGTGTCGAAGAAAACGACCCCCTTCATGCCGGCATTCTTGACGAGGGGGAAGACGAACTCGAAGTTAAAGACCAGCATCGTCGTGCCGCCGATGAGGTCGCCCGTTACGGGGTCGCGAGGCCCCACGTCCTTGAGTCCCCGGAGGGAGTTGATCCCTCCCAGGATGTAGCGCTCCCAGACCGGGATCTCCTTTCCCTCGAAGGCCTGGATGTAACCGATGCGCGCCCGGGGCGAGAAGACGAGGTCTTCGCCGAAGGGCGGGACCCTGAAGAACCACGACGTGGCATAATTGTATTTCCCGAAAGCGGTGTCGCCGCCGAGGAATGCCTCCCGTGAAATCGGCATTGATCCGGTTGCGCGAGCCTGTCGTCGGGAACATCTGGTCGTCCGTCGTGTCCCGGGACAGGGCCGTCAGGATGCCGCTTGTGGTGGTATCCCCCGCCTGGTCCTTGATCGACTGGGCGGCCGTGGGCAGGATGTCGTCCACGTGTTCAGCGACAGCCTGTAGCCGACATAGCCCATGATCCGCTCCCAGATGGGGTAGCCGAAGGTGAGGCCGAACCCCTTTGAGTCGAGATTGTACGTGTCGTACGTCCTGGTGGCTTTCCAGATGTCTGACTTCAAATAGAGGGGGGTGTCGAAGAGGTAAGGCTCCATGAACGACAGGTCGATCAAGCTGCTCTCGGTCCCCAATGTCCTCTGGAGGCTCAGGGTCTGGCCCCGGCCGAAGAGGTTCTGCTGGGCGATCTGGGCCATGACCATGGCGCCGTCCTGGCGCTGTATCCGGCGCCCAGGCTGAAGAGCCCCGTGGGGCGCTCCTTGACGCTGATGTTGATGTCCGTCAGGTTCTCCTCGGGCCCTTTGGCGGTCTGAAAATTCACTTCCTCGAAGAAGCGGAGCCGGTTGAGCTGGGCGTAGCTGCCCTTCAGCTTGTCGCTGTTGTAGAGCTCCCCTTCCGTAAACATCAGCTGCCGCCGGATGACCTTGTCGCGGGTCTTCGTGTTGCCGGTGACGTTGATCCGGTTGAAGTAGACGAGGTTGCCTTTCTTGATGTCGTAGCTGATGTCGACCTGCTGCTCCGCATCCCTCGTTTGGGTCTTGGGGTTGATCTCGGCGTAGGCATAGCCGTCGTTGTGGGTCATCCGCGTCAGGTACTCGAGGTCTTTCGAAATGGCCTCCCGGTCGTAGTAGGCCTTCTTCTTGATGTTGAGCTTGTCGAGGAGCTCCTCCCTGGGGACCGAGAGGGTGTCGCCCGTGATCTCCACCTTGCCGACCTTGAACTGCCTGCCCTCGGAGACGGGGATCCGGATGTAGATCCACTTCTTGTCGTGTGTGATCTCCGGCTCTCCCACCTGGGCCTGGATGTAGCCGTTGTTCATGTAGAAGACCTTCACCCGGTTGAGGCTCTCCCGGAGCTTTTCCTTCTTGAGGACGCCCGAGTCCGTGATGAAGGAGAGCATGTTCCACTCGGTTGTCTCCAGGAGGCCTTTCAGCTCCTTGTTCGTGAAGGCCTGGTTGCCCGTGAATTCGATGCTCTTCACGTAGAGCAGGTCGTTTTCCTTGATGTCGATGATGACGTTGACGTCGCGTTCCCTGACTTTCTCGGTCGCGAAGGAGATCTCGGCATTGTAGTAGCCCTTGTCGTCGTAGAGCGCCTTGATCTTGTCCGTGTCGGCCTTGATGCGGTCCGGGTTATAGGCCTGCTTGATTTTGAAGGAGAGGACCCCGCGGATGTCGTCGGCCTTGACGGCATCGTTTCCCTTGATCCGGATTTCGTTGACGAAGGGACGCTCCTCCAGGATGAAGGTGATCACCTTCCCGTCGGCGGCATCCGTCACATCGGCCTTCACGTCCGTGAAGTAGCCCGTCCGGTAGATGGCCCGGATGTCGGACGAGAGGTCCTCTTCGGAGTAGATCTTGCCCTTCGCGCTCTTGAGCACGTTGTAAATGACGGTGCTCTCGATCCGGCGGTTGCCCGTCAGATCGATCCGGGCGATGACCTGTTTGCCGGAAACCCTGGCGAGGATGTCCCGGGCGAGCTGTGCCGCGAAGGCCCCCGTGTTTTCGATCCCCGCGCCCTGGGCGAAGAGCCCCGTGATCACGGCGCCCGTTTCCACGGTGACGGCCTTGGCGTCGAGGCTCACGCGGTTGCCGAGCTGGGTGAGGCTTCCCACGATCACGTAGTCGGCCCGGATCTGTTTTCCGACGGAGACCGCCAGCGCCTCGTCGGCCGTCTTTCCGCTCACGAGCGGGGCGAATTGCTCCCGCGGGACGATCTGGATCGTACGGACCTTGCCGAGCTCCAGGGTCATGCTGTTGTAGATGGCGTTTCGCAGCAGCGTGGCATCCCGTTCGCTGTAAATGTCGAAGGGGAAGACGGCGATCCTCTGCGCGGCGGCCTCGATCGGGGCGGCCAGGAGGCAGGCGAGGAGCAGCAACAGGGCCAGGGCGAAGTTTTTTCCCGATCGTTTCATGTCACTCACCCTTCACGATTTTTCCGTCACGAAGCCCGATGCAGCGGGCCATGCGGTCTGCCAGCGACTGGTTGTGGGTGACCACGACCAGCGTGATGCCCCGGGTGCGGTTCAGGTTCACGAGCATCTCGTGAATCCGCGTCCCCGTTTCCGTGTCGAGGTTGCCCGTCGGCTCGTCGGCCAGAAGCATCTCGGGCTCCATCACGAGGGCCCTTGCCACGGCCACCCGCTGCTGCTCGCCGCCCGAGAGCTCCCCGGGCTTGTGGATCCTTCGCTCCGTGAGCCCCACCTCGTCGAGGATGGCCTCGGCCTTCCTGCGCGCCTCGGCCCGCGACATCCCGGAAATGAGCGCCGGCATCATGGTGTTCTCGAGGCTCGTAAACTCCGGCAGCAGGTGGTGGAACTGGAAGACGAAGCCCACCTTGCGGTTGCGGAAGTCCGCCAGCTTTCTCTCGTCCCACTCGAAGATGCTCATGCCGTCGTAGAGGAAGCTCCCCTCCGTCGGGTGATCCAGCGTCCCCAGGATGTGCAGCAGCGTGCTCTTTCCCGCCCCCGAGACGCCGAGGATGGCAAGCGAGTCGCCCCGGACGATGTCGAGGTTGACCCCCTTCAGGGCGTCGATCCGGGAGCCGTCCATCATGTACGTCTTGCTGAGATTCCGGATCTCGATCCGGCCGCTTGCCGCCTTACTCATACCGGATTGCCTCCGCGGGATCAAGCTTCGATGCATTCCGGGCCGGGTAGATCGTCGCCAGCAGGCTGACGATGAGGCTGCCCGCGACGATGATCGCCACGTCCTCGTAGTTGACGAGCGCCGGCAGCTCGCTCAGGTAGTAGACGTCCCCGGGCAGGATCTTGAACCCGAAGAGATTCTCGATGGACCGGGTGATGGGCCCGATGTTCCAGGCGACCGTGAGCCCCGTGAGGGTTCCCAGGAGCGTCCCGATGCCCCCGATGATGACCCCCTGGAGCATGAATATTTTCATGATGCTCTTCGCCGAGGCGCCCATGGACTTCAGGATGGCGATGTCCTTCGTCTTCTCCATGACGACCATGATGAGCGTGCAGATGATGTTGAAGCCCGCCACGAGCACGATGAGTCCCACGATGATGAACATCACCCGCTTCTCCAGGCGAAGGGCCGCAAAGAGGTTGCGGTTCATCTTCATCCAGTCCCTCGCCCAGTACGGGTAGCCCAGTTTTTTCTCGATCGCCCCGGCGATCTCCCTTGCCTGATAGATGTCGTTGATCTTGATTTCAATGCCCGTGACCTGGTCGCCCAGGCCGAGAAATTCCTGGCTGTCCGCGAGCGCGATGTAGGCCAGCGTCGAGTCGTACTCGTAGAAGCCCGACTCGAAGATGCCCACGACGACGAACTTCTTCATCCGCGGCACCATCCCCATGGGGGTGGCGATCCCCTGGGGGGAGACGATGTGGACCGTGTCGTGGAGGAAGG
The DNA here is from genome assembly GCA_963810965.1 of uncultured delta proteobacterium. Taxonomy (GTDB): domain Bacteria; phylum Desulfobacterota; class Syntrophia; order Syntrophales; family UBA2192; genus UBA2192. Next base: position 28,187 of record CAWEPT010000019.1, on the reverse strand, counting down.
CGCCCACGTGGCGCGCCAGCTCCTTGCCGAGCACGATGCCGGGGACATCGGCCAGGGGTTTCGGAAGCCGCATCTCCGAGCGTCCCTGCACGGAGAGGTTCTCCAGGCGTCCCTCCATCATCCGGCCCAGGTTGATCACGTCGCGGGCATCCCCCGGCGAGAGGCCCCGCAGCACGATGCCGCTGACGCTGTCGCCGTTTTTGAGCATGGCCTGGGTGTAGATGAAGGGGGTCGAGGCCACGACCCCGGGGATGCCGGTGATCTGTGCCTTGACCCGTTCGTGATCCTTCATGGGGCCCGTGTACTCCATGAGGATGATGTGGGCGTTGATCCCCAGGATCTTGTCTCGAAGCTCCTTCTCGAAGCCATTCATCACGGCGAGCACGATGATGAGCGCCGCCACCCCCAGCAGGATACCCGCCATGGAGATGAAGGTGATGATGGAAACGAAGACCTGTTTCCTCCGGGCCCGGAGGTACCGGAGGCTGACGAAAAATTCGTAGGACATAACGGGTTGGAGTGTAACCCTTCCTTATATGCTTGCAAGACTTATGACCCTTATCCAGGAGGAAGCTTTGAAGCTGCGGAAGTTGGGAAGCGTGGAGAATCTTGTGCGATATTCGCGCGCTGCCGGATCTTCCGAACTTCCTAGCTTCGTACCTTCTCAGCTTCTTCCTGCTTCTCCCCCGTCTCCCGGCGGCGCATGTGGGGGAAGAGGATCACGTCCCGGATCGACGGGGAGTCGGTCAGCAGCATCACCAGGCGGTCGATCCCGATCCCTTCGCCCGCCGTGGGCGGCATCCCGTATTCCAGGGCCATGATGTAATCCTCGTCCATCCCGTGGGCCTCCTCGTCGCCGGCTTCACGCTGCTCGATCTGCATGAGGAAGCGGTTTTTCTGGTCCGCGGGGTCGTTGAGCTCGGAGAAGGCGTTGGCGATCTCCCGGCCATGGATGTAGAGCTCGAAGCGGTCCACGAACTCGGGGTTGCGGCTGTTCTTCCGCGAGAGCGGAGAGACCTCCAGGGGGTACTGGGTCACGAAGGTGGGCTGGATGAGCTTTTCCTCCACGACCTCGTCGAAAATGCCCATGAGGACCTTTCCCAGGGGCTGGTTCCCTTCGAAGAGGATCCCCCGTTTCTCGGCTTCCTGGAGGGCCTTGCCCCGGTCTTCCAGGGAAGCCGGGTCGAGGCCGGCGTACTTCACAAGGGCCTCTCCGACGGTCACCCGGGCCCAGGGCGGCGTGAAGTCGAGCTCGGTGCCCTGGTAGGTGATCTTCAGGGTCCCGAAGGTCTCGCGCACAAGCCCGGTGATGAGCTCCTCGGTGAGCGTCATGAGGTCCTCGTAGGTGGCGTAGGCCATGTAGAATTCCATCATGGTGAACTCGGGGTTGTGCAGCGTCGAGATCCCCTCGTTGCGGAAATTGCGGTTGAGCTCGAAGACCCGCTCCATGCCGCCCGCGACGAGTCGCTTGAGGTAGAGCTCCGGCGCGATCCGCAGGTAGAGGTCCTGCCCGAGGGCGTTGTGGTAGGTCTTGAAGGGCTTTGCCATGGCCCCCCCGGCCATGGGCTGCATCATGGGGGTCTCCACCTCGAGGAAGTCCCGATCGTGCAGGAACGTGCGGATGAACTGGATGATCCGGCTGCGCGCCTCGAAGACCTCCTTTACCTTCGGGTTCACGGTGAGGTCGAGGTAGCGCTGGCGGTAGCGGATCTCCACGTCGGTCAGGCCGTGCCATTTTTCCGGCAGGGGCCGAAGGCACTTGGTGAGCAGGCGAAGCCCTTCGACCTCGAGGGTGAGCTCCCCCGTGCGGGTCTTGAAGACCCTGCCGGTGAGGTGGACGATATCGCCCACGTCGAGGCTCTTGAAAAGGGCGAAGGCCGCCTCGCCCACCTTGTCCTTGCGGATGAAGGCCTGGATGCGCCCCTTGCGGTCCTGGACGGCGATGAAGGCCCCCTTGCCGAAATCCCGGATCGCCATGATCCGCCCGGCGATGGAGAACCGTTCCGCCACCTTTTCCAGGGCCTCGTTGTCCATCTGCCCGTAGGTGTCAAGAATCTGCCTGGAGAGGTGGGTCACCTTCGCGTCGTTGGGGTAGGTCTCGACGCCCGAGGCGGCGAGGGCCTCGACTTTTTCCCGTCTCACCTTGAAAAGTTCACTGTCTTCCATCGTCTGTCCCCGGAAGTGCTCATTCGCAATCGATTTTTTGCCCCCGGCATGCGGGAACAAAGTGAATTTCACTATATTTTTTTTGCAGATGTGTCAAGAATGTTTTCGGCCGGGCACCCCCCGGGGAGGGTCCGTCGCCGGCGCCTCTCGGGGCCGACCTGGAGGGTCCGGGGAATAAAAACGTTGACAAAACAGGCATCTAGTAATAATATTCCACTCCTTTACGTATAATGCTGATCGGAAGGTTGCTTCACGGTTCCATGGAACGGACACTGATCACCGGCGGTGCGGGCTTTCTGGGAAGCCATCTTTGCGATTATCTGATCGAAAAGGGTCATGAGGTCATCTGTATCGACAACCTCTCGACCGGGAATATGGAAAACATATCGCACCTGCTGGGGAATAAGCGCTTCAGCTTCATCCAGTACGATGTGACGAACTACCTCCATGTTGACGGAGAGCTCCACAACATTCTTCACTTTGCCTCGCCGGCGAGCCCGATCGATTACCTGAGAATGCCCATCCAGACCCTCAAGGTGGGCTCTCTGGGCACGCACAAGGCCTTGGGGTTGGCACTGTCCAAGAAGGCCCGGTTCCTGCTGGCCTCGACGTCGGAGTGCTATGGCGACCCCCTCGTCCATCCGCAGACCGAAGACTACTGGGGGAACGTGAATCCCGTGGGGCCCCGGGGCGTCTATGATGAGGCAAAGCGGTTTGCCGAATCCATGACCATGGCCTACCACCGCTATCACGGCGTCGAGACCCGGATCGTGCGGATCTTCAACACCTACGGTCCCCGGATGCGACTCGAGGACGGGCGGGCGCTTCCCGCATTCATGGGCCAGGGCCTCAGGGGAGAGGACCTGACCGTTTTTGGAGACGGCACCCAGACCCGGAGCTTCTGCTACGTCGACGATCTGGTCGAGGGCATCTGCCGGCTTCTTTCTTCCGGAGAGGTTTACCCGGTCAACCTGGGCAACCCCGACGAGATCACCCTTCTGGAGCTGGCGCACCGGATCCTGGGGGTCACCGGTTCGAAGAGCCGGATCGTATACCGGCCCCTGCCCGAGGACGACCCGAAGGTCAGGCGGCCCGACATCGGGAAGGCAAGGCGCCTGCTCGGCTGGGAGCCGCGGGTCTCCCTGGACGAGGGATTGCAGCGGGTGCTGCCGTACTTCCGGAGCAAGGTGCAGTAGGCGTCGCAGGAAAGAAGAAGTTGAGAGGGTAAGAGGGTAAGAAGGTTGGATAAGCCAGAGGGATGCGCTCCGCTTCTCCAACCTTCTCACCTTCCCACCTTCTTACCTTCTGTTTTGGAAGAAGGGTGCAGAGAAACCATTGAGGAATGTAGAGAGGACAGTGGATAGGACGATAAAGAGGCCGGTCAATCGCAAGCGCGCCCTGGAGATCATCGGTCAGTACCCCTCCGCGAGGGTGCTCGTCATCGGGGATCTCATGGTGGATCACTTCATCTGGGGCAAGGTCTCCAGGATCTCGCCCGAGGCCCCTGTCCCCGTCGTGGAGGTGACGAAGGAGAACCTCATGATGGGCGGGTCGGGCAACGTGGTGAGCAACATCCACGCCATGGGCGGCACCGTTGCCGTGGCGGGGATCATCGGCTCCGACGGGATGGGCGACTGGCTCGAGGCAAAGCTGCAGCAGATGAATGTCGACACGGGCGGACTGGTCCGGGAGGGCGAGAGGCCCACGACGGTGAAGACGAGGATCGTCGCCCACGGGCAGCAGATGGTCCGTTACGACCGGGAGAGCCGGCACGCCGTCCAGCCCGGCAGCGTCGACCGCATCGTCCGGTATGTCACGTCCATCCTGGACGAGATTCAGGCCATCGTGATCTCCGATTACAACAAGGGGATCGTCTCGGAGCGCCTTCTCGACGGGATCCGCCGGGCCGTGTCGGGCCGCCGCATCCCCGTCTGCGTGGACCCGAAGCGAAACGACTTCACGGTATACAGGGACTTCGACGTCATCACGCCCAACCACCACGAGGCGGGCCGCGCCGCGGGCGTCGAAAACACCCATGAGCTCAATGAGGGCAGGCGGGCCGAGATCGCCCGCATCGGCCGGGAGATCCTGAAACAATACGGGTTCCGGGCGGTCCTCATCACGCGCGGCGAGGCCGGCATGGACCTCTTCGAGCGCGCGGGGCGGGATTTTCACATCCCCGCCGAGGCGAAAGAAGTATTCGACGTGACCGGCGCGGGGGACACCGTCATCGGCATTTTTGCCCTGTCGCTTGCCTCCGGGGCCTCTTTCCGGGAAGCGGCCTACATGGCCAACAAGGCGGCAGGGGTTGTCGTGGGCAAGATCGGCACGGCCACGGTGTCGCCGGCGGAACTCAAAAGAGTGGTGTAGATAACAGGTTCACAGGGTTCAGGGGTTCAACGGCACAGGAAGGTTTCCATGCCGACCTCGGTCCTTTGTCCTTTGACTGGAAAGACCGGATAGACCGGATAGACCGGACAGACTGGATAGACCAGATTCGATGAGTCACCCGAAGTTGCCCGAGCCGGTGAAGTTGTTCGTGAGCGTGCTCGCCGGTGATGCGGGCCTGCTGGAGGCGGTCATCCGGGAATTGGCGCAGCGCCGCGGGGATCCCGACTATGTGAGCGAGGTCCTCCCTTTCGCATACACGAACTATTACGCCGCCGAGATGGGTCCGGCCCTCGTCCGGCGTTTCGTCTCCTTTGACGGACTGATCCGGCCGGAAGAGCTTCCGGCGATCAAGCTGGAGACAAACGCCCTGGAAGAGCGGTTCTCCGAGGGCGGGGCAAGACGGGTCAACATTGACCCCGGTTACGTGGCAAAACAGCATTTCATCCTTGCCACAGGGAAGGGCTTTTCCCACAGGCCATACATCGGGCAGGGCATCTACGCAGACCTGACGCTGGAGTACCGGAAGGAAACCTACCGGCCCCTCGAGTGGACCTATCCCGACTACCGCTCGGAGCAGACGATCGGGATGCTCAACGGGCTGCGAAAGCGATATATGATTCAATTAAAGCAGGCTAAAGGCTAAAGGCTAAAGGCTAAAGGCATGCACCTTTGATCCTTTGATCCTTTTTCCTTTAACCTATTATTATGGTGAAATTATGCTCAGCATGACCGGTTACGGCAGGGCGGAAACACAGATCGAAGGGCGCAAGTGGATGATCGAGATCAAGTCGCTCAATCATCGCTACGTCGAGATCATCACCCGCCTGCCCAATGTCCTCTCCTCCCTGGAAGTGGACATCAAGAAAAGGGTGGGCGAGCGGATCTTCCGCGGGCGCATCGAGGTGAGCATCCAGGCCGACGCGGAGTCGGGCCCGGACAACGGGGTCCAGTACGGCCTCAACGTGCCCCTGCTCAGGAATTACCATTCCCTGCTCGTGAGGATCAAAGAGGAGCTGAACCTCAAGGAAGAGATCGATCTGAGGACCCTCGTCCGGTTCAAGGAGATCTTCATCCCCTCGGAGACCCGCTTCGATCCGGCGGTGGCCTGGGGGGGGCTCCAGAAGACCCTCGATGAGGCCATCGATGCCCTCATCCGGATGCGCAAGGTGGAAGGCGAAGCCCTGAAAAAGGACTTTCTGGAGCGGCTCGACACCTTGACGCGCCATCTCGGCTCGGCGAAGGCCCGGGCGCCCCGGACCGTCCTGGAGTACAAGCAGCGGCTCCAGGAGCGGATCCGCGAACTGACGGACGGCCTCGAAATGGACCCCGTGCGCCTGAGCCAGGAGGTGGCCCTCCTGGCGGAGAAGAGCGACATCACCGAGGAGATCGTGCGATTCGAGAGCCACATCGCCCAGATGGAAAAGCTCCTCCAGAGCACCGAGGCCATCGGACGCAAGCTCGACTTCCTGCTCCAGGAGATGGGGCGGGAGGTGAACACCCTCGGGTCGAAGAGCAACGACATCGCCATTGGGCAGGACGTCATCGAACTCAAGAGCGAACTGGCCAAGCTGAGGGAGCAGGCCCAGAATGTCGAGTGAGCGCTTGCCCATGGAAGGGATGTTCATCGCGGTGACGGGTCCCTCGGGATCGGGCAAGACCTCCGTCTGCAAGGCCCTGCTGGAGACGTTTCCGCAGCTTCGTTTTTCCGTCTCCCTCACCACGCGGCCGCCCCGGCCCATGGAGACAGACGGAAAGGATTACCACTTCGTCACCGAGGCGGAGTTTCGCGGCCGGATCGGCCGCGGCGACCTGATCGAGTGGGCCGAGAACTTCGGTCAGCTCTACGGGACCTCCCGGGAAACCATGGAGGCGGCCCTCAGGGGCGGCCACGACCTGCTGCTGGATGTGGACACGCGCGGGGCCCGGGCGCTGAAGAGGGCCTGGCCGGGAGGCATTTTCGTCTTCGTCATCCCCCCTTCCATCGAGGAGCTCGAGCGGCGCCTCCGGGGAAGAGGCTCCGAGACGGAGGAGACGATCCGCCGGCGCTACGATAACGCGCTCAGTGAGATTCGCGAGATCGTGTGGTATGATTACATCATTATGAATGACAAACTGGATGCGGCCATCGAGCGCCTGCGGTCCATCTATATAGCGGAAACGTGCAGGCGTGAACGCATGATGGTGAAGATAAAACCTTTCTTTGATCGATCGGGAGGCATCTAAATATGGCAAGAGTTACCGTTGAAGACGCACTGAAAGAGGCAAGAAACCGCTTTGCCCTCGTGATCCTGGCAGGTCAGCGGACCCGCCAGATTCTCAAGGGATCGCAGGTCCTGGTGGACAATCGGGACAACAAGCCCGTGGTCACGGCACTGCGCGAGGTGGCTGCGGCCAAGGTGAGGTATTCCCATCCGGAGCTCCTGGACAGGGTTGAGGAACAGGCGAGGCAGATCGGCGACGAGATGGGGTTCATCGGCGATGAGGACGATTCCGAGTAAGGAGGCCCGTTCGCGCCTCATCTTTGCCCTGGACATGGGCGACGGCATCGACGAGACCCTGCATTGGGTCGAGCGCCTTCGGGACCACATCGGGGTCTACAAGGTCGGCAAGGAGGCCTTTACCCACTTCGGGCCTGCGATCGTCCGCCGGATCCAGGACCTGGGGGGCCGGGTCTTTCTCGATCTCAAGTTCCACGACATTCCCAATACGGTTGCCAAGGCCGCCGAGGGGGCCGTGAAGCTCGGTGTTGCCATGTTCAACGTCCATGCCCTCGGGGGCAGGGAGATGATGGAGAAGACCGTCGAGGCCGCGGAGAAGACGGCCCGCGAGGCCGGAGTGGAAAAGCCCCTCATCCTGGCCGTTACGGTGCTGACCAGCCTCAACGACCGCGACCTCTCCGAACTCGGGTTTCACCAGACGACACAGGGGCTTGCGGCACATCTTGCGGCCGCAGCATGCCGCGCCGGCGTAGGCGGTGTGGTGGCCTCGCCCCAGGATATCCTGTCGATCCGAGGGAGCTGCGGCCCCCAATTCGCCATCGTGACCCCCGGCATCCGCCTGGGCGGCGGCGAGGTGGAGAAAGACGACCAGAAACGGATCGACACCCCCCGCGAGGCGATCCGCAACGGCGCCGACTACATCGTTGTGGGCCGGCCCATCCGGCTGGCGAAGGACCCCGTCGAGGCGGCCGACCGCATCGTCGAGGAGATCGCCCTGGGCCTGGCGGACCGGAAATGATACTGTCTATTCCGTCTATCCGGTCTATTCCCGTCTGTTCCGTCAAAGAGGCGAGCTTGAGGGCGTTGCGTTTTTGTCCATTCCCTTTTCCTTAACACCTAACACGTAACACATGACACTCGAGCCGGAGGCTCGAATGCAGATCATCTACGGCATCAATCCCGTCTCGGAGATCCTCAGGAGCGAGGGGGGCAACGTCCGGAAAATCATTCTCGCCGAGGGGCGGAAAGGCGAGGATGTGAAAAAGATTCTCGGGCTGGCTTCGGCCCGGGGCATCGCGGTGGAGGTTCGCGGGCGGGACGCCCTCGACCGCCAGGCAGGCACCACGGCCCACCAGGGCGTGCTGTGCCTTTGCGGGGAGTTTGCCTACGCGGGCCTCGAAGAAATCATCGCAAACCGTCATCCTGCCTTTCCCGCGAGGCTCGTCCTTCTGCTCGACGGGGTCGAGGACCCCCAGAACTTGGGCTCCCTCATCCGCACGGCCCACTGCTTCGGCGCCAACGGGGTCGTCATCCCCCGCGACCGCGCTGCCGGGATCACCCCCGCCGTCATCAAGGCCTCTGCCGGTGCTGCCGGTCACATCCCGGTTGCCCGGGTCGTAAATCTCACCCAGGCTATTGAATTCATGAAGGAAAATGGATTCTGGATCTACGGCACCGATGCCTCCTCGGACTGCGATGCCGGATCGGTCCGCTTCGAGGGGGACGTGGGTCTCGTCATGGGCAGCGAAGGCAAGGGGATCAGGCCGCTGGTGCGCAAGCACTGCGATGTGCTGCTTTCCATCCCCCTCTTCGGCCGGATCGACTCCCTGAACGTCTCCGTCGCCGCCGGGATCCTGCTTCATGAAATCCGCCGTAGCGCCCGTTCTCGCTGACACCACGCCCGTTTCCACCCCATGGCACCGATTTTGCTTCACTTTGCAGCACACGCCCTTGCCTTGCGTAACCCGGCAGATCGGGATCAAGAAATCCGGGAAAATGCCGATGATAAGAAAGGTGGGGCATGCGTGATCTCGCGATTTTTTCGCGACGCTCCGGTAAAAGCCTGAAGCACTTGATGAATCGAGGAGAACGATTATGGCAGTTTACGTTTGGGTAGCCCAGGGAAGGGCCGGCGAGGTCAAAAAAGGCGAAACGGAAGCCATCAATGAGGCGGCCATTCGCACACAACTCCGCAGGCAGGGTCTCAAACCGACCCGCGTAAAGGAAAAGCCGAAAGATCTCCTGGAAATGATTCCCTTCCGGGGGGGCGTCAAAGGGAAGGATGTCGTCATCTTTTCCCGCCAGTTCTCGACGATGATCAGCGCGGGCCTTCCGCTCATCCAGTGCCTCGACATCCTGGCCGCCCAGGAACAGAACAAGTCCTTTGCCCGGGTCATCCGTTCCATCAAGGAAGACATCGAGGGGGGCTCCACCCTTACCGACGCCCTGCGGAAGCACCCGAAAGTCTTCAACGATCTCTTCATCAACATGATCGCCGCAGGCGAGGCCGGCGGTATCCTCGACACGATCCTGAACCGTCTGGCCACCTACCTGGAAAAGTCCGCGAAACTGCAGCGCAAGGTCAAGGGGGCCATGACCTACCCGGCCGTCGTTCTCTTCATCTCGTTTGCCGTCATCACCCTGCTGCTCGTCAAGGTCGTACCCGTCTTCCAGAGCATCTTCGCCGGGATGGGGAAGGAGCTTCCTTTCCTGACGCAGTTCCTTATCGACCTGAGCAACTTCATCACGAACAATTCCCTCTATATCGTGGCTGCACTCGTCGCTGCCATCGTGCTTCTGGTCCGCTTCTACCAGACGGACAAGGGGCGGTCTCTTTTCGACCGGTTTATTCTCAAGCCCCCCGTGATCGGCCCGCTCATGAGGAAGGTGGCCATTGCCAAGTTCACGCGGACGCTCTCCACCCTGATCTCCAGCGGCGTACCCATCCTTGACGGCCTCGAGATCGTGAGCCGCACCGCCGGCAACAAGGTCGTCGAGAAGGCCCTCATGGAGACGCGGAAGAACATCAGCGAAGGAAAGACGATTGCCGAGCCGCTGGCCGCAACGAGCGTCTTTCCTCCCATGGTGGTCCAGATGATCGCCGTCGGCGAGGCGACAGGGTCCCTCGACTCCATGCTCACCAAGATCGCCGACTTCTACGACGACGAGGTGGAGACGGCCGTCAATGCCTTGACGTCCATGCTCGAGCCCCTTCTCATGGTCTTCCTGGGCGGCGTCGTGGGCGGGATGATCGTGGCGATGTACCTGCCGATATTCCAGCTCGGCTCGGTTGTGGGATAAAAGCAGGTAAAAGGTTCAAGGAAAAAGGCTAAAGGGTAAGAAAAAGCCCCCGTCCGGGAATTCCGGGCGGGGGCTTTTTAGTGGGCAAAAAAATGGTCGGGATGGCGCGATTCGAACGCGCGACTCCTGCGTCCCGAACGCAGTGCCCTACCAGGCTGGGCCACATCCCGACGCGGCAAAGATATATAATTTGTCTTTAAAAGTCCATTGTTTTTTGCTACTAAGCCTCTAGGGAATGGATGAACAGGCTTGCCGCCGCAGATCCCGATGATTATGTTCGAGACAGGACCGGGTCAGGCCCGCAGAAATTCCATACGGAGACAGAGTATCGTGATCATCTATGATCTCAAGTGTGACAAGCAGCACAAATTCGAGGGCTGGTTCAAGGATCTGGCCGCTTTCGAACAGCAGAAGGCGCAGAAGCTCATCACCTGCCCGTTGTGCGGCAGTGCGGAGGTGGCCATGGTGCCCTCCTCGATTGCCGTCATGGGCAAGAGCCGCGAACTGAAAGAGCGCAAGGCGAACCTGACCGACGTCTCCCCGATGAAAATGCTGGAGATGGTTCACGACTTCGTTTCGAAAAATTTCGACGACGTGGGCGAGCGGTTCGCCGAGGTGGCCCTGAAAATCCACCGCGGGGAGGAAAGCAAGCGCAACATCCGCGGGGTCACGACGGACAAGGAGGAGGAGACGCTTCGCGAAGAGGGTGTGGAGTTTGTGAAGATCCCGGTGCCCAAGTTCGACAGCTAGCAGGCGGCAGCGATCGCGGCGAGCCCTCGTCCCGCGGCGTACGAAGGTACGAAGTCCTCGGGGCTTCGGAGGCCTTACATCGGGCATCCTTGACCCGCCTGAAGAGGAAAGAAGCGCGCTTGCAGCGGCTATCGCAGCGAAGGTGAGGTTATGAGGTACGAAGTTCAAGAACGCAACACCGTGGCGTCGGATGACCGATCTTACCTTCTCTTTTTCGTCTAAGAGGGGTGACATGAGGGAACTATTCGAGGGGGTTCTCAAGACCATCGGCAACACGCCGCTCGTCGAGATCCGCAAACTCAACCCCAACAAGAATGTGAAGATCTACGCGAAGCTCGAGAGCTTCAACCCGGGAGGGTCCGTGAAGGACCGGCCGGCCCTCTACATGATCGAGAGGGCCGAGGAGCGGGGCGAGCTCACGCACGACAAGATCATCCTCGAGGCGACGAGCGGCAACACGGGGATCGGGCTTGCCATGGTGGCCGCCGCCAAGGGCTACCGCCTGTGCCTCACCCTGTCCGAGTCGGCCAGCGAGGAGCGCAAGAAGATCCTCAAGGCCCTCGGGGCGGAGCTGCGGTTCACGCCTGCCGCCCTCGGAACCGACGGCGCCATCGAGGAAGCCTACTCCATCATGCGGGAAAACCCCGACAAGTACTTCCTCGTCGACCAGTTCAACAGCGAGGACAACCTTGCCGCCCATTACTACGGCACGGCCGTGGAGATCTGGCAGCAGACCGGGGGGAAGGTCACCCTGCTGGTGGCCACCCTCGGCACCTCCGGGACGGCCATGGGCTGCGCGAGGCGCCTCAAGGAATACAACCCCGACATCCGGATCGTCGGCGTCGAGCCCTACATGGGCCACAAGATCCAGGGCCTCAAGAACATGAAGGAGTCCTACCGCCCGGGGATCTTCGACCGAAGCCGCCTCGACGAGAAGGTGAACATCCTCGACGAGGACGCCTACGAGATGGCCCGGAGGCTGCTGCGAGAGGAGGGGATTTTCGCCGGCATGAGCTGCGGGGCGGCCATGCACGTGGCCGTCGAGAAGGCGAAGGAGCTCAGCGAGGGGCTCATCGTCGTCATCCTCCCCGACAGCGCCGAGCGCTACCTCTCGACGGAGCTCTTTGCCGACAAGGAGAAGTCGACGCTTCGGGTTTACAACGTTCGAACCAGGCAGAAGGAGTTCTTTCAGCCCATCCGTGCCGAGGAGGTCCGGATGACGTCCTCCGGCCCCTCGATCCACCTCGTGCCGCACCTCGGCAGCTACCGGCGCTTTGTCGTCTCGGACCTGATCGTCCGGTACCTGGGGTTCAAGGGCTACAAGGTCAAACACACGACCAACATCGTCGATCTCACGGACAAGACGATTGCCGAAGCCGAGCGCGCGGGACTGGAGCACGGCGAATTCACGAAACGGGCCTTCGGCGAATTCCTCCGGGAGACCGGGACGCTTCGGATCCGCAGCGACGTTTCCTACCCGAGCGCGCAGGAAAACGTGGAAGCCATGCTCGGCCTCGTGGAGAAACTCGTCGAGAGGGGCTACGCCTACGAAAAGCTCCGCTCCGTCTACTTCGACATCTCCAAGCTCGAGGACTACGGCAAGCTCTCCAACGTGGACCTCGACAAGGTGAAGTCCGGCAAGACCCCGGAGCTCGACGAGTACGAGAAGGACAGCCCCGTCGATTTCACGCTGCTCAAGCGCTCGACGCTCGCGGAGCTCAAGAAGGGGATCTACTACAAGACCCGCTGGGGCAACGTGCGGCCGAGCTGGCACCTGGCCTGTGCGGCCCTGTCCATGAAAGCTCTCGGCGACACCTTCGACATCCACGCCAGCGGCTCCGACATCGTCTTCCCGCACTGCGAGAACGTGCTCGCCATCGGGAAGGCCGCCACGGGGAAGCCCCCCGCCAACTACTGGATCAACACGGATCTCGTGATGGTCGAGGGAAAGAAGATGTCGCGCTCGCTGGGCAACATCCTCACCGTTGCAGGCCTGGTCCAGCAGGGCTACCGGGGAAGCGAGATCCGCTACTTCCTGCTCTCGTCGCACTACCGCAAGCCCCTGAACTTCTCGCCCGGCGCCATGGAGACGGCGAAGAACACCGTCGAGAAGCTCAACGAGTTCGTCCAGCGGCTCATCCACTTCACGCCGGGCGCAGGCTGCCCCGACACGGACCAGTTCGTCTACGATCTCCGGCACGGGTTTGCCGAGGCCATGGACGACGATCTCAACATCTCGGCGGCACTCGCCGTCCTGTTCGGCTTCGTCAAGCGGGTGAGCGCGCCGCTGGCCCGCAGCGCCTTCAGCGAAAAGGAGCGCGACAAGATCCTGGAGTCCCTCAAGTCGATCGACTCGGTGCTCGCCGTCATGGACTTCGAGGAGGAGCGGCTCGGCGACGAGGCGCAGCGCCTCATGGACAGAGCAACGAAATGCGACAGGCGAAACGCTGGAAGGAAGCCGACGAGATCCGCGACGCAGTTGCTGGAAATGGGGGTCGTGATACAGGACGGCCCGACGGGGACGACGTGGAAGAAGAAGTAGCGGGCTGCGCCAAAGACGCAGCGCCGCAGGCTTCAGGAATAGGTTCAGGCATCGGGAAAGACAGGAAAAGAACAGAAAGAGAAGGCCGGGCGGATGCCCGGCCTTTTTTGTTGCGCCGGTCCATGGGATTCGTTAAAATGAAATGCGGTGCGACAAAAGGTGCAGCGCATCTTTGCGTTTTGAACCGGGAAAGGAGGGCCGGAACCATGGCAGACGAGGAAAAACAGCAGGGCACGGGGCCCGATGCGTGGGATGCCACGCAATGGCACGTCGTGGAGAAGGGGGAGACGCTGTCGAAGATTTCGAAAAAATACTACGGCGATCCCAATCTGTACATGAAGATCTTCGAGGCAAACAAGGACGTCCTCAAGAATCCGGATTTGATCAAGATCGGACAGAAATTACGCATTCCCTGAAGAAAAGGAGGAACCGAGATGAAGTCGAAGAAGTACCTGATCCCCATTCTGTTTGTCGTCATCGGCCTGTTCCTGGTGGCTTGCGCCGCGAGCAGCAAGGAGCCGGCGGCTGCCGCGATCAAAGTGGCAGAAGAATCCTGGAACGCCGTCAAGGGCGAGGTGGTGAAGTACATTCCCGACCAGGCCAAGGGCGTGGAAGACGCGATCAAGGGCGCAAAGGAGAACTTTGACAAGGGCAACTTCGATGCGGCCCTCGCTGCGGCAAAGGCCATCCCCGACAAGGTCAAAGAGCTGACCGCTGCCGCCGCGGCCAAAAAGGCCGAGCTGGCAAAAAGCTGGGAGGAGATGAGCGGCGGGCATGCCCAAGATGCTCGAGGCGATCAAGAGCAGGCTCGACATCCTGTCGGCGAGCAAGAAGCTGCCCGAGAACCTGGACAAGGCGAAGCTCGAAGGCGCCAAGGGCGGCTACGAGGCGGCGGCCAAGATGTGGGACGACGCAAAGGCAGCCTTCGCGGGAGGCAACCTGGCCGACGCGATGGCCAAGGGCGAAGACCGTGAAGGAAAAGGCCGTGGAAGTGATGACGGCCCTCGGCATGCAGGTTCCCGCGGCGGCAGCGCCCGTGCCCGCGCCCGCACCTGCGGCAGCACCTGCACCAGCGCCCAAAGGCTGAGGCAGGACAACGAAAAAGTGACAGTGGCTCAGTGATCAGTGAGCCAGTGAAGAAAGGAAAGCCGGGCAATCGCCCGGCTTTTTTTTTGATCCATTAGCGGCTTTTGGTCACGCCGATGCGGGCGCAGTATTTCGAGACGGGGCAGCGGCTGCAGAAGGGCGAGACGGGCTTGCAGATGTTCTGCCCGTGCATGACGAGGATCGTGTTGATGGCGATCCAGTGCTTCTTCGGAAGCTTGGCCCGCAGGGCCTGCTCCGTCTCGTGTGGGCGTCTTCGTCTTCACATAGCCCCAGCGGTTCGTGATGCGGTGGACGTGGGTGTCTACGCAGATGCCGGCCTTGTTGTGGGCCAGTGTGACGACGAGGTTTGCCGTCTTTCGACCCACGCCGGGAAGCGTCAGCAGCTCATCGATCGTGTCGGGAACGCGGGAGCCGTATCGCTCGACGAGCTCCTTCGAGGCCTTCCGGATGGCCTTGGCCTTCGTGTGGTAGAACCCGGCGGGGAAGATGGCCTTCTCGATCGTTCTCCTCGGGCAGCGCCGACATCGTTGCAGGCGAGGCGGCCAGTGCGAAGAGCCGCTCCGTGGCGGGACCCGTCACCTCGTCCTTCGTTCGCGCGCTGATGATCGTGGAGATGAGGATCTTGAAGGGATCGACGATCGCCTCTTCGGCCATGGCCGAAACCGGCGGCAGGCCGAACTGTCGCAGCTCCGCCTCCAGCAGCTTCATCACTTTGTGGATATCGGAATCTTTCATGGTGAGGAAACCATGGACTAGGGTTCGGATAGGGGCGGAGAGAAACCGAATAGGCTGTTCAAAAATGCCTGGATGCAAGGCCCCCGAGGTCCCGAGGACTGAGGCGTACTTGGCGTACGCCGCAGGGACGAGGGACGAGGGAAACGAAGCAGACGGGTATTTTTCAACAGCCTAGTTGTAGCCTTCTTCGTGTGCCAGCATGTCCAGGTGCAGCGTCGCCACATCCTCCACGTCCAGGATGGCCTCCTCGCCGGCGTTGCGGAAGTCCAGGGTCTTGATGTAGCGCTTGCAGACGTCACAGACGTCGACGCGGTAGCGCTCGTCGCCCTCGACGGTGAAGTAGGAGAGCGACTGCTGCTCCTCGTTTCCGCAGAAGGGACACTTCACGCGCCTGAAGCGCCACTCGAACCCGCACTGGCAGCAGAACAGGTGCCGCTTGCCTTCCTCGTCGACGAGCCTCCCGATCTTCGGCATCCGCCCGCAGACAGGGCAGTACCCGTCGTTCCATCCCATCTTGCTGATCCGCTCACCGTAGAGACCGGTGACGAACTCGAGAGACGGCCGCAGGCTTTCCTCGACGAAGAACTTCAGCAGATCGATCGTGTCGTCGTCTGCTTCCTCCGCCGCGGAGTCCTCACTCGTTGACGTGAACGAATCGTAGACCATCTCCTCGTAATTGAGCTTGCCGTCTTCAATATCTTTCAATATCTGCTCTGTCTCGACGGGGTTTCTCCTTTTGCCGATATCGAGCAGTGCGAGGAAGAACTTTTTCGGTTCCTCCAGGTCCAGCTTTGCCGACGAGAAATCGACCAGGGGGATCCCGCCCTGGAGCTTGGCCTCGACGTGCCCTTCGTCGATGGGGAAGATGCTCTTCGTGATCTTCTTGCGGTGCTCCTCCCTGAGGATAAGGATCTCCCCGAGGATGTCGAGCAGTTCGCTGTACTGCGGGTTCGTGTGCTTGTGGCGCTCGATGACCTGAAGCGTTTCCCGTAATCCCTTTGCCATCCCCTTGATCTACCTCCTTGAGTGGGCGAACGGGCTCGTTCCGGATGCCCGCGGGAAGGGCTCTCTCGCCCCGTCCTTCCCAAATCCGGGTGCTCTATATCGCCTTTCCGGTGCGGAAGCAAGCGAATCTTTTCTAGAGGCTTCTAAGGAGAAACCCCTTCAGATACAGAGACATGGGAATGTTCAGCACGTAGGGGTGATCCCGGTCCTGGAAGAGGTGTTCCAGGATTTCGATGCGGCATCCCCGTTCCGTGGCGGCCTCGAATACCGCCCTCTGCAGGTCGACCTGCGAGACGTGATGGGAGCAGGAAAAGACGGCAAGAAACCCGCCGGGCCGCAGGATGCGCAGACTCTGGCAAATGAGGTGTCTCAGGCCCTTGAGGGCTCCAGCCGTGCTCCGCTTCGCCTTCGCGAAGGGTGGGGGGTCCAGGATGATGAGATCAAAGCGGTCCCGGGCGCCCGGCGCTTCGGTCAGGTAATCGAAGGCGTCGGCCCTCACCGTCTGTGCCGCAACGCCGTTTGCGGCCAGGTTCTCCCGGGCCTGTTCCAGGGCCTCCCGGGAGATGTCGACGAGCCTCACGCGCCTTGCCCCGTGGAGCGCCGCATGAATGCCGAAAGCCCCCGTGTTGGCGAAGACGTCGAGAACCTCGAAGCCCGCTTCCACGTAGGAGGATGTGACCTCCCGGTTTCGACGCTGATCGAGAAAAAAGCCTGTCTTCTGGCTCTCCCGCAGATTGACGAGAAACCTCGCGCCGCTCTCCGCAATCTCGATGCGTCCCGGGATCTCGCCGTGGAGGACCCGGTCTTCCGTCCCGAGCCCCTCGCGGCTGCGCGACTTCGCTTCGGACTTCTCGTAGATCCCCTTCGGCTGCCTCAGCTCCACCAGCTCGGGCAGGAACAGATCCCGCAGCCTCTCCATCCCGAGCGTATTGACCTGGATGGCGAGATGTCCTGCGTAGTCGTCCACGATGATTCCCGGCAGCTCATCGGCCTCGGCATGGACGAGGCGGCAGGCGTCGGTCTTGCCCCGCAGGGCTTCGCGCTTCCGGAAAGCCGCCAGGAGCTTCTCCCGGAAGAAGTCCCTGTTGATCTCGACGTCGGAAAACGATAGAATGCGCACGCTGATTTCGCTGGCCGGGTTGATGTAGCCGATGCCCAGGAACGTGCCGCCGGGATCATGAACGGAGACGAGATCCCCCGGTTCGCCCGCTGACTGCTGGATGTCCGTCCGGTACACCCAGGGGAAGAACGAGTGCAGCCGCCCGGCCGCCGCACGGTTGACGACGATCTTGTTCATGTCCCAGTCTGTTAACGGTTTTGACCCTGAAAATCAAGGCCAATCCCCATGATCCGTCCCTGCAATGCCGCGGATGTCCCCGTGATGTTCGAGATCGTCAACGACGCCGCCCGGGCTTACGGGGGCGTCATCCCGGCTGATTGCTGGAATGAGCCCTACATGTCGGAAGAGGAGTTGCGGCGGGAGATCGAAGACGGGGTGCAATTCTGGGGGGTTGAGGAAGAAGGGCTTCTTGTTGCGGTGATGGGCATCCAGCACGTCCTCGATGTGAGCCTGATCCGACACGCCTACGTCCGCACGGCTCTGCGGCAAAAGGGAATCGGCGCCAAACTCCTCGGGGCGCTGCGCGTGCAGACGTCGAGGCCATTGCTGGTGGGGACCTGGGCCGCCGCCTCCTGGGCTGTGCGATTCTACGAGAAGCACGGGTTTCGACTCGTCACCCCGGGCGAGAAGGACGTGCTGCTGAAGAAATACTGGAACATCAGTGACCGGCAGGTTCAGACGTCGGTTGTGCTGGCCGATGAAAGATGGTTTCAAGACAGGGTCAGGATAAAGGGTACAGGGTATAGGGCAGGAATCGGAATGCAGAACATAGCTGCAGGCTTTCCCTTCAGCCATTTCTGTTCATGGAAAGGAGAGACCATGGCTTTGCTGTCCGTCGAAGATACGGTTTTGATGGTGATCGACATGCAGGGCAACCTGTACGAGTCCATGCAGGACAAGGAGTTCCTGCAGGAAAACGTCCGGAAGCTCATCCGGGGCATGCAGGTCTTCGGCATCCCCGTCATCGTCACCGAGCAGATCCCGGAGAAGCTGGGGCCCACGATCGACCCGGTGGCGTCGCTCCTGACCGATGTGCCGCGCATACCCAAGGCCGACTTCAGCTGCTGCGGCGATGGAAAGATCATGAAGGCCCTCAAGGCCGTCGAGCGGCGCCAGGTTCTTCTTTGCGGCATCGAGGCCCACGTCTGCGTTTACCAGACGGCGATCGACCTCCTGGGGTTCGGCTATGACGTTCACCTCGTCGCCGATGCCGTATCCTCGAGAACGGTCATGAACCGCGAGATCGGCATCGCAAAGATGCGCGACGAGGGCGCCCGCCTCGCAAGCACCGAGATGGTCCTCTTCGAGCTCGTCCGGACGGCGGAGGACCCCAAGTTCAAAGAGATCTTCAAGATCGTCAAGTGACCGGGGGCGCGTCCCACAAGACCCGCCCTGTGGGCGGGGAGCTTCACATGCAGCCCCTGCATTGAAACGCCATTCACCATGAAAAAAGGGCCCGCTTCTTTCGAAACGGGCCCCTCTTTCTTAACCTCCTATCTTCTTAACTTCTCAACTTCTTTCTTCTAGTGGTGCCCTCCGGCAGGCTTCTTCTCCTCGCCGTAGACGACGAGCGTGCCGTGATGCTCCATCTCCTTGAGCCACTTGGGGTGCTGCTTCTTGGCCCAGCCCCGCGTGACCCAGCCGGTGATCATGGCCTGGAAGGAGCCGGGGTTGCCGATCGTCCCCAGGTAGATGTGGACGAAGAAGAAGGCAAAGAGGGTGACGAACCCCACGGCGTGCAGCGTGTACATCCAGCGGGTGAGCGACATGGGCAGGATCTGGAACATCATGAGAAGTCCCGTGACCAGCATCATGGGCCCGCAGAGGGCCACGGCGATGAAGAACATCTTCTGTCCCGGGTTGTACTTGCCGCTCTCGGGCGGGTGCTCCACGTGCCAGAGGTAGCCGCCGGCGCACTTGACCCACTCGAGGTCGTCGGGCATTTCGATGACGCCCGCCTCCTTCCACCACATGGAGATGGCGAAGATCAGCGAGAAGCCGAACACGAGGCCCGTCAGGTTGTGGATGTATTTCAGGTTTTTCATTCCGCCGACGATCGTCCCGATGAAGTTCAGCGAATGGAACATCATCCCCAGTCCGGTGATGAACAGGATGATGCAGGAGATCGCCATCGTCCAGTGGACGATCCGCTCAAAGGCATCCGTTGCTTGAATCATTCCAGGTTTCATGGTCATTCACCCCCTTCCTTCTTCCCTGCCACATCCGCATCGTCGTAGGGCAGTTTGGGCCCCTTGATCAGGTAGTGCAGGAACGAACCCGCCAGGATGCCGCCCGCGGCCAGCAAGGAGATGGGCTTGAGGAAGCCCCGCCACAGCGTGACGCTCCAGGGAACGCACGGGTCGATCTGGATCCCCGCATAGGTGGCGGGCTTTTCGGAGAGCACGTACATCAGGTGCGTGCCCCCGACGTACTTGTCGCCGTAGACCGTGGCCGACCCGCCCAACTGCTGGGCACGGGCCGCGGCCTTCTTCAACTGGGCCTCCTTGTCGCCCCAGGAAAGGGCGCCCGTGGGGCAGGCCTTCACGCAGGCGGGGGTCATGTTGTTGGCAAGACGGCTTTCGCACATGTCGCACTTGGTAGACCTTGTCCGTCGCCGCGTCGTACTTGGGAACCTCGAAGGGGCAGGCCGCCACGCAGTTCTTGCAGCCGATGCAGAGGTCGCGGTTGAGGCCCACCGTCCCGAAGTCCTTGTTGTAGTAAAGGGCCCCGGAGGGGCAGACCGTGACGCAGGCCGCGTCGGTGCAGTGCATGCAGGCTTCCTTGCGGAAGAGCCACTTCACGCCGCCCTTGTCGTCCTTCACATCCTGGAAGTGGATGATCATGTAGTTGTTGGGCTGAAGCGTCGGGGGGTTCTGGTAGGAGCCCCACTGTTTCGTCTGGCCGGCCTTCAGCGCGTTCCACTGCTTGCAGGCG
Organism: uncultured delta proteobacterium; assembly: GCA_963810965.1. Classification (GTDB taxonomy): domain Bacteria; phylum Desulfobacterota; class Syntrophia; order Syntrophales; family UBA2192; genus UBA2192. The sequence continues at coordinate 7,918 of CAWEPT010000019.1, read as the reverse complement.
AGCTGGCAGCCCCTGCAGGCGGTGCACTTGGCGTCATCGTAGAGTTTGATTTTCTCAGCCATCTTACTTCACCCCCTTCTTGACAACGTTCGCCATGAAGGCCTTGCTCTCGGGGATCATGGTGTTGGGATCCCCCGTGTAGGGTGTGAGCAGGTTTGCCGCATCACCGGTGGTGAAGACCTCGGGCTTCTTGTCGTTGGCGTTGTACTTGCGCGCCGCCGTGGTGGCCCAGCCGAAGTGCCAGGGGATGCCCACCATGTGGATCGTGTTGCCGTCGATGTTGAAGGGCTTCATGCGGGGCGTCACGATGGCCACGGCATCGAGCTCGCCGCGGGATGTCTTGACCGTAACGAGCTCGCCGTTGGCGAAGCCGCGCTCCTTGGCCAGCTCCTCGCTGATCTCGACGAACATGCCGGGCTGCATCTCCGCGAGCCAGGGCACCCAGCGGGTCTGCAGGCCCGTCTGCCAGTGCTCGGTCACGCGGTAGGTGCTGCAGATGAAGGGGAACCGCGGGTCGCAGGAGGCGATGGAATCCGACATCCGTGTCCGTTCCCACGCCCTTCTTCTCCCAGCGCTTGACCACGGGGTTGTTGAACTGGGGCGACATGAGGTTCTTCTCCACCGGGCACTCCATGGGTTCGTAGTGCTCGGGGAAGGGACCGTCGGCCAGGCCCGGCCCGAAGAGGGAGGCCACGCCGTCGGGCTTCATGATGAAGGGCCCGCGGCCGCTGCCGGGGTCGCCCACGCCGTCGGGCACGTCGCCCGTCCACTTCGTGCCGTCCCACTTGATGACGGCCCGTGCGGGGTTCCAGGGCTTGCCCGTCTCGGGGTGGACCGAGGCGCCGTTGTAAATGATCCGACGGTTGACCGGCCAGGACCAGGCCCACTGGGGGATAGAGTCCGAGACCCGTGGGGTCGGCCTTGCCGCGCCGCTGGGACATGTTGCCCGCGTCGGTGTAGGAGCCGCAGTAGACCCAGTCGCCCGAGGAGGTGGAGCCGTCGTCCTGCAGGAAGGCGAAGCTGGGGACCTGCTGGCCCTTCTTGAAGGGCATCTTTTCCTTCGTGGCGGGGTTCTCGACGACCTTGTCGGCCAGGAAGGTGCCGTTGATCTCCTTGGCGATGGCGTGGACATCGAGATGATAATGCCCCTTGTCGTCGAATTTGCCGTAATTCCACGAGAGCTTCGTGATGGCCTCCTTGTTGGGGCCGCCCTCCTTCTCGTAGAGGGCCTTCACCTTGAAGTAGAGCTCGGCCATGATGTCGCCGTCGGGCAGCGAGATGCCCACGGGATTGATGGCCTTGTAGCGCCACTGCATCCAGCGGCCGCTGTTGGAGATGCTGCCTTCCTTCTCGATGGAGGAGGCGCAGGGCAGCATGAAGACCTCGGTCTTGACCTTTGTCGGGTCCAAGCCGGGGCCTCTCCAGAAGGAGCCCGTCTCGTTGTCGTAGAGGTTGACGTTGACCATCCAGTCGAGCTTCGTCATGGCCTGGCGCACCTTGTTGGAGGAGGCGCCGGAGTACGCCGGGTTCATGCCCCAGGCGAAGAAGCCCGTGAACTTTCCCTTGTACATCTGGTCGAAGAGGGTGAGCCAGGAGTAGTCGACGCCGTCGTCGAGCTTGGGCAGGTAGCTGTAGGCCTCCTCCAGGGTCGCGTTCATGCCGTACATGGAGCGCAGGAAGCTCGCGATGTACTTGGGCGTGTTCTTCGGCCAGTTGAGGCTCTTCGCCTCCTTGGTCTGGGGGGTCCTCGCTTCCATGAAAGCCTTGAGGGTGGGGTTGGAGCCCCGGGGGGTCCCGATGTAGCCCGGCCAGATGTGGAACAGCAGGCCCTGGTCCGTCGAGCCCTGGACGTTGGACTCGCCGCGCAGGGCCTGCGACGCCGCCGCCGGCGATGCCCATGTTGCCCAGCAGCAGCTGGATGATGGCCATCGTGCGGATGTTCTGGACGCCCACGGTATGCTGGGTCCAGCCCATGGCGTAGAGTATCGTTGCCGGCCTTGTCGGGCTTGCCCGTGGAGGCGTAGGCTTGTAGACCTCCAGGAGCTTGTCCTTCGGGCGTCCCTGTGATCTCGTTGACAACCTCCGGCGTGTAACGGGAATAGTGCTTCTTCAGGAGCTGGAAGACGCAGTGCGGGATCGGTCATCGAGGGGTCTTTCTTGATGACGCCGGCCGCATCGGTCTGGTAGCTCCAGGTGGCCTTGTCGTACTTCGTGCCCGTGAGGCCCGAGAAGACGCCCTTGTTGTCGCCGGGCAGCTTGAAGTCGGGGTTCACCAGGAAGGTGGCGTTGGTGTAGTGCTTGACGTACTCCTCGAAGTAGAGCTTGTTGTCGAGGATGTACTTGATCATGCCGCCCAGGAAGGCGATGTCCGTGCCCGAGCGAAGCGGGGCATAGAGATGCGCCTTGGCGGCCGACTGGGTGAAGCGGGGGTCGACGCAGATGAGCTTCGCCCCTCTTTCCATGGCCTTGGTGATCCACTTGAAGGAGATGGGGTGGTTGGAGGCAGGGTTGCTGCCCATGATTAAGATTACATCACTGTTCTGGAAATCGATCCAGTGATTCGTCATTGCGCCGCGTCCGAACGACTCTGCCAGAGCCGGTACAGTGGCGCTGTGTCAGATCCGGGCCTGGTGTTCGATGTACACCAGACCCAACCCCCTCAGGAATTTCTGGTAAAGCCAGCACTCCTCGTTGTCCATGGCGGCCGAGCCGACGGAGGCGATGCCCTCCGTGCGGTTGACCACCTCGCCCTTCTCGTTGCGGGCCTTGAAGCTCTTGTCGCGGCTCGTCTTGATGTTGCGGGCGATCTTGTCCAGGGCCCATTCCCACTCGACTTCCTTCCACTCCGTCGCGTAAGGCGCCCGGTAGAGGGGCTTGTCGAGCCGGTTCTTGTTGACGGCCATCTGGTAGATCGATCCGCCCTTGGGACAGAGCGTACCCTGGTTGATGGGGCTGTCGGGATCCCCCTCGGTGTTGATGACCTTACCGTCGCGCACGGACACGATGATGCTGCATCCCACGGAGCAGTAAGGGCATACGGTCAGGGTCTCTTTGGTGTAGAGCGTCTTCAGCGGCTGGGCATAGGCCTTGGCGGGGCTCAGGCTGATGCCGAGACCGCTCGCCGCCAGTGTCGCGCCGGAGATCTTCAGGAAACCTCTTCTGCTGACATCCATAAAACCCTCTCTCCTTTCAAAGAATGTCGCGGGAACTTCTCTCCCTTCCCCGGGTCTCCTTTCCAAGCGCGGGAGGCACGGCCGTTTCCAGCCGCACCCATCGTCCACCCTTCCTGGAGGTCTCTCTTTCTCTCTGTAGAACGGGCGGATCGGAGACGTCATTTTCCGGCGGGACTGTCACATCAGGGAACAATCCTGCTGCGCCTTCGGAAAAAATTGAACGGATAAAGGCGTGAGACCACCTGAAAATGGCGATTTCCTATAATAGAAAAAGGGGTGAAAAGTCAAGGACTTTCTTGGGTGCGGAGGGGGTGCGGAAGGCCCGCCGGGGGCCGCTGAAAAAGGGATTATAAATCAACAGGTTCAGCGGCCCCGGGGGGAGGGTTACTTCAGTTTTTCGAGTTCCCGGACGAGCGCCTCGAGGGGCGGGCGCTTGTTGATGTCGTGGACGTCGATGTAACGGATCACCCCCTTCTTGTCGATGACGAAGAGGGCCCGTTCGGTGGTCCCGTCGGAGCGAAGCACCCCATAGGTCTCGGCCACCTTCCCGTGGGGGTAGAAGTCGGAGAGCACCGGGAACCAGAGCTTGCCCATCTGGTTCGTCCAGGCGTAGAGGGTGGGGATGTTGTCCACGGTGATGCAGGAGATCGCCATCGTCCAGTGGACGATCCGCTCAAAGGCATCCGTTGCTTGAATCATTCCAGGTTTCATGGTCATTCACCCCCTTCCTTCTTCCCTGCCACATCCGCATCGTCGTAGGGCAGTTTGGGCCCCTTGATCAGGTAGTGCAGGAACGAACCTGCCAGGATGCCGCCCGCGGCCAGCAATGAGATGGGCTTGAGGAAGCCCCGCCACAGCGTGACGCTCCAGGGAACGCACGGGTCGATCTGGATCCCCGCATAGGTGGCGGGCTTTTCGGAGAGCACGTACATCAGGTGCGTGCCCCCTACGTACTTGTCGCCGTAGACCGTTGCCGACCCCCCGAGCTGCTGGGCCCGGGCCGCGGCCTTCTTCAACTGGGCCTCCTTGTCGCCCCAGGAAAGGGCGCCCGTCGGGCAGGCCTTCACGCAGGCGGGGGTCATGTTGTTGGCAAGACGGCTTTCGCACATGTCGCATTTGTAACCTTGTCGGTTCCCGCGTCGTACTTGGGGACCTCGAAGGGGCAGGCGGCCGTGCAGTTCTTGCAGCCGATGCAGAGGTCGCGGTTGAGGCCCACCGTCCCGAAGTCCTTGTTGTAGTAAAGGGCCCCGGAGGGGCAGACCGTGACGCAGGCCGCGTCGGTGCAGTGCATGCAGGCTTCCTTGCGGAAGAGCCACTTCACGCCGCCCTTGTCGTCCTTCACATCCTGGAAGTGGATGATCATGTAGTTGTTGGGCTGAAGCGTCGGGGGGTTCTGGTAGGTGCCCCACTGTTTCGTCTGGCCGGCCTTCAGCGCGTTCCACTGCTTGCAGGCGAGCTGGCAGCCCCTGCAGCCGGTGCACTTGGAGTCATCGTAGAGTTTGATTTTCTCAGCCATCTTACTTCACCCCCTTCTTGACAACGTTCACCATGAAGGCCTTGCTCTCGGGGATCATGGTGTTGGGATCCCCCGCGTAGGGCGTGAGCAGGTTTGCCGCATCGCCGAAGGTGAAGACCTCGGGCTTCTTGTCGTTGGCGTTGTAGTTGCGCGTCAGCCGTGGTGGCCCAGCCGTAGTGCCAGGGGATGCCGACCATGTGGATCGTGTTGCCGTCGATGTTGAAGGGCTTCATGCGCGGCGTCACGATGGCCACGGCATCAACTTCGCCGCGGGCCGATTTGACCGTTACGAGCTCGCCGTTGTTTATGCCGTTCTCCTTGGCCAGCTCCTCGCTGATCTCGACAAACATGCCGGGCTGCATTTCCGCGAGCCAGGGCAGCCAGCGGGTCAGCAGGCCTGTCTGCCAGTGCTCGGTGACCCGGTATGTGCTGCAGATGAACGGGAACCTCGGGTCGCAGGTGGCGACGGAATCAACGTCCGTGTCCGTTCCCACGCCCTTCTTTTCATAGCGCCTGATAACGGGGTTGTTGACTGGGCCGACATCAGGTTCTTTTCCACCGGGCACTCCATGGGTTCGTAGTGCTCGGGGAACGGACCGTCGACCAGGCCGGGCCCGAAAATGCAGGCAACGCCGTCCGGCTTCATGATGAAGGGCCCCCGCCGGAGCCGGGGTCGCCCACACCGTCGGGGACGTCCCCCGTCCAGGCGGTCCCGTTCCAGACAATGACCGGGCGCTTCTTGTCCCAGGGAACACCATTGGTATCCACCGATGCGCCGTTGTAAATGATCCTGCGGTTAACGGGCCAGGACCAGGTCCACTCGGGGTACATCCAGGCCCGTCGGATCCTTTTCCCGTCTCGCGACTGTTACCCGCGTCGGGTAAGACCCGCAGTAAATCCAGCAGCCCGAGGAAGTCGAACCGTCATCCTGCAGGAATGCAAAAGCGGGGACCGGGTCGCCTTTCTTGAATTCCCTGATTTCCCTTTCTTTTGGGTTCTTCCACTTTCTTATCTGCGAGGAAGTACCCGTTGATCTCCTTGGCTATCGCATGGACGTCGAGGTGCTCATGCCCTTGATGTCGAGTTTGCCGTAATCCCAGGCCATCTTTGTGATGGCCTCTTTCATGGGGCCGCCATCCTTTTCATAGTGTTCCTTGACCTTGAAATAGAGCTCGGATATGATTTCGCCGTCGGCCTCGCCTCGCCCGGCGGATTGACCGCCTTGTATCGCCACTGCATCCAGCGGCCGCTGTTGGTGATGCTTCCCTCCTTTTCGAGGGACGAGGCGCAGGGGAGCATGAAGACCTCGGTCTTGACTATCGCCGGGTCCATCCAGGGCCCTCCAGAAAGACCGGTCTCGTTTCAAAAGGTTGACGTTGACCATCCACTCGAGCTTGGCCAGGGCCTGGCTGACCTTGTTGGAGTGGCGCCGGTGCCTGCGGGGTTCATTCCCCAGGCAAAGAAGCCGTTGAACTTACCCTTATACATCGCGTCGAAGAGCTGAGCCAAGAATAGTTGACCCGTCGTCTAGCTTGGGGAGGTAGCCGTATGCCTCTTCGAGCGTGGCATTCATGCCGTAGATGGACCGCAGGTAGCTCGCGATATACTTGGGGGTGTTGGTCGACCAGTTCAGGGTTCTTGCGCCTTGATCGCTGGGTCCTGTCTGGTTGTAGCCGCCAGTGTCCCCACGGAGCCGCGGGGGGTCAGGTACCGGGAAGGATATGGAACAGCAGGCCGTAGTCGGTGGAGCCCTGGACGTTGGATTCGCCCCTGAGCGCGTTGACGCCGCCGCCGGCCATACCCATGTTTCCCAGGAGTACCTGGATAATGGACATCGCCCGGATGTTCTGGACGCCGACGGTGTGCTGGGTCCAGCCCATGGCGTAGAGGATGGTTGCCCGCTCTTGTCGGGTGCGCGTTGCTCCGTATAGCCTTGTACACTTCATCGAGTTTATCCTGGGGTACCGGTGATCCGGGGACCATCTCCGGGGTGTAACGGTCATACTGCTTCTTGAGCAGCTGGAAGACGCAGTTGGGGTCTTTAGGTGGGGTCTTTTTTGATGACCCGTCCGCGTCGGTCTGGTAGGACCAGGTCGCCTTGTCGTACTTCCGCCCGTCGAGGCCGGAAAATACGCCCTTATTTTCGCCGGGCAGTTTGAAGGCGGGGTTGACCAGGAAGGAAGCGTTCGTATATTCCATGACGTAATCTTCATAGTAAAGTTCTTTTCGAGAATATACTTGATCATTCCGCCCAGGAAGGCGATGTCCGTTCCCGAACGGAGGGGGGCGTAAATATGGGACTTAGCCGCCGACTGGGTGAACCTCGGATCCACACTGATCAGGCTGGCCCCGCTTTCGATCGCCCTTCTGATCCACTTGAAGGAAATGGGATGATTGGATGCAGGGTTGCTGCCCATGATTAAAATGACATCACTGTTCCTGAAATCGATCCAGTGATTCGTCATTGCGCCGCGTCCAAACGACTCTGCCAGAGCCGCTACAGTTGCGCTGTGTCAGATACGGGCCTGGTGTTCGATATACACCAGGCCCAACCCCCTCAGGAATTTCTGATAGATAAAGCACTCTTCGTTGTCCATGGCGGCGCTGCCGACGAGGCGATGCCTCGTCCGGTTGACGACCTCGCCCTTGTCGTTGGTGGTTGAAGCTCTTGTCGCGGCTGTCTTGACGTTTCTGGCAATCTTGTCCAGGGCCCATTCCCAGTCGACCTCTTTCCATTCCGTCGCGAAGGCGCCCGGTAGAGGGGTTTGCGAGCCGGTTCGTTGACGGCCATCTGGTAGATTGAGCCGCCCTTCGTGCAGAGGGAACCCCCTTGATGGGGTGGTCGGGATCGCCCTCGGTGTTGACCACCTTGCCGTTGCGGGTTGATACGATGATTCCGCATCCGACCGAGCAGTAAGGGCAGACGGTCGTCGTTTCTTTGGCGTACTTGATCTTCAACGGCTGGGCATTGGCCTCAACGGGCTTCAGGCCGATGCCTATACCGCTGGCCGCCAGCGCTGCGCCGGAGATCTTGAAGAAACCTCTTCTGCTGACATCCATAAAACGTGTCTCTTTCTAAGAAGTACAATGCGCTTCCCTGGTGCTCCTTTCCAGCGGAGGCTGGGCCGTTTCCAGCCATACCCATCGTCCACCCTTCCTGGAGGTCTCTCTTTCTCTCTGTAGAACGGGCGGATCGGAGACGTCATCTTCCGGCGGGACTGTCACAGGA
>CAWEPT010000018.1:0-36275 GCA_963810965.1 uncultured delta proteobacterium | reverse complement strand
CATGCACCCGAGGCTCCCCGAGCTCTACGAGATCATGGTCCGGGGGCTCGTCGCCTCCGTCATCACGCTCTTTGCCACGAGCACCTTCTTCTTCATCCTGGGGCTCTTCGGCACGATCACGCCCATCTACTTCACCCACGTGCTCACGGCCTCCTTCATCATCGTCATCTCCTACGACCCCTTCCGGGTCATCATGAAGAAGGTCTTCAACTATTTCTTCCCCGAGGCGAAGGACATCTTCTCGTCCGTCTACGGCTTCGACCAGGAGCTGGAGAAGGAGAAGTCGCAGCTGCTCGAGGAGATGGCCACGGCGCTCGCCCACGAGATCCGCAACCCCCTGGGATCCATCAAGGGCGCCGGCCAGTACCTGCGCTCCGAGACGGACAACCCCGAGAACCAGAAGCTCCTCGACGTCATCATCGAGGAGACCGACCGGCTCAACAACGTGGTGACCCAGTTCATGAACTACGCGAAGCCCTACGCTGTGAGCCCGAAGATGTACAACGTGAACAGGATCATCGAAAAGGCCGTTGCGGTCATCCGTGTAAGCGATCTGCCCGAGGGGTCACCATCGAGACGGAGCTCAACCCGGATCTGCCCGAGGTCTTCGTCGACGGCGAGCAGATGAAGCAGGTCATCCTGAACATCGCCTTCAATGGAATCGAGGCCATGCCCGACGGGGGGACCCTCACCATCCGCACCACCCGGATCGAGAGCGAGGAGGGGGAGGCCGTCGGGATCTCCATCCGCGACACGGGCAAGGGGATGTCGAAGGACGACCTCGAGAACATCTTCAAGCCCTTCTTCACGACCAAGGAGCGGGGGGTGGGCCTGGGGCTGTCCATCTGCCAGCGGATCGCCAAGAACAACAACGGCTCCATCCGGGCGAAGTCCCTCCCGGGACAGGGGTCGATTTTCTACATCCGGATCAATCTGCCGCAGGCGTAAAGTCAGCTTGACGGCCGGGGCAAAGTAAACTAAAGTCAGCCGTTAAACCGCCCCGTCCATGGTAACGCAAGTGTCTAAAATTCCTCCCAAAAAGATCCTCATCGTCGATGACGAGGTCAACATGCGCCTTGTCCTCAAGGCCATGCTGAAAAAGGAGGGCTACGAGGTCGAGAGCGGCGGCCGACGGGCTGGAGGCCCTCGCCCTGCTGCGCCGCCACGACATCACCGCCTGCGTCACCGACCTCAGGATGCCGAAGCTCGACGGCATGGGGCTTCTGAACCGCATGGTCGAGGAATACCCGTCGGTTCCGGTGATCATCATCACGGCCCACGGCACCGTCGCCACCGCCGTGGACGCCCTCAAGAAGGGGGCCTTCGACTACATCACGAAGCCCTTCGACCAGGAGGAGCTCAAGAACGTCATCGGCAAGGCCGTGAAAACGCGGGTCCTGAGCGAGGAGGAGGTCCGGCTTGTGGCCTCGGAGCTCGACCGCAGCGAGATCGTGGGCAAGAGCCCGTCCATGGCGAAGATCTTCGATGTCATCCGGAAGGTCGCCCCCACCACGACGAACATCCTCATCACCGGCGAGACGGGGACGGGCAAGGAACTCGTGGCCAATGCCATCCACGCCAACAGCCCCCGCAAGCTCAACCCCTTCATCAAGATCAACTGCTCGGCCATTGCCGAGAACCTCATCGAGAGCGAACTGTTCGGCTACGAGAAGGGCGCCTTCACGGGAGCCGTGTCGAGCAAGCCGGGGCGCTTCGAGCTGGCCCACAAGGGGACGCTCTTTCTGGACGAGATCGGCGATCTTCCCCGGGAGATGCAGGTAAAGCTCCTGCGGGTGATCCAGGATCACGAGTTCGAGCGGGTGGGCGGCATCCAGACGATCAAGGTGGATGTGCGGCTCGTGGCCGCCACGAACCGCAACCTCCAGCAGGACGTGAAGGAAGGCCTCTTCCGGGAGGATCTCTTCTACCGGCTCAACGTCATGCCGATCCACGTCCCGCCGTTGAGGGAGCGCAAGGAGGACATCCCCGCGCTCGTGAGTTACTTTATGGATCAGTTCAACCGCAAGCTCGACCGGCAGATCACCGGGGCGGATGCGGAGGTCATGGAACTCTTCCGGGATCACGACTGGCCGGGAAACATCCGGGAGCTGGAGAACCTCATCGAGCGGCTCGTCCTCATGGCGAAGGGCGATGACGATCGTCATGGGCGACGTCCCCGCCGAGCTCATCGAAGCCGTCGAGGAAAAGGCACAGCGGCGGCGCCGGACGAGAAAAGATCCATCAAGGAGCTCATCCGGGAGAAGACGGGGGACATCGAGAGGCAGATGATCGTCCGGGTCCTCGAGGAGTGCGAGGGGAACATCTCGAAGGCGGCCCGGCAGCTGGGGCTGAGCCGCAGGGGCCTCCATCTGAAGCTTGCAAAATACAATCTGCGCTGATTGCGGAAGGAAGAGGAAAACATGGTCAACCGGATCGAGATCGGTTTCAGGAAGAACATCCGCGACGCCCTGGGCGAAAAGGTGAAGCGGCGCATCGTGGAGAACCTGCAGATCCATGTGGAGCGGGTGAGCACGATCGACGTATTCACCATCGAGGGCGATCTCACGAAGACGGATCTCCGGAGAGCGGCCACGGGCCCCCTGTCGGACCCCGTGATCCAGAAGCACGCCATCAACAGCGCCCTTGCCGAGGGGTTCGACTGGCTCATCGAGGTGGGGTTCTTGCCCGGGGTGACGGACAACGTGGGCAAGACGGCCACCGAGGCCATCGAGCTTCTCGTCGAGAAGCGAAAGCCCCTCAAGGTCTACACGTCGCGCCAGTACGCAATCCACGGAAAGATCGGCCGCAACGAGGCGCAGCGGATCGCCTCGGGCGTGCTCGCCAACGATCTCATCGAGCGCTGCGAGATCGTCGAAGGAAAGGGCTGGGACCCGAAGAAGGGAATGAAGCCCTACGTCCCGAAGGTGACGGGTGTGGACGACCCGCGAGTCGACGAGATCGATCTCAACGTGCCCGATTCGACGCTCATGGAGATCAGCAGCCGGGGGACCCTTGCCCTTTCGCTCGAGGAGATGAAGGCCATCCAGGCCTACATGAACGACCGCTCGGTCATCGAGGCCCGGAAAAAAACCGGCCTCGGGGAGCTGATCACCGACGTGGAACTGGAAGTGCTCGCCCAGACCTGGTCGGAGCACTGCAAGCACAAGATCTTCAACAGCCTCATCCGCTACGAGGAGGAGGGCGGCAAGACGCTCGAGATCGACTCGCTCTTTTCGACCTGCATCAAGGGCTCCACGAAGGAGATCCGCCAGCGGCTCGGCGCCGACGACTGGTGCCTCTCGGTCTTCGTCGACAACGCCGGCGTGATCAAATTCAACGACGACTGGAACCTCGTCTTCAAGGTGGAGACCCACAACTCGCCCTCGGCCCTCGACCCTTACGGCGGGGCGCTGACGGGAATCGTGGGCGTCAACCGCGACCCCTTCGGCACGGGCATAGGCGCCCGTCTCATCTTCAACACGGACGTCTTCTGCTTTGCCGACCCCTTCTACGACAAGCCGCTGCCGAAGCGGATCCTGCACCCGCGGCGCATCTATGAAGGCGTGCGCGAGGGCGTCGAGCACGGCGGCAACAAGAGCGGCATCCCCACGGTGAACGGATGCATCGTCTTCGACGACCGCTTCCTCGGCAAGCCGCTCGTGTACTGCGGCACCGCCGGCATCATGCCCGCCGAGATCCGCGGCGAGCCGAGCTACGCCAAATCGATCCTTCCCGGCGATCTCGTCGTCATGACGGGGGGCCGCATCGGCAAGGACGGAATCCACGGGGCGACATTTTCCTCCGAGGAGCTCCACGAGGGATCGCCCGTCTCGGCCGTCCAGATCGGCGACCCCATTACGCAGAAGAAGATGACGGACTTTCTGCTCATCGCCAGGGACCGCGGCCTCTACCGGGCCATCACCGACAACGGGGCAGGCGGCCTCTCTTCTTCCGTGGGCGAGATGGCGCGCATGTCCGGCGGCACGGAACTCGATCTGAAGAATGCCCCGCTCAAGTATGCCGGCCTCAACCCCTGGGAGATCCTGCTCTCCGAGGCGCAGGAGCGGATGAGCCTCGCCATCCAGCCCGAGAAGATCGACGAGTTCATGGAGCTTGCCCGCAAGATGGAGGTGGAGGCCACCATCCTGGGGAAATTCACGGATACCGGGAAGTTCCACATCCGCTACGGTGAAAAAACGATTGCCTGCCTCGACATGGAATTCCTCCACGAGGGCGTGCCCCAGATGAAGCTTACGGCCAAATGGGTACCCCCGAAGCACCCGGAACCGAATATCCCGGAGCCGTCCGATTACGGCAAGGCCCTCAAGAAGATGTTTTCACGGCTCAACATCTGCAGCAAGGAGTCGGTGGTGCGGCAGTACGACCACGAGGTCCAGGGCGGAAGCGTCGTGAAGCCGCTCGTCGGTGCGGCCAACGACGGCCCGAGCGATGCCGCCGTCGTGCGGCCGGTGCTCGAGTCCTACGAGGGCGTTGTCGTGGCCAACGGGATCTGCCCGCGCTACAGCGACATCGATGCCTATCACATGGCGGCCTGCGCCATCGACGAGGCGGTGCGAAACGCCGTCGCCGTGGGCGGCACGCTGGAGCGGCTCGCGGGGCTCGACAACTTCTGCTGGTGCGACCCCGTCCAGTCGGAAAAGACGCCCGACGGCCACTACAAGCTCGCGCAGCTCGTCCGGGCAAACCTCGCCCTCTACGACTATACCCGCATCTACGGCGTGCCCTGCATCTCCGGCAAGGACAGCATGAAGAACGACTACCAGATCGGGGACACGAAGATCTCCATCCCGCCCACGCTGCTCTTCTCGGTCATCGGCCGGATCGAGGACGTGCGCAAGGCCGTGACGATGGACGCCAAGCGCGCGGGCGATCTCGTCTACGTGCTGGGAGAGACGAAAAGGGAGCTGGGCGGCTCCGAGTGGTATGCCATGCACGGCGCTGTCGGAAACGACGTGCCGAAGGTCGATGCGGCCCGCGCGAAGGTGCTCTACACGGCCCTTTCCAAGGCGATCCGCCAGGGGATCGTGGCCTCCTGCCACGACTGCTCCGACGGCGGCCTTGCCGTGGCCCTGGCCGAGACGGCCTTTTCCGGCGGGCTCGGCATGAGTGTCGATCTGGCGGCCGTTCCCGCAGGCGGGATCGCCCGGGACGACGAGATGCTCTTCTCCGAGTCCCAGAGCCGGTTCGTCGTCACCGTGCGGCCGGAGAACAAGAGCGGCTTTCGAAGCGGCGCTTGCCGGCAGCCCCTTCGCCTGTGTCGGGACGGTGACGGCCGAGGGCCTCTTCCGCGTGAAGGGCCTCAAGGGCAGCGTGATCCTCGAGGAGAAGATCGGGGATTTGAAGGAAGAATGGCAGAAAACCTTACGGTTTTAGTGTTACGTTTTACAGTGTTACGTTTTAAGTAAAGAAAAGATTGATTCATGCTGCGCGTAAAAGGTAAAACCTAAAACTTAATAACGACACGTGATGACTTAATTGAGCTGAATGATACAGGGGTATGTCGGATGCCAAGAATTGTGAAGAGTCGATCGTGTTGACGGGAAACGGGACGAACTGCGAGCGGGAGATGGCCCATGCCTGCAGGCTGGCGGGGTCGGACGAGGTGGACATCGTCTACATCCACGAGATCTTGAACGGCGAGAAGCGCCTCGACGACTACCACTTCCTGAACCTGCCCGGCGGGTTTCTGGACGGCGACGACCTGGGCTCGGCCAAGGCGGGCGCCAACCGGATCGTCCACGCGAAGGTCAGGGGAAGCGGCGAGCCGCTCCGGGACCAGTTTCTCCGGTTCATCAACGAGGGAAAACTGATCCTCGGCGTCTGCAACGGCTTCCAGCTCATGGTCAAGCTCGGCATCCTCCCGGCCTTCGACGGCGAGTACTTCAAACAGACGGTGACGCTCTCCTTCAACGACTCGGGCCGTTTCGAGGACCGCTGGGTCTGGCTTGCAGTCAATGAGAAGTCGCCCTGCGTCTTCACAAAGGGGTTGAAAAAAATCTATCTTCCCGTGCGCCACGGCGAGGGCAAGTTCATGGCCAAAAGCGCCCCGATCCTGAAGCGGCTCCACAGGCAGGGCCAGGTCGTTGCCTGCTACTGCACGGAAAAAAGCGACAAGCCCACCCTGGAATACCCTGCAAACCCCAACGGCGCCGTCGACGCCATTGCCGGCATCTGCAACGAGACGGGGCGCCTCTACGGCATGATGCCCCACCCCGAGGCCTACACCCATTACACGAACCACCCCCGCTGGACGAGGGAAGACCTGCCCGAGGAGGGGATGGGGCTGGCCATCTTCAAGAACGCAATTCAGTTCATTCGGAGCGACGAGTTCGAACAGCGGCCCGAGAGAATCCAGGAGGCGGGCTGAAGAAGTGACGGAAGTGACAGAAGTGGCAAGAGTGACAGAAGAGACCGAATAGACGGAATGACGGGCGACGACAGACCCGAGCCACAAGATCAGAAAAGAAAGGAACGAGGAGCAGGGCGCGAGATCGAGGACCAGGATGATGTGCAAGGGTTCAAAGGTCCAAGATCCTTTCCCTTCACTGGTCACTAGTCACTGGCCACTGGTCACTGCGGCCATAGGCCGCTGAAGGAGGGGCGAGACATGTCGGAGACATTCAAGGCGCTGGTCCTGAGGCAGGAGGGCGAGAAGGTGCGGCATGCCATCGAGCAGCTCACCGTCAACGACCTTCCCGAGGGCGATGTGCTCGTTGCCGTCGAGTATTCCTCCCTGAACTACAAGGACGCCATGGCCGTGATGGGGACCGGGAAGATCGTCCGCGAGTACCCCATGGTGCCCGGCATCGATCTGGCGGGCACCGTCCTGGAGTCGAAATCCCCCTTCTACAAATCGGGCGACAAGGTCGTTCTCACGGGCTGGAGCGTGGGCGAGCGATACTGGGGCGGCTACACCCAGCGCGCCCGCGTGAAGTCCAACTGGCTTGTCCCGCTTCCCGAGGGCCTCGACACGCGCCGCGCCATGGCCATCGGCACGGCGGGATTCACGGCCATGCTGTGCGTCATGACGCTCGAGGAGGCCGGGATCAAGCCCGGAAGCGGTGCGATCCTCGTCACGGGGGCTGCCGGCGGCGTGGGCAGTGTGGCCGTGGCGGTCCTGTCCAACCTGGGCTACCGGGTCGCCGCCCTCACGGCCCCCGGCCAGGAGCACACCCACGAGTACCTGCAGGATCTCGGCGCCACGGACTTCGTGTCGGGGCCGGAGTGGAGCGAGCAGCCGCGGCCGCTGGAGACCCAGCGCTGGGCCGGCGCGATCGACACGGTGGGGGGCAAGGTCCTGGCGAGGGTGCTTGCCGAGATCAACTACGGGGGGTGCGTTGCGAACTGCGGCCTTGCCGGCAGCACGGATCTGCCGACGACGGTCATGCCCTTCATCCTCCGGGCCGTGAGCCTTCGCGGCGTGGACTCCGTGATGTGCCCCATTCCCCGGCGCAAAGCGGCCTGGTCGCGCCTGGTGAGGGATCTGCCGTCCGAGTCCCTGGAGAAAATCACCCCCGGGATCATTTCCCTGGGCGACGTCTCGAAATACGCACCGGAGCTCCTGGCCGGAAAGGTGCGGGGGCGCCTGGTTGTGGGCGTGCGGGCATAAGACAGGGGCCAGGGGTAGCAGGGTACAAGGTGATAGAATAAAACGTAGGATCGGGACGTCTCCGACCTTTCGT
This sequence comes from uncultured delta proteobacterium, assembly GCA_963810965.1. Classification (GTDB taxonomy): domain Bacteria; phylum Desulfobacterota; class Syntrophia; order Syntrophales; family UBA2192; genus UBA2192. The sequence continues at coordinate 28,572 of CAWEPT010000018.1, read as the reverse complement.
GCTGTAGACTGCAGCCTGATCGCGAAGCGTCAAGGCAGATCGTCGATAAACTTCTTCACCTGCACGGCCCATCCGCTCGTCACGATCTTCAGGAGGGTTTTTCCCGCCTCTGCGCAGAAGGCGGCCGTCACATGGCCCCCGCCGCCTTCGAAGCTCATACGGCCGGGACAATCCTCTTTCAGTGCCAGTCCGAGACGCGCCCTTCCCGAAAAATTCGTTCAGCCGCTCGGCAAGCTCTTCCATCGAAAGGGAAGTCCGCACTTCCATGGAGAGCACCTTGATCTTCCCGACGATCTCATTGAACTGGCAGGGCGGAGCCTTCATGGAACCCTCCTATTCGTTCACGCGCTGATACATTATACGCAGACGTCCTGAAAATCCACCGGGAAGTCAGGTGCCTGCAACAAAGGTCTTGACAATTAAATGCCCCGGGGCAAAATAGCTCCAAATGACCGGGATTTCCGGTCCACCAGCATGCCGAAACCGGAAAAGGGGAGGAAAGCATGCGACACGGGAAGCTGTTCTGCTGATGATTCTGTCGGGTGCCCTGCTGACGGGTTGCGCCTCCATGCACGCGGCGGACGTGCAGAAGGCCCGCGAGGCCGACAAGCTCACCGTCGGGACGGTGCAGCGCGAGATCCGCGTCGGCATGTCGGGCGCCCAGGTGGTGGAAGCCCTCGGCTCCCCGAATGTCGTCACGACGGACGAGAAAGGCAGGGAGGTCTGGGTCTACGACCGGATCTCGACGGAGAACGTCTACTCGTCGAGCACGGCCCTGATCCTCGGCATCCTCACCGGCGGCTCCGGCGGGGGAGGGGGCCTGGCCGGGCAGAGCTCCGGCGCCAGTTCCTCGACGCAGAAGTCGCTCACGGTGATCGTCAAGTTCGACGAGCAGAAGAAGGTGCGCGACTTCGCCTATCGCTCATCGACATTCTGATGGATATGAGGCACGTCTCATCGCATCGGGAGCGTTCTGCTGGCGGGCCTGCTCTTGCTGGCGGGATGCGCCGCCGTCACGCTGGACAAGGACCTGAACCTGACGCCGGAGATGCTCGCGCAGCGGCAGATGCAGACGCGGCGCTTCGACACGACGGACGAGCAGAAGATCCTCAAGACCTGCGCGGCGCTCCTTCAGGACACGGGCTTCAACATCGACGAATCCGAGACGAAGCTCGGGATCCTGACCGCGTCCAAGGAGCGCGACGCAACCGATGCGGCGCAGTGGGCCGTATTCTCGTCGGTGTCCTTTTTCGGCGTGCCCATACCGCCCGACAAGGATCAGATCATGAAGGCCTTCGTCACGACCCGGCCCGTCGGCACGAGGGCAAGCAGGTCGCCGTCCGCGTGGTCTTTGAACGGATCGTGTTTGACACCGAGCACCGCATAAGAAAATAGAGGCATTGAACGACCCGAAGATCTACCAGTCCTTCTTCGAGAAACTGTCGAAAGGCATTGTTCCTGGAGGCCCATGACATCTGACAGATTGAAACGGAATGCTTCTCCTGCTGATCCCGCTGCTCCTCCTGGCGGCGTGCGCGACGACCCACGACCGCCTGCTCGACATGGACACGAGCCAGGTCCAGCTGCGCAGCATCCAGTCGCGGGCCTTCGACACGACGGACAAGGAAAAGACGATGCGGGCCATCATCGCCACCCTGCAGGATCTCGGCTTCATGCTCGACCGGGCCGATTACACCCTCGGCGTCGTCGCGGCCAGCAAGGCGCGGGCCGACTCGATGCAGATGCAGGTGGCCGCCACCCTGAGGGTCACCGTGACGGTCCGGCCGCGGGGCGAGAAGCAGCTCCTGGTGCGGGCGCAATGCGGAATATCAGCGGAGCCCCGTCACGGACGCCAAGCCCTATCAGAATTTCTTCAACTCCCTCGAGAAGGCGATGTTCCTGGAAGCCCACCAGGTCGACTGACCAGTTTGCTGGCCATCGTAGAAACTGAAAAAGGGCAGAACCGATTCCGGTTCTGCCCTTTTTATTCTAACGGTTGCCGGGCGGGACGCCCGGCCTACATCCCCTGGTACCCTGACCCTACCCTATGCCCCTTTCTTCTTCTTCCCGTTCTTTCCCTTCTGGAGCTTCGCCTTGAGCGAGGCGCCGATGAAGGCCGCAAAGAGCGGGTGGGGCTTGCGGGGCTTGGACTTGAACTCGGGGTGGAACTGGCAGCCCAGAAACCAGGGGTGATCGGGGATCTCCACGATCTCGACGAGGTTCTTGTCGGGCGAGGTCCCCGTGATCCTGAGGCCCTTCTTCGTGAGCGCTTCCCGGAAGTCGTTGTTGAACTCGTAGCGGTGGCGGTGACGCTCGTCGATTTCCTTGTCGCAGTAGGCGCTGAAGGCGAAGGACTTGCTGTCCAGGACGCAGGGGTAGGAGCCGAGGCGCATGGAGGCGCCCTTGTCCGTGATGTGACGCTGCTCGGGCAGAAAATCGATGACGGGGTAGGGGCTCTCCGGGTCGAACTCGGTGCTGTTGGCCTTTTTCATCCCGGCGACGTTGCGGGCAAACTCGATGACGGCCACCTGCATGCCCAGGCAGATCCCGAAGTAGGGGACCTTGTGCGTCCGGGCGTACTGGATGGCCTGGATCTTCCCTTCGATCCCCCGGTTGCCGAACCCGCCGGGGACGAGAATCCCGTCGACGTCCTTGAACTTGTCCCCCACACCTTCTTTTTCGATCTTCTCCGAGTCGGTGAAAATGATCTTCACGCGGGCTTCGTTGGCGATCCCTCCGTGGGCGAGTGCCTCGTTGAGGCTCTTGTAGGAGTCCACGAGGTTCACGTATTTGCCGACGACGGCGATCGTCACCTCGTGTTTGGGGTTCTTCATCCGGGCGACCATCTCCTCCCACTCGCCGAGCCTGGGCTGGCCCGTCCAGATGTTGAGCAGGCTCACGATCTTGTCGTCCACACCCTGCTGGTGGAACATGAGGGGCACGTCGTAGATGTGCTCCACGTCCTTGGCCGTGAAGACGGACTCCACCTCGACGTTGCAGAAGAGGGCCAGCTTGGCCTTGATGTCGTCGGCCAGGTAGTTCTCCGTGCGGCACATGAGGATGTCCGGCTGGATACCGATCTGCCGCAGGGCCGCCACACTGTGCTGGGAGGGCTTGGTCTTCACCTCGCCCGCCGTTTTCAGGAAGGGCACCCAGGTGAGGTGGATGAAGGCGGCGTTCTGCTTGCCCACGTCATAGCGGAACTGCCGGGCCGCCTCGAGGAAGGGAAGGCCCTCGATGTCGCCCACGGTCCCGCCGATCTCGACGATGGCCACGTCACAGCCCTCCGCGGCCCGGTGGATGTATTCCTTGATCTCGTTGGTGATGTGGGGGATCACCTGGACGGTGCCGCCCAGGTAGTCGCCGCGGCGCTCCTTGGTGATGACGGAGAAGTAGACCTGGCCCGTCGTGAGGTTGTTGAGCTTGCCGAGCTTCGAGCTGGTGAAGCGCTCGTAGTGGCCCAGGTCCAGATCCGTCTCGGCGCCGTCGTCGGTGACGAAGACCTCCCCGTGCTGGAAGGGGTTCATCGTGCCGGGGTCGACGTTGATGTAGGGGTCCAGTTTGATGTTCGTCACGGTGAGGCCGCGGGCCTCGAGCAGGCAGCCGATGGAGGCCGCCGCGAGCCCCTTGCCCAGGGACGACAGAACACCGCCGGTGATGAAGATGAATTTCGTGCGCATGCAACCACCTTTCAGGTCTATCTGGTCCGTCTCGTCTGTCGGACAATTTTGAGTTATGAGTTATGAGTTTTGAATGAATGAAAAATGTTTTTCATCAACATCAATTCATAATTCAACATTCAACATTCATAACTCAGACTGCTGTATCCTTCACTGCGGTCTGTCACTCCCACTCTATCGTGCTGGGCGGCTTGGTGCTGATGTCGTAGACGACGCGGTTGACGCCCTTGACCTCGTTGACGATCCGGCTCGAGATCTTCTCGAGGACCTCGTGAGGGAAGCGCACCCAGTCGGCCGTCATGCCGTCGGTGCTCGTGACGGCCCTCAGGGCGATCACGTTCTCGTAGGTCCGCCCGTCGCCCATGACGCCCACCGTCTTGACGGGAAGCAGCACCGCCAGCTCCTGCCAGACGTGGTTGAAAAGTCCTGCCTTCCAGACCTCCTCGCGGAGGATCGCATCGGCCTTGCGGACGACGGCGAGCTTGTCCTTCGTGATGGGACCCAGGATGCGCACCGCAAGGCCCGGCCCCGGGAAGGGGTGCCGCCCGACGAGGGACTCGGGGAGGCCCAGCTCTCGGCCGAGCTCCCGGACCTCGTCCTTGAAGAGGACCCTGAGCGGCTCCACGAGCGACATCTTGAGCTTTGCGGGAAGGCCTCCCACGTTGTGGTGGCTCTTGATGACGACGGAGGGGCCCCCGAAGGAGGAGGTGCTTTCGATGACGTCGGGGTAGAGCGTCCCCTGGGCGAGGAATTTGATCTTGCCCAGTTTTTTCGCTTCCTCGTCGAAGACGGCGATGAACTCGCGGCCGATGATCTTTCGCTTGCGCTCGGGGTCGGTGACGCCCGCGAGCTTTTTCAGGAACCGCTCGCCGGCCCGGGCGAGCCGGAAGTTCAGGTGGTACTGGTCGCGGAAGGTGGAGACGACCTCCTCCACCTCGTTTTCCCGCAGAAGCCCGTTGTCCACGAAGATGGACGTGAGTTTCTTCCCGATGGCCTTGTGGAGGAGCACGGCGAGGACCGACGAGTCCACACCGCCCGAGAGCCCGCAGATCACGCGTTCGTTCCCCACCTGCTCGCGGATCCGCCGGATGTTCTCCTCGATGAAGGAGCCCATGGTCCAGGTGGGGCTGCAGCCGCAGACCCGGAAGAGGAAGTTCTGGATGAGGGCGATGCCGTTGACCGTGTGGTGCACCTCGGGGTGGAACTGCACGCCGTAGAGCTTGCGCCCGGGGTTTTCCATGACGGCAACGGGGCAGTTCACCGTCGTGCCGGCAACGGAGAATCCCCTGGGAAGCTTCGTGACCCGGTCGCCGTGGCTCATCCAGATCCGCTGGCGGCCCTCGAGACCCGCAAACAGCAGGGAGTGCTTTCCCCGTGTCGTTGAGCTGGAGCTCCGCGGGCCCGTATTCGCGAAGCGGCAGAGGCGGTGACCTTCCCGCCCATCGTGTAGGCCATGAGCTGCGCGCCGTAGCAGATCCCGAGGACGGGAACGCCCAGCTCGAAGATCCCTGCATCGCACTTCGGGACCCCCTTGTCGAAGATGCTGGCGGGGCCTCCCGAGAGAATGATGCCCTGCACCTTCCGGGCCTTGAGCCTGGCAGGCGTGATGTCGTGGTCGAGGATCTCGCAGTACACGCGGCACTCCCGGACGCGCCGGGCGATGAGCTGGTTGTACTGGGAGCCGAAATCCAGAATGGCGATCATGCAGGTCAACCCTCCTTCTTGGGGTCCAGCGTTTTACGGATCTTGGTGGCGATGAACTCAACGGACTCGCCAAGCAGGATCTCGATGGGCATCTCCCCGAGGTAGGCGTCGTCCCAGGGGAGGTTGTATTCGTTGATGAGGTTGAGGATGTCGCGGTATCGATCGCCCAGGATCTCCACCTTGTCGGCGGCCGTGAGTGCCGGGTTGAAGTCCACGTGGACGAGAAGAAGCCCGCTCACCCCTTCGCCTCCCCTGAGCAGGGGGATGATGACCAGCGGCCTGCCGTCAACGCGTCCCAGCCCTACGTAGAGATTGCCCGTCCGGGCGATCGTGCGCTTCGTGCCCATGAGGCTCTTGGACGTCTCGGCCCGCGATACCATCCCGACGGAGACGCCGCCGCGGTTCACGATGGAGATCGTCGTGCCGTCCGTGGGGTGCCCCTCCACGTCGAGGTCGCTGATTTCGTAGAGGGTGTAGCCGCGCACGCCGGCGATGGCCTTCTGGATCCGGTCGAGGGCCAGCATGTTGTCGGCCTTCAGGTTCTTGGCGGAGCACTTGAGGCTGGCGAGCAGGTCGAAGAGAACGCCGCGGAGCATCTCCTCCTTGCGGCTCGTGCCGACGGTGACCGTCTTGGCCTGGTGGCGGATGGCATCGATGGGGCGCGACATCTCGTCGATGGCGTGCCCGAAGGCGATGTTCAGAAGGTCGATGGGCGAGGCGTTCGAGCCCTCCTCGCCGAAGTCTCCCCAGAAGTCCTCCAGGGGGAGCTTGCCGGCCACGTACTTCGTCAGAAGCGAGATGTCCGTCATCGTGCGGGCGTTCATCAGGGTGAAGACGCCGCGGTTCTTGCGCTCGGTGAACTGCTCCCCGAAATCTTTAAGAATCCGGTGCAGGTTGCGGTCGAGCATCCGCTGGTAGAGGGTGAAGTTCTTGTGGTCCTGCTCGACGACGGCGAGGCTCATCTCGTTGCGGAACTCGCGGAAAAAGGCGGCGTCGTCGTCGATTGCAGAGGCGGCATAGTAGCCCCAGAGGTGCCCGGCCAGCGTGTTGAGAATCACCGGAAGCGGCATGGGCGCCCTCGGGACAGTAATCACCGAGTCGGCGATCCGGTCGAAGCGGGTCTCGCCCTCCTCGGCGAAGACGACGACGGAGGCCTTGTGGGCCTTGAAGATGGCCGTGTCCTTGACGACATCTCCCGCGACCGTCTCGGGGTTGCCTGCGGCGCAGACGAGGATGAGGGGCTCCGAGGAGAGATCGATGTGCTTCTTGTCCTCGATGAAGTCCGACGAGATGGTCTTGTAGCAGAGCTCCGAGAGCTTGATGCGGATCTCGTCGGCCGCGGCCTTGTTCGGGCCGCTTCCCACGATGGCCCAGTATTTCTTCTGCCGGGCGAGACGCTCGGCGGAGCGGCGGATCTCGTCTTTTTTCTCCAGCACCTGCTGCATGAGGCCCGGCGCCTTCTCGAGGGTCGCAAGCTCGGCGGCGATGAACTCGTCGGTGCGGGTCTTGAGGATCTGCGCGAAGGCCAGCGCCAGCACGTAGCCCGCCACGATCTGCGAGTAGAAGGCCTTCGTGGAGGCCACGGACATCTCGATGTCGCGGCCGTCGCTCGTGTAGAAGACCCCGTGGGATTTCGTCGTGATGTCGGACTGGCGGCGGTTCACGATGGAGAGGATCGTGGCGCCCCGCTCGCCCGCCATGGCCACGGCGCGGTTCGTGTCCGTCGTGGTGCCCGACTGGGTCACGGCGATGACGAGCGTGTCCGAGAGGTCCTCGCCGATGAAAAAGCCGCTCATCTCGGAGGCCTTCTTCCCCTGGATGTTGACGGGCGCGCCCGTCGAGGTACATGCTGAGGCCGTCGGCGATGGCCTGGCCGGCCACGGCGGCCGTTCCCTGGCCGATGACGAAGACCTGGCGGATCTTCTTCGCCTTGAGGTTCTTTACGAAGGCCTCCGGCAGGATGTCGGGCCCGAGGTTGAAGTGGACCTTCTTTTTCCCGCCCTTCTTCTGCCCGATGCGGTACTTGCCGCGCAGGGTCTTGCGGACCGACTGGGCCGACTCGGTGATCTCCTTGAGGAAGAAGTGGGGGAAGGCGCCCCGGTCGATGTCGCGGGTGGTGATCTCGGCCTTCTGGATCATGGACTCCGTGAGCCCGACGGGATGCCCGTCGTAGTAGAGCGCCCGGATGCCTGCAAGCCCGCCTGCCGAGTGCTGGTCGAGGACGAAGATCTGCCCGGAGGACTCGGGGTTCTCGGGGTCGCGGGGCCTCTCGCCGTCCATCTTGACGAAGCGCGACGTGCCTTCCACGAGGCCGTAGAGCTCCGAGGCAAAGAGGTACTGGTCCTCGCGCAGGCCCACGAAGAGCGCCTGGCCGCTTCCCTTGAGGGCGAGGTAGATCTTTCCCGGCTCCACGTTGCTGGTCAGCGCGATGGCGTGGGAGCCCTCGAAGTCATTCACGGCCAGCCGGAAAGCCTCCTCGAGGGTCTTGCCTGCCGAGAGGTAGCGCTCGACCTGCAGGGGGATGATTTTCGTGTCCGAGGTGACCTCGGGGGCGATCTCGTAGCCGTAGGCCGACTCGAGGAGCGAGCGCAGCATCTGGTAGTTGTCGATGTCGCCGTTGAGGACGACGCTGATCGTCCAGCGGCCCGGCCCGTAGGCAGGGAAGAACTTCATCCCGGGGACGATCTCACCGGCGAACTTCTCGGCGATCGGCGCGGGGATCGAGCACAGGCCCGCCGGCGGGATCTGCCCGTCGGGGCCTTGCGCGCAGAGGGTGTAGCTGCTGATGGGGTGGCAGTTCTCCTCGGTGATGGAGCCCACGGAGGCCCAGCGGGTGTGGGCGAAGGTCGACTCCGAGATCGCGGCCTCGCGGGCGAAGGCGCGGAAGATGCCATCCGCGCGGATTGCCTCGCGGAGCTTGCGGACGTTCTCGCCGAGCTTGCCGATGATGGAGGCCGTCTTGTAGACAAAGGAAAGATAGACGCCGCCGTCGGGGTGGCGGTGGTCGGCCACATGGATGGACCCGTTCAGAAGGTCGCGCTCGACGGAGCGCCGGCGGAATTCCTCGTGAAGCCCCTGGCCCCGGATCTCTTCGATGATGCGGCCCAGGGTTTCGCGGTCTTTCATGCGTGAGCGAGAACTGGATTCCCGCAGAGTCCCGTCCCCGGACCTCGAGCCGGTCGATGCAGTTGAGCAGGAAGTTGACCCGGGCGTATTTGACGAAGCTCTCCGGGGTGATCTCCTCGACGCGCCCGGCGCCGGCCAGGTGCAGGATCTTTTCGACGTTGGCGAGGATGTCCTTCTCGAGGCCCCAGAGGACGTCCTTCAGAAGGATGAGGCGGCTGTTGATGATCTCCATCTGCGCCGTGGCGAAGCGTCCGGCCTCGGCCTCGAGCAGGCCCTCCTCCCCGGCCAGAAATGCCGTCATCTCGGGAATGAGGGATTGAAGGGCCGCTGCCTTGCCGGGATTGAAGAAAAGGGCCTGGAAATGGAATTCCTGCCGCAGGAGCACGAGGTCCCGCTCCATCTCCTTGAGCGGGCCAACGCCTGCGAGGTACCCTTCGGGCTTGATCTTTCCCGCGATCACCCTCGAGAGCGGGGCCTTGCGGATTGCGGCGAAATGCTGTGCGAGGTTGGCGCCGGCGTCGACTGCAAGGGGCTTCGGACCTTTCTTTACGGCCAGGATGCCGGCGATGCCGCAGCACAGGAGCGTGGCGTTCGCCGGGAAGAGAATGACCGAGAAGGGAGGGGCCTGGCGGGGATTGCGGCCGAGAAAGAGATGCCATTGCAGGAGAAACGAGATGAGCCGTTTCACGGATATTGCGATCATGAATACCTCTCAGACCCTGTCGATCCCGGGGTTCATCCTGTTCCTGTCAGCGGCAACGTCCCGTCCCCCCGGAGCGGCTCCCCGCAGGGGCTGCGCCCTACCTCCGGAAGGAGGGAAGGGCGTCCAGGGCTCGGGATACGACAGCATCCACAACAGACTGTAACCAGGCCGAACCGGCATCCGCAGATTCCCGGTCCAGGGCCCGGATGAAATCAATATAATCACCGGCCCCCTTCGAGAGCCGCTCGTCAATCCTGTTGATGAAACGTCCGCGACCGTCCTCGCCGATCGAGTCGTCGGCAAGACCCGAAAGCCTCTTCTCGGCCTCGGGCCAGTTCTGCAGGAGTTCCCGCTTGTGCTTCAGGTGCATCTCTTTCGTCCTGTCCTGAAGGACCTTCTCGGCCATGGCGATGGATTCCTCCATCTTGGCGGCCAGGGCGCGAAGCCGGCTGATCCGCTCTTCCAGGGCTGCGTCGAGGACCTCCAGGGCGCCCTCATAGAGTGCGGCGCCCCCTTCCTGGGCCTTCAGGAAAGGCCTGCGGACGTGCACGTACCACTGCCGCAGGGCGGCGAGGTTTCCGATATAGAGGAGGTTGTTGGCGACCTTTCGCCTCACCTCGCGGTACAGGCCGGTGTGCAGGGGGCGCTCGGAGAGCAATGCCGAGCCCTTGAGAAGCATCCCCCCCTGGGGACAGTCGTTTTCCCAGACGGTGCCCGCGGCGATCAGCGTGCCGTAGCCCAGCCTCACGGGGCCCACGAGCCCTCCCTGGCCCCCCAGGAAGATCGGGGCCTGGCGCAGCATGACGCCCCGGGGCACATCGCCGATGAGCGAAGCCGTGGCCTTGTCCTGGTTGGGCGTGTAATTGAAGTGGATGTAGGAGCTCCCGACCTCGCTGTGATCCTTGCGGCTCGTGCCACCGGCCATGAGGCAGTCGCAGAAGTTGATGAGGCTCCCCAGGGTGACGAAGGGAAAGAGGATCGTCTGCTTGAGCCCCACGGTGTGGGCGCCCGAGGCCTCCTCCTCGATCAGGCAGCACTCCCTCACCTGGGCGCCCGAGCCCATGGAGGAGCGGGCGAGAAAGACGGAGCCTGTGAAAAAGCCGCCCTTGAGCTCCACGCCGGGGCCGAGCCGGCAGTCCACGAGGGTCACGGGGGATTCGAAGCCGATTTTCGCGCCGGGGCCGATCAGGGTCTTTGCGCCGGCAAGGCGGCATCCGGGGTAAAGGACGGTGCCCTTTGCGGAAATGCGCTCCGTCCTGACCTCATCGCCGATCACGACAGCCGACGGGCAGGGGATGGATACCCCTTTGTCGAGCAGCGCGGTGATCTTTTTCGGAAGTTCCGTTGTCATCCGGTCTCTTCGTGGGGGGTGTATGTTAACCCCTGGGTTGCTTCAATTATCGTGCCCTGCGGGCGAGCATCTGCAAAAAAAGCTTGTGGACCCTCGCATCGCCCGTCAGCTCGGGGTGGAAGGCGGCCACGAGAATGTTTTTCTGGCGCGCGAGCACCACCTCGCCCTGGTAGAGAGCGAGCTTCTCCACCGCGGGGCCTGTTCCCAGAATACGGGGGGCCCGGATGAAAACGGCGTGAAAGGGCTCCTCCCCGAGGGCCTCGCAGGGGATGTCCACCTCGCGGCTCTCCAGCTGGCGGCCGTAGGCGTTGCGCTCCACGTCGAGGTCGATCAGATTCAACAGATCCTGCCTGCGGCCGCCGACCCGGTCGGCCATCACGATGAGGCCGGCGCAGGTGCCGAAAACGGGCTTGCCCGCTGCGGCAAATTCCTTGACGGTGTCAACGAACCGGTAGTCGGCCATGAGCTTTCGCATGGTCGTGCTCTCGCCGCCCGGGATGATCAGCCCGTCCACGTCGTCGATCTCCGAAGGGCAGGCGGATCTCGACGGCATCGACGCCCAGGGACTTGAAGCATCCGGATATGTTCGCGGAAGGCCCCCTGGAGGGCCAGCACACCGACTTTCATGAGTTGCTATTCCTCTTGCGCGCGCCGGCGGTCGCCGGGGGGGAGGCCCCGTTGCCGAAAGGCTCTGGTTTCGTGTCGGATGGAGAAAAACTGAAAAAGCGCCGGCTGCAGATCATGGTGGCAAATGGCATGGGACCCGGCAGTTCCTACTTCGCTTTCCTGCAGGGGATTCCCAGCGCGGTCATCTTCTTCTGGAACGTGTTGCGGTTGATTCCCAGGTAGGAGGCGGCCGCCGACTTCACGTTTTTGTTGCGCTTCAGCGCAATCCGGATCAACCCCCGTTCCACGAGGGAAAGGATCTCGTCGTAGACCTGGCTCTTGGTGCCCTGTCCCGCCGAAAGGACGATGACGAGTTCTTCCAGTTTCTTTTCGAGGACCTCGTCGATGCCGGGAAGTGTGGATGCCGCCCTGCGGGGTTGCTGAGCCTTCATGACTGCCATGTCCGTTCCTCTCCTGTCCGTCGGGGTCTGCTTGATTTCTTCGCTGCGATGATCGATGCGCGTGCCATCGTTTTCAGGACGAACTCTTCATGGCGGCGACCACCACGAGCAGGATCGCCGCAAGCCAGGCTGCAATAGATGTTCGAGCGGTTCCCTGCGGATCCCTCGAGGATCTCCCTGGCGCCTTCCTCGACCCGCTCGGCCTCCACGTGGCCCGTGACGTCGCGGACGAGGTCTCCGAACCGGCCGTAGGCGTTGGACAGGACGTGGAAACCTTTTGTCGTGGTCAGGACCAGGTAGACCTTCTTCCGGACTGCGAGGGCCCCCACGTGGGTGATGTCCGCCCAGTTGAGCGCCCGCCGCTTGAAAAACTTCGTCAACGCAAGACCCGAGTCGCTCGCCTCCACTTTCCTGAGCGACGACTCGATTGCGATGAGAGCCATCGGGATGAGCGCCGCCAGGAGGAGAAACCGCTCCGTGGCCGTTCCCTGCCGGATGAAGGTCAGGATCAAGACCGCCAGCAGGAGCAGGGCATTCAGGGCCAGCGGCAAAACGAGAGCCCTGTTGACTGTGTAAATCCGGGTTGACATGGGTTCTGGCAACGGAGGCGTTGCCGTCAATCCTTTCGCCGGTAGGTTCCGCTCTTCCCGCCCCGTTTGAGCATCAGCCGTATCTCCGAGAGGGTCATCCCCCGGTCCACGGCCTTGCACATATCGTAGATGGTGAGCGCCGCAGCGCTGACTGCCGTGAGCGCTTCCATCTCCACGCCTGTCCGGCCCAGCGTCCGGACCGTGGCCTCGATCTCGATTTCGCCGCGGCGCGCATCCGTGCGAAAGCTCACGTCGACGGCCGTGATCTCCAGAGGGTGGCAGAGCGGAATGAGTTCGCTCGTTTTCTTGGCCGCCATGATGCCGGCGATCTTCGCGACGGCAAGCACGTCGCCCTTGGCGATCGACTGCTTCTCGATGGCCTTGGCCGTTTGCGGCTTCATGAGGACCTTGCCCCGGGCCACGGCCTCCCGGCGGGTCGTGTCTTTCCCCGACACGTCGACCATCCGGGCCTTGCCTTTTTCATCGAGGTGCGTGAACTGCGGCATGTTCAACCTGCGGCGGCAGGGCTTGCCCGCCGCAAAAATAATGGCGTACCGTAGCACAGAAGAAAAGGCCCGTCAAGGCGCTTGCCACGGCGCGAAAACGGCGGGGCGATGTGATCCTAACTATTCGTTATCAAGAGTGAAATTCGAAATTTTGCGAGTCTGTTACAATTCCGAAACGGGCCCGGTTAAGGTTGCCGGGCGGGACGCCCGGCCTCCACGCGAGACGCCCGGCCTATCCGAGCGAGACGAGATGGGAGTGGATCGGCTCTCCGAAGAAGGTCCGCGCCAGCCGGTCGAAACGGTCGGTGAGGTCCGTTGTGAGAAATGTCCGCGCAGCGCCGCGGGTAAGCCTTCGCTCCATCGCGGGGTGCCGCCGCAGATAATCCTGGAGCTTTTCCGCCACGACAGGGCCCTGCTCCAGGACCTCGACGTGCCCGGGGACATTGCGCCGGATCGTGTCATAGAGGATGGGGTAGTGGGTGCAGGCCAGAAGCAGCGCATCGATCGAGCCGGCCTCGGCCATGAGTTCCCCGAGATAGCGGCGGACGATCATCTCGGCCCCTTCCCAGTCCTGCTCCCCCGCCTCGATGATGGGCACGAGAAGCGGGCAGGCTTTCTGAAACACGCGGATGGAGGGGTCGAGCTTTCTCGATCTCTCTCAGGTAGGCCTCCGAGGCGACGACCCCCTCCGTGGCCAGAAGGCCCACGCGATGGAAGGTCCCCCTGTCGGCCACTTCCTCGACGAGCGGACGGACGACGCCCAGGACGCGGCGGTCCGGGTAGCTGACGGGCAGGTACTCCTGCTGGATGCGCCTCAGGGCCTTGGCCGACGAGGTGTTGCAGGCGATGATGATGAGGGGGCAGCCCCGGCGGAAGAGGTACTCGACGGCCTCGCGGGTGAACTCGTAGACCACCTCCTGGGAGCGGCTGCCGTAGGGCGCACGGGCGTTGTCGCCCAGGTACAGGTAGTCATACTGCGGCAGCGTCTCGACGACGCGCCGCAACACCGTGAGCCCCCCGAAACCGGAGTCGAAAAAACCAATCATTCATTAATAAGGTATCAGGTACAGGTTCAGGTAACAGGGTAATCATGAGTAATATACCATTTGGGATGACGTCACTTGACTTGTCTAACCTTCACTATCCCTGCACCTGAAACCTTGACCTTCACTATCTTCTGTTACCAGTTCTCGAATGCGATCGAGGCATTTTTCATACATCAGGCCTCGAGAAAACGGAAGCCGAAAGTGCTTGCAAATTTCAAATCATGTTATAATATGCGCAACTAGGTATAACTTCAATGAAAATCGGGTTTGTGCCGGGTAAGTCGACTTGATCGTCAAGGTCCTGAGCAGCGCTGTTGTCGGTATCGATTCCTTTCCCGTCGACGTGGAAGTGGACCTCTCGACGGGACTTCCGCAGTTCTCGACGGTGGGCCTGCCCGATACGGCCGTCAAGGAGAGCCGCGACCGCATCAAGGCGGCCATGAAGAATTCCGGTTACCGCTTTCCCGAAAACCGGGTTACCGTGAATCTCGCCCCGGCCGACATCCGCAAGGAAGGGACCGGTTTCGACCTGCCCATCGCACTGGGGATCCTGGCGGCCGAAGGGCTCGTCGAGCGCGAGCGGCTCCGGGACTACCTGGTCATGGGGGAGCTTTCCCTGGACGGCCGCGTGAAGGGCGTGCAGGGGGTCCTGCCGTCGGCCTTCATGGCCCGGGAGCAGAAGTTGAAGGGCCTGATCGTGCCCTCGGACAATGCGGGCGAGGCGGCCCTGGTGCAGGGTCTCGAGGTGATCCCCGTGGCCTTCCTCTGCGACCTGGTGGACTTCCTCAATGGGGCGAAGGACATCCCGGCTGTCACCTGCGAGTTCGCGACGGCCTGTGACTCGGCGAGGAATTACCCTGTCGATTTCAGCGAGATCCAGGGCCAGGAGCAGGCCAAGCGGGCCATGGAGGTCTCCGCCGCAGGCGGGCACAATATCCTGATGACGGGCCCTCCCGGTTCGGGCAAGACGATGCTTGCCCAGCGGATCCCGACGATCCTGCCGGAGCTCTCCCTCGAGGAGGCACTGGAGACGACAAAGATCTACTCCGTGTCGGGGCTTCTGGAGAGGCGCGAGGCCATCATGGCGACAAGGCCCTTCCGGGCGCCTCACCACACGATCTCCGATGCGGGGCTCGTGGGAGGCGGTCACACGCCGAAACCGGGGGAGATCAGCCTGGCGCACAACGGGGTGCTGTTTCTCGACGAGCTGCCCGAGTTCAAACGCAACGTCCTCGAGGTCTTGCGGCAGCCCCTGGAGGACGGGCAGGTGACGATCACGCGCTCCGTGATCACGGCGACCTTTCCCTCGAAGTTCATGCTCGTGGCGGCCATGAACCCATGCCCCTGCGGGTACCTGGCCGATGCGCGCAAGAGCTGCCGCTGCAGTGCCCAGCAGATCCGGCAGTACCGCTCCAAGGTGTCGGGGCCGCTGCTCGACCGGATCGACATCCACGTGGAGGTGCCCTCGCTGCCTTACCGGGAGCTGGCAGGGGGAAACCGGGCGGAGTCTTCCGAGGTCGTGCGCAAGCGCGTGCAGAAGGCGCGCGAGATCCAGCGGCGCCGCTTCGGCGGCAATGCGACGCGACTCAACGCCCGGATGACGGGAAAGCAGCTTCGCGAGTTCTGCCCGCTGGGCGAGGAGTCGCAGAAGCTCCTCGAGATGGCCGTCGACCGGCTGGGGCTCTCGGCGCGGGCCTACACGCGGGTGCTCAAGGTGGCGCGGACCATCGCCGACCTGGAAGGCGAGGCCGACGTCCAGCCGCAGCATGTGAGCGAGGCGATACAGTATAGGGCACTGGACCGATCCGTGGTCTAGGCTCAAGGATAAAGGTCAAAGGTAAATAATAGAATCGGGTCTCGGATTCAGAAAAAATCATTTTCCATACCCTGAACCCCGGACCCTGAACCCTGTACCCTGATAAAATAGTCAGAAGGAGGCTTGGAGATAGATGGAAAAGTTTGGAACCTTAACTGTTAAATCCGGTCTGGCCGAGATGCTCAAGGGCGGCGTCATCATGGACGTGACGACGGCGGACCAGGCGAAGATCGCCGAGGACGCCGGCGCCGTGTCCGTCATGGCCCTGGAGCGCGTCCCCGCCGACATCCGGGCCGAAGGCGGTGTTGCCCGCATGACGGACCCCGCCATCATCGAGGCCATCATGAAGGCCGTCACGATCCCCGTGATGGCCAAGTGCCGGATCGGCCACTTCGTCGAGGCCCAGATCCTGGAAGCCCTCGGCGTCGACTACATCGACGAGAGCGAGGTCCTCACGCCGGCCGACGAGAAATATCACATCAACAAGTGGAACTTCAAAGTCCCCTTCGTCTGCGGCGCCACGAACCTGGGCGAGGCCCTGCGAAGGCTCGGGGAGGGGGCCGCCATGATCCGCACGAAAGGGGAGGCCGGCACGGGCAACGTGATCGAGGCCGTCCGCCACATGAGGACGATCCACGACGAGATCGCGAGGCTTTCCGTGCTTCCCGAGGAGGAGCTCATGACGGAGGCGAAAAATCTCGGCGCGCCTTACGAACTCGTGCGGCTCGTGGCCCGGGACCGCAAGCTTCCCGTGGTGAACTTCTCGGCCGGCGGGATCGCCACCCCGGCCGATGCGGCCATGATGATGCAGCTTGGCGCCGACGGCGTCTTCGTGGGCTCGGGCATCTTCAAGTCGAAGGACCCGGCAAAGCGGGCGGTTGCCATCGTCAAGGCCGTCACGCACTACAAGAACCCCGAGATCCTCGCCGAGGTGTCCAAGTCGATCGGGGAGCCCATGAAGGGCCTCGAGATCTCGAAGATCGGCAAAGAAAACCTGTTACAATATCGCGGGAATTAACAGGCCGGTTGTATCTTGACGAACGGTTCATAAAGGCGTATTGCAGAAAACATCGTGCGGGTTGCACGTTTGGTACTCCAGGGGGGAGTAACGTCTCAAGAGAAGAGGAGGAAGCAGCAAGAGCCATGGAAATCAAAGTGAACAGGGTTCCCGCAGACAAGATGAAACCGAAACCGACGGACGAGTCGAAACTGGGGTTCGGGCAGCTCTTCACCGATCACTTCTTCACGATGAAGTACAAGACGGGCCAGGGCTGGTATGACCCGCAGATCGAGCCGTACCGGACCTCTCCAGATGGACCCGGCCGCCATGAGCCTTCACTACGGCCAGCTGATCTTCGAGGGCCTGAAGGCCTACCGCGGTGCCGACGGGTCCGTATACCTGTTCCGTCCCTGGGAGAACATCCGGCGGTTCAACGAGTCCGCCATAAGGCTCTGCATGCCCCCCCTCGACGAGAAGCTCGCCCTCGAGGCCCTCAAGCAGCTCGTCGTCGTGGAGAAGGACTGGATCCCCAAGGGGGTGGGGACCGTCCATGTACATCCGGCCGACCATGGCCGCCACGGAGCCGGCCCTCGGCGTGCGCCCGGCCAACGAATACCTCTACTTCGTCATCGTGGGGCCCGTGGGCGCCTACTATCCCCAGGGCTTCAGCCCCACGAAGATCTGGGTCGAGGAGGAGTACGTCCGCGCCGTGAGGGGCGGCATCGGCTATCTGCAAGGCGGCGGGTAACTACGCCGCGAGCCTCATGGCAAGCCAGAAGGCCGGCGCCAGGGGATACACCCAGGTCCTCTGGCTCGATGCCGTCGAGCGCAAATATGTGGAAGAAGTGGGGACGAGCAATATCTTCTTCGTCATCGCCGACGAGCTCATCACCCCGCCGCTCGGGGGGAGCATCCTGCCCGGCATCACCCGCGACTCCGTCATCCAGATGGCGAAGCGCAACGGCATGAAGGTGTCCGAGCGGCCGCTCTCGCTCGACGAGATCCTGGCAGCGGGGGCCAAGGGGACTCTCAAGGAGTGCTTCGCCTCCGGTACGGCGGCCATCGTCTCGCCCGTCGGCGAGATCTTCTGCAGGGGCAAGCAACTCCTGATCAACGGCGGAAAGACGGGGCCCGTGACGGAGAAGCTCTACAACCAGATCCTCGAGATCCAGTACGGCATTGCCGAGGATCCGTTCGGATGGCGGCTGAAAATAGCCTAAACAAAACTCTCACCTTTTGTGGAGAGGGCCGGGTGAGGTGAATGATTTCCCATCCTTACAGGCAGAAGGTTCTGGCGGGGGTGAAGCGTAAGACAGTTGTCCTCGCCGGACATCGAAAAGAGGGGGCAGGGAAATCCATTCCCTAAGCACATCCCGAGGTACCCCTGCCGCGAAAAACAGGTATATCAGGGGCGGCATAAGGGCTGCAAATGAACATCAACAGCGGTGTGGACAAATCTGTTGATAAAGTTGTTTACAGGATCGCCAAGTTCAGTAATGACGATGTTTTTTACCAAATTGCCTACGGATTGAGCAATAAAATATAGTAGTTATATCAATAGCTTGTATATTCTATCGTCATTTCCGCGTTTTATCGGCCTGTCCGGATGCGATTTATTCACCATTAAAAAAGCATGCCAGCCCGGTCATCCCGGGATCACCTTTTTCCACGACATGGAACAGCCTATGAGGAACTCCTTTTCATCCCTTGTTTTTTTGCTTTTTATTTTTTTTGCGGCCCCTGCATGGGGGGCTGAACTTCTCAGCCTCGACGAGGTTGTCCAGAAGATTCAGGACACCTACGAGCAGACCGGACAGGTCAAGGCCCGCTTCACCCAGGCCTTGACGCTCAAGGCCATGCAGAAGACCCAGCTCGAGGAGGGGACCTTCTATTTCAAGAAACCCAAGCGGATGCGCTGGGTGTACACGAAACCGGCCGCGAAGGAGCTTGTCATCAACCCCGAGAAGGCCTGGCTCTATGTCCCCGCCGACAAGGTTGCCTACGTGCAGGACGCCGAAAGCCTTTTCAAGTCCACGGTGAGCGTCCGGTTCCTCGCCGGGATCGGAAAACTCAAGGACGATTTCAGGATCTCCTTCGCCGGGGACAAGAAAGTGGACAAGGCGGGAAACTATCTTCTCGATCTTGTGCCCGTAAAACCCGAGGAGGGGGTGAAGAAACTCCAGGTTGCCGTGAACCGGGAGAGCTTCCAGATCGTGAAGGTCGTCCTCTTCGACCCCTACGGAAACGTGACGACGCTCACCTTCTCGGGGCTCGAACTCAACAAGGACCTGCCCGACAGCCTCTTCACCTTCAAGCCCCCGGCAGGGGTGGATGTGATGAAGCAATAGAAGAAAGGGTACAGGGTAGAGGGTACAAGAGAATCAGGATAATCAGGACAAAAAAAGGATCGGGGAATTGCATTCCCGATCCTTTTTTATTCTTGATCTCGAACCCGCTACCCGCGACCCTCGACCCTGTCTTACACGATTTTCCCCGCCTTGAAGGCCTTCTCGAAGGCGCGGACCAGGACGGGGTCGAACTGGCTGCCGGAGCACTTGAGGATCTCATCGTAGGCGATCTGGGCCGCGAGGCCCTTGCGGTAGGGGCGATCGGACGTCATGGCATCGTAGGTGTCGGCGATGGCCAGCAGCCTTCCCTGGATGGCGATCTCCTCGCCCTTGAACCCTGCGGGATATCCCCGGCCGTCGTAGCGTTCGTGGTGCTGGGCGATGTAGGGCATGAGCGGCTCCAGGAAGGCGATGCCGCCGATGATCTGGGCGCCGATCGACGGGTGGGACTTCATGATGGCAAATTCCTCGTCGGTGAGCTTGCCGGGCTTGTTCAGGATGGAGTCGCTGATCCCGACCTTGCCGAGGTCGTGCAGCACGCCGCCCCAGTCGATCATCTCGAGATCCCTGCGGCCCCATCCCATCTCCGCGGCGATGATCTTGGAGATCTCGGCCACGCGGTTCGAGTGGCCGCGCGTGTAGGCGTCCCGCGCCTCGACGGAGTTGGCCACGGCCCGGATGGTGTCGAAGTAGCTCTTCTTGAGATCCTCGAAGAGGTAGGCGTTTTCCAGGGACAGGGAGAAAAAGCCCGACAGGATGTAGAGCAGCTTCAGCGTCTGCTGGCGGATGAAGTCCTCGTCCTGTTCGAAGACGATGGAAACGGCGCCCAGCGTTCGCTCCTTGTTCGAGAGCGGCGCGATCATGACGCTGAGCTTCCGGTGGTCTCCCTTGCCGAAGACCTCCGTGGGCACGCAGGCCGGGGTGCCGCTGTTGATGATCCAGCCGAAGGTGCCCGACATGATCTGGGCGTCGAGCTCCTTTTCCATGAGCTCGGCGAAGCGCTCCGGGATGGAGATCTCGTGGCGGAACTCGAAGCCGTTCTCGTCGACGAGAAAGACGGAGCAGGCCTCTGTCTTGACGAGTTCCTGGAACTTGGCGATGCCCGACTGAAGGATTTCCGGGATGTCGTGAGACAGGATCATGTCCGAGCGGAAATCGGAGAGACGCTCGAGCTTGTCCTGGATCGAGACGAGGGCGCGGTTCTGCTCGTCGAGGTACTGAAGCCTCTTCTGCATCGTCCGGTGGTCGGTGGCGCCGACCGATGTTTCCCTCAACTCCTGCATGATTTCCCTGCCTGCCGGGCGGTTACATCTCCAGGATTTCCGTGTTTTCCTTGTAGAGCTTCACGGTCTTGTCCATGACGAGCTCGAGGCTGCTCAGGCTGAGACCGATGAATTCCCAGGCTTTCGCGTTCACGTTCGCGAGCTTTTTCTCGCCGCCCGAGCCGAGCCCGAGGGCCATGCAGAGGATGTTGCCGATGTGCACGGCGGCGATGTCCTTGCGCGCGGGGGTTGCCCCGTCACCCAGGTGATGGGAGCCGATCATCTGGGCCGTGTCGGGGGGGAAGCGCCAGTGGACGGCGAGCGCGCTGCCCACCTGGCAGTGATCGTAGCCGAAGACCTTGCGCTCGGCAGCGACCAGCGGGATTCCGGTGGCCTGGACTTCGTTGACGACGGCGCTGTATTTCTCGGGGTAGTGGACGGCCACGACGAGCTTGCCGATGTCGTGCAGCAGCCCCCCCGTGAAGACTTCATCGGGGTTGCGCAGATCGGCCGCCTCGGCGAGCACCCGCGAGGCCACGGCGCAGCCGATGCAGTGCTTCCAGAAGTTCTTCTTGTCGAAGGCGCCTTCCGTTTCCATCCCCCTGAACATGTCGAATACGGAGGTGGCGAATACGAGGTTCTTGATGGTGTTGAACCCGAGGATGACGATGGCGCGCTGCAGGCTTCCCACTCTCTGGGGGAACCCGTAAAAGGCCGAGTTGACAAATTTGAGGACCTTGGCGGCGATGACCTGGTCCTCGGAGATGATGTTGCTTACGGCCGCAATCGTTGTGTCGGGGGATTGCAGCAGCTTGCCCAGCTTGGAGTAGATGACCGGCAGCGTGGGGATCTTGTCGAGGGAGCTGACGATCCGTTCGATTTCGTTGGCTTTCATGGTCTTGCCTGTCCCTGCGTTTCGGTTCCCTTCGGGCAGACTGCCTCAGGATTCCATGACCTGCTTGATTTTCAACTTTTTCGTAATCCGGTAGATCTCCGACATGATCTCGTTGCCCTCGAGGGGCGGGAAGAACTCGCGCAACTCCTTCTCGATGACCTCGATCACCTCGGGCGAGACGGTCTTCATCTCATCCTCGTGGAGCTGGTCCCGGTCGAAGCCATCCACATCGGCTTCCGCGATGCCCCAGGCCTTGAGGAGCATGATGTGCTTCTCGGTGAGGGCCATGCCCTGCCGGATCATGATGTTGCCGTGCTTGTTCTTCACATCGGCCGCGAGAGTCATGCCTTCCTTGATATCGTTGATATTCAGAATACCCATCGTGGAAAACGTCCTGTAAGCTCCGGATTTGTTGAAGTGGACTGGCTTTTCGGCCGCTTCGCCCTGAAGGCGCATGAAATCGTTCTGGTATTATGCAAATATCGGGCCTCCGGCAGGCTACAGGTTCGAGGCTCCGAGGAATCGAGGACCGAGGACAAAGAATAAACCTCGAGCCTCGCTGCCTCGATCGCTCGCTCCTGCGTCAATCGGGCCGTTGACGCGCGTGTGTTTTTCCTATAGAAATATCGAAGGGATGGAAAAACAAGACGATGGGGCGCAGGCGATGCAGATCCTGATGTTTGGATGGGAGTTTCCCCCAACCATCAGCGGCGGCCTCGGGACGGCATGTTTCGGCATGACGAAGGCCCTCGTTGACAGAGGGCACCGGGTCACCTTCGTGGTTCCCTCCCTGCCCGGGCCCGACGGGCCATCGCACGTGGCGCTTGTGGCGGCGTCCGATTTCTCCGCCGGGGCGGAGAAGGCCCCTTCAGCGGGGATCACCGTAAGCCCCGTCGACTCGCCCCTGAGGCCCTACATGGCGGAGGCGGACTACGGGGCTTTCCGCAAGGGGAGCCTCCTTGAAAGTCCGGGGCACTATGGCCCCAATCTGTTCGACGAGGTAGAGCGCTACGGGGAAGCGGCGGGTTTGATCGCCCGTCAGGTCCCCTTCGAAGTCATACACGCCCACGAGTGGCTCTCCGTCCCCGCGGCCCTTCGCGCCCGGCGCGAAAGCGGGCGCCCCTTCGTCTTTCACGTCCACGCGCTGGAGTTCGACCGCAGCGGCGGGAGCGTGAACCCCGGCATCTTCGCAATCGAACGGCAGGGTCTTCTCGAGGCGGATCGCGTCATTGCCGTGAGCCACTTCACGAAGGGCATGATCGTGGAGCGCTACGGAATCGATGCGGAGAAGGTGACCGTTGTCCACAACGCCGTTTCCCGGGGCGAGGCGGCAAGGGCCTACGGTGTCGTGAAGGCGCCGGGCGAGAGGATCGTCCTGTTCATGGGGCGCATCACCCATCAGAAGGGGCCCGGGTTTTTCGTCGAGGCGGCCGCGAAGGTCCTGGGTGTTCTGCCCGGCGTCACCTTCGTCATGGCGGGCAGCGGCGATCTCATGCCGCAGATGGTGGAGCGCGTGGCCGAGCTCGGCATGGGCAGCCGGTTTTTCTTCACGGGGTTTCTGCGCGGCGAGGAGGTGGAGCGGATGTACGCGGCAAGCGATCTCTACGTGATGCCGAGTGTCTCCGAGCCCTTCGGGATCGCCCCGCTGGAGGCGATGCTCTACGATGTGCCGGTGATCATCTCCAGGCAGTCGGGGGTTGCCGAGGTTCTCCATCACGCCCTGACGGTGGATTTCTGGGATGTGGACGAGCTGGCCGGCAAGATCTGCGCAGCCCTCACCTACGACGCGCTCACGCGTGAAATGGTCGAGCGCAGCCGCGAGGAGCTCAGGGCCCTGACGTGGGACCGGGCGGCCCGGGAGATAGAGGAAGTCTATAAGAAGGTAACAGGTGACAGGTAACAGGTAACAGGTAACAGGTAACAGGTAACAGGTAACAGGGTCCCTTTACCTTCAACTTTTTTCCTGTCACCTGACACCTGTAACCTGTCACCTCATGCAGAGATAGGCGAAGACCGAGATCGAAATCAATTAGATCGGGGAAATAGATCGTGCCATCTGTCGTGCTTTGCCTCCATGCCCACCTGCCGCTTCGGTTGAAGAAGTACAGCTTCTTCGATATCGGACATTCGCAGGATTATTTCGACGAGGAGGAGAGCCGCCGGGTCCTCGAGCGCCGTGGCGAAGGAGTGCTACCTGCCGGCCAACGCGGCCTTGCTCAAGCTCATCCGGCGCCACCGGGGCGGTTCAGGGTTTCCTGCTCCGTCTCTGGCATGCTTCTTGAACAACTGGAAAATGGGCGAAAGCCTTTCCTGGAGAGCTTTCGGAGGCTTGCCGACACGGGCTGCGTGGAGTTTCTGGGCGGGCCCTGGCACCACTCCCTGGCCTCGCTTTTTTCCGAGGAGGAGCTCCGGGCGCAGATCGCCCTTCACCGGCGCAAGATCCGGGCGCTCTTCGGCCAGGTGCCGCGGGCCTTCCGGAACACGGAACTCATCTACGGAAACGACGTGGCCCGCATCGCCGAGTCGATGGGCTTCCGGGTGATCCTCGCCGGCGGCGCCGGCAGGCTGCCCGGCTGCGACGCAGAGGCCCTCCACCGGCCGGCGGGATGCAGCAAGCTCAAGGTCCTCTTCCGGCACGATCGTCTTTCCGATGACCTTGCCTTGCGCCCTTCGGGGGCAGAGGGGCAGGCCGCGGCCGCCGATGAATTCGCCCGGAGGCTGGCCGACGGTTATCACGGGGATGAGATCATCAACCTTTTCATGGATTACGAGACCTTCATCGGGCACGACCAAAGCAAGACGGGACTCCCCGGTTTCCTGGAAACGGTTCCCGGAATCCTGCTGAAGCGGCGCAACTGGCGGTTTTCGACGCCTTCCGGCGCGGCGGCGGAGCACGAGCCGGCAGGGCAGATCGACGTGCCCGGTCAGATCTTTCGGAGCGGCTCCGAAAGGGATGGTTCGGCCTGGCTGGGAAATCACATGCAGATCGATGCCGCCAGGACCCTCTACGGCCTCGAGGACCGGGTCCGGGCGACGAAGAGCCGCAAGCACATCGGCTCCTGGCGCAACCTCCAGGCGTCGGACTATTTTTGCCACATGAGCACAGAGAACCTGGCAAACGGGGCGGTTCAGGTCGCCTCCAATCCCTTTGCCTCCCCGTACGACGCCTACATCCACTATATGAACATTCTGAAAGACTTCTCCGGCAGGATCGCGGGGAAGACGGGAGTCCGTCCATGAGTGCTGATCGCAACGATTATCTTTTCGAAGTGAGCTGGGAAGTCTGCAACCAGGTGGGCGAGGTCTACTCGGCCATCCGCAGCAAGATCCCCAGCGCGGCCCGTGCCTTCGGGGATCACTGCATCCTGCTGGGGCCGGACCTGAAGAACAACCTCGAGTTCGAGGAGACCGAGGAGGACTTCTGGACGGCCATCCGGGAAAACACGGCCATCAAGGACCTGCCCTGCCGCTTCGGCCGCTGGAAGGTCCCGGGCGAGCCGAGGGTCATCCTGGTGAACTTCACGAAGAAGTTCAACAAGGATCAGCTCCTGTTCCAGCTCTGGGAGGATTACGGCATCGACTCCATCTCGGGCGGCTGGGACTACATCGAGCGGGTCATGTTCGGCTACGCCTGCGGCGAGGTCATCGAGACGATCCACAACCTCAAGGTGAAGCCCAAGGGGCTCAAGGCCGTCGCCCAGTTCCACGATGTGGTGAGCGGGGCGGGGCTGCTCTTCGTGAAGAAGATGGTCCCCGAGGTCGGGACGGTTCTCACGCTCCACTCGACCGTCCTGGGCCGGACGCTGGCCTCCTCGGGCATGGACATCTACTCCGAGATGGCTCACATCTCGCCCCAGCGCGAGGCCGGCGCCCACAACTGCACCGCCCAGTATTCCCTGGAGGCGGCCTGTGCCCGCGAGGCCGATTGCCTCACGACGGTGAGCGACATCACGGCCCTCGAGGCGAAGAATTTCCTCGGCCGCTCCCCCGAGGTGGTCACGCCCAACGGCCTCGACGTGGCGAGCATTCCCGACCTGTCCGAGTCGCGCGGCCCTGCGCGGAAAGCCCGCGAGCAGATCCTTGCCGCGGCGGCGAAGTTCCTGCGCCGGCCGCTGCCCGCCGACACGAAGATCCTGATGATCTCCGGCCGCTACGAGTTCCACAACAAGGGCGTGGACGTCCTGCTGCAGGCCCTGGGTCGCATGGAGAAGGAAATGCCCGGCGGCCGCAGCGTGCTTGCGCTGCTCTGCCTCATCGGGGGCCACATGGACCTCATCCCGGCCCTGCAGGCCGGCGCCGCAAAGCCCGACGGCGGCCCCGTGCCCATCGCGACGCACCGCCTGAGCTACGAGGCCTCGGACCCGATCCTGGAGACCTGCAGCCGCCTGGGGCTCAAGAACAGCCCCCAGAACCGCGTGAGCGTCATTTTCAATCCCGCCTACCTGAACGGCCACGACGGGCTGTTCGACATGACCTACTGCGAGATCCTGTCGGGCTGTGACCTGGGGGTATTCCCCTCCTACTACGAACCCTGGGGGTACCCGCCCCACGAGAGCGCCGCCTGGACGCTGCCCACCGTCACGGTGGACCAGGCGGGTTTCGGCTCCTGGGTGCTCGCCACGGCGGGCGAGAACCGGGCCATCACGGTCCTGAAGCGGCGCGGGAAGGACATGGCATCCATCGTCGACGGCCTCTACGGCATTCTCAACGACTTTACGGGCCTTGCCGACGAGGAGATCCTGAATCAGCGGCGCGAAGCCCGGCGCATCGCCGTGAAGGCAAGCTGGGAGACCTTCTACCCCGAATATCTGAGGGCCTTCGAGAAGGCGCTGGCCGGCGCCCGCTCGCGCGCCTCCCGGCTCGGCGAGACCCGCGGCGAGATGCGCCACGTCTTTTCCAGCACGGGCTCGAACCAGCCTCACTTCCGAACCTTCACGGCCGTCGTGAACCTGCCGCAGAAGATCATCCGCCTCAGGGAGCTTGCCTACAACCTCTGGTGGTCCTGGAACCCGCAGGCCCTGGATCTCTTCTCGCTTCTCGACCCCAAGCTCTGGGAGGGGATGGGAAACAACCCCGTCCGCATGCTCGAGACGGTGAGCCCCGAGCGGCTCTCCGAGGCGGCCGAGAACGAGAGCTATACGAACCTCTACTCCCAGGTCCTGCAGCGCTTCGACGACTACATGGGGGAGCGGGGGCTCGCCAAGGCGGCGGCCGGCCTCAACAACATCAAGTGGTCGGCGCCGGTGGCCTACTTCTCCACGGAGTACGGCATCCACGAGAGCCTCCCCATCTACTCGGGGGGCCTCGGTGTGCTCTCGGGCGACACCCTGAAGACCGCGAGCGACCTCAACATCCCCACGGTGGGCGTGGGGCTTCTCTACAAGTGCGGCTACTTCAGGCAGGTCATCGACAAGGACGGCATCCAGCAGGCCGAGTACGTCGAGAGCGACTTCTCCAACATGCCCGTCCAGATCGTCCAGGACGACCGGGGCAACGAGGTGCAGATCTCCATCGAGCTGCCCGGCCGGACCCTCTACGCCAGCATCTGGGAGGTGAAGATCGGGAGGATCTCGCTGTACCTGCTCGACACCGACGTTGACGCGCAACACCGTCCAGGACCGCAAGATCACGGACCGGCTCTACACGGCCGACCAGCGCACCCGCATCGAGCAGGAGATCCTGCTCGGGATGGGGGGCGTGAGGCTTTTGGAGAAGCTCGGGATCAAGGCCCGCGTCTGGCACATCAACGAGGGGCACTCGGCCTTCCTGCTCTTCGAACGGATGAGCAGGCTCATGTCCGAAGACGGCCTTTCCTTCGACGAGGCCGAGGAGGTCGTGCGCGGCAGCACCGTCTTCACGACGCACACCCCCGTCGAGGCCGGAAACGAGCGATTCAGCAAGGACCTCATGGAGTATTACTTCGCGGGTTTCGTCAAGCGCATGGGCATCACCTGGTCGCAGTTCTCGAACCTGGGCCGCAAGGAGATCGGCGAGGACCGCCCCTTCTTCATGACGAACCTCGCCCTCAAGCTCTCCCACCGCAGCAATGCGGTGAGCCGCATCCACCGCAGTGTGGCCCGGCGCATGTGGCGCGACGTCTGGAAGGGCTTCCACGACTCCGACATCCCCATCCTCGACGTCACCAACGGCGTCCACATGGTGTCCTGGGTCGCGCCGCGGATGAAGGAGGTTCTCGACACGTACCTGGGGCTCGACTGGGAGAAGAACATCGGCGACCCGAATCGCTGGAAGCGCGTCTACAACATCCCCGACTCCGTCTTCTGGCGGGTGCGCTACGAGCTCAAGCAGAACCTGATCAATTCCCTGCGCGAGCACATCTCGCGGCACTGGGCGATCTACGGCTACTCCAAGACCTGGCGCGAGGATGTCCTGGGGGGGATGAACCCCTCGGCGCTCTGGATCGGCTTCGCGAGGCGCTTTGCCCCCTACAAGCGGGCCGACCTGCTCTTTTCCGACCTGGAGCGGCTCAGCCGGATCCTGAACCACGAGACGCGGCCCGTCCACATCGTCTTTGCCGGCAAGGCCCACCCCAACGACCAGATGGGGAAGGACCTGGTGCACAAGGTCGTCGAGATGACCCGCGACGAGCGTTTCCGGGGGAAGGTCTTTTTCGTCGAGGACTACGGCATTGCGTCGGCGCGGGCCCTTGTCCAGGGCGTGGATGTCTGGCTCAACAACCCCCGCAGGCCCCTGGAGGCCAGCGGCACGAGCGGCATGAAGGTGGCCATCAACGGGGTGCTCAACATGAGCGTCTCCGACGGCTGGTGGGCCGAAGGATACGACGGGACGAACGGCTGGAACATCGGCCCCGTCGTGAAGGACCTGGTGGAGGAGATCCCCGTCTCCGACGAGGCCGACGGCCACTCCCTCTTCGCCCTGCTGGAGGAATCCGTGGTGCCGCTCTTCTACGACCGCGACCCCTCGGGAATCCCGCAGAAATGGATCCGCATGGCCAAGCGCTCCATGGAGACGCTGGTGCCCCAGTTCAACACGGAGCGCATGCTCCTGGAATACTACGCCAACATGTACATCCCCGCGGCCGAGCGGGAGCAGGACCTTGCCAGGGACGGCTACCGGCTTGCCAAAGAAGTGGCCGACTGGAAGCGAAAGGTTCCGATGCGATTCTCGTCCACGCGGCTGCTGGAGGTGAGCGTCGAGGGGGTCACGGGCGACTGTGTGTTCGTGGGCAACCCCTTCGTGGTGAGCGTGAAGGTCGACCCCGGCAAGCTCGAACCCGAGGAGGTCATGGCCGAACTCGTCATCGGCCGGCGCGACGGCCAGGAGTTCATCGGCGAGCCCGACTGCGTGCCCCTCACGATGATGGGCAAGGACGCCGCCGGCATCCTCACCTTCACGGGGGTCTACATCGTGAAGGAAAACGGCCCCCATCTCTACGGCGTGCGCGTGCTGCCCTACAGCCGCAACCTCGCGTCGAAGCAGGAGGTGGGACTTGTGTT
>CAWEPT010000017.1:0-134984 GCA_963810965.1 uncultured delta proteobacterium | reverse complement strand
GAGCCCTTTGGGGCACATCTGCAGGTGATCGAGCAGGAGGCGAAAGCAGCCTCTCCGGATCTCATCCTCTTCATCTCCTCGGCGAGGGGCAAGGAGCTGGCCGCACGGCTCGCCTCGCGGCTCGGCGCGGGGCTCTGCAGCGGCTGCACGGCGCTTGCCTTCGACAAGGCTTCGGGCTCGATCCGGATGGAGCGCCTCGCCTACGGCGGCGCCGCGATCCAGAAACTCACCTCTTCCGCAAAGCCCGTCGTCGTCACCGTGCCCCCCCGTTCCTTCGAGCCCGCCCAGCCCATGGACGGCCGTCAGGGCAAGACGCGGGAGCTGCCCGCCCCGCCCCCGTCGGCGGTGAGGATCCTCGAGAAAAAGCCGAAGGAGAAAGTGGCCAAGGACATCACCGAGGCCCGGGTCATCGTCTGCGCAGGCCGCGGGTTTGACAGGAAGGAGGACCTGGCCCTCGCGCGGGAGCTGGCCGACGCGCTGGGCGGGGAGCTGGGCGCCACGAGGCCGCTCACCGAGGAGGTGCACTGGCTCCCGGAGGATCTCTGCATAGGCCTCTCCGGCGTGCAGGTCAAGCCGGAGCTGTACGTGGGCCTGGGCGTGTCGGGCCAGATCCAGCACATGACGGGCGTGCGCGGCGCGAAGATCGTCTGCGCCGTCAACCGAGACGAGAACGCACCCATCTTCGCGCTTTCCGACTTCGGGATCGTGGGCAGCCTCTACGAGGTCGTGCCGAAGATCATCGAAGAGTTGAAAAAATAATCCTCGCCCTGGAAATGAAAAGGCCCCCTGCCCGGCCGGACGGGGGGTTCTTCAATCGAGGCGGCTTCGGGGTTTCCGCAGGCATCTTTCAGACCTCGAACTCAGATTGATATCCTCGTCAACGACCTGCTTCCGGATAAAGATCGGGGAAAAAGTATCCTGCCACTGAAGCGGGGAGCCCCAATCTCACCGGCCCCTTTGGAGTATCCGAAACCAGAAGGCCTTCTTGCTGAAGCTGTCCCAAAAGTTTTCTTCCAGTGCGTTCGGCCATACCTGAACATCGGATCGCATCTCCCCTTGGCACTTCTCCGCGCAGAAGCGTTTCCTGCAGCATATGGACGGCTTCCTTCCTCAGAGGAGGCGATGTCGCCGAGGGCGCTGCGATGGATTTTTCCTTCCTCAAGTTCACATAGCCCTGAATCCTTCCGAGCAGGGCGTCAAGAGCGAGCATCCTGCCCATGTAGTCGATCTGATCGAGACACACCCCGAGAAAGAATTCACAGAAGCCGGTCAATCCCTTTTCCGACAGGTTGCCGCGACCATCCAGGGCCCCCTGACGCGGGGCGTCCGCCTGCACAAGGGCTGAAATATATGCGCTCCTCTGCCGGGCGATCCCGCGGCTGATGTTCCATAACCCATACCCGCTGAGAGGCAGCTTCATGAACCACGCATCCGTATGAAGCCTCGCTACGCGCCCGTTTCCATCCAGGAAAGGATGGATCCAGGCCAGGCGGTGATGGGCTGCCGGCGCGACCAGCAGCGGCTCTATTCCATGATACGACTCGAGACGATAAACGTCCCCGAATCGATCAAGAAATCGAGGGAGAGCGCCTTCCCTCAGGCCCGACATGGCGCCCTACCTTTACCGCCCTGTGCCGAATCTCACCCGGGACGACCTCCATCTTCTCGCCCGTTTCATCATTTCGCACGAGACGAAGCTCATGCGGAAGCTGTTCATAGAAGATTCCATGCAGCCACTTGATGAACTCAGGGCTCGATATGTTCACGGCCGGTTCTTTTTCCAGCCTTTCTTCGATTCGGCGCTGGCATTCGATATGGGCAAGGCTTTCCAACTGCAGATTTCGTTTGGCCGGATCGGTCGAATAGTCGTTGCGCATGGCACGTTCGATGTCGACAGGATGAGTGCCATGGCCCTCTATGAGGTTCGAGTAATAGCTGTTGGTGATCCGCAGGAATTCCGTGATCGTTTTCCTGGTGACGGGATGAAGACTTCCGGCCAGGGACGCAGAACGGCTTACGACCTGCCGTGCGCCGTCGGCAAGCTCAGGCGAGGCGGAAGGACGAAGAGGCTCCATTTGAGAAATGCGGTCAAACATTTTAATATGCCGATCTATTTGCCGATCTTTATTTTGCTTAACTATTCACATTAATATACTATTTGTCAATATTTATTTTTATTTATTATGTATTATTGCCGATTGTTTTGCCGATGTTGTCGGCAACGGAAAGTCGACCGTTCATTTCGATTTTACGCCTTTCGGTCATGCATTTTTCAACACCTTTGAGTAATCCCCGGGCGGGCGGGCGGAGAGCCTTTTATCGTCGATGCATGCGAAATTTCCGTTGTCATTGACGTTGTGATCTAGTATGCATGCCCGGACGAAAAATTGCTCCCCGAGGAGGATTCAGGCGTTCCATGAACGATGTGAAGGAGATTCTCCAGGTCATCTGCCGCAACGAGGAAATCGCCCAGAAGTTCTTCGAGATCGAGACGAGCATCCTCACCATCCACAATTTCCGCGATCTCTTCGAGAAGCTCCTCACGGAAATCCACGACAAGTTCAGCGTCCCCCACGTCTGGATGGCCATGACGGAGGACAACGACGTCTACCGGCTCCTGGACCGGATGACGCCCGCAAACACCTTCGGCGAGCGGCTGAGGGTCGTGGGCGCGAAAGCCTTCGATGAGCTCGTCGGAGACGGCGCCGCGCCCATCCTGGCCGACGAGGGACTGGAGCGGTTCAAGGCTCTCTTGCCCGAAGGGGCCCGATATGATCTGGGTTCGCTCGCCGTGGTTCCGCTCACCTACGAAGGAAAGGCCATCGGCAGCCTGAACCTGGGGGACTCGTCGCCCGAGCGATACGCCCCGGGGATGGAGGCAGGCCTGCTCAAGCAGCTTGCCGTGAAGGTGTCCGTGTGCCTCTCCAACGTGATGGCCCACGAGAGGCTCGCCATGCTGGCCTTCCGGGACCCCCTGACGGATCTTCTGAACCGCCGCGTCATGGAGCAGGTGCTCCGGCGCGAGTTCGACCGCGCGAGGCGCTACGGGACGGAGCTTGCCGTCGTCTTTCTCGACATCGACCGGTTCAAGCGAATCAACGACCGCCACGGACACGACATGGGCGACGAGGTGCTCAAGTGGGTGGGCAACCGCCTTGTGGCCATGAGCCGCCAGAGCGACGTGGTCGCGAGGTTTGCCGGCGACGAGTTCGTCATCATCCTTCCCAACACGAGCGCCGATCGGGCCTACCGCTTTGTCGATCGGCTGCAGACCTTCTTTCTCTCCACGCACCTGGCCCACGACGGGAAGGTGATCGCCGTCTCGGTGAGCTGCGGCACCGCCACGATGGCCGACGCCGGCCTGACCGACGCGATCTCCATGCTGAAGAAGGCCGACGAGCGCCTCTACCAGAGCAAGAACTCGAAGAAGGAATAAAAAAATCCCCCGGTCCTCCCAAACGGAAGGATGAAGGGGGATTTCTTTTTCCTTTGGCTTTAGGCTTTCGGCTTGTCGACTTATTTCTGCGCCGCGTACCCTTTCGCCAGCGCCTTGTTCACGTGGCAGACACCCTTGTTGAGGTTCTTCAGGGGGTAGTCGTCGGTGATGGCGGGCAGCTTGTCCGCCACGGCCTGGTCCCTCAGGACGGTACCGGCGGGCACGTAACGGCCGTCGGGGACGGAGACGCCCATGAGGATGCAGCCGGGTTCCACGACGCAGCCCTTGCCGACCTTCGACCGGAAGACGAGCACCTTCATCCCGACGAAGCTGTCGTCGAGGACGACGGCCGGGCCGTGGATCTGGACCTGGTGGGCCAGCGACACGCGGTTTCCGACATAGACGGCGTACTTCTTTCCGCCCACTTCCATCAGATTCTTTTCGACGGGCTTGCCGTGCTCTTCCGTCTCGAGGGCGTGGATGACGACGCCGTCCTGCACGTTGGAGTCGTCGCCCACGTGAAGGGGCTGGCCCTCGTCTCCGCGGACGGCCGCAAAGGGCGCCACGAAGACGTTTTTCCCGATGATGACGTTGCCGATGACGGCCCCCATGGGGTGCACGTAGGCCGTGGGGTCGATCACGGGGTCACATACCTTCGAGCTGAAATCGGTCTGTACGTTTTTTCCTATCATCTCTATCCTCCCGAAAAATGGTCTATTTCGTCTGTTTCGTCTATTCAGTCTGTTTCGTCCATTCGGTCTGTTCCGGTCTGTGCCGTCCATAAGAGGGGTCTCGGGTTCGGGCTGGGCAGGAAACAGATTTCGCTTATAAAATGTTCTCTGGTACCTTCGGCCCCTATACCCTGGACCCTGGACCCTGGACCCTCTTTTGCGCGTTCGCGCAAAACCAGCTCCTGCCAGACCTCGTCGACGCGCTTTTCGAGATCCCGCATCGTGCCGTCGTTGCGGATGGCGAGATCGGCAAATTTCAGTTTCTCGTCGATGGGCATCTGGGCCCTGAGTCTGGCCTCCGCTTCCTCCCGGGTCATTTTGTTTCGCTTCATGACGCGACGGATCTGGACATCCGGAGGGGCATAGACGAGCAGGATCAGGTCAAAGCGGTCCTGCATCCCCACTTCGAGAAGCAGCGGGATATCGGACAGGACGATCGCCTGCCTGTCCTGCCTTCCGATCTCGTCCCGCCGGCGCTGCGCTTCCTCGAGAACGGCAGGATGGACGATGCCTTCCAGCACCTTGCGCCGCTCCTCATTGTCAAAGACGAGGGCGCCCAGCTTCTTGCGGTCGATCCGGTCTTCGGCATCCAGAATGTCGCGCCCGAAGGTCTCAATGATCCGCTTCCAGACAGGCTGTCCCGGTTCCTGCAGGGTGTGGACGAGGCCGTCGTGATCGATCACCCGGGCGCCCTTCTTCACGAGCATCCGGACCACCGTCGATTTGCCGGTCGCGATTCCCCCTGTCAGCCCCACGTTCAGCATCGGCACGCTTCTACCACAAGGCCCCCGTTCCATCAACACAAAACCCTATGCTTAAGGTTCAAGGTCAAAGGACAAAGGAAAGAGGGGGAATTTCAAGCTCAAAAGACCTTAACCTTTAGCCTTTATCCTTTTTCCTCAATGAGTTTGGCAGGTCTTTTGCAATGAATCTCCGGGCATAGCTGCAACCGGATACAATCATGATAAATGTCAAGAATCTGAGGAAAACCTATGGCGAGGTCGTCGCCGTCGACGACGTCTCCTTCGAAGCCAAGAAGGGCGACATCGTGGGGTTTATCGGCCCCAACGGCGCCGGGAAGACGACGACCCTGCGCATGCTTTCGTGCTTCATCGAGCCCGACAGCGGCTCGGCAACCGTCGGGGGTTTCGACACCCGGACCCAGCCGGTCGAGGTGCGCCGCGCCCTGGGGTACGTGTCCGAAAAATGCCCCTTCTACGGGGAGATGACGCCCCGGTGGTTCCTGCAATTCGTCTGCGACGTCCGGGGCATCAACGGCAGCCGCTACAAGCCCGAGATCGAGCGGGTTGCGGCCATCAGCTCCCTGCAGAGCGTCATGGATCGCCGGATCGAGACCCTGTCGAAAGGGTTCCAGCGGCGCCTGGGGCTGGCCCAGTCGCTTCTGGGGGACCCCCCGATCCTGATCCTCGACGAGCCCATGTCGGGTCTCGACCCCAACCAGAAACAGGAAATCATCGAACTGATCCGGTTCATGGCCGCCGACAAGTGCTTTATCATCTCCACCCACGTCATGGAGGAGCTGGAGACGATCTGCAACCGGGCCATCCTGATCAGCAAGGGAAAAATCGTGGCCGACTCCACGCCACAGGACTTCAAGGAGAAGGGCCAGGGAAAGATCGACGCCTTCTTCCGCAAAGTGACCAACGGAACCTGACATGCAAACGGTCTGGGCCATCTACAAACGGGAATTCCGGAGCTTCTTCACGACCTCCATGGGGTACGTGATCCTGGTGGTGTTTCTCGTCCTGGCGGGATTTCTCACGATCAAGGGCCGCTTCTTCGAGATGCGGCAGGCGGACCTGAGGGTCTTTTTCGACAACCTGCCCCTGCTCTACATCTTCTTCATCCCGGCCGCCGGGATGCGCCTCTGGGCCGAGGAACGCAAGGCGGGCACCATCGAGTTTCTCTTCACGCAGCCCGTGACGGTCACCCAGGCCGTGCTCGGCAAGTTTGCGGCCGCGTGGATGTTCCTCGTCGTGGCCCTGGCGCTGACGGTGCCGCTCGTGATCACCGTCTCCTGGCTCGGCAGCCCGGACCCCTTCGTCATCCTGACGGGCTACCTGGGTGCCTTCCTGATGGGGGGCGCCTACCTGGCCGTGAGCATCTTCTGCTCGGCCCTCACCCGGAGCCAGATCGTGAGCTTCGTGCTCTCCATCGGGATGATCGGCCTGCTGGCCTACACGGACTCGCCGGCCGTCCTGACCTGGCTTGCCGGCATCGTGCCCCCCTTCATGATCGAGGCCATGGCCAACATGAGCTTCTCCGGGCACTTCGAGTCCATGCGGCGGGGCGTTCTCGAGTTCCGTGACCTGACATTCTACGGCATCCTGATTGCCGGTCTCGTTGCCATCACCTGTCTTGTCGTCGACAACCGAAGGGAGTCATGCTGAAGAAGAACCTCAAGGTCCTCACGGCCATCTTCCTGATCGCGCTGATCGCCTTCTCGTCCATCACGCTGCTTGCCAAGCTGGGCAGGGCGCTGAAGCTCGATCTCACGGAGGACCGCATCTACTCGCTCTCCGACGAAACCGGGAAGATCATCGGCGGGCTGACCCACCCCGTGCGCCTGAAGCTCTTCTTCTCCCGCACCGAGGCGCTCAAGGGGTTCGACTCCCTGAGGGCGTACAACAACTATTTCTTCTACATCCGCGACCTCGTCAGGGAGTATGCGTCGCGCTCCCACGGGAAGATCACCCTCGAGATCATCGACCCCAGGCGGGATTCCCGGGAGGAACGGGAAGCCCTCCAGTACGGCCTGCGGCCGATCCCCACGGCGGGCGACGACCGGTTCTTCTTCGGGCTGGTGCTCACCACCGAGTTCGGCCAGGAGAAGGCCATCACCCTGCTTGCGCCGGAGCGGCAGCAGCTGGCCGAGTACGACATCACGGAAATGATCTACAGCGCCACGTCACGGGCGAAAAAGAAAATCGGGATCCTCGCCTCGGTGGACCTCGCGGCAAGCAAATATCCCGCCGAGCTGGCCCGATCGATGGGGATTGCGACCGAGCCGGCCCGAAGGGCCAATCGGTCCTGGAGCAGCTCAAGTCCCATTACGACGTGACGATGCTCGCCGCCGATGGAGCCGCCTTCCAGAAGCTCGACGCCGTCGTGGTCATCCACCCCCGGAACCTCTCCGAGCAGACGCTTGCGGCCCTGGACCGGTATGTCGTGGGCGGCGGAAAGCTCGTCGTGTTCCAGGATCCCGCTTTCATGGCCGACCCGCTTGCCGGTGCGCCGGCAGCGCCTACGCGCCCGGGCAGAACGCATCGAATCTCAACCGCCTGCTTTCCGCCTGGGGCTGCGAGATGCCGGCGGACCGGATCGCCGCAGACCCGGGAATTGCCGCCAGGACCCCCCGGCCCGGATCCGGCCTCGGCAAGGCCGGCAACCCTGCTGGCGCTGAAAGGCAACGCCATCCATCACGCGGACGGTCTCAACGCCGGGGTTACGCGGGTCCGGGTGTTCAACGCAGGAACGCTGCAGATCAAAGCGGTCCCCGGGATCACGGCCACACCCTTCTGCAACCATCCGAGCGGGTTACACCGTCCGAACGGACAACCCGCAGCAAAGGGCAGCCGCCGGAAAGGAAGACCTCTGCCTGGGTGTTCGTCTCACGGGAACCTTCCGCAGCGCCCTGGAGGGGGATCCGGCAACCGATGCCCCGAAAGTTGCCGGACCTGCCGGGACAAAGCCCCCGGAAGGCAAAGCCGCCGCGCTGTCGTCGTCTTCTCCGACGTGGACATGCTCACGGGCCCGCTCGCCGCACCGGAGAGCGCCACGGCGCTTGCGGGCGGCAATGCCGACCTGGTCCTCTCCACGATGGAGAGCCTCACGGGGTCCGTGTCGCTTGCCAGCATCAAGGCCCGCGGGAAATGATACGGCCCTTCAACGCCGTCGACCGGATGGAAGAGAACTATGATCAGTCGACGGCGCCGACGGTGGCCGCCCTGCAGGGCGAGATCGCCGCGGGCGAGAGAGAATTGAATTCCCTGGCCCGCAAAACGCAGGATGGCGAGGAATCCCTGCTGAAGGAGGAGATCCTTCGCAGCCGCAAGATGACCGAGGCGAAGGTCTCGCGCGCCAGGGAGGAGCTCGCCGCCCTGCAGCACAAGAAGAGGGTCATGGTGGAGAGCCTGTTCACGAAATTCAAGGTGTTCATCCTGCTGGCAGGACCTCTCGCCGTCCTGCTCATCCCGGCACTGATGCTCACTTCCCGCCTTTTCAGGCGGATCGAACTGCCCAAGAGGAAGCTATGGACACGAGGCATCTGATCATCCTCGCCGCCGTCGCCGCCGTCCTCACCGGGGCCGTCATCGCCCTTGGGGTGCTGGAGAACCGCCAGGAGGTGACCCTGAAGGAGGGAAGTTACCTGCTCCAGGGGTTCAACCCGGAGAAGGTCTACGGGATCTACATCAAGCAGGGCGACGAATCGCTCACCTTCAAGCGCCACGACGAGCGGTTCATCCTCACGGGGAAGTACGATTACCCCGTCTCGAACGACCAGATCAACCGGATCGTGAAGGCCATCGCCGACATCCGCTGCGCCGAGAAGGTGACCTCCGACGAGCGCAACCACGGGGCGCTGGGTGTTGTGGGCGAAAAGGGAAGCCTGGTCGTCCGCTTCTTCAACGAATCGGGCCAGAAGATGACGGGGATGGTCATCGGCAGGGACCGCCCGGGGTTTCCGGGCTTCTACGCCCGCCTGGAGGACGACAAGCAGGTCTACCTGAGCACGGACGCGCTGCCGGTTGTGAGCACGAACTATGTCGATTACATCCGCCGCGATCTCCCGCCGGGCAGGAAGAGCGATTACGTCCGCATCGCCTGCCAAAACGGTTCGGGGTCCTTTGCCCTCGACCTGCGGGAGGGAAAGCCCGCCCTCGAGGACGTGCCGAAGAAACAGCGCCAGAACGACGGCGCCATTACCGAAGTATTGAAAACCCTGCAGCAGTTCCCCGTCCGGAACATCCACCGCAAGGGCGATCTGGCGGCGCTGAGCTGGCCGACACGCCTGGATTTTCAGCGGAAGGACGGCACCGTCTATCGAATCGAGCTCGCCGAGAAGGATGGCCGGCATTTCGCCCGCACCGTGGCGGTGATGGATGAAGCATCCGCCTCGCCGAAGGGAGAAGCGGCCGCGGGGGACAAAGGAAAAGAAGCGCTGCAGCTGGCCCGCGATTCCGTGGGCGCCTTCAACCGGGACCACGAGCCCTGGGTCTACGAAATCGACGCCGCCTACGCCCGCGCCGCCCAGAAGAAGCAGGCGGACCTGCTCGAGTAGCGAGCTGCGCTCGCGGGCTTACTGGAAGTTCAGAAGATCGGAAGAGAGGAAGGATCGGAGAAAGATCTCCGATCCGCGCTTCTGTTCTTCCTCGCTCTTCCTCACTTCCGGTCACTCAGTCACTCCGTTTCCCCGTCGGGAAAGTCAATTCCCCTCCGTAATACCCGATGACGCTCGTGATTGGGGCCAGCGACAGAAGCATCGCGATGTAGATCCAGTGGCCGGCACCTGCCTCGTCCATCACGCCCGGAATCCAGAATCGCCACAGGAAGGCCGCCACGGCAAGCACGAGGAGGACCCAGGAGAGATGCATCTTGATCGTCACGTGCCCCATGGGCTTTGCCATGTAGTTGAGCCACCACGTGAACCAGCCCGTGAGCATGGCCGGCGGCGTGAAGAGGATCCCGCCCGCCAGGCAGTGAAAGGCCGTCACCTCGAGGGACTTCTCCCCCGTGATCATGTAGAGGATGTCGAAGAACGTGGCCGAGAACATGAAGACGATGGGGAAGTGGACGACCATGGGGTGGGGGTGGCGCCGCAGGAAGGGGAACTTCTCGAGAAGCCCGGCAAGCCAGGCCGGCATGGGCCTTTCGCCTGCCGTCTCTTTTTTCAGCGTGCCCACCCGGCGCACCTTTTCCAGCACCTCTTTGCCGTGGGGCGCCGCGGCGATGTCCCCGGAGAGATCCCTGCCCGCATGGTGGCGCTTCATGTGAAGGCCGCCCTTCCAGAGCTTGCTTGCGCTCACGTCGTAGACGACGCCGTCAACGGCCACGCAGGCCGGCTTCGAGTCGCTTCCGTCGCACTCGCCAAGCGCCTTGCCGTCGAATTCCTTCAGATCCGGTTCAGCCACGGGGGATCTCCGAACGATCAGTTCTGCGCCTTGTCCGGTTGATGGCCTTCCGTCACCTTGCCGCGGAAGACGAGATACTGCCAGGCATTGTAGGCGAGCATCACGGGCAGCAGCACGGCGCTCACGACAAAGAGAAACCAAAGCGACCGCGCAGGGGCTGCCGCCTCGAAGATCGTCAGCGACGGCGGAATGGCCGTGGGGTAGAGGGCCGCGGCAAGCCCGACGACGAGGGTGAGAAAGAGAAGGACACTCCATTGGAAGGGCTTGTCCTGTTCCGCCTTCTTGAGGCTGCGCAGCAGCATGGCGAACTCGAAGAGAAAGATGGGCAGGGTGAAGTAGATGTAATGGCCCTGCCTGAGCGAAAGCAGGGAATAGCGGCCCTCGTAGTGCTGCAGGGACATCCAGAGCAGGATCAGGGAAAGCCCGGCCAGGACGGCCCAGGCGGCCATGACGGCGGCCTGGATCGAGCGCTCCCGGAGCGCCCCTTCCGTTTTCATGGCCAGGTAGGTCGTGCCCAGAAGGACAAACCCCGCCGCCCCGCCTGCGGCAATGAGGGCCGAAAAGGGGTTGAGCCAGTCCCCGTACCCCCCGGCAAATTGGCCGTTGACGACGGGCATGCCGCTCAAAAGCCCCCCCAGGACGAACCCCTGGGCGATCGTTGCGACAAGACTCCCCAGCCCGAAGGCGAGGCCCCAGCGCCCGCGGTTGGGCGATTCGTCGTAGAACTCGATGGCGACACCCCGGAAGGCAAGCCCCGCGAGCATGAGCATGACGGGGATGTAGAGGGCCGACATGGCCACCCCGTAGACGACGGGAAAGGAACCGAAGAGCACACCCCCCAGGATGACGAGCCACGTCTGGCTCGCGTGCCAGGTGGAGGCGATGCTGTGGATCATGACGCCCCGCTCCTCCTCGCGGCGGGCCGTCAGCGAGAAGATCCCCAGCCCCAGGTTGTAGCCGTCGGTGACCATGTAGAGAAAGAGGAGCACTCCCAGAATCAGGAAAAATACATCGGGCAGATAGGTCTGCAGGGTTTCCATGGGCATCCTCCTCTCAATCCG
Organism: uncultured delta proteobacterium; assembly: GCA_963810965.1. Classification (GTDB taxonomy): domain Bacteria; phylum Desulfobacterota; class Syntrophia; order Syntrophales; family UBA2192; genus UBA2192. The sequence continues at coordinate 123,604 of CAWEPT010000017.1, read as the reverse complement.
CTGCCGTCTTCGTCTGCGGCGGCGCCATCATCGCGGCATCGGGCCCGTGAGCCAGCACCCGTCCCGCCAGGGCGAGGAATGCCGCCGCGAGCAGGCCGGCAATCACGAGGTAGCCCGCAAGCGATACCGCAACCACGCCCGCCGGGAGCGCCGTGGCCGACTCGCTTGTTTTCACCAGGTTGTAGACAAGCCAGGGCTGGCGGCCCACCTCGCGGGTGACCCAGCCCCCTTCCACGGCTGCCCAGGCAAGCGGTCCCGCCGCCATCCAGGCCCAGAGAAGCCACTTCTCCCCGGGGAGCCTTTCGGCCGTGAGGGCCCCCTTCCTCCACCGCCACAGCGTCCAGAGCGCAAGGCCCACGAAGGCAAAGCCGGCGATGACCATGACGCGGAACGTGTAGAAGGTGATGAGAACGGGCGGGTGCACGTCCTTCGGGAATTCCTTGAGCCCCTTCACCTCGCCTGTGGGCGAGTGGGTGAGGAGCAGGCTCAGCACGTAGGGGACCTCCACGGCCCAGATCATTTTTCTGGTTCGCCTCGTCGGGCCAGCCCGCGATGATCCAGGCGGCCCCCTCGCCCGGGGGGTTCGTGTCCCAGTGGGCCTCCATGGCGGCAAGCTTGATCGGCTGGTGTTTTGCCACATGCCGGCCCGTCTCGTCGCCGATGAGGGCCTGCAGGGGGGCGATCACGATGGCGGCAATCAGGGCCACCTGGAAGGACCGGGTGAAGAACTCCACGTGGCGGCGGCGCAGCACGTACCAGGCGCTGATCCCGCCGATGACGAAGAGGCTCGTCTCGAGGCAGGCCACGTACATGTGGGAAACGGCGAAGACCATGTCGGGGTTGAAGATGGCCTCGCGGTAGCTCGTGAGGATAAGGCGGCCGTCCTGCAGGACCACCCCGGCAGGGGTCTGCATCCAGGAGTTGACCACCATGATCCAGAAGACCGAAAGCGACGAGCCCACGACGACCATGCAGGTGGCGAAGAAGTGGAGCTTCGGCGGCAACCGGTTCCACCCGAAGATCATGATCCCCAGGAAACCGGCCTCGAGCATGAAGGCAGACAGGGTCTCCGTGCCCAGGATCTCGCCGAAGAAGGTGCTCTTCGCCGCGAAAGGCGCCCAGTTGTTGCCGAAGGAAAACTCCAGGGGAAGCCCCGTGACGACGCCGATGCCGAAGTTCAGCAGTAAAAGCCGGCTCCAGAAGCGGGCATGGCCGTAATAGACGGGGTCTTTCGTCTTGAGCCACAGGCCCTCCATCACGGCGATGAAGAGGGCAAGCCCGATGGTGATCACCGAGAAGGAGATGTGCACCATGGCCATGGCGGCAAACTGGAGGCGGGAAAGCATCACGGAATCCAGAAACGTATCCATCAACCCTCACCCCTCATGAAAACCCCGGTCTGAGACCGGGGTGGCATAAATCGAGAAGTTAAGAACGGAAGGTGAGATTGGATAACCGGACTTTGCTTACCCTCTTGCTTACCGTCTGGCCTCTTTGGGCGTCGGCCCAATCTTCACTTGGTCCGGGTCACGAGAAGTGTCGCCGTGTCGAACCCCTCCACCGACAGAAGCCGGATCTCGTAGAGGGCCCCGTCGGGGCACTCGTAATGGACGAACTCGCCGAGGTTGAGCCGCTCCATCTCGAGATTTTTCGCCCCCACGGCCCCGATCCGGATGTGGGCAAAGCTGTGGGCCACGCTCACGATGCTGACAAAGAGGGCCCCCTGGGCGGCGACTGCCGTGGAGTATTGCTTGACGGTGATCGTTTCACTCGGGTACGTCATGTTCCGTTCTCCGCTGTCCCCTTTGAGTCGATATCATTCGAGCGCAAAAAAAGCGCAAGGGCTCCGGCCCCTGTCAAATCTCTGGCCTGCATATCATTTCAGGCATCGGGAAGGCAGGCTCCGCCATTTTAGCAAATCACCGCCTGAATACCAGTTTTTTTTGCTGAAGGCTTAGGCGATGCTTCACAAAAGACGAAATGAATCAACCGCTTAAAAGCGGCCGATAAAAAACTGGGCGGGCTCTATTGCTTTTTCCGCGGGGGTGCATTATATTAAGTGCAAAAGTGATACACCGGTTTCGGTATCGCTCTTCATACTGACCCCTCGATCTCGACCTCTCGCATGGACCGACAGATTCTCGCCCCAGCCCTACCGAAGCCAGCAGGCATCCAGCCTCCCCCCTCCTTGGCTGCTTGCCTTCTCGGGGGCCTTTTCCTCCTCCTTTGGCCCCCTGAACGACGGTAGGGCCGGGCCAAAAACAGCCTGCCCGCACACCGCTGGCAAAATGGGCACAAAAAAGCAGGGCCATCCGCCCTGCTTTTTTCATGGAAGGAAGGAGGAAGTGGGGTTAATTCATGGCCTCACGGAAGGGGGTAATCAGGTAACCCTCGTCGAAGCCGATGGCCATCCCGGCCAGCCCCGAGCGGATTACGGTCCCGTTGACCTTGATGAGCCCCCTCGTGTTGTCGCTGATGGCGCTGACATTGCGCACCGGAAGCAGGATGTCGAGCTTGACCTTCGTCCCCGGCGGAAGGGCCGCTTTGGTCGGGAAATAGGCGCCCCCCGCGCAGATATCGCTCGTCAGGAGCTCAGTGATGGGCACCGTGTCCGCTGAGGACAACACCTCGATCTTGGCCGGAACCTGGAGATCGAAGCGCTCCAGCCTCCTGCGTTCGTAAACGAGGTCATAGGAGTCAGCCGCTCGCGTTATCTTCCTCATCGCACCGTTTTCCTTTCCTTTCCCTTGTCAGCCTGGCTTGCAGGAAAAAGAGGTTCGCCTGTCTCGAACAAAGAGTCGAACTCACAGGGATTTCATTCAGAATTCGTGCCAAACCGGGGAAGGGTCCAGGGTACAGGGTACAGGGTGAAGGGGGCAGGAAAAGTTGAAATGAATGCGTGCACTTACACTCAGGCCTGCCCCGGCAGCCTGTTTGAAAGACAAAAAAAGACCGGGACGAACATCCCGGTCTTTCCGTTACTTGTATCAGAAATCACGATAATTTGATGTTTTCCCTCGGACCTCGTTCCTGCAGCTTTTACGACGGGCTGTTTGGCGTCGAGGATTTCCCGTACCTTCGCCAGCATGTCCTTGAGCTGGTAGGGCTTGCTCACGAAGCCCACGGGGTGGGGATTGAAGGCCTCGCGGACCTGCTCCTCCGCCGAGGCGCCCGTCGCCAGCATGTCCTTGAGCTGGTAGGGCTTGCTCACGAAGCCCACGGGGTGAGGGTTGAAGGCCTCCCGGACCTGCTCCTCCGCCGAGGCGCCCGTCGAGATGATGACCTTGATCTTCGGGTTGATCTTCAGCAGCTCCTGGAAGCACTTCTGGCCGCCCATGCCGGGCATGATGAGATCGAGGATGACGAGGTCGATCCGGTCCTTGTCCTTGCGGTAGATCTCGATGGCCTTCTCGCCCCCGTCGGCCAGGATGGTCTCGTAGCCGTACTGGCGCAGAAGGTCCTGTCCGATGTCGAGGACGGTCTTCTCGTCGTCGACGAGCAGGATCCTCTCTTTGCCCCGGGGGGCCTCCTTCTGGACCTTCGCCTCGGCCTTCTCCGTGCCGTCGCTCTTCAGGACGGGGAAATAGATGCGGAAGGTCGTCCCGCCGCCGAGGCGGCTGTCGACCTGGATATAGCCGTTGTGGTTCTGGACGATGCCGTAGACGATGGCAAGGCCCAGCCCCGTGCCCTTGCCGGCCTCCTTCGTCGTGTAGAAGGGCTCGAAGATGTGCTGCAGGGTCTCCTTGTCCATCCCGTGGCCCGTGTCCGACACGGTGAGAAGGATGTACTCGCCGGGGGTCGCCCCGAGCATGGACGTCGTGTAACCCCGGTCGAGGTAGACGTTTTCCGTCTGAAAGGTGAGGGTGCCGCCGTCGGCCATGGCGTCGCGGGCATTCACGCCCAGGTTCATGAGGATCTGCTCGAGCTGGGCCGAGTCGGCGTTGACGACCTTCAGGCTCTCGGAGAGCTTGAGGTCGAACGTGATCATTCTCGGGATCGTGCGCTGGAGGATCTTGCAGACCTGCAGGACCTCGTGATTGAGATCCAGGGGCTTGAGCTTGCTCTCCATCTTGCGGCTGAAGATGAGGAGCTGCTTCGTCAGCTCGCTTGCCTTCAGGGTGGAGCTCTGGATGACCTCGAGCTTGCCGAAGTCGGGGTCGCTGGCATCCTTGCGCATGAGCAGCAGCTGCGTGTAGCCCGAGATGGCCTGGAGCAGGTTGTTGAAGTCGTGGGCGATGCCGCCGGCCAGGGTCCCGATGGCTTCCATCTTCTGGGCGTGCAGGAGCTGGTTCTCCAGTCTCTTCTTCTGCTCCTCGGCCTGCTTGCGCTCGCGGATCTCCCGCTGGAGCTCCTCGTTGGTGCGGCTCAGCTCCGCCGTCCGGATCTGGACCCGCTCCTCGAGCTCGTCGTGGGCGTGCTGGAGGGCCTCCTCGGCCTCGCGGCGCTGGTTGATGAGAAACTGGGTCATCATGCCGTAGGTGAAGATGAGGACCACCACCAGCAGGCGTGTCCAGAACTGGTCCGTCACCATGGAGTCGAAGATCCAGTAGATGAGGGCCATCGCCACGGCGATGATGAGCAGTCCGTTCTGCTCGACCTGGTTCCGCAGGGTCACGTTTCTGCGAATGTCCATCCTAAAGCTGAGTCTGCTTATGCTCATGCCGGCGTCGCTTCCTTTTCCTCTCCCGGGCCTGCTTCCGGGGCGGCCCGAATGGCAACCGTCAGGGTCTGAAACCAATCCTTTTGTCCCCTTGCCTCTGCTTTACAGTTCCTTTGCAAGGAATTTGCCGCTTTTCCCCTTTTTATCCATTTATTTAGAGGAGATACGCAATCAAGATCGGGAAATCCGCCCACACTCTGTAGTCTTTTTCCGAAATTTTCAACAAAAATTTAGCATAAAAGGGGCGTGATTGGACGTGAAATACGGCGGCTGGCGCCGCACGATGGGCGAAACGGCGGGGTGCCGGCGCAACTCCCTGTCCAGAAAGGCCCGCACCTCCCGTCTGCCCCACCCCGCCGGGTGGTCGAAATCGACGTAAAGCGAAAGATCCCCCTCGGAGAAGGGGTGGACGCACAGGTTGGCCGCCTCGTCGGAGCCGGCGGGAAGATTGAAGATCGCCAGGTTGAGAAAATCGATCACATCGGCATGTCCTGCTGCAAACTCCAGGGTGCGCTGCGCCGCCGCGGGGCTCTCAGCCGGGGTCCCGAAGAGAAGGTAGACATAGGTGCCGATGCCGGCCCCCTTCAAGGCCTTCAGGGCCCGCGAGGCCTCGTCGACGCGGATCCCTTTCTCGAGGGCATCGAGCACCCCCTGGTCGCCCGACTCGAGGCCGAGTTTCAGCATCACGCAGCCCGACGCCTTCAGGGCCCTGCAGAAATCCGCATCGGCAAGCCTGGGGGTCACCCGGGTAAAACCATACCAGGGCACCCCCGGGGGATGATCGGCCAGGTGCTCCAGGAGCCGCGGGCTCATCGTGCTGTCGAGAAAGTGGATGAGGGACGGGCGCCCCGCCCCGATGAGCGCTCCCAGGTCCGCCTGGACCTGCTCCTCCGGGACGGGGCGGTAGCATTGCCCCTCGGCCTTCTCCGGGCAGAAGGTGCACCGGCGCCACCAGCAGCCCCGGGAGGCGCTGTAGGGGAGGATCGGACCGGGCGCAAGGTAGTCCCCTGAGGCAAAATCGCTGTAGTCGGGTCGGTGGAAACGCTCCCCGCATGGCCCGACCCCGGCAAGCCCCAGGAGAAAGTCCTCCCCCGGGCCGGCGACACAGTGGTCGACGAGCCCCGGGAAGGGGTTGCGGCCGCCGGTTCCCTTGAGCCACGACGTCACGAGCCCGCCGCCCAGCACGATGACGAGCCGGGGGAAGCGCTCCCGGATGAAGCCGATCATGGCAAAGGCGCAGAGGGCCTGGCTCAGGTAGTTCAGGGATACGCCGGCAACGGCGGGATTGCTATCGGCGACGAGGGCCTCAATTCTTCGACTGAACCAGGGATGGAAGGGGTTGGATTCATGCTCGCAGGCGGCCCGGAGAAGGTCTCCGGACTTGAGGGGGGAATACCGGGGGTCCTGGTAATCGGCCAGGCTGAGGGAAAGGCCCGCCTGCCGCCCCCGCCGCGCCAGGAGGCGGTTGACGTCATTGACGCAGCGGCGGTACCGGTCCACATGGCCGTAAAGCCCCGGGCTTCTCAGCCGGGCAAGATGCTCCGGGAGCCTGCGCCGGGCCCGGTTCGTCCAGGTGTCAAATTTCTGACTGGCGGGTCCGGCCGCCTCTTCGAGGAAAGCCAGCTGGCCTTCCAGGTTTGCATCCAGGACGGTGCACCCGACGCCGTGCTCCCTCAGGCAGCCGGCCAGCCGCGCAATCCCGCCCGGCGGCTCACAGGCCTTGGCGACGGGGGGGTGGATCAGAAGAAAGTGGGCGATGGGTTCTCTCCTTACTTCGGCGGAACGCAATTTCTAAGCTGGTGGATTCTATCTTACGTGAGGCTTCAGGTGACAGGTCTACAGTCTACAGCCAGATAGAAGGGATCTGTTGGCTGTCGGCTGTCACCTGTTACCTATCCCCTAAAATATCGTTTGACAAGGCACAAATCGTGTGCACATTAATCTAAGATGATAATTTCTCCGGAGGAAATTTAAATGTTTGAAATCACACCCAAAGCGGAAGAGATGATGGTTGCGTTTTTCAAGGAACGCAACGAGAAAGCCCTCGTCAGGATATTCCTCAACGAGGGTGGCTGAGCCGGGCCCTCCCTGGGCATGGCTCTGGATGAGTCACAGGAAGGCGACGAAGTTTTCACCACGAACGGGCTGACCTTCATGATCGAGAAGGCGCTTTTGGAAAACGTGAAACCCATCAAGGTCGATTTCGTCGAGACACCCCGCGGGTCGGGCTACGCGATCACCTCCAGCCTTCAGAAGGCCGACGGCTGCGGCGGCTGCGGCGGTGAGTGCGGCTGATCGGCACGGCACTTGACCGGATACGGGAAAGGGGAGCTTTTGGCTCCCCTTTTTTTATGCTCACAATTCCCCCGCCTCAGTCATCTCCCGCTCAATCGCGTCGATCTTTTCCTGAACCACCGACCATTGCTGATACAGCGCGTCGAGGGCCGGCGCGATCTCGCGGTGCTCGGAGCCCGCCGAGCGCGCCTGACTGGCGTCCCCGTATGTCCGCGGGTCGGCAAGCATCGATTCCAGCTCCTCCTTGCGTTTCTCCATCTGCCCGATCCGGGAAAGGAGGCCCTCGAGTTCGTCCTTCAGCGGTTTGAGCCTCCGGTAGCGCTCCTGGCGGCGCTCGGCCTCGCGGCGCTTGCGTTCCCGCTCGCCCTGATTTCCGCTCCTGCTCGCCGGCATCGGGGTCGGCGCCGTTTTTTCCGGTCTGTCTGCCGGTTTGCTCCCCGGCCTCTTTCTCGTGCCAGATCCGCAGGTAGTCGTCGACGGAGCCCGGGTAGACCACAAGCCCCCGATCTTTTGCCACAATGACCTTTGTGATGAGGCCGGCCAGGAAGTCGCGGTCGTGGGAGACGATGGCGAAGGTCCCTTCGAAGGCCCGCAGGGCATCCTTCAAGACCTCCTTGGAGCGCAGGTCGAGGTGGTTCGTCGGCTCGTCGAGGATCAGGAAATTGGCCGGCACCAGGAGCATCCGCGCCAGCGCGAGCCGGCTCTTCTCTCCGCCGGACAGGACCGACACCCGCTTGAACACGTCGTCTTCGGAAAAGAGAAAATGACCCAGCAGGGTCCTGAGGTTTCCCCCCGTGCCGAAGGCCGCCACCTCCTCGACGCTCTCGAGCACCGTCCTCGCGGGGTTGAGCGCATCGGCCTGGTTCTGGGCATAGTAGGAGGCAATGACCTGGTGCCCCTCGGTGCGGCGCCCGCCCTGGATCGGCTCGGTGCCCGCCAGGACCCTGGCCAGCGTCGACTTGCCGGCGCCGTTGACACCGAGCACGGCGACGCGGTCCCCCCGCTCGATGGTGAGCGAGACCCCGTCGAGCACGCGAGTGTCTCCGTAGCGCTTGTCCACGCCCTCGAGCTGCAGGACGTACCTGCCCGACCGGGGCGGTGCCGGGAACCGGAAGGCGATCTCCTGCTCATCGGTCTCGAGCTCGATGAGATCGATCTTCTCGATGCGCTTCAGCCGGCTCTGAACCTGTCTTGCCTTCGTGCTCTTGGCCCGGAAGCGCTCGACGAAGCGCTCCGTCTCGCGGATCATCTTCTGCTGGTTCTCGAAGGCCGCCTCGAGGAGTCCGCGCCGGGTTTCCTTTTCGCGCAGATAGTCGGAGTAGTTGCCCGCATACTCCGTCCCCCTCCCCTGGGTGATCTCGACGGTGCGACGGACCAGGTTGTCCAGGAAGCGCCGGTCGTGCGAGACGAGCAGGACGGCCCCCGCGTAGGACTTCAGGTAGGCCTCGAGCCACTCGAGGGATTCGATGTCGAGGTGGTTTGTCGGTTCGTCGAGAAGCAGCACCGACGGCTCCCTCAGGAGGAGCCTCGCCAGTTCGATCCGCATCTGCCAGCCGCTGCTGAACTCCCCCGAGGGCCGGTGAAGATCCGACTCCCCGAAGCCGAGCCCGAAAAGGATCTCCTTGGCCCTGGCCTCGATCCGCCAGCCCTCGCCGTCCTCGATGCGGTGCTGGATGCGCCCCATGTCGGCAAGCAGGCTCTCGATCTCGGGGCCGGATTCCCCGGCAGCGGTCCTTGCCTGGATCTCCATGGAGATCTCGTCAAAGCGAGCCTGGAGCTGCTGCAGATCCTCGAAGGCCTTCAGGGTCTCCTCGAGGAGCGTCCGGCCGGCGTGCCCGATGAGCTCCTGGGGCAGGTAGCCGACGGTCGAGAAGCGGGACTTGTGGATCGCGCCCGTGTCGGCCTCGACCTCGCCCGTGACGATCTTCATCAGCGTCGATTTGCCCGTCCCGTTGGAGCCGACCAGGGCAATCCGGTCGCGCTCGCCGATGAACAGGGAGAAGCCCTCGAAGAGGACCTTGGGGCCGTACTGCTTGGAGATGTTCTGGAGTGAAAGCATGCTCTGGTCTGATCTCGTCTTTTCGGTCTATTCCGTCTGTTCGGTCTTTCTAGTCTTTTCGGTCTCGTTTCGTCGGAACCCGATTGATGGTCGCATCGTTCCATTCTTTCGACGAAATAGACCGAATAGACTGAATAGACGAGATAGACGAAAAAAGGCGAGGACCGCAATCCCCGCCTCTTGTTCGTTCAGAGTCCGCTCGCCTTTTTTCAGGCGTATTCCGTGTTCGACGTCAGGGTCGCCAGGGCCCTCTCGCCGATGAGCAGCACCCGGGTGTGATTGAGCCTCGAGGCGAGCAGCCTGGTGAGCCCCTTCATGATTTCGAAACCCATCTGGCAGTCCTCCTCCATCAGGGCCCTCATCTTGCCGCCCTCGAAGACAATCATCTTGGTCGGCTCCGCAATGAGAGCGCTCAGGGTGTGGAGATTGGGCTCGACGAAAGCGGACCATCCGAAGGCCTCCCGGCGCGTCACCACGTCGATGATGACCTGCATGGGGGGCCGGGTGGGTCCCATGTCGCATTTCATTTCCAGAAAGACTTTCCCCTGCTGGACCAGATACAGGTGGGTCGAGGGGTCGCCTTCCTTGTAGAGCAGGGCCCCGGTCGGATAGGCTTCTTCTTTCGCAATCGCGGCGAGCTTCTCGATCTGCGCGTCGTTCAATCCCTCGAAGACATTACATTCCTTTAAAAAAGCCGCTGATGCCATGGGATCTCACCTCCTTTTCAGAATGAGCGATGGAAAATGAATGCAAGTAAGATGGAAAGTATTTCTTCTTATATCAGCCTTTCGACATGAATTCTATCAGAAATTTCCGGGCGCCCGCCGACGGTCGCACCCGGAAAATAAAGAGGCGGCACCGGGAAGGCACCGCCTGTTTCTGGGTCTTTTTTTTCTTACATCATCTCCACGTTCTTCGCCTTCGGGCCCCTGTCCGTCGTCTCGATCTCGAACTGGACCCGCTGCCCCTCCTGCAGACTCCTGAATCCAGCGGCCTTGATCGCCGTGTAATGGACGAAGAGATCACCGCCCCCGTCCTGCTGAATGAAGCCAAACCCTTTTTTCTCGTTGAACCACTTGACGATTCCCTGCGCCATCGTGCTCCCTCCTGTTAAAAAATTCTCGATGACCGGGAGCTGACACTCTGACAGAAAAACCGGGAACCGCTGACAGACCCTTGATCACCGGCCCCTATTCCCTCCAGAATGGTCCCCCCCTTAGACCACACGGCGCAACATATCGCCACGCCGCAATGCCTGTCAAGCACATTTTCCGGGTGCCGCGGGCACGGGGAAACGTCCGGAAACCCATGTGCCGTTGCAGGGTTTGCGGGTTTATGCCATACTCGAGTCATGATGTTCCCCCTTCGCATGACAGAGCGGGGCCTTGCCTGCGAGGCCGGCGGCTTCCACATCGACCCCTGGGGCCCCGTGGATCGCGCCGTCATCACCCACGCGCATGCCGATCACACCTGCAAGGGGTGCGGGCACTACCTGGCATCCCGCGAGGGCAGCCACGTCCTGAGGACACGCCTGGGAAACGAGGCCACGATCCAGCTGCTGGAATACGGGGAGGCCGTCGACCTCAACGGCTATCGCCTGTCGCTGCACCCCGCCGGCCACATCCTGGGCTCGGCCCAGGTGCGGATCGAGCACCGGGGGCACGTGACGGTCTTCAGCGGCGATTACAAGATCCAGGCCGACCCCACCTGCACGCCCTTCGAGCTTCTTCGATGCCAGAGCTTCATCACCGAGTCGACCTTCGGGCTGCCCGTCTATCGCTGGGACGATCCGGCGCGTGTCTTCGAAGAGATCCGTGCCTGGTGGAGATCGAACCAGGAAGCGGGCCGCGCCAGCGTGATCCTGGCCTATGTCCTCGGCAAGGCGCAGAGCGTCCTCATGGGGCTCGATCCTTCCATGGGTCCCGTGTATACGCACAGCCTGGTGGAGGAGATGAACCGGCGCTACCGGATGAGCGGCGTGGGGCTTCCGAACACGCTCCCCGTGGAGAAGGCGACAAAGAAAAGTGATTTCAGCCGGGCGATCATCCTCGCGCCGCCCTCTGCCCGCGGCACAACCTGGATGAGGCAGTTCGGCGAGTGCTCGACGGCCCTGGCCTCGGGCTGGATGCGCATCCGCGGGATGAGGCGCCGCCGCGGCGTCGATCGCGGCTTCGTTCTCTCGGACCACGCGGACTGGCCCGGCCTGATGGAGACGATCGCGGCAACGGGGGCCGAAGAGGTCCATGTCACCCACGGTTTTGTCTCCCCCGTCGTGCGCATGCTCCGGGAGAAAGGCATCGACGCCAAACCGCTGAAGGCCAGGTTTGCAGCCGATGAGACGACGGAAGATTAAGGAAGAATGGAATACTGGAATATTGGAGTGATGGAATAATGGGTGATAAAAAGAATCCCGTATCCTTAACCCCATCATTCCACCATTCCATTACTCCATTAACCCGGTGTCTTATGCAACGGTTTACCGACCTTTATTTCACCCTCGACGAGACGACGAAGACCGCAGCAAGGTCGAGGCGCTGAAGCGCTACTTTGCCGAGGCGCCGCCCGACGATGCGGCCTGGGCCCTCTGGTTTCTTATCGGCGACAAAATCAAGCGCACTGTCCCCACGGCGAAACTCAAAGAATGGGCCTCCTTGGCAGCGGGTATACCGGGTTGGCTTATCGACGAATGCAATGAGGCGGTGGGCGATGTGGCAGAAACGATCGCGCTGCTGCTCCCGGCGGCTGACGGGGTGTCGAGCCCCCTGGGGCTGCGGGCAACGGTGGAGGAGAGGCTTCTGCCGCTGCAGGATGACGATGAGACATCCCTCAGGGACTCCATTCTCGGCACCTGGCGGGAGATGGACGACAGGCAGCGGCTTGTCTGGAACAAGATGATCACGGGGGATCTCCGTGTGGGCATCTCGCGGCAGACGATCATCCGGGCACTCGGCGAGCTCGCCGGTCTGGAAGCCACCGTCATCTCGCACCGGCTCATGAGCGCCTGGGAGCCCACAGGAGAGTTTTTCCGCTGGCTCCTCTCGCCGGACCGGGGGGAGGCGGATGTGAGCCGCCCTTACCCGCTCCAGCTCGCCTTCCCGCTCGACGCGCTGCCCGAGACCCTCGGAGACAGGCGCCAGTGGTGCGCCGAATGGAAACGGGACGGGATCCGGGCCCAGGTCGTCAAACGCGGCGGGATGGCCTTCATCTGGTCCCGGGGCGGGGAGCTGCTTGGACGGACATTTCCCGAGCTTGCGGACGCAGCGGCAACCCTGCCGGACGGCACGGTCATCGACGGGGAGATCCTCCCCTGGAAAGACGGAAGCCCCCTGCCCTTCAGCCTGCTGCAGAAGACGGATCGGGCGCCAGTCACCGACCCGGAAGATCCTCGAGGAGATTCCCGTCATCTTCATGGCCTTCGACCTCCTCGAGTCGCAGGGAAAGGACATCCGGACGGAGCCCCTGCGAAATCGGCGGGCCGAACTGGAGAGGATTCTCGGACAACGCGGCTTTGAGGGACGCCTCCGCCTGTCGGAGATCCTGAAAGATGCAAGCTGGGAGGATCTGACGGCGAGGCGCCGGGAGTGTCGCGCCGTGCAAGCCGAGGGGCTCATGCTCAAGCACCTCGATTCGCCCTACGAGGCGGGGCGGCACCGGGGCAGCTGGTGGAAGTGGAAGATCGAGCCTCACACGATCGACGCGATCCTCATCTACGCCCGGCCCGGACAGGCTGGGAGGGAAAACCTTTTTACCGACTACACCTTCGGGGTTTGGCGCCGGGGCGACCTCGTTCCCGTGGCCAGGGCCTGCTCCGGGCTCACCGATGACGAAATCGGGCGCATCGACGCCTTCATCCGGCAGAACACCCTCGAGAAATTCGGACCCGTGCGCTCCGTGAGTCCGCAGCTCGTCTTCGAGATCGCCTTCGAGGGCATCGAGACGTCTGCGCGACACAAATCGGGCCTGACCCTCCGCTCGCCCCGCATCGTGAAGTGGAAGGACAAGCCGCCCGAGGAGGCGGATACGCTGGAGGAACTCAAGCTGCTTCTGCGAAAGACAAGTGTATAAACCCATTGCATTTCACTGCGTCATGCACCAGCCCGGCGTCTCTTTCCTGCACATCATGTAGCCTTTCCTCCCTTAAGCTGCAAAGTTTGCAGGTTCAATTCGAATCAAGCGACCTTACTCCATATCCGTCATGGATTTATTGTAATGTATATAATGGTTACACATTTTTATCTTCACTGCATCTGGAGCAAAAAATACGAGGAAAGTATTCAATATCGCTATTTGAATAATGAAAGCGGTGAGTTACACGATGCAGTCATGGCGGACAGAATCAAATAATCTCTTGATTTTTTTAAGAATTCAGGGAAAATAGGGGCGTATTTATTGCATGAAGACATACGCGAAATTGCCGTATACATAGTCGACAGGCTGTGACAATTCATAACAAATCGATTTTTTATTGAGGATAGCTTGGTGCCTATGCGCGAACAACCGGAAAAAATAGACGCTAAATTTGTCAAAGGGTTCATCAGAAGGCGGAAAAAGATATTCATTGTTATTTCATCTCTTGTTTTTGCCGGATCGGTCCTCTTCGCTCTTTTCTCACCCAAGGTGTATGTATCCTCCGCGACGATTTTAATCGAAGGACAGATAGCCGGCGAGCTTCTGAAAAGCGTTTCCATGGGATTTGTCGAGGAGCGCCTGCAAGTTATCACCCAGCAGATTTTGACACAGGACAAGTTGCTTCAGATCTCCAAGAAACTCAACCTGATTCCAAATCCGGATGATCCGCGTGCCGTTGAGGCCGCACTGAATGATATGCGCAAGAATATAGAACTGAAAACGATCAAGTCCGGAGATATCGATCCCAGGTCATATAGCCCCAGCCAGACGGTTGCCTTTAGACTTTCTTATTCAGCCGACGATCCGTTGACGGCTCATAAAGTTGCAACAGAGCTCTCCTCTCTCTATGTTGAAAAAAATCTCCAAAGAAGGGATCAGATCACCAAGCAGGCCACAGCGGTATTACAGGAGAAACTCAATCAATTAAAAGAACAGACAAATGCTGTTGAAAAAAGACTCAACGATTTCAAGAGAGCGCATGCCGGCGAATTTCCCGAGAACATGGCTTTCAATCTCGAGCAGACCTATCGCCTGAACCAGCAGCTCGAAGAGGTCAATGCCAGGATCAAGCAACTGGAAGAACTGAAAGCCGGGACATCCGGATCTCAACTGGCTTCCAATGTCCCTGCCGGTGGAGGGGTGGCAGGCGCACAACCTTCGAACGATCCGATGGTTCGCCTGACGCAATTGCGCGCACAACTCACGAGCCTGCAGTCCAGATATTCGGACAAGCATCCCGATGTCCGAAAAACGAGAGCCGAAATTCAAAGGCTTGAAAACCAGTTGGGCATATCGGACGAGCTGAGCAAGAAAGAAAGCGAACTCGAGGCACTCAGAAACCGGCATGCCGAGCTGAAAAAGAACTCCGGACCCGATGACCCGACGGTGAAGCAGACTGTCAGAAGAGATATCCGTTTTATCGAAGCAGGTCGAAGAGCAGAAACGAAGCCGGCGCCAGGCAAGATCGAATTCCGCGGAAGACGAGCTGAACCGGCAAATCAGAAAGCGGGACGAGATCCAGAGGAAGATCAGCGAATTCGCCAGAAAGAGCCAGATGTCCTCACTGGTGCAGAGCGAATACAGCAAACTGGCCCAGGACTACGATAACGCGTCAAGGCAGTACAATGAGACGCTGGCCAAGCTGACCGATGCAAAAGTAGCGAAAGAAATCGAGGACACCCAGCTTGGAGAACGATTCCTGGTCATCGAGGAGCCTCGGGTTCCCCTTAAACCGGAAAAGCCGGACCGGTTAAAAATCATGCTGGCCGGACTTTTCCTGTCCCTGTTTGCCGGGCTGTTTGCCTCCATCATGACGGAAAACCTCGATCATTCCATCAAATCCCCCGAGCAACTGCGCAAAATTACGAAGGTCCCCGTATTGACCATCATGCCGTATGTGATAACCGACGAGGAAAAGAAAGCCAGATCGGAAAAGAATATCATTTCACGGGTATTCGAGGATTTGCACCGGGGAGCATCGAATCTGGCAAGGAAGGAAAAATAAAGGAGAAGCAGGTAGGATGAGAGTCATTTTCCGGCAGAAGATGACGAAACCTGTATAGAGGATCAACCGAGCATGAGCAAATTGAGACAGGCCCTTGAGAAAGCAAAACAAGACAGAGAAAAGATTGAGACGGGGGATGGACGAAGCATCGAACCGGCGGTCCCACAGACCGAACAAACAACCCGGGCTCAATACAAACCGCTGAAACCCGTCTACTCGAGCACGAAAGTCATCGAGTGCGATGAGGATCTCCTGCACAGAAACCGGGTGATTTCCGTCTGTACCCGGGATGAAGCGGATCGACTCAAGATTCTGCGGACGCAGATCCTGAACACCATGAGCGAAGAGGGGAAAAACACCCTCATGATCACGAGCGCCAATCCCGGCGAGGGGAAGACCCTGACGGCGATCAACCTTGCGATCAGCTTTTCGCATCAATTCAATAAAACGGTCCTGCTGGTGGATGGCGACATCAAGAAACCGACCATTCACAAATACATGGGGCTGGACGATGGGCCCGGGTTTGCGGACTGCCTGGTCGACAAAAAACCGATGACCGACGGTCTCGTGAATCCGGGAATGGATCGGATTGTCATACTCCGCGGCGGCAGCCCTCACACCAATTCGGCGGAGTTGCTCGGCTCGGAAAAGATGAAAGCTCTGCTGAAAGAGATGAAAGAACGGTATCCGGAGCGTTTCATCATCTTTGACACCTCTTCGGTTCTGACATCGGCCGATCCGCTTGTCTTGGCCAATTTGGTGGACGGGATCCTCCTCGTCGTGGAGGCGGAAAAGACAAAGAAGGAAGATGTTCTGAAAGTACTGGAGATGATGAAAAACAAGCCCATCATCGGAACGGTTTTTAACAAATCGCTGGATTAAAGGAACGACGAACGAATGTACGAGTCTTTTTACGGATTAAAGGAAAAACCCTTCAACCTGACCCCGGACCCGGACTACCTCTACATGAGCCCGGGTCATGAGAATGTTACTCCCACCTGGAGTATGCCATCCAGGAAAGCAAGGGATTTGTTGTCGTGACCGGCGAAATCGGCTCCGGCAAGACGACCCTGATCAACTATCTCCTGCGCAAGATCCCCCAGACCATCCATGTCGGCATCATCAACAACACCTTCGTTCACCCCCAGGAACTGCTGAAGATGATCTGTCAGGAGTTCGACCTCGAGGTGGCCAATGCCGACAAGACGCTCCTGCTGACCCGTCTCTATGCCTATCTCCTCGGCAATTCGCAAAGAGGGAACGGGTCATCCTGATCATCGACGAGGCCCAGAACCTGCCGGAGCGGTCGCTGGAAGAAATCCGGATGCTCTCCAACCTGGAATCCGAAAAGCACCACCTGATCCAGATGATTCTCGTGGGCCAGCCCCAGTTGAAGGAGAAACTTCAGCAGAAGCGCATGGAACAGTTCGTCCAGAGGATCACAGTCTATTGCCACCTCGATGCGCTGGACCAGGTGCAGGTCGACGGCTACATCCGTCATCGTCTTACGGTTGCCGGGGCTCAGAATCTCGATGTTTTTGATCCTGAGGCCCTCAAGGCCATCTACAAGCACTCCCTTGGCATCCCCAGGCTCATCAATTCTCTCTGCGATGCCGCTTTTGTGTACGGATACGCCGATGATGTAAAGATCATCGGCCGTGACCTGATCGAGGCGGTTGCCCAGGCAAGAAATCTGGGAACGAAGGGGGATACGCAGGACTCCTTTCCCGACGAAAAGGAAAAGGAGGGGGTCGGAGCATCCGAAACGGCCACACCGATTCTTCAGGAAATGCAGGCAAGGATCCGCATGCTGGAGGAGAGGCTGGCTTCGCAGGAGAACGAGACCCGGAACCTGACGCGGGAGCTGCAGGCCCGGAACGGAAACCGGGAAGACCTGGAAAAGGTTTTCACCAAGTTCTTCCGGGAGATGAAAAAGAGCTACGACAGCCGGGCGAAGCTGGCGGCAAAGGTCGAACACTTACAGGAACGGCTCGCGGAGAAAGAGAAATCGCCGAGTCGGCGCTCGTCCTCGCCGCAGGATTTCCCGGACAAAAGAGAAGAGGGCTGAACCCCTTCTCCCGGAATTCAGCCCGCTTCCCTTCCGTGAAAACAATCTTACAAGTTAACGTCGAAGAGACGCCGCGCCCCAACGGCTAACTGGCGGATGATTGTCTCTTTGATCGCCTCTGTTGAGAAAAAGCATGGATCGCCGCGCAAGCCTGTGATGAAGATGATCCAGATGAAAGAGGACGGCCCCGGCCGAAAGGCAGTCCCTGCCGTCTTCGGCAAAAGAATAAGGGCGGGATTTCGTCCCGCCCTGATTCAGACACCGACCGATTGACGGTCCTGCCGCTTTCCTCCCCTGCGCCGTCTTCCGCAACCCGTGAAGATCCGCCGCCTGCTGCCGTTCCGCTCATCGCGACAAGACGCATTTCCCCGCACAGCCCGTTTCCAGGTCCCCGGTCAGATCCTTGCGGAGTCGAGCAGTGGATCCGCCAATGCTTTCAATCCCCTCCACGAGAATCAGCAGGATACCCGTCAATTCGAGCACCCAGTTCATCTTGATCCCATGGAGGTCATATTGAATCATCTCGTCGACATGATGAAATGCCGAGGCTCGGAGGATGACAAAACCGATCAGAAACAATAATCCGAAGGATGCGATCAGGTATCGCCTGAATAGATCGCGGCAGGCTTTCGCAAACCAAAGGAAGGCTCCGATCAGTATCGTTACGAAGACGGCGATAAAGGAAAATTGCACAACACGCCTCTGGGGATACCAACCCTGGGCAAGCGCAATCTGCCTCCCCACTTCGGCAAATAACGACTGGAGGTCGAGTTGCTTGTTGACTCCCGAGGAACAGCATCAGCAACGTGATCATCAGCCAGAATCGGCAGTCTCGTTTTTCCTCCATCTGATTGAGGAACGTGGCGAAAAACGCCGCCACGACGGCACAGACCAGGTAAGAGACCGCCGTGAACCATCCCATGAAGTGGGGGTCGCCGATGCCGGGGCTCCACCGTCCCATCAGATATTCGAGCGACCAGATCGACGTCTGATTCATCGCAAGCCGCGCCCGCCCCGCCCTGCACTCCCGAATCGCCGATTGCCCGCTCCGTCTCGCGCCGGATGAACCCCCGCGCGATCCCGCGCGGTTCCGCGCAGAGGCAGGCCTCCATCATTGCGTTTCCACGCCATCCCCTCACGCTATCCCGGATCGCTTGCCGCTTCCGCCAGCGTTTTCAGCCGATCCTCCCGCAGCCTCATTTCATCCGTTACGCTCAGTCCGACAATCTCGTAGATCCGTTTCCATCGATAGAGCCAGTCGTGACGGAGAAGCGCCTCCGCCGCATTGCGCCTGCCGATGGCCGACACCCGTTCCCTGTCCGCCTCCAGCCGCGAAAGGACGGCCGCCACATCGGACCCGTCGGGGCTTATTTCGATCACGGAATCGGGCCAGCCGAACATCGTCTGAAACGCCTCGCACTGCGGGACCTGGCCGATCAGGACTGCCCCGGCCGCCGACCCCTCGTAGTAGCGAAATCCGATCTCGCTTTGCCCCCTCGTCTCCTCCGGCACGTTCATCTTCGCGGGCGCAACGTGAAAATAGCGGCTCCGCTTGGCCGTGTTCGCAATCAGCTGCCGATGCTGCCGGTGATCGTAGACGGAGGCATGCGACGCGAGAAACGTGTCGTGCAGGTAATACCGTTTCCCCGCGGCGGCGAAATCCAGCAGGGCACGGTGCAAACCGTCCCCGATCCGGCCGATGCTGTAAATGTCGACGACTTTCTCCGGGCGATCCGGCAGTGGGCTGAACCGGAGCGCGTCGACCGCGCCCGGCACGAAGTGGCACGGGCGGTCATAGACCCGGCTGAAGGTCTCCACCGTCCCGCTCATGCCCAGCGCCACGTGGTCGAAGTCCTTCAGGACGGAAAGCCAGGTCCTGTAGGCCGCTACGTCGGCGGCGTAGACCTCGTCGATCCAGCAGATGCTCCGCCGGCAGCGCTCCTTCCAGCCCTTGACGGCGGACAGCTGGATCAGGTCCTGGATATGGGGGACATGGGCGACGAACAGCTCGTACTCGCCCGCCATGTCGCACGGGCTCAAGACCATGTTCATGGACACGACACGCCCGTGAAATCGTGCCAGACCAGGTATTTCTGCAGGGGCTGACGGATCGCATAGTGCGGTTTCGGCCGAAGTGCGATCAGATCGACGTCGTCGATCCCCGCCAGCACGTCCTGCGCCTCGTAGAACCCGCACCGGAAGGCATTGTGCGCGTACCCCCGCGCGGTAAGCATGCAGATTCTGCGTGCTTTCCCCCTGCTCACGTCCGCACACCTTCTTCGCGAGAAATCGCTTCATAATTGTTCTTATTCATACCACTCTTTCCTTTCTGACTGGATCAGACGATTCTTCAACGACAGCGAACAGAACATATAGCCATAGTGAACCGATAGCATTACGGGCCCCGTAATACCGACACCAGTCTTGCCATGTGAATATCGATCTTTCGTCTCCTCACTTCCTTCGCCAATGCCGCATTCCTTTCATGCAAAGGCCAGTCGCAGCGGACGCATCGCACCACTGCTCCACGTCGACGCTGCCGGACGTCTTCCGGCATCCTGTATTTCTCGCTCAGATACAGCGTCAGTTCGCTGAGGGATGCCTGAAATCTCAATTCGTTCACGATCCTTCTGGCTCCTCGTTGCGGATTCTTCCGAAACGCTATAGGTCGCAAGAGATTCCGGGATATATCCTGTCTCAGCGATCGCAGACATTTCCACCCACATCTGGATGTCGCCCATCATAAAATGGCCGCTTTCATGCAGGTACGGATCCGCCTCGATGATTTTCTCCAGCAGCTCGCTCCTCACCATCACCGTGCAGGTAAGAATTGTCACGGACATTTCTCCATCGAGGAAATACAGCGGACCTCAGTTTATCCTGCACGTTTCCATTTCTTGTATGTAATGAAATCCCGAATCAGGGTCTTTGACTTGACGTTGTCCACATTGTAATTCGAATACACCAGGCCGCATTCCGGATGGCTCTCGAGGTAATCCACCTGCATCTGGAGCTTCTCCGGGTGATGCCAGTAATCGTCTCCTTCGCAGAACGCGATGTATTTCCCCCGGCAGGCCCTTCGGGTGCGCGATGCATTTTTCTTCAACCCGACATTCTGATCCGACGTGATCACCCGGATGATGTTCCGGGTATCTCTTTTGATATTCGAAGCACGATTTCGCGAGTCCCGTCCGTCGAGCAGTCCTCCCCGATGACCAGCTCATACGGGAAATCCGTTCGTTTTGTTGCAGGACCCCTTCGATCGCTCTGCTCGATGTACGGCGCATGGTTGTACGTGATCATCAGTACGCTGACTAATAGGCTCCATGATCCTCTCTCCCCGTTTCCTGACTGGCCGACCTCGATCCCCTGCACGCTTCTGCCCGATCATGTCGCCATGTATCCTTCTTCCATCCCATCGCCCATATCTCCATGAACGCCGCCAGCCGGAAAACCCGGCACAAGAAAACATACACCGCCAATCCCAACCGTCATTTCGATCAGGAGCAGCATCTGCCAATCGCTTGCATCGGCAGCATGTCCCGCGGCATACACGGAAACCCCCATCAGCACGGCCATGACGCAGATAGGGCAGCATGTCCCGAGTCTGCTCGCCGACAACGTATAGCCGATCAGAATTCCTGTGTAGTAACTGTTCAGATAGAAACACAATACGGACAGGACGATCAGGCCGTAGATCATGGCTGATATGCCCCACTGCCAGGTCACGGCGATGCTGATGACGATCAGGATTTTTTTCATGATCTCCAGCCGGAGAAACAGGTCCGATCTGCCCAGCGCCATCAACACGTTCAGGTTCATCAAGTGCGCCGGGATAGAGCAGGCCGGCAAAACACAGCAGTTGGAGGTAGGGTATGCATTCCGCCCATCGATCCGTCAACAGAGTCAATACGAGAGGTTTTGCAATCGACGGCCATCCCAATCATCATGGGAAATTGAATCATGACAAGCGTGGTCAGTGCTTTCTTCAACCCGGTCTTCAGACGCGCCGTATCATCCTGGATGCTGGAAAAAACGGGGAATACAACCCGAGAGACCAGTGCCGGACAGCGATGTTTGTCGGAATTTCCTGGAATGTCTTGGCGCGCATGAAGTAACCCAGATCCGCCGCCGTAAATAATTTCCCGATCACCAACTGATAAAGATTTGAGAATATCTGCTCAAGCAAACCCGAAGCAAGCATTCTCGACCCGAACCCGAATAGCTTCCGCAGAGACTAAAAACTGAAGACGAAGGCCGGACGCCACGAATTGAAGCACCACAGCAAGAGGTTGCGAATGATCGAACCGGATACCTGCTGGGCCACGAGGCTCCACACGCCGAAACTCATGAACGCAAACGCAATGCCGATGGTGCCGGAGATCGCTGTTTCGGTAAGGCTGACTTTGGTCAGCACTTTGAAATCCAACTTCTTGTGTATGAGCGTAAAATGGATCTCCCCGATCGAATTGAGCACGATGATGACCGACATAGCCCGCGTCAGCGATGTCAGTTGCGGCTGATTGAAAAATGCTGCAATCCATGGGGCGATGAGGCAGATCAGACCCATCGCAGCCAGCCCAATCACGATATTGAAATAGAAGACCGAATTGAGGTCGACGTCCGTCGCCTCCTGCTTCTGGATCAGGGCTGCACCGTATCCGCTGTCGGTGACGGATTGCGCCACCACAATGAATGCCCACAGCATCCCGATTAGCCCGAATTGCTCAGGATAAAGCAGTCGCGCAAGGACAACCCCGAATGCAAACCTCACGGTCTGCACTCCGACAGATTCCAGAAGGCTCCACGAGAGGGCGCGGATCGTCTTTTGGGTGAGTTCGTCCTTTTTTAACTTTTCTGTCATTGATTCGAATAAATGAATCTATTCTCACGGAAGAGAGATTATGAGGTCTGTTCGACATTTGATTCTACCACTCAAGTCGAATTGTATCCAGAACTGTCTACTGCTGACCCGCTTCGCAAGAATGCCTTCTTTCCAGCGCGGCCCGCTCAGTTTGAGGCGCTTTGCTAGCAAAGGGCCTCAGGCTAGTAACGGCCTTCACTTTTTCGCAGCGTCAGCAAGGGGAATCCAGCGATGAATCACCCAACGACCCATGTTGATGCCCGGTCTTTCGAGCAGGTGATGAAGCAGGAATGACGCCAGATACGTCCCGGGACAGACGATGGACATGAGAATCCCTACGCGGAGGGGGGACTGAGGCTTAAAAAGGCAGGATTAAGAAACAGCCATCCCCCGCCTAGAGCAGAAATCAAAAGGCCGTGCATCAGGTAGACGCAATACGAACAATCGGCCATGAGCTTTGCATATCGGTTGCTCAAGGAGGCTTCCAGCCATCGACGTATCCAATCCAGTCCGTCTCCTGCTTCGGCAGCGCGGCTCCATGCCAGCCAGAGAATGATTCCCGTGGCGATACTGACCCAAATCGCATACGTAGCCGTGACCAGAAGAACACCCATCGTCATCAGCACACACTTTCCCGGTGCTTGCTGATGCAGACAGTAAATCTCACATGCCAGCATCCCGACAATGAAGAGCGGCAGCTTCATCAGCAAGAATGATGGCTCCGGGAATAATCCCAGTGTGCCAGGCAGGGCTCCGGGAAGAGCGAGAAATAAACGATTGCAGACCATACTCAGGGCCAGTGAAACCATGGCTATCCAAACCCAAGAGTATCTCCTCAACAGCACATACAGCACAGGAAATGCCGCGTAAAACTGCATCTCCAGGCCGATACTCCAATCGGGCGTCATGTTGGAGAAAGCATACTGAGGGGACAATCCAAAAAGAAAGGAAGCGTGAACTAGCACGTTGACCCAGTCCATCTGATAATGGTCGGGATCATAAATCGACGGTTTCTGCCATTGATCCGGATTGATTTGCTGCAGCGTCGTATATCCCTGGACCAGTGTGCCCCAGGAGACATATACGATGGCCAGCAGAAGGTAATACACGGGGGCAACACGAAAGTAACGACGCACCCAGAATCGAGCGGCTGTCCGCCACGATTCTATCGGTTCTGTCCCTTCGCGGACCCGGTAGTGAAAGACCATCAGGAATCCGGACAAGACCATGAAGATGTCCACGGCAATTTTCGCGTTTGGCAGCGGATTCCAATACCAACCTCCCCAAATCATGCAATGCGCCAGCATGACGTACAGGGCCGCAGCACCGCGGATTCCATCCAAAAAACCCAGATGGTTTGCCGTTTTTGCAGCGGGCTCAATCTCCATCCTCTGCAAGTCCACTCGTTTTCCTGTTCAGAGGCCGCCCGCCGGAAGAAGTCCGGTTCGAATCCGGCACATCGCATCGCTGAACACCTCCGGGACGGTTTCGTCTTCTCTGTGCAGAATGGATGCGGCTACGCTTCACTCTTTTCTGCCGGGCATGCGGCCATCCCGAGAGAAGAACCCCGCCACACTTCGGTTTCAATTGAGAAGGGTTGACGCACGCGGCGTAAAATTCTTCCAGCAGACTCGGCATGTGCGATCCAGTTTCTTCGAATCCCCTTTCACGACTCGGATTCCCTCTGCATCCATGGGCAGATGACACCTTCGCGGCCCTGACCCTCGGCGACCTTCCCTGAGATCAGATTCCTTTCAAATGACATCTGCGCCTCCCGGCCCGTGACATAGGTGTCCCATAGACGAGACCTTCGCATTGCATTCAGTTCCCCTGTTGCTTGCGCAAGAGAGAGCCGGTCCACCATCTCATCGAACCTCGCCATTTCCTTCTGCTGGCGCTTCGTACCACTCGGTTCCGACGATCTCCGACAGGGGCTCGTAGTCGCTGTACTCGCCCGGCTTGTGCCGCTCCGCGCCAGTGGGAGCCGGGTCGAACAGGCAGAAGAGCGACACGTGCCCGTCCGCGATAAAGACCTCGTGCTTATTTCGGAAATATCGTTTTTTCCCTGTCTTTTCGTCGATCCGGCATTCCTCCTCCGGCCCTCCCGCCGTCTCGTTCAAGTGGTAGGTCGCATCCCCGTCGAGCGAATGCCAGGGTCCCCATGGCTGTCCCGAATCCGAATAGGGGTGCAGGGCCATGCGGACGCGCGCGGTTCCCTTTACATCGTAGCACACGTTGAATTCCGTCCGGGAGTTGTACGACATCTTGAACACGGGCTCGCCTTCCTCGTTCCCCGGCAGGCCTCCGACATCGAACATCGTGGTGCGAAACCAGGACACCGGGTTCCCGGATCGGGACAGGAGCGTCCTGTCATGGTGCAGAAATACTCTCCGGCTCAGGTACTGGGGCGTCAGAATCCAGCGAAGCGGCTGCGAGGGAGCCGCGCAGGCCGCCAGGTATCTCTCGTTCCGGACCAGAAGTTCCGTCCCCGCGCGCCCGCGACGCGTCCGGGCACGAGACGCTCACCAGTTCGGTCCCCACTTCGGCCTCGACCGCCAACGGCATGCCCGGGGGAATGTAAAGGTGCACGCCAGCCTCCAGGCGCAATTCCGCACTGCCGATCTTCCGGCCGCACGGCTTTTCCGTTCCCGGCAATCACGCTGACCAAATGCCCGGCCTTCGGATCCAGGGAAAGAACGCCCCCCTCCACGAATCGCACCCGATCGACATCGAACCCCTCCGGATGTCGGTCATGCGCTTAGAATGTCTCGCCCTGACGCATACGGCTCGCCGGAGACCCGGCGCCAATCGTTACGTATGATCTTCTTCATTGACGATTCCTTTCCCCTGGATTCTTTGCACTCGTTCGAGCGCACCGTTCAGCGCTCACCGGGTCACCGGATGTTCACCGCCGTGGACCCGCGGCCCTGCATTCTCTCGCGCCGCGATTTCCTATGGGCCTCTCCACCGCCGCCAGTTTCGCCCGGTCCACCTTTCCCGAGGAGGTCGTCGGCAGGCGGTCCCGGAACTCCACGATCTCCGGGATCATGTACTTCGGCAGATGGCCGGAGCAGTAGGCGAGGATCTCCTCCTTCCCGATCCCTTCCCGCGCCGCGGGAACGATCAGCACGGAAATCCGGTTGCCGATGAGATCGTCCGGTATCGGGACGACGACGGCCTGCCGGACGCCGGGATGGTTCTGCAGCACGGCCTCGATCTCCCCGATCTCGATCCGGTAGCCCCGGCTCTTGATCATGTGATCCTTGCGGCCGAGGAACACGTAATTCCCGTCGGGGTCCATCCGGACCCGGTCGCCCGTCCGGTACACCGTCTCGTTCAGGTCCGGCAGCAGGGGGTTCCGCACGAAGTTTTGCCGAGTTCTTTCCTCGTCCCCCCAATAGCCGCGGGCGACCGAGGAGGCTCTCACGAACAATTCGCCCTCGTGTCCCGGCCCTTCGATCTTGCGGCCGTCCTCGTCCAGGGCAAACACGTCGAAGTTCGGGAGCGATTTGCCGATCGGAAGCACCTGCCTGTCGTCCGCGGGAACCCGGTCGACCCAGTAATAAGTCGACGTGTTGGCCTCCGTCTGCCCGTACATATTGCAGAACCTCGCCGCCGGGACGCATTCCTTGAGCCGCCGCAGATATTTCACAGGAAACACCTCGCCGGCAAAGAGAACCAGCCTCAATCCCGACAGGTCGTGCTGATCCAGCTTCCCATAGTTGGCCAGGAGGGAGAGCGCCGACGGCACGGAGTTCCACACGGTGATTCTGTCTTTTTCGATGGTTTCCGCCAGCTTCGCAGAAAAAATCGCCGCGCTCTCCGGGATGATGACCACGGATGCCCCCGCCTTGAACGCTACGTACAGATCGAAGACGGACATGTCGAAGTGCAGAGGGCAGATGTTCGAAAACCGATCCTCCTTGTCGATCCCGAAAAAATCGTGAGCCGTATCGACAAAGGTAAGGGAATTGCGATGTGTGATCATGACCCCCTTCGGATTGCCGGTGGATCCCGACGTGAACAGGATATACGCAAGGTCGGAATCCAGGCTCGCCGCATCTCGGTCGCCGTCGGGGATTCCGTCCCGGACCTCCTCCCAATCGACCTGGACCGCCGACCCGAACGGTTGCGGCCGGGATTCCCGGCCGTCCATGACTGAATACTCCCTGCAGCGGGGCACCCGAGGGAAAGACTCCCTCCAGGGCCCCGAGCCTTTTCTGCGATGTGATCAGATGGCGTATCCCGCACTTGTTCACGATGTAGTCGATGCGAGCCGCAGGAGCCATGGGATCGATGGGCACGTACGCCGCCCCCGCCTTCAGGATCCCCAGGGCCCCGATGACGGAGTGGATGGACCGGTTCAAGTGAATCCCGACCCTGTCCCCTCTCTTCACGCCCATTTCCGCCGAGGACCCGGGCCAGTTTGCCTGACTCGCTCTCCAGATCCGCATAGGTGATGCCGCGGCCCTGAAAGCGAACGGCTATCCGTTCAGGAAATCTCAGAGCGCTTTCCGATACAAGCTGGTGCAACAAGTAAAGCATGCATCATCACCTCGTTTGAAGGGGTACGATTCGTCCGTTCGTCTGGCAACTGTCACGTGCCGCCCGGGGTCATTGCGTTGCGGATGCGCAACGCATCCTCATTTCCTTCCAGCGGCGCAAGCCTGCCAGCCCCAAATGTGGTACGTCATTTGCCTTGCGCACCCTTCCCGCCCGACGGGTTACAGCCCCAGGTAGCGGGCAATGATATTTCGCTGAATCTCGTTTGTCCCGGAATAGATTCGGCTGCCGATGGAGTCCCGCAAGTCCCTCTCCAGCTCGAATTCCGTCGTGTAGCCGTACCCCCCGTGGATCTGGACCGCATCGAGGCAGGACTGGACCCATGCCTCGCTCAGGTACAGTTTGGCCATGGCTGCCTCCATCGGGGCTTTTCCGTGTGTTTCTTTCGTCCATGCCAACCGATACAGGATCAGCCGCGCCGTTTCCATCCGGACCTTCATGTCGACGATACGGTTGGCTATGGACTGGTTCTTTCCGATGGACTTTCCAAATTGCTTCCGCTCCCGGGCATACCGGATGCACTGCTCGAGCTGTCTCTCCATCGCGCCAATGAAGCTTGCCAGGATGCACCCCCGCTCCCACTCGATGATGTCATCGAAAATCTTCGCCCCGTTTCCCTCCCTGCCGAGGCGGTTTTCGGCTGGAATCCGGCAGTCCTCGAAAAATAGCTCTGCGAAGGGAGCCGTCCTAAGCCCCATCTTCTCGATGCCCTTGCCGACGGTAAAGCCCGGCGCGTTCCGCTCAACGATGAATCCGGTTACACCCATGAATCCCTTTCGCCTATCCACGGTGGCAAACACGACAAACACGTCTGCTTCGGGGGCCATCGTGCAAAATGTCTTTGCGCCGTTCAGGACGTACTCCCCGGCTTCCAGCATTGCCGTGGTCCGAAGGCTGTAGGCGTCGGACCCGGAGTCCGGCTCCGTGATGCTGTCCGCACCGATCCACTCGCCCCGGCACAGTTTCGGCAAATACCGGTTTTTCTGTTCTTCGGTGCCGAAATTCAGAATGGGCATCTGAACCGACCACATCTGCCCGTTTAGCGCAAACAGCAGCCCACTGTCTTTGCACCCGTATCCCAGGCCTTCCATGAGCAGCATCGTGCTGACGATGTCCGCTCCGTTTCCCCCGTACTGCTCTGGAAACGAAAAACCCAGAATTCCGTAATCGGCGCACATTTGCCACAGTTCGCGAGAGAACGCGGCGTCCCGATCCCGCCTGATCAGGTCATCGTTGAGTTTTTTCTTCGCAAACTCAACGGCGTTGATCTTGTACTGCAGCTGCTCCTCACTGAACTCGAAATTCATTTCGCACCCTCATTTTCCCCGTTCACGGATTCCCGTTATCACACGCATGCCGCCTCCCTCGACCGACTCGCGGAAAACGCTTTCGCTTCCACATCCTGACGGCGGAGATCACCCGGATTTCCGTCCCGCCTTCCTAGTACTGAATCCGTTCGTACTCCTCCTCCCCGCAAAAACACCGGTCGTTCCACGCTTCCTGCCCTGCTGCAATTTCAAAGATCAGGCGCCCTTTCCTTCTCAGCAAAGCAGCGGAGTCGCGGAACAGCCTCCGATGGAAATCGAAACCGAACGCGCCGCACTCTTGAAATGTATCTTGAGCACTGCACAGACGACGGCACAATAAACGTGAAGGCTCATCCACCGCTTCGCCGCCATTGGTCCGGCTGCATCGCACCGTTCCGTTATCCTTCGCCCTGCCTTCTGCCGGGTCGGAACCACGAGCTGGTCCGTCACTTGCCCCGCGTTTTGCGTTCGATGAACGTCACCATGCACGCGAGGGTTTGAAAGTTCTCCGGGATGACATCCTCGTCGTCTATCTGCACGCCATAGGTCTCCTCGATGTAAGCGACCAGCTTCAGGATTCCCATCGAGTCGACAACCCCCTGCTCGAGCAGATCATCATCCGGCGCCAGCGACTTTCGACTGGTATCAACGGCAACCTCCTCCAATAAAAATTTTTCGAGATGTGCAAGAATACTCATCGGAACACAGCCTCCCTTCAATGGAATCGATGGTGACGAATCGGTCGCGTCGTAACAGGCATGTAACGCATGTCGCGGGCCGAACGGCATGAAACGGTCTCGCAGACTCTCTCGTTTCCTGCGTCGTGCCGACGCCGTACAAGTCAACCGGCCCGACGCACCCCGCATCCGAGGGCCGCGATGTCAGGTTGACCGGGGCGCTTTCCTCGTCGTTCCCCCCTTCGGTACGGACCAGGTGAGCCATGTGGTCAGCCTGTCACTCCCCTTCGGCAGCAGCTGCGGGGATCGCCCCAGGTAAACCCCCTTCTCAAGGGTGTTGCTCGTGATGGTCACTCCGGAGCCGATGAGGCATTCGGGGGCAATCGTCACTCCCTCCCGGATGGTTGCATTGGCGCCGACGAGACTGGACGGCCCGACGGTAACACTCCCCAACAGGACGGCTCCGGGCGAGATGAAACAATGGTCCATGAGCACGGCATGGTGACCGATCATAGCATTTGCACCGATGGACACATTGTTGCCCACTGTCACAAGGGGATTGACACAGGCATCGATGATCAGGCAGTTTTCGCCCAACGCCAAGTCGGGCCACGTCGTGGACCTCGATGAAACGTACGAAACCAGTTCGTACCCTTTCGACTTGGCCTGAAGATACTTGTCTCTCCTCAGTTTGTTCATTTGCTGATAGCTGAGGGCAATCAACATGGCGTACTCGGTCGGCGGGAAAATCTGCTCGACGGTGTCGAACGGAGCGACGGGCAGTCCCGCAAATGTGGGATTATGGATATATTGCGGGTCAACCGTGAATCCGGCCACCTCAAAGAATGAATCCTCGGTGATACAGAAGTTCACCAGCTCTGCCCATCGTGTATTTCCGAAAATGACGACTTTTTTCATGCCCCCTCCCCTGTTCGGCTTGTCCTCTTTGTCCCTGCTTTACGAGATTCATGGTCGGTTACAAGCCCGGCATGGACTGCTTCATGCCACGATTGGACGGCACCGCTCTTTGCCCAACCCATCCCCGGCAGAGACACTACCGCTGCGTGAGTCACGTATTATTGCGATGCAGGGACTTGATAATCTCGCAGATGGTCCCTACATCCGACAAAGGCAGGCTTTCGTAAATCGGCAGGGTCAGTATCGAGTCCGACACACGACGGGCTACCGTCAGCGGATCGTTCATGGACACGCTGCGGTAGCAGGCGAAGTCACAGATGAGCGGATAGAAATAGCGCCGAGTGAAAACGTTCCATTCCTTGAGCCTGTCGTACAGGGTATCGCGGTTCATTCCGAACTCACGTTCCTCTACCTCGATGGGCATGTAGGAATGGTTGTATCGGACATTGGACGGCAGCGGTGCCGCCAAGCGAATGCCCGGCACATCAATCAAGAGCTCCCGATAGAGCTGCGTGATCTTTGAGCGCTGCTCCACGATTTCCTCGTGGTGTTTTAACACATGGAGTCCCCATCAGGGCTTGGATCTCGTTCATTTTAGCGTTCGTCCCCGGCATGACGACTTCCATCTCATCCTTGAAGCCGAAGTTCTTCAAATAATCGAACACGCCCTTCAATCCGGATTCCTTGAACGTCAGCATGCCGCCTTCGAAGGAATGATACGTTTTCGTCGCGTGAAAACTGAACATGCTCAGATCCCCGAAGTGGGAAATCGGGTGATTGTTCACTTTGACACCGAAGGCGTGGGCCGCATCATAAATGAGCTTCAGGTTGTTTCGCCTTGCGATGTCGGCTAGCGCATTCAGCTTGCAGGGATGACCGTAAACGTGCACGGCCAGGATCGCGGTTGTCCAAGGCGTGATTGCCGCTTCAACTTTTTCCGGATCCAGGTTGTAGTATTCGGGCTCGATATCAACGAAAATGGGCCTGATCTTGTTCCAGAATAGCGAGTGCGTCGTGGCAACAAAGGAATAAGGGGTCGTGATGACTTCGCCGGTGATGCCCATCCCTTGCAGGGCGATCTGCAGCGCGAGGGTCCCGTTGTTGAAGAGACACACATTCTCTGTTTCGAAGGTATTGCAGAGCTCCTGCGTGTACCGCTGGAGAACGGGGCCGTTGTTGGTCAACCATCGAGACTCCCAGATTTCCTCCAGGTCCCTGCAAAACTCTGCCAGCGGCGGCAGGAACGGTCTCGTCACATAGATGGGCTTTTCGAACGATTTTATCATGGATTACCTCCCCAATCTTGTCTTGCTTCGTCTCCCGTGGAAAACCCGTTTCTCCCGGCAGTTTTGGATTATCGGCCTCTTCCGTGCGGGGTAAGGCCCGTTTCCCCGGCCCCTCCCGGGACAGCCCCTTCGCAACGGCTCTCGCTTTCAGAAATCCGCTCGAGCCAGATCTCGCGCCACCACGAATAGATGCTTCGCGGGCACATCATGCGGCAATCGCTGTACCTCGCCTGGCACCATACCCCCTCCAGAATAACCGCTTCGTTTTTCATCGACTTCATCCTGCCTGTTCTCTCATCGATGAATTTCGAGACCCGGGACCGGATGCGGTACACGCCGCCACAGAAGGGCACCTGCTCACCGTCGAATGAAAGTCCCCGGTTTTTCCCTTCCGTGTTCAGGGTCGACAGGATTTCGTCGTGCGACCGGACCCGGACGAGTTCCCCGGGCTGGAGGTTCAGGGCAAGGGTCGGCGTGCTCCGGTCCGCCGGGATTGTCCCCATCTTTCTCGGGAAGGGCAGCCCGCCCCAGAGTCGGTGATATCGGTCGTAGAACCGGACCAGCGCACCTCCCAGCGCATTCCCAGAGTGCTCCAGCACCTCCCAGAAGCACGCATAGACCATCCCGCAGAACAGGCGGCCGACGGTGACGTTCCCCGACGTGACGTCCTCCAGGTACTGCCTCATGTCCCACCAGGGAAGATACTCGGTGATCCGGGTCAATTCCGTGGCCTGGCAGACGTACACCGTCTCGCCGGGCTCGGCCGCCGGATCGTTCCTGCTCGCTGCGGCCCGCACATGCTCTTCCGTGCACGAGTCCGGCGCAGGCGTGTCCGTGGAACGATCCCGGCCCGAGGACGCCTCGCCCGTCCCGCCGACCGGCTTGAGCCACGCCGTTTTCCAGAACAGCAGGCATGCCGCCTGACAGCCGCCGTGGGCCTCGCCGTCACAGCGCAGTTCGAGGTGGACCGCATCCTTCAGACGCCGCCCCCCGGTCCGGCTCACCGTGTCGCACGTCTTGTGCGCCCTCTTGTAGACGCGGAAACGCTGCCCGCAATACCGAAACATTTCCGGCATGAACGGCAGCTCCTCCAGCCGGCCCGAGCTGTCGAGCGTGCCGAGGATCTCCTCCTTGCTTCGGACTTCCACCCAATCGCCCGCTCTCCATTTCATCGGTCTTTCCATTTCCCGGATGCTCGCAGATCCTCTCCCCACATGCATTGGCTGCTATCCCAGCACCGCTTTTCGGCTGTAAAAGGCTTCAGCGTATCCTGTGGGCGCGTTCGACTCGATACCCCTCAGCCTCAACAGGGATAGAAAGATCTCTTCCGAAAACCAGTGATTCCCGGCCTGCGTTCTGAATATCGTGCGTATCAGATTCGCTTTTTTCCTGCAGACGTCCTCATCGAGGTGCACAAACAGTTCGGCGAACCCAGATCCCCATCGTACTTGGCTATTTCGTATTCCAGGATCATATGGTCTCGGAATGTATTCCATGTCAGCTCCGATAGGAGACGATGATCCTGGTGCAAATCATGACGGGTATGGCGTCAAGATCAGATCCGGGGAGAACGCTTTTTTCAGCGTTTCGAAATACTCCTTTATTTCCGCCCCGAAATAAGGGAAATAGCCGTCCTTGAAATTCTTCGTGACAACCGTATACTTTTTTGCTTCGGACAGAAACGCCCTTGCGCTTGCGTGAGCCTCTTTTTTCCGTTTCTCATTCGCACTGAACACGACCCAGTAAAACACGAGGTTCTCGTTCCTTTTCTGCAGTTGCAGGATCGTGCCCCCGCAGCCGATTTCGATGTCGTCGCTGTGCGCACCCAAACAGAGTATGTTCAGGGGCCCTTTTTCTCTTTGTGCGAGCCTGATATTCAGCATGCCGCATTTTCACCTGTCCCTCGACTCCGTCCGTCTTCCACACTTCCCACGGCGCCCTGTCCGTCGAAACCAGATCATCCAGATACTGCTTGTCTTTAAAGGTATCCATGGCGACCCAGAAGCCGTTGTGCCTAAGGGTGACGATCTGCCGGTCCTCGATGAGCCTTCTGAAACGGCTCGACGACGAGTTCTTCCCCTGCTTTCATGTATCGAAAGATTTCTTTCCGGAAGATGAAATATCCCCCATTGATCCAGATGTCCGAATCGCCGAGGTGACGGATGCCGGACACGTCTTGACCGTTTCGGAACGTCACGACGTGAAAACTCTGCGTGGGCTTGACGGAAACGAAGGCAGCCACCTTATTGCTCGCCAGGAACATTTTCAGATAATCCGGAAAGTAAAGGTCCGTCAACCCATCCGAATAATTCGCCAGAAAGACATCTTCCTCACCGACATACTTTTCAACTGCCTTGAGTCTCTCCCCCACATTGGAGCGCAGGCCGGTGTCCACAAAAGTGATTTTCCAATCGCTGATGTCGCTGCTCAGCAGTTCCACGTCCTTGCACCCGTTGCTCAGGACGAAATCGTTCGAGATGCACTCGTCATAATTGACAAAATATTTTTTCACCACGTCGGCCTTGTATCCCAGGCACAGGATAAAATCCTTGTGCCCGTAATGGGCATAGTACTTCATCACGTGCCACATGATCGGCCTGTATCCGATCTCGACCATGGGCTTGGGAATCGATTCCGAATATTCCCTCAACCTCATGCCCATTCCGCCGCAGAACAGAACAACTTTCATTTGCTTTCCTCGCAAGATTTACGGCCATCGCATCCTGTCGCAGAAATCTGATGACCTTCATCGAATCCCCCCGTCGCGCAGGATGACTCGCGCGCGCGGCCCTGCACTGATCCCCGCGCTGCTTATCCGGTCCTCCGATCAGCCGAGATGACTCCTCCAGCCATGTCTCGCCCCGGAAATGACGGTACTGCTCGGCGCGCAGCCGGTCCGCAAGACGGTTCGGCGGAAGGTCCACATCATCGTACGTGATGACGGCGTCCTTCCGGATATCCCGCTTGAGCCTGCAGCCCTCGACAAGGCCCTCGGGCAGGTATCGCTTCTCGCTCATCTCATCGGCATTGACGGCCTCGCCATATGTCATGTACATGCCGTAGTCGTCGAGAACCTCGCCCGCCTTGAGATCGCGCTTGGCCACGGCGCAGACTTCGACCACCGGCCCTCCCAGCGGCTGGGCCACCGGATCGCGGAACAGCACCACCCGCGCGATCGCGTTCGGCACCTCGAAGTGGACCAGATGGTAGGGGATGAAGAACGGGTAGAGCGGCCCCTCTCCCATCTTGTACAGGTTCAGGTAGTGCTGCTGCTTGGGATCGGGGTGCTCGGCCAGGCAATAGACCTTCGTCAGCGGCGTGCCGACCACGTAATCGACGATCCCGCCGAGTCGGCGCAGTTCCTCGATGTCGTAGATGCTTCCGATCTTCATGACGTCGTCGCGGTACTCGAGGCCCCGGGACATCCCTCGCGACTTCACCACGAAACCCGGTCGCGTTCGCCACGATGGTCTGCTCGAAGCTGATCTTCGAGCCGTCGGCAAAGCTCGTCACCATCGCCGGGTTCTGGCCCCACTCGCTCGGCAAAGCCTTTCTGGGTCGTCGGATTCCGGTATGGATCCTGAAGCCCCTTGACGTTGCCGAGCACTCGCGGGATCAGTCCCAAGCCCCTTGACCCAGCGATAGAGGTTCATCTGCACGCCGGGCTCGTCCCCTTCGCACGCCGACATGATGACTCCGTATTTCTTCGCGTACACCTGCAGGATCGGCCCGATCGTCGCGTCGAGCTCGGCATTCATCAAGACGACGTCCTTGCCGTGCTTGAACGCCTCGAGAACGACGTGTGCCCCGAACTCCACCGATCCGGTCACGTCCACCAGTACATCGACCTGCCCGGATCTCGCCAGCAGGAAGGCATCTTCCGTCACGACCGGCTTCCCGGCACGGATGGCATCCTCCATCTGCGCCTGTGTTGTCGCCTCGACGATGTCCTCCAGCCCCGAGTAGCGGTAGACATGGAACGCCTTTTCCAGGTGGCGATTCTGCACGGCGACCATGCGCATGCCCGGCATGCTGTTCACGATTTGATTCGTGAGGCCCTGCCCCATGAAGCCTGCGCCGATCATCGCGACGCGGATCGGGTTTCCCTGTTCCTCCCGGGCTTTCAATGCATTATCAACCAAGATCATATGTCATTTCCTCTGCGTATGCTTCTGTTGAAGTTGATCGGTAGTCGAGGACCGCGGACTCGGATCGGCATCGATCCGTCACGGTCGCTCAGAGGCTCATGCGCCGCTTCAGTTCCGGCTCGATCTCGTCGAGCAGTTTCCACTTCTG
The DNA here is from genome assembly GCA_963810965.1 of uncultured delta proteobacterium. Lineage (GTDB taxonomy): Bacteria > Desulfobacterota > Syntrophia > Syntrophales > UBA2192 > UBA2192. The sequence continues at coordinate 88,478 of CAWEPT010000017.1, read as the reverse complement.
ATCCTTCTCCGAAATCACCGAGACCGGCAGCGGCCAGTCAAGCCCCAGGCGGGGATCATTGTAGCCAGGCCGCCCTCGGCGCCCGGCGTGTAGAACTCGCCCACCTGGTAGCTCGTTTCCGTTTTGTCCCGCAGCACTTGATATCCGTGCGCGAAACGCTCCGGCACATACAGGGCGCGGTTGTTGTCCTCCGTCAGCTCGACGGCGATATGCTGCAGGTAGGTGGGGCTTTCCGGCCGCAGATCGACGATGATGTCGAGGATCGCCCCGCGCGTGCAGCGCACGAGCTTCGTCTCCGCCGCAGGCGGGTACTGGAAGTGCATGCCGCGCAGGATGCCTTTCTTGTGGTTGAAAGCGACGTTGGCCTGCGCGATGATCGGCTTGAGGCCGTGCGTCTCAAACTCCTTCTGGCAGAAGGCCCGCGCGAAAAAGCCGCGTGAATCCTCCAGGCGTTCGATGTCGATGATGTAGGCTCCCTTCAGATTTCGTTTCGGTGAAAATCATGGTATCCGTTCCTCCTGATTTGAACGTGCCGCGACGGGCTTCTCACCGAATGCCCTCAGCGGCTCTGCGTCCCGGGGTTCTCGGCCCGCGTGCGGGCGCCTTGACCCATTGCAGTTTCTCGTTCAGCAGCCCCATTTCCTGGAATTCCGTCAGGACCTTGAGCCTCATGTGCCGGGACGCCCGGAACTCCGCGTCCCTGAACCGCATGGCCTCCAGACCCTCCTTCAGCTCCCGGATCGATTCCGCCAGGCTCGACGGCCGGCTGATGGGCCGGGGCGAGCTTCCGGAACAGATCGAAATTGACCCGGTAGGAGCGCTTGTCCGGCTGGGCATCCGGGTTCATGGACACATCGACCCCGGGGATGGCCCGGGCCACCGCCTCCGCCAGATCTTTCACCTGGTAATTCCACTCGTCGCTCCCGACGTTCACGGCCAGATAGTCACCCCCGTCAGCCGGCTTCCCTGCCGATCGCCCAGTCGATTGCGCGCGCCATGTCCTTCACGTTGATCAGGGGGCGCCAGGGCGTTCCGTCGCTCAGGATCGTGATCCGCTTCGAGGCGACGGCTCCCGCCACAAAATCGTTCAGGACCAGATCCAGCCTCAACCGTTCGCTCCACCCGCAGGCCGTGGAAAACCGCAGGCTCGTGACCTTGAACCGTTCGGAGGCCAGCGGTTCCAGGTCCCTCTCCGTGAGGGCCTTGGATCGCGCATACGCGGTCAGCGGATTCAGGGGAGATCGCTCCGTTCTGGCGCTGTCGTCCGCCGAGCCGTACATGCTGCAACTGGAGGCGAACACGAAAGACTCGAACCCCCATTCGCTTCGCCTTCTTCGCCAGTGTCGATGCTGGCCCGGTGATTGATGTCCAGCGTCACGTCCTCGAAGCGGTTTCCGATCGGATCGTTGGATATGCCGGCCAGGTGGACGACGGCATCCACCCCGTCCAGAATGTCCTCCGGGAAATTGCCTCATGTCCGCAAAATACTGAACGTCGACCCTGCACTCCGGAAGCGCTCCGGCACTCGGTGATGCATCTGCCGAAGTACCCGATGTCGAACCCTGCGAGCATAGCCTCCGGGCAGGTTTCGCGCAGCCGGTCCACGACGGACGGCCCGATATACCCCATGTTCCCCGTGATCAATATCTTCATGACACCTTGCTCCCGTTTCGTTTCGTTCGCGCCGCCATTGTCCCTGCGGCCGCGGCGCCGGCCGGCTATCTCGACGGCCGCCCCGCCGGGGGCCGGCGGTCGTCCCCCTGCCCGTCCAGCAGCCCGGAGCGACTCACGTAGTCGGCAACGGACTCGGCAATCACCCGGTATCCGTTCCTGCCGGGATGCATGTCCCGGTCGCTGTGCGCGTACAGGCCCTGACCCGCCATGCGCTCCAGGGCCGGAAGCGTGTCGACGTAGCGGATCCCGGCTGCCTGAAAATACGCGAACAACTCCTTCCGGATCGCCCGCTCGTTGGCCAGCAGCTCGTCGATGACGCCGCGCAGATGGATCGACGAATCCCGCTCCAGGTAGGATGCAAAGACCATCTCCTTGGTCGGGATCACGACCACGACGAACCGGCACCCGCTCTTCCGGCAGGCCTCGTTCATGTCCTGCAGGAGCCGCTTTGTGATCCGCAGGCCTTCGCGGATTTCTTTCCGGCCCAGGTCCAGCCGATCCCGGATTGCGGCGGGGCGAAACGCCTCCCGGATCGACCCATTTTCGGCGATCAGTGTCGTGGTCAGCGGATCCGGCTCCCGGGCCGCCCGGGACAGCTGGATGTACCCCTTGAGACGGCCGGCCACGGGGCCGTGGACGACGACCTGGTACAGCACGCTGTTCCTCGACAGCCAGACGCGGAGGTCTTTCAGGACTTTGTCGTCCTCGGGCTCCCGCCAGATGTCGGCATCGATGTTCTCGAACCGCTGCTGCCTCAGGTACGACCAGTGCTCGACCCCATAGGTCATGGCAAAGGCGTTCTCGAAATCGTCGCCCATGTAAAGGCCGCAGAGAACGACGGCCGGTTTCAACCCCAGGGCGCGCGTCGTCATCAGGTGGAAATACTGGTTCGGCCCGTACCCGCCCATGCCCATGTTGTAGACGCTCCTGCCGGTCAGGGCGCCCGTGACATGGGGCCAGGATTCCTCCATCCTGGCCGTGTTCCCGTAGGTGTGGGAATCCCCGAGGGCCACGATGTCGACGCTCGCGGGGACCGATCGGTTCCGGTAGCCCCATGCGTCGAAGCCGCCGGTGCCGGGCTGATGACCCCCCCGAGGATGCCGTCCTTTTTCAGCGTGGCCGACAGGTAATCCGAGGGGTTCAGGAAGACCCTTGCGCCCGCCTCGCCCAGCAGCAACGCGATGATCACCGAGACGAGGACCATCAGGACATTGGCAAGCCGTTGCTTCATGGCCATGGGTCAGTCCAGTTTGAATTCCGCCCGCCAGTCCTTCGTCTCCGGCAGCGGCGGCTGCTCTTTCTTGTCGAGCAGGTAATCGCCGAGGACGAGGTAGTCCATCTCCGTGCGCATGAAGCAGCGGTACGCATCCTCCGGCGTGCAGACGATCGGCTCGCCGCGCACGTTGAAACTCGTGTTGACGATGACACCGTAGCCGGTCAGCTTCTTGAATTCCCGGATCAGCTGCCAGTACCTCGGATTCACGTCGCGCCGGACGCTCTGGATCCGCGCCGAATAGTCCACGTGCGTGATGGCAGGCAGGTCGGAGCGCAGGAAATAGAGGCGATCGTAAAGGCTCCAGTCGTTGTAATCGGCGGGAACCGGTTTCTTCTTGTCCTCACGGATCGGGACGACCAGGAGCATGTATGGCGATGGACGATCCACATCGAAGTACTCCTGGATATCCTCCTCCAGCACGGTCGGGGCGAAGGGCCGGAACCCCTCCCGGTACTTGATCTTGAGGTTCATCTTCTTCTGCATTTCGGGGTTGCGCGCATCCCCGAGGATGCTCCGGCTTCCCAGGGCACGGGGCCCGTACTCCATCCGGCCCGAAAACCATCCGACGACGGCTCCCTCCGACAGGATCTTCGCGACCGTCGGCGGCCAGTTCATCGTAGTTCTCGAAATGCCGGGCCGGGCATCGAACCTGCGCAGGGTCTTTTCGATCCGGCTTCCGCTGTACTCCGGCCCCAGGAACGCACCCTTCATCCCGTCCTGGCCGGTCCTCGGTCTTGCGCTCCCTGCCCATCGAAATGTGCCAGACGGCACAGGCTGCGCCCACCGCGCCGCCCGCATCGCCCGCTGCGGGCTGAATCCAGATATCGTCGAAAAGGCCCGATTTGAGCACCTTGCCGTTCGCCACGCTGTTCAGCGCGACGCCTCCGGCCAGCACGAGATTTTGGCTCCCGGTGCGCTTCCTTTGCGGTGCGGCAGAGCCGGAGCACGATCTCCTCGGTCACCTGCTGGATGGCCAGCGCCATGTTCATGTAGTCCTGGGAAATCTCCGTCTCCGGCTTCTCGGGCCGGGATCCCGAACAGGTCCAGCCACTTCTCCTCGTTGACCATCCGCAGGCCCGTCGCGATAATCGAAGTAGTCCATGTTGAGGAGGATCGACCCGTCCTCTCGGATGTCCACCAGCTCGCGCACGATTTTCGACTTGAAGTCCGCCGTCTGGGACGCATCCGCTGTTCCCGTAGGGGGCAAGCCCCATCAGCTTGTATTCCCCGCTGTTGACCCGGAAGCCCGTGTAGTAGGTGAACGCGGAATACAGCAGCCCCACGGAATGGGGAAATCTTAATTCCTGGTGAATCGTGATCTCGCTTCCCCGCGCCCTGCCCGATGGTGGTCGTCGCCCACTCGCCCACGCCGTCGATCGTCACGATCGCCGCCTCCTCGAAGGGGGACGGGTAGAAGGCGCTGGCCGCGTGGGACAGGTGGTGCTCCGGAAAGAAAATCGGCACGTCCCCTTCCCGAGTTCGGCAGAGACTCTCGCGGAGCATCCGCTTCATGAACAGCTTCTCCTTGATCCAGACCGGAATCGCCGACCAGAAGCTGACCAGTCCCCGGGGCGCAAAAGCGTCGTAGGTTTCCAGCAGTCTCTCGAACGTCAGGAACGGCTTGTCATAAAACGCGACCGCCAGAAGATCCCTGAACTCCAGACGCCGGCCTCCTCCAGCACGTAACGCGCCGCGTGCATGCGGGAACGACGGGTCATGCTTCTTCCTCGTAAATCGCTCTTCGTGCGCGGCGGCGACGATCTCGCCGTCCACCAGGATTGCCGCCGCGCTGTCGTGATAGTAGGCCGATATGCCCAGGATTGCCTGCTTCATGACCGCTCCTCGCCGAATTCACGACGATTGAGTCCAGAAACCGCTCTTCCATTCGATCCGTTCCGGTCTAGAACAGCGTGTAGATGAACGGCGCAATGGCCGAGCCGCCCGTCAACACCAGCAGGATGCCGAACAGGAGCAGCACGCTGACGATCGGCAGCAGCCAATATTTTTTCCTGTGTTTGAAAAATCCCCATAAGTCTTTCAGAAAATCCATGAGGTCGCTCTCCTTCTAGTAAGGTCGTTGAATGTCCTCCGCGGTAATGTGTGATTCCGTCTCATGCATGACGGAATCGTCCGCTTTTTTGAATTCCTTCAATTGCAGGGAATCGATCCCCATCATGCGCCGCACCAGTCCGATCGGTGTCACGATGACCAGGTATACAACCGTCAGGATCACCCTGGACACGACCGTCCCCAGCAGGTGGGCCAGCCCGAGCCATAGCACAGCAACCGGGCGATACACCTGCGGGACAATCATGTTGAGAACGTGAACTCCGATTGCACCATAGAGATAGGGCGCACGATTCCAATAGAGGGCCAGCAACAGGAGGATGAGAACCACGGCCATGCCTGTGTCCTGGCACTGCGCTCTGGTTACAGGTGTTCGAGATAACCTGATCCCTGGCTTCTTCATCGATCGACCGCCTTTTGACAATGCGCCCTCTGTCCTTCACTCCGGGATACGCCGGTGAGGTGCTTCTCCGTCATGCCTCGTCCTCCTCCTGTTCTTCAGGCAAATATTTTTTTGTATGCGCCGTCGAATGCATCGTTTTTCCCCCTCGCACAATCGACGATCAGGATCGTCATCCATGTCATCAGCATTGTCAGGACGATCATGACCACGGTGCCGAACCACTGGAAGACGCTGTAAAAGGACAGCCGTATCAAGATTTGAAGATAGAGGATCTGCATGATGTAGGACAATAGCGAATAGCGCCCCAGAAGAAGAGACTGCCTCGGCAGCCAGCGCTGCAGATCGATGCGGCTCGCCGCGGCGTATACGACAAGCACGTAGATGAGCGTCGCGAACAGTTGAATCACGTATCTGTCCCCTAAAAGCAGGAAGCTGGCCCAATAGAGTGCGTAGAAGGACACCAGCGCAATCGGCGAGCGGGATGCGGCATTCAGGGTGTGACCCGGTAAAATGCCGATGCCCATGCCGATGGCCCCGGCGCTGATCATATAGAGATTATACACGGGATAATGGCAGGATTCCGCCACCAGGCAGACGACAACCGTCGTCGCCGAAATTGCGCCAATCGCATACGGGACCAACGATTGAAGTTTCAATGCCGGGATGGCCAGAAACAGCAAATAGCCGATGGGAAGCAACACTTCAAACGCGGCCTTGCGACTGCCCCCGAGGATGTAAATTTCGATCCAGTTCCCCATGAAATTCGCCAGACTCGAACCGATCCCCCCGTATTTGCTCGAGAAGATGACCATGGCGCCGATATTGAGAACCGTAAACAGCAGAAGCAGTTTGCATGCTCTCACGGTCAATCTCAAGACGAGATTCCTGGAGGCCAGTCCGTATTTAAATACATAGACATGTGTGATAATAAACCCGGCAAGCATGACGAAAGAGGGGGGCACAAACAGAAGATAATCGTGCGGGAGAGTTTCATAGCCCCGATAGTTCAGGGTGTGGTAGACGACCATGCATAAGACGAGTATCCCCTTCACAAAATCAATCGCAACGATTCGATCATTCATTGTTGTATTCAGACGGCGGTCGCCGGTCCCGCGTAGGAATCGATCCTGTTTTCTGCCTCATGCACGATCGCCCGTGCCTTCGCTGATGTCTTCCATCCCGGCTCGATCGGACACGTCCATGACACCAAAGAGCAGGATCACGAACATGTTCGATACGGGCTTGATCGTTGCCTCTGTCCAGTTATTCAAGACGACAGCAATAATAAATGCGATCCGCAGCATGGAAATGGCGTAGTCGGATTCGAGCATTCTGAATACGTTCGCAAACCCGATGAAGATATTGATCACCAGGAGAAGAAGGCCGATGATTCCCAGATTCAAGTATAGATCGACATAGCCGTTGTGCGCCTGAATGATTCCCGGGAATTTCCTCCATATAAAGCTGACCCGCTCGCCAGACCAAAAGTTTTCATAACCAACGCCGATCAATGGATTTGTATCCAGACTCACAAGCATTTCCCACAGGGGGACTCTCGTCGTCAAATCCGGGCTCCGTCCGAGACTTGCAATGATCGCATTGCTGATCCCCAACGTATTCTCCAGTACACCGAGCAGCGCGATCACGATGACACCGGAAAACAGGAATTTGCGAGGTTCGTTTGCCAGTGCCGGAACCCGACCGGCCAGGAAGAGTCCTAAAACGACGAGCCAACAAGTCAAAGACGTCGCGCTGTCCGCCATATAAAAAAGCCACGCGATCATCACGAGAAACAGCAGCGTCGACGGCAACGCGAGGAATACCGCCCTTTTCGATTTCTTCATGCCATTGGAATATCAAGCTCCAGCTAAAGTAGATGCCGGAAATCAAACAAATCTGCCCGAGGCTGTTTTTACTCGTGGCAACGCCCGTATACATCGGGGCGGATATGTGATAGGCCCGTCCCAGGTCGGGATAAAACTTGATAAACAACACCGACAAAGGCAAGATCACAAAAGCGAGACGCCTGAGCAGGGTACCGACCGCCTCGTACGGGCGTTCCTCCGTCAGGACTACCAAGGCCATGATGACATCGCCCATCGCCTTGATCCATCGCTTCAGGGAGACAAAGGAATCGTCGGACCAGACGATGCTGATGGCGCAGAACAGAAAGTAGAACCCGATCCATCGGTTTTCCAGCAGCAGGCGGCCCCAATCCAGCCCGCGCCGCGCCAGGACGGCGGCGCCCGCGACGATCAGGGCGCCGAAAATCGCGGAATCGAGGGGGCTACCCTCCCTGTAGATCTCCCGGGGATCGATGGGCTGACCGAGGTCGAGCCACTGGGACACATACCGCGATCCGGCCAGGAACATCCAGATCATCGGGATCCATATCGCATTCGATGTCTCCCTGATCCTCCTTCAGGTCCGTCCAGAACAGATACAGGATAAAGATGACGACGAGCAGGGTCGCTATCTGTGCAGGCATAATGGATCGATTGCCGGTTTCATGATGGCTCCGTTCGCCGCCCCTGCACAGCCCGGAAGTACCATGAATGCGACACCCTGCGTGTTCGCCATCTGACGCATGGCGGCAGGGCAGCGTCGAACCGGGGCAGGGCAGAGAGATCCGGTCGCGCCCACGGCGTCATCGACCGGGGCCTCTCAGGGTGCCCACCCGAGACACGTGCAGGTTTTCCGGAGGCGCCAGGGTCGAGGAAATTCCTCCCTGAACGAGGGGATGCGGATAGGTGTATGGGGTGTACCCCGGCTTCACCGTGTTGTTGAAATAATCCCGCCCCGACTGGATGTGGTTGGCGCAGTTGTTGTGATGGAAGAACAGAACGTCGCTGGTCCCCATGCTTGTTGTTCCATGCATAGGCGGGATCGAGGGCCTGAGGCGGGTAAGGGGTCGATGCGGTCCACAGGAAACTGTCCGTCGACCGGCCGATCTGGTCCCGGCACGGGTATCCGCTTCTGCCCGGCCTGGTTCCCGTCCCATGGCGAGCTTCCATCGCACCGCCCGGACACTTCCCTGGTTTCGCAATCCCGGACATTATCCAGGGCTATTCCCGCCGTATTCCACGTCCCCGTGATGGTATTGTTGAACACAACGCCGGTGCCGCCCCGCAGAAACATCGGCACCCACATCGCCTTGCTGACCTGGTTGAACGTGTTGTTGTAGATCTCCCAGCTCCTGGCTGCCCGATTGTTGCCCTGTACGGAGTGCGCTTCGACGTAGATGTCGTTCAGCATGTTGTAGCCGGAACACGAAGCGGCCGCCGTAGTTCGCATCGATGGCGTTCACCGAGTCTGGCGATCCCGTTGAAGGTGCAGTTTTCCACGAAGACGGCATTGTTGGTGCCCAGCCCCAGCGGACGGGCTCCACATCGCGTGCTGCGTGCCGTTTTCTTCCAGGCCGAAATTCGTCCCGATCACCAGGACGCGCATGTTATTGAGGATGCAGTGGTCGATGACCCCCGTCGGGTGATAGCCATTCACCGTGTCGATCGACCCCGCGGTGATCCCGTCGGACCAGGCGCCGAACTGCAGCTTGCAGTGATCGATGCGCCAGTTGCTGCCGTCCACGAGGATGGCCCCCTCCCGGAAGGTGAACCCGGACACCCGGGAGCCGGACTTCGAAAGGTTCAGGGCGGTCCCCCCGGCCGGGCTGAAGGTGATCACCGTCACGTCGGTTCCCGCGCCTATCAGCGCGATCCGCTTGCTCGACGGGATGGTCACGGTCGAGGTCCACGTGCAGTTTCCCGCAGGCACGCTCACCGTGTCCCCCGTTCGATGCGGAGTTGATCGCCGACTGCGTGCTGGACTGGCTGCAATTACCCGCCTGGATGGTGGCGGCATTCGTCTCGGAGAGGACCGCCAGGCCGATCACCGCAACGGCCAGCATGGTCAAGGCGTGTCGAGTCATGGCCACTTACTCCTTTTCGTTCTCCCCGCCTCCCGCGGCGGGCGAGCGTTATGACTGCCGTATTATGGTGTACTTCACGGCAAATCTCAACCCCCCAGTTCCGGCCGGTGCGGCCGGCCCGCCCCCCGGAGCAGGAGCCTCTCCGCGAGAACGACAGTGACGACCTTGTCGATCTCCTCCGCATAATTCCGGCGCCCCTGCACGTGGTCGGCCATCATCCGCTCGACCCGGGGAAAGTCGATGAATTCCGCCAGGCTTGCCGGACGTCCCTCGAAAAGGATCTCCCCGATGGCAGGAGCGCACTCCCGACGGATCCAGGAGCGAAAATGCTGAAATTTATGGCGCCCCCTGAACAACCTCTCATGGGCGGCCTCCGGACCCAGGCGGGACAGCCGAGCCATTCCGTCCGGCATGCCGTGCCCGGTCCAATATTCCAGTTTGAACATCGCCTCACGGTGAATTCTACGGGCAGCCCTCGCCGGCCGGCCTTTTCCGCCCAGCAGGCCGCGATCCGTCGGGATTTCCGTGAGCGCCGCGATTGCAGCGGCCGATCACGCGGACCGACGGGTCTTCGCCCCCGGTAAATCGCTGCGGCCTTTGATAAATCAAGGGAATCACCTCTTCATCGAGGAACGGGGACAGCATCGTGACCTGAGACCTTTCGATCGCATAACGTCCGTATCCGGCCGGCACCTGCTTGAAAAGCGTAAATGACTCCGGCTTCATGCCATCGAGCCGGGCAAATTCCCTGATCGCTTCCTGTACGCGGACTTGCATTTCCACCTTGAGGAATCCGCCCTTGGGGTTGGCGCTCTTGAAGGCCCGGACCCCCCGGAGCAACTCCCCGCCGTAGTTCCCCGTGAGCCGTAAGGCGCCACCTTTCTTGCCAGCCCGTTGAGGTAGAGTTCGGCGGCACCGGAAAACCCCAGGTAACCGTCCGAGATGAAGACGGCCCGATCAATGATGGAAAAATTCCCCCAGGAAGTTCATCCCCCAGAACGAGCACGCGGTGCGGCTGGCGGCAGTGTCTCGGCCACCCTCCTGGCCACCTTGACGTCGTAGGTCTCCCGATACATGCTTCCGAAGCTGTAACAGGGGACCGTCCCTTCCGGTGCATCGAGGCAGGACATGATCATTCTGCTGTCGAGCCCGCCCGTCAGCGACACGGCGGTCTGCATCGGCTCCGTGTGTAGGCAACGACGACCGATTTCAGCGCTCCGCAGAGCGCCTCCAGGAACGCCTTCTCCCCCAGAGGCTCCAAGGCTTCCCATTCCGCAGGGTCGAAATACCTCGAAATCCGCGCAGGGCGTCCCTTCGTCCAGGCCATCACCGACCCGCCGGGCAGCACCCGAACATTCCGGTACAGCGACGTTTCACCGAAGCGTGCATCCGCAAGTGAAAAACTGCCCCAATCCTTCCGGATCAAATTTCCTCGTTTCAGGAACGACCGCGAGGATGGCTTTGGCCTCCGAGGAAAACAGGATTTTTTCGTCGTCCTCGTACCAGAACACCCTCTCCATTCCCAGGCGATCGCTGAAGAGAAAGCATCGCCTGCGTCGTTCGTCCACCAGGCATCCGGCAATCGATCGTTCGATCCGATCCGGAAATTTCTTCTCCGATTCTTTCATAGAGATTCAGGATCCGAAGACCCTGCCCATTTCCTTCCGGAATTTTCCTGATCCGGAATCTCCGCATACTTCGACGCAAAAAGAATCAAGCCCGGCCTTTTCGTCCTCGACCGGCCCGGATGACTCCCGATTTTCCCGGCTTCGCCCACCCAGCCCAGGTAGACCCCCGCGTCCGGATTGCCGTACTGCCGACTCGTGTAAAAAGGCTCGTATCGCATCGCCTCGATCATCGCCGCCACGGTATCGGTATGGGGAACGCCTTCGCGGTTCCTTGTTTTTCCGGACAGGTCAATCAGGCCGGTGATTCCGGGCATCCAGGTTCCGCTCCAGGGTGAAATCCTTTGCGTGCTTTCCGTTGTCGCACTTCATCGTTTGTCCATTCGGTGCTCGTACCATTTTGTCCTCAAGGCAACCAGGCGGGACGTCAGCCAATACGGCAGCTTGTCCTTTTGACTCCTGTTCAGACCCAGCCGGAGGGCCAGTGAACCCCTTGCCGTCAGGGGCACGAAATACTGCGGCACGTCGATTCTGAATGAACCCGTTGCTTTTCTTGTATTCCGTCAGCGAACTGTCGGGTTTTCCCTCATAGACGTACTTTTCATACAGGAGATGCTTTATCCCTCTCGAGCAACATTCTCTCACCCCCGCCGCCATGAGTGCGTTATTGGGCCGCTTGTCGTAGAATTCCATCTTCGACAGGATCTGCATGATCGCCGCCGTGTCCTCATCGAGAACGATTTTCATATAGCCGATCATCTGTCCTTCAAGAAAAGCGGCGAGAAAAAGGCTGCGCTCCGCGTAGGTGCCGTTTTCTTTCTGAACGGACGCGAAATCCTTCCCGTAATGCCAGAACTTTCGCCCTTGCCGGATTGCCGTCTCATTGTAGATGGACATGATCCCCCGGACGTAGTCGTCATCGAATGCGCATAACCCGCACCTCCACCCCCCTCTTCCCGCTCGACTGGATATTTCTCTTCGTCATGGAGGACACCTGCTTTTTCAGCCAGTGGTCGTAGGTACTGAGCGGTATGACGGCATAATTGGACCATTCCATGGGGAAATCATATCGGGGCTCCGTATCGGGCACGCGTTGCGAAAACGTAAACAGATCGGGCACCTGCCCCGCATTTCGAATCTCTTCGATCACCCGCAACGGATCCGGCAAGTGACGCTTTTCCAGCCAGTACTCGTCGAAGATTTCCGCCACCTTCAACGCTCGGCCTTTCATCAACGACAATGCTGTCGCCGACCCGGAATTGCGGGCACCTTGACCATTCTGCCTTTGACGCTGATTTCATGGTCGAAGATCGACATGGCTCGTCCTCTGCAATTTTCCGGACTCTATCTGGGCCTGTTGCAGCCTCGCAGCAGCAACGCCAATCCTTTATAGGTGGTAGCCTGCGCCCAGTGAAGCATGGGCGTTTTCACTTTGAACAGAGGGTATTTCCTGTAATAAAAATACCCCTCCGGATCCTGCATGTTACCGATCGTCCAGAGGGCAACCTTGACGGCCAATAGCCAGCGACTCTTCGTCGCACGTCGGAGAAATTCGCAAGGGTCTCGATCGCCTGGGCCATGCACTGGCTGTCGACGGGGTAGGTGCGATTGTGGTAGTACCGGGGGCAACCGTCCTCTTCGAAGAAGTGCCGCTTGTAGAACTCCAGACCCTTACGCATTCCGTCCCGGTAAGTCTGATCGCCGGTATTCTCGATATAGCACTTCAGGCTGTCCAGGTTGTAACCCGTGTGAAAGTTGTCGATCCAGTGGAACTTGGGATCTTCGGCATACCACCACGCGCCGTCCGCTCGCTGGCGGCTGCAACTGTATTTCATGGCCTCCGAGGCGGCTTCGAGATATTCGCTCTTCTTCGTGTGCCGCCAGGCGCGGGCAAGCACCGCCGCGCCCAGCATGTTTGAATTGTGGATGGAACTCTGCCCCGTCGCCAGGTAGCTGATGCAGGTGCCGCTGTCCGTGCGCTCTCTCGGCAGATCCAGCATCCAGCGGCAAGCGCTCTCCGCCACATCGAGGAAGCGACGGTCATCCAGCAGCTCATAGCCATCCAGGAAAGCATGGCTGATGAGGGCGCTCCAGACGATGATCGATTCGTGTTTCGAGTAGCGTCCCGCACGGCTCGCGAAATCAAAGTGATTCGCCCAGGAATACTCCTTGAACTTCGGAGACTTGTTCTCCATCAACCACTCGAGACAGCGGACGGCCTTTCCCCGGTAGGCCTCGTTTCCCGTGCATTTCAGCATCGTCAGGTATCCCCAGGCGATGTAGCCCCTGCCCTTCGTGGAATCCTGGGGTTTGATACCCAGAAGGGGCCTGAGGTTGACGGGGGATTGGCGGACCAGTTGCAGCAGGATCCGATCCGCAAACAGACTGCCGAATGTGAGGGGCCGAAAAAAGGAAGAAAGCCCGTCGAAGGGTTCATATCCCCGGTAATCGTGATCCTCGATCCACTTCTCCAATCGGCGGAGACTGTTCGAAATCTTGATCCCCGACTCTTCCGTCATTCATTCACCCGAGTGTCGCGAATTCCGCCGGCACATGCCCTTGCAATCCGGACGCACCTTCTCCGAGCGCGGCGGCCTCGCATCCGGCAGGTCGTCATCCCTGCGTTCACCTCCATGTCCTTGTATCCGCCTCTCGCGACCCCCGCGATGCAGTCCGGATATTCATGGCCCATCAGAAAATCATACTCGCCCGCCGACTCGGGGTGCACCGCCAATTCGACCACGGATGTCGCATGCGATGTTCGCGATTCGCTTCATGCCGCGATCCATTGCGATCGGCGGCAGGCGAAAGACATAGTCGGTGCATGTGTACCTTCTGACAAGCCAGGTATCGACAACCTTGCGGTACGTTCGATTGAAGACGCTTCGCTCCCCTTCAAAAAAAGAAAGATTCCTCCGGACCCGGATCCCGGCGGGGATGACACGGTCGATCAGCATGTTGGCGCAAAGATGCATGTGGTGGTGCCCGTCGATGCGGGACGGCGGACCGCCGTAGAGTCGCTCATACTCCTCGACTTGCCGCCGGTAGGCGTAGCTCGAAGTCCCCCCTGAGCGCGGGATGATAAACGAGGCGTATGAGCTTCTGCGGCCGCAGAAATCGGGCAACCCTCCGATGGCCCGCCATCAGCATCGCGTCGCGTACGGTACCGCTGAAGGGAGTGGTGAAATTCAGGTGAAGACCGACATCGAGGCCGTTCGCCCGGGCAAGGTCCGCAGCCCTTTCCGAATCTTCCATGAAGACCATGGCGCTGACGGTCGTTATCCTGCCATTCCGATGACATTCCAGACTTCTGTCCGTCGCGTCCCTGTTGCGTCCCCAGTCATCTGCATTGACAATCAGCATGGCGCGTGCCGTCTCCTACGACCCGATCGACTTCGGGAAAGCATGCGGCGAAGCCGCTGCATCTGCTCTTTTCGGCAAAAATGAAGAAGCTCCGGCGACACCGGCCTCTCGATCCTCTTTGCAGCCGATGTCATGTATCCCAGCAACAGGAATAAGCCGCCAATCACATAGGGTTTATGTCTCATCTGGGAAACGGCCCTTAAAAGGGCCCACAGGGGATGGCCGCCGAGATAGTAATCCTCCCTGCCCAGCCTGAACTTGGCCGAATAGATGCTCCCTTTCGCCGTGCCCATCTTTCGATGATGAAAGCATGTCTTGTCTGTAAACGTACGGGTCTGCCAGCCCTTCATTCTTGCCGTCGTCACGGCGACCCAGTCGATCCCCCCGGCCTTGATCGGCACATACCCGCCGATTTCGTCGAAGCATTCTCTCCTGAACAGCTGACAGGCACCCGATACGTGTTCGATATTCGCAACCCGATAGTCGTAAGGGGCGGAGCCGTCTTCGACGAAAGGCGTTCCCGCGACACCAAGCTTCGGGTTATCGGCAGAATTTGCCCAGCAGGTACTCGAAGTAGTCCGGCCCGAACGTGATGTCGGCATCGAGATTGCCGATGATGTCATAGGGCACGCCATTCAGGCGTTCGCAGGCTGCATTGAAACACCTCGCCTTGGCTGCAAAGGTTCGATCGCGGCGCTCCGGCATCCGGATCAACTCCATCCACGACCGCTCCTGGGCATATTGCTTAACGATTTCATCGGTGCGATCCGTCGAGCCGTCGCTTACGACGATCCATTGATGCGGCCTCACGGTCTGCGCAATGACCGACTGGATCGTCCCTTCTATAAAGGACTCCTCGTTTCTCGCCGGTGTGATCAGGATGTATTTGAGATTCATGGTTGCCATCGCTGAAACGATCCTGTGCGTTCAACGGCTTCGTTGAATGTTTTTTGCCTGGTTGTCCGCCAGGAATTTTGATTCAAGCGACCTGATTCTTTCTCGATTGTTTCACTTTGGCCGCCAATTTTTCCCCACATTGGACAACGACCCGGCTGAATGCATTGTCGCAGGTCTCCCACTGCCCCAGGAAATACACGTCCCTGCCGTTCTTCCCGCACAGACCCTCTTTGAATTTGTACGTTCCCGGATTCGTTTCAGGATTGATTCCGTTCAGATCGTAGAACGCCAGATTGTTTTGCTTCAGCCACTCCAGATATTTCCACTGAATCAAATAGGAACCGTTGCTGTTCATGCCCGCATCATTCGTCGCACCGAACAAATACAATCCCGTGTCTCCCATTGCACTGAAGATCCCTCCTGAACAAATATGACCTTCGTGCCGGCACAAAACGATTTGCATTTTCATTTCTTCAGGGAGATGCTTTTGAATCCATCTGAATTCATTGATGTCATTGGGCTCGACAAACTTCTTTCGTTGAAGCATATCCCTGTAGATTTCTATAAATTTTTCGAACAGGGCATCCTCTTCGCCTTCGATAATCTCGAGATTGCTTCTCTCGGCTTTATTCAACGAATTTCTCCATTTTTGAGCAAGCCCTTTTCTCAAATCAGCGACGGGTGCTTTCAGATCGATGAGCATCGTTCTGTCCTTCTTGCCCTCCCTGCGATACACGTAGCCCTCTTCCTGCAAAATGGGACTGAATGTATCGGCTGCGTCGTCGAACAGCATCGGATAGATCCTCAAAACATATCCCCGCCTTATCGCATATTCATTCCGCAATGCTCTCAGGATCTGCCGAAACGTCTCAATGTTGTTCGCATGCCCCTTTGCTCTCCACAGTGGGCCCCATCGTATGTATGCGATCCCGGCATTCAGAACGGGAATTTTTACAATCCGTGACTGGGCTACCGCCGCGATCTCGCCGTTATTCTTCAGAATGGTGCGACTGATGTTTTTCTTTCCGAATCTCACTTCTCCGTAGGCCGAAGTGTTATAGATGTTCGCGTCGTCGAATCGCTTGATGATCTCGTTCCACGCGTCGTTATTGGCCTTATCGACTTCTACCGTATAATTTCTTGCCAGCTCTTTCATGTCGTTTCCCATGTCCGTCAAGTGTCGTTTTTCTAAAAGGTTCTTTCTCTGAACAGGGGGAACCCGCAGGCGCCGAGAATTTTCCCGAGATGATCGCAGTCTTTAATCAGATACTTCATAAAGACATGTTGACCCATGAAAAGAAAAAAGGGCAATGCAGCCGTGTAGAGGATCACCGCGACGAAGGACTTCAGGACACTGGAACTCAAGGCACTCAAGTTTTTCGATTCGAGAAAGCCCCGCATCAAAGCCCTTTTCAGAAAATAGACTTTCGAGATTCGCTCCCGCGGTACCCATTCCCGGACGGGGGCTTCCTGGCACCAGACGAACCGCTTGCCGTCATTCATCATTCGCCGGAAAAAATCCGTGTCCTCCCCCCCCATCCGGCCGAACTGCGGATCGAAGGGGACTCCGCCCCCCCGGGAACAGGGAGCGGTCGAGCAGGGTGTTGCCCGTTCTCGTGTAGACATGATTCCGGATGACGGTGCCCGTCTCGAAACTCTCCCGCTCGCAGAGTTTCACCGGGATCACCCAGTCGGGCGGCTCCGTCTCGTATTCCGGGATGACGGGGCCCAGGACACCGTCCGCCCCGTAGTCCTTCATGGCCCGGAACAGGCGGAGAAGCCAGTCCGTGCCGGGGTATTCGTCATCGTCGATGAACGCGATATGGGCTCCCCTCGCATGGTCGACTGCGCGGTTCCGGACGAGGGAGAAACTGCGATCCGGCTCGACATCGTAGCGGACGGAAACGGCGGCGCCCTGCGCGAACCGCTCCACCACGAGTTTCGCCGATGCCTCGGCATCGTTGTCCACGACGACCACGGAGTAGGTGAACCGATCGCCCGTCTCCAGGCTGCCCAGCGCGCGGAGAAGCCTTTCGAGCAGGACCGGCCGCTTGTAGGTGCAGATGCAGACCGATATGTGCTCTTGTCCCGCTTTGCTGTCCTGCATTTCGTTTGCCGATCCGGGTTTCACGGGTGGCCTGGTTCAGGGACCGCGAAGGCGTTGATGGCCTTCCCGATGTACTCGATTTCATCCTCCCGCAGTTCGGGGTACATGGAAGGGAAAGGATTTCCCTGGATGCCTTGGAAGCCTCCGGGAAGGCCGCCGCCGAGTGGTTCAGGTATGCGTATGCCTTCAGGTTGGGCAGGGCGATGGGGTAATGGATGCCCGTCGAAATCCCCTTTGACTGCAGATGGGCCTGCAGCGCGCCCCGCAGCTCTCTCGGGTACCCGGATCACATAGAGATGGTAGACAGCCCGGATATCCTTCGATCTCGGATGGCGTCATGAACCCGGAGCCTGCCAGTAGCTGGTTGTACCGGTAGGCGTTCTGCGCGCTCGCCTCCGTCCACTGCGGCAGGTGTTTGAGCTTGACCCAGAGAATTGCGGCCTGGAGGGCATCGAGGCGGCTGTTGATGCCTTCCAGTTCATGATCGTACTTGTCGATGCGGCCGTGGTTCGCGAACATCCTGGCCCTTCGGGCAAGCTCATCATCGTCGGTCACGATCGCCCCGGCATCCCCGTAGGCCCCGAGATTCTTGCCGGGGTAGAAGCTGAAGCAGGCGCAATCGCCGATCGAGCCGACCCTGCGTCCCCTGTATTCTGCGTCGTGCGCCTGGGCGGCGTCCTCGATCACCTTCAGCCCGTGCTTTCGCGCCAGGGCCAGGATCGGATCCATGTCGGCGGGCTGGCCGTAGAGATGCACCGGGATGATCGCTTTCGTTTTCGGCGAGATCTCTGTCTTCGATCCGGGCGACATCCATGTTGTATGTCCCGGGGTCGATGTCCGCAAAGACCACTCTTGCGCCAGCCTGGGTCACCGCCTCGGCCGTGGCGATGAAACTGTTGGCCGGGACGATGACCTCGTCGCCGTTTCCGATTCCCAGACACTTTGAGCGCGATAAAGAGGGCATCCGTGCCGTTCCCGACGCCGACGCAGTGCCGGACCCCGCAGAAACGGGCGAAGGCTTCTTCGAAGTCCTTGACGTAGGAGCCGCCAATGAAGGCGGTTTTCGACAGACATCGCGCGATGACGGCATCGATCTCCGTTTTGATCGATTCATATTGTTTCTTCAGGTCTACGAGTTGGATAGTCATAAGGTCCTCGTTTATTATTCGCTGATATCGATTTTTACACGCGATTTCGGTCAAAGCTTCCGGAGCAGTCGGGCAGGGTTTCCGGCGTAAAAGCCCGGCTGTGTGATGTCCTTGGTCACAACGGCGCCGGCGCCGATGACGACCCGGTCGCAGATCTTCACGGGCAGGATGGTCGCATTGGAGCCGATGGAGACGGGATTGCCGATGCCGGTCGATTTCCAGAGATCCATCCGGCCCTGCGCCGGTCCGCCTTCCGAGAACAGATCGTTGATGAACATCACGCCGTGGCCGATGAAGCAGTCCTCGCCGATCGTCACCAGTTCACAGATAAACGTGTGGGACTGCACCCGGGTCCGGCTGCCAACCGCCACGCCCTTCTGGATCTCCACGAAGGGGCCGATGAAACAGTCGTCGCCGATCGAGCATTCATAGAGGTTCACGGGCTCGATGACGGTCACGTTGGAGCCGAACGTGACATCGCGGATCTGACACTTGAAGACTTTGGTGGGAGCAGACATCGGCACCTCGGGATATCGGGAACTGGCCTCAGGAGGCCAGGATACGGACGACCTTGCGGGCATGATCGATACCGCTCAGGCACATGGTGCCGTTTTCGACGCAGTCCGCGAAGTGCTCGATCTCGACCTTGATCGGCTCCGGAAAATCGATTCGTGGCAGAATCACGTCCCCTTCTCGATGATTGAAGCTCCGCGACCGGGGGTTGTCATAGTCCATGTTCTGCCCCAGGACCGCCTTGCGCTCGATCCCCTTGTCGTAGATGGCGATCTTGTTTTCGGCGTCATTGTCGTAGACGACCATCTTTTTGGATCCCACGACGGTCATCTGGCGGAGCCTTCGCGGATCCAGCCAGCTGACATGGATGTTCGCCATGACCTTGTTCGGGTAACAGATGTTCATGAAGACAACGTCGTCGATTGTTTCCTGGATGTAGTCGACTCCCCTTTTCATGACAGAAACCGGCTCCGGGTCCCCCAGCCAGTACTGGATGATGCTGATGTCGTGGGGGGCAAAGTTCCACAGGGCATCGACGTCGGACCGGATCCTGCCCAGGTTGAGCCTCTGGCTGTAGATGTAGCGGATGTCGCCCAGTTCGCCCGCGTCGATCAGTTTCTTCACGTAACGGACGGCCGCATTGTAGAGGAACGTGTGGCCGACCATCGCGACAAGCTTCTTTTTGTCGGCGAGGTCTGCCGATCTCGTCAACCTCGGCAACCGTTGTGGCGATTGGCTTTTCGACCATGATGTGCTTTCCCGCTCCCAGGGCTTTCATGGCCAGATCGAAATGCGACTTGACGGGCGTAGCGATCACGACGGCCTGGATTTCAGGGTCTTCAAACACGTCACGAACGTCCGCCGTGACATTGACCGCCGGATAAAGGCCGCGAACGTATTCCTGCCGCTCGGGGGACAGGTCGACAACCGTTTTCACCCGGCATCTCTTGCTCGAGACCATATTCCTCAACAGATTCGGGCCCCAGTATCCGACCCCGATCTGCGCCATGTTCAGCATGCTGCTGATCTCCTTTTTTGTTTTTTCTTTCACGGATCCGGACTGCAGGGCCAGCGATCGGTAAAGACCGATGAATTCCTGCTTCTGTCGCACCCAGCCGTACTGGTCCAGAAATTTTCTGGCGCTTTTCGCCTGCTTCAGTCGTTTTTCCTCATTCCGGTAGGCATCCCGGATGGCCAATGATAGCGAGTCGACGTCTTCCGTCTCAAAGTAACTCAGCATGTCATCGGAGAAGTAATGTTTAATCGTTCGCAGCGGCGGCGCAACGACCGGGATGCCCAGCGCGACGTATTCAAGCATCTTGACGGGCAGCATGAGTTCCGTTGCGATGTTGCTCCGGTTGGAAACGACTCCCAGATGCATGGGACGCAGGGTAGTGGCAATTTGATCGATGGGGATGGATCCGTGGAACTGAATACAGGAACTCAGGCCCAGGCTCTCGGCCAAAGAAATGAGTTCTTCCCGGTCATCACCGGATCCGATGACATGAAACTTCAGACCGGGGATACTGCCGTTGAGGTTCGAGACGGCCCGAATGGTCAGGTCGACACCCAGCCTCTTGGCCAATAATCCATGGTATACCAGGTCGAAGCTGTTCGTCGCTTTTCCTCCAGGATCGTCGCCTGAACCGTTACCGAACCATCGTTCGTCGGGAACGTTCATGGAGATCGAGATCTTGTGTTCGGGGATACCCCGGCTCACCAGCAGATCTCGCTGAGGGTGATTGACGCAGAGGATCCGGTGTGCAAGGCGGCAACAGATGGATTCTTCCATGCACAGGAGCCGGAACATCAAGCCGGAATGGTTTCTGAACTTACCGATAAAGGTTTCGGGTACGGTGTCGTGGATGTCCAGGATGATTTTCTTCCCCAGAAGGCGCGGCACGATGGCCGAGAAAATGAGGAAATCCGGCATGTTGTGTATGTGGACCACATCGATCCCGCCGCGAAGGGTCAGCCTGGAACAGTGCCGGAATGCAGCCCACAAAAATTTCAGGTACGATGCCAGATACCCGTATATGCTCTTTCCCCGGTATCGACAGACATCCAACTCAACCACGTTGACGCCGTTTAGTTGCGTTGTGCCAGGAGCATCCCCTAGTTTCGGTACGACGACCGTTACGGTAAAATCCTCAAGGCAGGCGAGCGTCTCGGCATCTTTGCGAACACGGGGATCCGTGGCGTAGGTGCCATAGACCACCATGTAGACCGCTGTTTTTCGTTTTTCTGCTTCCATCGAGGTTCTCCTCTTGCCCATGATCTACAAATGGATGGGAACAACGGTGTCGAGGTCACCATACACGGGCTGATCTTTTCCACCCCTGCCTCTGCCGCTCACGAATGACGCAGAGTGCTGTCGGGGAAGGGGCATGAACCCTCAAAACAACGCCGGGCGTGTCATCCCCGGAAGGGCACGTGAGTTGGATGTGCATTTCCGTGCCGCGCCTGTCGACCCTGCGAAACACAACCGATCGTCTCTTATCAAACCACGAGACGGCGTCCCGTGCCGTCGCAAACCATGCCCCGTTCTTTTTCATCTCCCCGAGCAGCGTTTATGTACAAATCATCCCAGAAACGCTCAGGCCCCACACTGCGGTGATGCCAGTTGATGGTGAGGGCCCCCCCGTTTGCCGATGCATGGGAACAGATTTCCTTGATCCTTTCGAATGCAGCGGCCTCCGAAAGTGCCATCCGTCCGGGGGAAAGGAGCGCCGTATCCATGATGTGCAGCGGCAGCTCATAGAGCGCCGTTCCCGGCAGCCGGAATGCCTGGGACGTGCCGGACCTGTAACCGACCGTATCGTTGTATCCCGCTGTCGAGTCGTAGGAAAAGCCGGCCTGCTCCAGCACGTCGGGAGAGTCTTCCGAAAAGAACAGCCAATGCATTCGGACTGCCCATGTCCGGCCTTGACAATCATCCGGGAGACCTGCATCCGCTCGTCGTGGCCCCTCTCCGATGCTGTGCCAGGCGTCGATGCCGTGGAGACCGATCTCGCAGCCGCGGGCGAGGAGTTTCTGAACTTCCGGGGCGATATCGCCGATGTCGTATTTGACGGCACGCCCTTTCGTAGTGCGACCTTCCAGGTCGATCCCGGGCCTGTTTTTATAGGGGATGAGGAAAAAGGTCGACGGCAGACCCCGCTCGATGTCGGCATAGCGGTCGAACTGGATCATGACGTCCTTCTGGATACCCAGATAGATGCCGGGCAGCGAGATAACGGCCTTCCCAATTGGCCAGCAATTTTTTCCATGACAGGGAACCCCGCATCGCCCGGACCAGCGAACCGAAGAGTGCCCGGTAGATGAACCCGAACATCGTGGGATCGAACCTGTGACGGCGGATCCCGACAAAATCCACGTCGTGGGTGAGGCACGCGATGAAGCGGTGTTCGGAGGAAAAGGGGGGATCTCGACAAGCGGGACACCCGCCGACAGAATGCAGTCCCGGAGAAGCTCTATGTGAATATCGAGAGTGGGGATGGAAGCATGATTGTGGCGGGCTGACCCGAGCGGAGAAGATGCTCCACCTCCCGGAATAAATCGAAGCCGAAGCGATAGAGAGGTCGGCCCTGATTTCCAATTCGTAATCCGGCGGCTTCATGGGTGCCTTGAATCTCCACGACGGCTTCCCCGGAGGGACTCCAGAGCCGACGCCTTCCCGTAGATTGGAACGACCTTGCCCTGCCATCTCAATAGCGAACCGCGGACCTGCCCTTCGCGAGCCGAATCCCACAGCGCTCATCGATCTTTCTTTTCCCGCTCCCGTAGAGGATGACGACGGGCGCATCGATCTTATCTTCCGTATCCGCAGTTATCAGCAGAATGTCGTAAGACTTTTCGCTACTTGCGAATTCCCAAGGCGTCTTGAATAATTCGAAGAATTCTTCGACGATGCCTTGTTCATTTTTTTCTGCGACAACGCCTATCGCGGAAACCTTGGGGGATGGACTATCCGTCGTCATCATTCGATCAGGAGGAACCGGTCAGACATGAGATGGGTTGTGCTTCGCTTTCCGATCAGGCAGGTATCCGCTTCGAGGTGCAGCAGGCAGGCTTACGCCCTCTCAGTTACATGAACGAACTGAAAAGGCATCGAGGCGCCGTGAGTGATGGCGCCTGACCATCCGGAGGGCCCTGCGAGACAGAAGCACGTACCTCTCTCCCGCAAAGCCCCCTGTCATGCCCCGTGAGGCTCTGATCCCAGGCTTGAACACCGGATATTCACTCGCGCACACAGTCTCCATCCGGGTTCAGGAAACGGACGGTCTTCTATGTATGGATTTCGGAATCATGAAGGCGTGGCGGATACGGGAATCCCCTCGTTTCTGTTGACATGCCGGGGGCACTCACCGATGCATTGTTCCAATGATCTGTATCGGTTGACGAATTATTTCCTTGAGCCGGATTGCCTCCGGTGAAGGGGAATTGCTGGACAACCCCGGACCCGCGACACCTTTTCCTTCTCTCTCTTGTCCAATCATAAGGCAATCTCCATACCACGTGGTCGAAGCAGGCAGAGGAGAGCGCCGCCCATTTCAGTGTCAAGTAATCGAATGTATTGCTATTTTAATTGATACGGCTGCTCAATTCAAGCGCATTGAGCAGGGATGCGACAAAGGGGGACTTGCAGTCTGAATGTAAAGTCCACCGACACTTTTCCGCGGGCGAAATAAAACCAAACACGAATTTTCGAAAAATATTATTTTATATTAAATAATTAAGTAATTCCTGTTGCACAGGATGCACTGTAAGCTGTACCGACATAATCAAAGCACTAAACCTGTTTTCTCACTCCGAACCGATACCCCGAAATATCCTGCCGAACTT
This sequence comes from uncultured delta proteobacterium, assembly GCA_963810965.1. Classification (GTDB taxonomy): domain Bacteria; phylum Desulfobacterota; class Syntrophia; order Syntrophales; family UBA2192; genus UBA2192. The sequence continues at coordinate 64,632 of CAWEPT010000017.1, read as the reverse complement.
ATTTTTCCGGCTCCCGCTGACGGATCACTTCTTCATGAGATTTTTAACCGCGAAATAAAGGGCGGTCGCGAGGATGACGACGAATCCCGTCAGCCGCACCAGGAGCGCAAAATCGGCATCCTCGGTGATGGAGGGCATCCCGGCCCGGAAGAGCTCCGGCCATGCCGTGTACCAGAGCCAGGCGAGCATTGCGGCCGCCCCCGCCACCAGCGTGAAACGAATGAGCCTGCTCATCGAAGTCTCCTCCGCTGCCTGCAGCGTTAACTTTCGCCGTCCCTGTCCCCGATGTTCCTGATTCCCAGGGAGATGAAAACGGCACAGATGGAGATGAAGCCGGTCAGCCAGATGTGATGGGAGACGCGGTGGTCATCGATATCGGCGGGAACCCCCGCATGGAGCAGCTCCGTCGCCAGGGGCCACCAGAGCCACGCAACGAGGGCGCAAGCGGCGACCAGGAACGCAACGGAAAGAATCCTTCTCATGAGATCGCCTTCCTGCACATACAGTGCCGTCTTTTTTTCAGGCGCCTTCGACGGGGAGATACTTCACCGTGAAGGCGTTTTTGTCCGCGTCGTAGCCCAGGCAGGAGTTCCTGCGCCAGTTGCCGTCGTCCTCATCCGCAAAATCGCTCCGCAGGAAGCTCCCGCGGCTCTCCCTGCGCCCGAGGCTCGCCTGCAGGATGGCGCGCAGCACGAGGGCCCCTGCCCTGGCATCCTCCAGGACGGCGCGCCCGCCGGGACCGGCCGCCCCAAGCGGCTTCAGGCGCTTCTCGATCGCCTCGAGCCTCTCCATGCCCCTGCGCAACCCTTCGTCCGACCTTACAATCCCCGCGCACTCCCAGGCCGTCGCCCGGATCGCCGACAGGATGTCCCGAATTTCACCGGCTCCCGGCACAGTGCCCGCCGCAGGGAGCTGCCGCGGCTTTTCCCGGCAGGAGGGAACGGGCATTTCACCCAGGGCCCGTTCGGCCGCAGCTCGCCCGGCAACGGCCCCCGACACGACACACTCCGTCAGCGCGTTGCCGCCCATCCGGTTTGCCCCGTGAAGCCCCCAGAGGATCTCCCCGCAGGCAAAAAGGCCGACGATGTCCGTCTCGCACGTCTCGCCGGTCCTCAGACCGCCCATCGTGAAGTGGACGGCCGGTGCAACGGCCACGGGCTTTCCCCTGAAATTGAAGCGAAGCCTCTTGAAGATGGCCAGGGGATGAACATCCCAGGCCGAAGCGGGAACCTCGCGAAGGTCGAGAAAAACGCCCCCCGCCTGCGCCTCCTCGAAGAGAAGGGCCGAGAAGGAGTCGCGCTTCTTGACGATCGCCTCGTTGACATCCCCGAGACCGTGCTTTTCGAGGATGCTCTCACCGGATGAATCGACGAGCTTCGCCTCGCGTGCAAAAGGCGGATAGACGATCAGGGCCGGCAGCCGCGGGTCCGCAAGAACCAGCGGGAAGAACTGGACGAACTCCATGTCCCAGAGATCGAGCCCCGCCTGCGCGGCCAGGGCATATCCCTGCCCCAGGATCTTCTTCTGGTTGTCATGACGGCGATAGATGGCCCCTGCGCCTCCCGCGGCAAGGACCACGGCGGGGGCGTCGATGTCCATTTCCTCGCCCTTGCGGTTGAAACCCCGGACGCCGCAGACCCTGCCGTTGTGACAGGGCAGCTCGGTGACCTGGAAGCCGGGGAGGACATGAACGCCGTCGAGGTTTTTGACCAGGCCCGCCAGCTTTCTCATGAGGGCAACGCCGGGAATCACGGAGGGATCCGGGGAGACGACACAGCGCTGCGCACCCCTTTCTTTCAGGAGCACCCCGGCTGACCGCAGGCGCTGGAACGCAGAGGGCGCCTCCCGGGCAACGAGCCTCACCATGGATTCCCGGTTGAGTCCCCGCCCCGCCCGGAGGGTGTCACGGATATAGTCATCGGGGCTGTATTTTTCCGACGGGCCGGCAAAGAATCCGTTGGCCAGCACCGAGTTCGTCCCGATTCCGATGGGGCCCCGGTCGACAACGAGAACCGTTGCCCCTTGCCTTGCCGCCGCATGGGCCGCCGTCAGCCCCGCAAGGCCCGCACCGATGATGATGACCCGTTTCGACATCAGTTCATGAATGCCCTTCAGAGTGTTTTCCGTTTCTTCTACAGGATATCCCCGGGTGCGTCAATCCGGGCAGACACCGGGCGGGGTTTTCACTGCGGGGCGCTCCCGTATGCAGGCCCTTACTCGTACCCCCTGGCCTGCAGCTCGCTTTTCGGCGGGATCCCCGCCCGGCCGCCCATCCGGGTCGCCACCTGCGCCGCGGCCCAGGCGGCAAGATCGAAGCTTCTCCCGGGGTCCCAGCCCCGGACGAGTCCATAGGTGAGGCCGGCGTGGAAGACATCGCCGCAGCCCGTCGTGTCGACGGCCTCGACGGCACAGGCGGGCTTCACGATGGATCGCCCGCCGAACAGGGCCGCATATCCTCTCGCACCCAGGGTCACGCCCGCTATCCTCGGGCCGAGCTCGGCGATCCTCCTGCACGCCCCGAGGGGGTCGTCGCCGCCGACAAGGGAACGGGCGAAGGACTCGGAGCTCACGAAGCAGTCGCTGAGGCGGGCCAGTTCGAGCATCCCCTCCCGGAGGGTCCCCGCATCGACGGCGACGATGACCCCCGCCTTTTTCGCCTCGGACGCGGCGGCAAGAGATGCCTCGATGAAAAGCCCGTCCGTGTGCAGGACGCGGGAGGCACGGAGGATGTCCATCCGGATTTCCGAGGGCTTGAGCGCCTCGCCCGTCGGCCTCTGCCAGAAGATGGTCCGCCTTCCTCCGGGCTCCGAGGCGATGAAGGCAAACTGCGAGCTGTGTCCCGGCCTTTCGACAAGGCCTGAGGTATCGACGCCCTCGTTTTGAAGAAAGCGGGCGATCTGCTTCCCGAACGAGTCATCGCCGGCAACACCGGCAAAATGGCAGGCAAGCCCCCAGCGGGAAAGGGCCACCAGGGCCGTGGCTACGGGCCCGCCTCCCTGGATGACCAGGTCGTGGAACTCACATTTCGTATCGGGGGAAGGCCAGGCGGGGATGCGCCCGACATAGTCGAGGGAACACTGGCCGAGGCCGAAGACGTCCATGAACCACCGAGTTTTGAGTTATGAATTTTGAGTTATGAATTGGAGAAGGCTCTGTTCCTCCTCTTCAACTCATAACTCGAAACTCAAAACTCATCATTGCCTATGCGTCGAAGGTGTCATTCGCAGAGGCTGTCCGTCATCTCCCCCTTGAGCCAGCGGTCCACAAGGGCGCGGGTGAGTGCGATATCCCGGTTCGAGCGCTTTGCCGCCTCTTCCAGCATACCCATCGTCGCCCGGACCTTTTCCTCCATCCCCAGCAGGGCATAGATCCGCACGCTCTGCTCCCAGTAATTCACGGCCGCGGCATCGTCCCGAAGCCCTGCACTGCAGCGGCCCAGGGCGGTCAAGTCATCGGCGATCCCCTTGTAAAAGCCTGCCTTGCGGTCGCTTTCGAGAGCCTTGTTGAAATAGGGAACGGCCTCCTTGTATCGGGCCGTCCCGAGCAGCAGCTCCCCCATGGCGTAATTCGCGGCGGCCTCACCGGCCGGATGCCTCCGGTCGATGTCATCGAGGGCTTCTTTGAGCATCGCTTCGGCCCCCTTGACATCGCCCTGCTTCGCAAGGAGAATCCCCTTCACCGTCATGGCCGGGGCGAAAGGCTTGCGCCGGATGTGGATCTTCAGCGCTTCGTCGATGTTCTTCCCGGCCGAAGCGTAATCCCCGGTATCGACCTGGGCAGCCGCCAGGTTCGACAGCGTCTGGCGCACGTCCTCCTGATCCCCGAGACTCCTGTACATCCGCAGGGCATCCTCGAAGAAGGGGATCGCGGCTGCGGCCTCGCCCATGGCGCGGTACACGACGCCGATGTTGTTTGCGCTCATGGCCATGCCGCGGCTGTCCCCGATCGCCGTGTAAAGTTCGTTGGCCCTGTAGAAGTGATCCAGGGCACGGGCGTAACAGCCCCGTTCATAGAATGGCATCCCCTTGTCGGTCTGCACGCTGCCGGCGCTGATGTGCTCGGGCACGACCACTTCTTTTGTCCCGCCGCAGGATGCCAGCGAGGATCACGAAGAACAGCACGATTCCAATTTTCACGGTTCTCATAGCCGCCTCACTTCCTCAGTCCCGCGTCCAGGTCCTTCCCCTCGGGCTTCGGCGGGAGGTTTCCCCTGATTACGGGGGCCTTTTCGAGGGCCTTGACGACGCGATTGATCTCGTCCACACCGTCCCGGATTTCCTGGATGCCGCGCTTCGTCGTCCGGATCACGGCCGGGACCTCGCGGCTGCCCTTCTCGAGGTTGGCCGTGATCTCCCGGATTTTCTCCATGCTCTCCCGCAGATTGGCCGTCACCTCGGGGGTGGCGCCCTCGATGTTTTTCAAGACATTGTCGAGCCTCTCCATGGAGGTGTTCACCCGGTTGATCAACTCGTCGGACCGCAGGAGCTGACCCGCCGTCCCCTCGCCTTCCTTCAGGCCGGTGGTGACCGTTTCCAGATTTTTCAGGTTTTTCTCGATGCTGTTCAGCGAGACGAAGAGCGGTCCCTGCGGGTCTCTCAATTCCTCGACGATGTCGGCGAGGTTCCGGATGGTCTCCGTCAGGCGCTTGGCCGTCTCCTCCACCTCGTACTCCGCCAGGATCTGCGAGAGGGTCTTCTTCTCCTCGGATTTGATCGTCCCTCCCGGCGGGAATCAGGGGGCTGTCGGGTTTGCCCGGGCGCACGGCCACGTATTCCGACCCGATGAAGGTGGGGCTCTCGACGGTGACCACCGTGTCCTGCCGGAACCGGTTGTGATACTCCTCGAAGATCGACAGCCGCACGCGGACGGCATCCCCGACGAGCTGCACGGACTTCACATGCCCGATCTCGGCCTTGAAGAGCTTCACCGACGAGCCCGGCGCGAGATTGTAGTTCTCCTTGAACTGCGCATAGTAGGTCACCGTGGGCCGGAACCAGTCCTTGCCGCGCCCGAGAAGGACCACCGTGCCCACCATGAGGGCGACGACGAGGATGAGGAAGACGCCGACGACCCGATCCATCCTGCTGAATTTCAGTTCCATGACTCCCCCGAGACGGGACGGCGCTCAAACGACATTCACCACGCCGTCCCGAATGTAGATGTCTCTTCTTCTTGAACAGGCGATCGTACTGCGTCAGTCCGGCATAGTAGACGCAGGGAATGCCCGAATCGATCATCTTCCGGATCATCTCGATGTAGAGCTCGACGACCGGGCGGGCGAGAACGACAAAGGCCTGCTCGATGAGAAACACCTCGGCCCCCTTCGTCATCTCCCGGACGATGACGGCCGCGCGGACATCCTCCAGCGCGACCTGTGCGGGGCGAAGGTCGAGCTTTTCCTCGATCCCCAAAAGGCGGCACATGGACAGGACATCGTCGCTCAACTCCAGGTCCAGCTTGTTTTCGTGGTAGTAGCGGCCGAGCAACAGATTCGTTCTCAGCGTCCGGTTCCCGATCAGGGCGGCATCGGTCCCGAGATAGGCGATCCTTCTCCGGACGGGCAGGAGCCGGCGGGACTTGGTAAAATCCAGCGCTTCGCCCTTGAAAAAGTACGTTCCCTCCTCCGGCGGCTCGAGGGTTGCCAGGGCCCTCAGGAAAAGGTGCGCATCGTCGATCCGGTCGGCATGAAGGCTGAAGGCATCGCCCGGCGAAAGCGAGAAGGAAAACTTCTGCAGTCCCTTTCCCCGGCCCGTGGGGGCGTGCGCGTACTCTCTCAGTTCGACAATCGCCATATCCAACCTACAGGAAGAAGGCGGCAAAGAGAATGAAATTCACCGCCAGGCAGTAAAAGAGGCACGCAACGGCCCCCCTCGAAGTGGCAACGGGAACCTCCGTGATCCCCCTTTTGAATGGCCAGCCCGTAGTGCAGCGAGATCACGGTGATGCCCACGCCGAAAAAAAGGGCCTTGAGGGCGACGACGGCAATGTCGAGGCCCGTGATGGCCTTCCCGATCTGGGAGAGAAAATTCTGCAGGGGCAGGGTCGTCAGCGCCCAGGCGATGGCGTATCCCCCCAGCACGGAGGTGATGCAGAAAATCGTGATCAGGCAGAACATGGACACCGTGATGCCGATCATGCGGGGCACGTACAGGATATCGAGAGGGTTGATCCCCTGGAGCTCCAGGGCTTCGATTTCCCTCAGCACGTTCATATATCCCGTCTCGATGGTTATCGCCGTGGCGGACCGGAGAGTGACGATGAGCGCCGTGAGGAGCGGTCCGAACTCGCGGATGAGCAGGGCCACCGTGATCTTTCCCAGGTCATGCTGGGCCGCAACACCGGAGAACTGCAGGATCATCATGCTGCCGAGCAGAAGCGCAATGGGGATCACGATCCACAGGGCTTCGACGGCCGTGAAATAGATCTGCTCGATGACGATTCGGATCCGGAGCCTGCGGCCCGCTCGAGGATTGACGACGATCTGGCGCAGGATCCGGTAGAGGAAGGCCGACTGGTCCGCGTAGCGGTTCAGCCGAACCTCCGTCTGCCTTCCCACATACCCCACGAAATCCCGCACTGAAACGGCCTCCCGGACACTCCTGCCCTGCGCGTAACTGCGGTAAAACTTTAAACGAAACCCCCCGGTTCGTCAACCGGGAAGTCTTTCCTGTCCCGGGCAGGGTTCCCATTCCGGGCGGGTCGAGTCCTGCCCCCTGGCCGGAAGCGGATCCGTGCAAAGGCGAGAATCACAAAGGCCTCCCGCCCCAAGGGGCGGAAGGCCTTTTCATGACCGTCGAGGGCAAAACTGCGCAGCAGCTTGAACGCTATGGCCGCTTCTGAAGCTTTTCCTTGCGGATGTGCTCCACCAGACCGCCGGCCTTGATGAGCCGCTCCATGAACGGCGGGATCGGGCGGGCCTGGTAGGATTTCCCGCGGGTGAGGTTCTCGATTCTCCCGGCGATCAGATCGACGGAAAGCCGGTCGCCTTCCTGCAGATCCTCGGCGGCATCGGCCGACTCGAGGAGCGGCAGCCCGATGTTGAAGGCATTGCGGTAGAAGATCCGGGCGAAGCTCTTCGCGATGATGACGGAGACGCCGGAGGCCTTGATGGCGATAGGGGCGTGCTCCCGGGAGGAGCCGCAGCCGAAGTTCCTTCCCCCCACGATGACATCCCCCGGCGAGACGGTGGATGCGAATTCAGGCTTTCCGTCGGCAAAGGCGTGCTTTGCCAGCAAGGCCCCGTCGGAGACATTGCAATAGCGGGCTGCAATGATGAGATCCGTGTCCACATCATCGCCGAACTTCCAGACTCTACCTTCGTATTTCATGTCGTCTCCTTACAGTCGAAGTGACTATCCGAGTGTCTGCAGTGCGAGAATGGAATAATGAATGTTGGAATCTGTCTTTCTTCACTCAGACCCATGTACTCCATTTCACTCCAGACACTGCTTTATAATTCGTCCGGAGCTTGCGATTCTCCCCAACACCGCCGATGCCGCCGCCACAAAGGGATTGCAGAGAAAGACCTCGCTCTTCGGGTGGCCCATGCGGCCGACGAAATTGCGGTTCGTCGTCGCCAGCGCCCGCTCGCCCGAGGCCAGGATCCCCATGTGCCCTCCCAGGCAGGGCCCGCAGCAGGGCGGCCCGATGACGGCGCCGGCCTCGAGGAACGTATCGATGATCCCCTCCTTCATGGCCGCCTGAAGGATGGTCGGAGTGGCCGGGATGACGATCAGGCGAAGGCCCGGCGCCTTCTTTCGGCCTTTCAGCAGACTCGCTGCATCCCGCAGGTCCTCCAGCCACCCGTTGGTGCAGGAACCGATGAAGACCTGGTCCAGCGTGACGTTTTTCGCCTCCGAGACCGGCTTCACGTTTGCCGGCGACGGGGGGAAGGCGATCTGCGGCTCGAGGGAGCTCACGTCGATCGAAATGGTTCTTTCGTATTTCGCGCCGGCGTCGCTCTTGAGGAAAACGGGCTCCCACCGGGCCCGGCCCTTCACGTAGGCGCGGGTGACCTCGTCGGGCTCCATGATCCCGTTTTTCGCCCCGGCCTCGATGGCCATGTTCGCCATGGCGAACCGGTGCGGCATGGAAAGCCCGCGGAGGGTATCGCCGCAGAACTCGAGAGCGCTGTACAGCGCACCCTCGACGCCGATCTCGCCGATGAGGCGAAGGATCAGGTCCTTTCCGCCCACGTGCGGCCTCAGGGCTCCCGTGTATTCGACCCGGATCGTCGGCGGGACGCGAAGCCAGATCTCGCCCGTGGCCATCACGGCGGCCATGTCGGTGCTCCCCACGCCGGTGGAAAAGGCCCCCAGGGCCCCGTAGGCGCAGGTGTGGCTGTCGGCCCCGATGATCACCTGGCCCGGGGCGACCAGGCCCTGCTCCGGCAGAAGCACGTGGCCGATGCCGGCCTCACCGACCTCGTAGTAAAGCTCGAGCTGCTGCTCGCGGGCGAACTCGCGCATGAGCTTGGCCTGCTCGGCCGAGGCGATGTCCTTGTTGGGGACGAAGTGGTCGGCCACGAGGGCGACCCTCTTTCGGTCGAAGACCTTCGGGGCGCCGATCTCCTTGAAAACCTGGATGGCGATGGGGGCCGTGAAATCGTGGGCGAAGGCAAGATCCACCTTCACCTCGACGAGGTCCCCCGGGGCAACGCTCTCGAGCCCCGCGTGCCTGGCAAGTATCTTTTCCGTAATCGTCATGGGCATTTCATTACTCCACGGGTCACTGGTCACTAATCACTGGTCACTGTTTAGGCGACAGCCTTCCTCGCTTCCTTCCCGTTCCGATTCAGCCTGTCCTTGCTCAGCTTGTACTGGATGCTGTCCACCAGGGCAAGCCAGCTTGCCTCGATGACGCTCTCGGAGACCCCGATCGTGCTCCAGATGTCCTTGTCGTCGCGCGACTCGATGAAGACGCGCACTTTGGCCGCCGTGCCCTCGCTGCCCTCGAGGATGTTCACCTTGAAGTCGGTGAGGTGCATCCGGGACAGTTCGGGGTAGAACTTCACGAGGGCCTTGCGCAGGGCGTTGTCCAGCGCGTTGATCGGGCCGTTGCCCTCGGCGGCGGTGATCTCCGTGTCCCTGCCCACGATGACCTTGATGAGGGCCTGGGCGCGGGAGGGCTCGTTGCCCTGCTTTTCGTTTATAACACGGAAGCACTCGAGATAGAAGGGCTCCTCGAACTCGCCCGTGGCCTTGCGGATGATGAGGGCAAGCGAGCCGTCGGCGGCCTCGAAGGTGTAGCCTTCGTTTTCCATGTGCTTGATCTCCTCGACGATCCTGCGGCTCTTCACGTCGTCGTCGCCCAGCGAGAGCCCCAGCTCGGCCGCCTTGTACTCGATGTTGCTCTTGCCGGAGAGATCCGAGACGAGGACCCGGCGGTGGTTGCCGATGAGCTCGGGCCGGATGTGCTCGTAGGCCTCGGTGTTCTTGAGCACGGCGTGCACGTGGACGCCCCCCTTGTGGGCGAAGGCGCTGCGGCCGACGAAGGGCCTCGAGTTCAGGGGGGTGATGTTGGCGATCTCGCTCACGAAGAGCGACAGGCGCGTGAGCTCTTTCAGCGCGCCCCCGGGCAGGCAGGGCTTCCCCATCTTGAGTTCCAGGTTGGCCATGATGGGGACGAGATCCGCGTTGCCGCAGCGCTCGCCGTAGCCGTTGATCGTCCCCTGGACCATCCGGACGCCTTTTTCGACGGCGGCCAGCGTGTTGGCCACGGCAAGCCCCCCGTCGTTGTGGGCGTGGATGCCGAGCCGCTCTCTCGGGATCAGGGCGGCCACCTCGTCCACCGCCCGTGCGATCTCCGAGGGAAGCGTCCCCCCGTTGGTGTCGCAGAGCACGATCATCTCGGCGCCGTTTGTGAAGGCCGCCTCGATCGTCTGGAGGGCGTAGCGGGGGTTTGCCCGGTAGCCGTCGAAGAAGTGTTCGGCGTCGTAGATGACCTCCTTTTTCTTCGACTTCAGATAAGCGACCGTCTCGCCGATCATGGAGAGGTTCTCCTTCAGGGAGACCTTCAGAATCTCCCTGACGTGGAAATCCCAGCTCTTGCCGAAGATGGTCACCGTCGGCGTCTGCGCCTCGAGCAGGGCCTGCACGTTGGGGCACTCGCAGGGCGCGGTGTGGGCCCTTCGCGTGCTGCCGAAGGCGGCAAGGCGCGCATTTCGGAACTTCACCTTCCGGGCCAGCTCGAAGAAGCGCATGTCCTTCGGGTTCGAGCCGGGCCAGCCCCCCTCGATGTAGGCGATCCCGAACTCGTCGAGGCGCCTGGCCACGCGGATTTTCTCCTCGGCCGAAAAACTCACCTGCTCGCCCTGGGTGCCGTCCCGCAGGGTCGTGTCGTAGATCACTACCGCTCTCTTGTCCATCTTCTTCAATCCCCCTCGAAATAAAAAATCCGTTACCAGGGAGCCTGATAACGGATTTGTTTGATTCCTTCCGGTTATGCCATCAAGCCATCATCAGCCCCCTACGCCGCCCGGACGTATGCCGATTATGTCGATAATAATGAGCGATGATGGTGCCGATGATGCTCTTCATTTCGAAAACCGAACCTCTTTAAGGTTGGCAGAGCATAAAGCGTGCCGACCCTTTTGTCAATGAAATTTTATCGAGGCGGCTCTCCATCGCGCCGCGAGCCCCTTCCGGCCCCGCAGAAGAGGATGACGGCGGCGCCGAGCCACCCGAGAAGCCCGGCCGTCTCGCGTCCCGCGCCCAGCAGGGTTTCGCTTGCGGCCACGACGGGCGCAAGCACGGCCCTCACGCCGGTCCTCAACCCCTCGTCGGCGGCGATGACATCGGCCATGGGGGGCGACAGGGTATAGTAAAGCTCCACGAAGGCCCTGCCCGAATGGGAGGGCAACAGATAGACGTCGCGGAACTCCCTCAGCGTGACCACCCGCGGCTCGAGCGCCGAGCCGAAGGCCGCCGTGGCGATGAAGCACCCGCCGCCCCCGCCGCCGCCGCTGCTGCCTCGTGACGGGCGGCGTCCCGGCGGTGGTGAAGCTCCAGGAACTCGCCGATGCAAGAGCAACTCCTTCGCTGTCCTGCACGCCGTTTGAGGTTACGTGTAGCGTCGTCCTGTGGTAAGCGTCTGACGCCGTGTAGCGTCGCCGGAGGTCAGGTTGCCCGACGGGGTGAAGGTTGCCGTCTGAGACCCGAATCGTAGGACACGGTCCCCGAGACCGGCGAGCCTCCCTGGGTGAGCGTGAAGGACGAGGTGGTGATCGACGAGGAGTTCATGGTCTCGCTGAAATCACGGTGACCGCTGTGTCGACGGCCACACCCGTGGCACCGCTTGCAGGGGCTGCGGCCCGTGATGGTCGGCGGCACGCCGGCCTGGGTGACCGTGTGGGTGCTGTCCCGCAATGGTCAGCGTGCCCGTTCGGGATTTTGCCCCGGTGTTGGCTGCGACGGTGAAGGATTGACCGTCCCGTTGCCCGTCCCGCTCGACCCGAGTGATCGTGATCCAGGCCGGCGCTTGCTCGCGGCCGTCCAGGCGCAGCCGCCCTGCGTCGCGACAGTCACGCTGCCGGAACCGGCGGCATGGCTCGAGGGACTGGCTGCTCGGGGATGATGGAATAACTGCAGGAGGACCCCGTGTACCGAAGGGTGTAATCGCCGAATTCGACGACGGTGCCGATCTCGGAGTAGGCGATCCTGAAATAGCCCGACTCCCCCCAGCCCGCACCCCAGCTGTTCTTCACGATGAAGTACTGGCCGGCGTCGCTGTAGCCGACGATGAGGACGGCATGCCCGCCGGCATAGTCGCCTGTCGTATGGGAGTAGACCCCGCTGAGTAGGAATAAAAATCGTCGTAGACGTCCATCGTGGTGACCAGCGGCCCGTAGCTCACCAGTGCGTCCCGGATGGCGCTCACCGTGGGGGACGTTGTGGTCACATAGGCCCAGCTTGCAATCTGATACGTGGAGGTATTGTAGGTTCCGCAGGCGCTGCCGCAGCTGCCGTCGGTCCCCGTGTAGGGGTAGCAGGTCTCCAGGGGCAGGCCCGTGTCGCGGATGTAGTTGGAGGCATACTCGATGACCCCGCCGGCGCAGCTGCCCGCATCGCTGCCGCCCGAGGTGCCGCAGGATACGAGGACTTGCTCCGAGAGGTTGAGATCGACTCCCGGCGTGTTTGCCGCGCGCAGAACCGACGATTCAAGGGCCGCCGTCGTGGCGAAGGCCCAGCAGCTGCCGCAGCCGCCCTGGTTCCTCACGGGTGTGACGAAGTTCCCGCCGTTGTTTCGCCAGTCGAGACTCGGCGGGGCGCCCACGACGGGGGGCTCCGCCATGACCATCATCTCCGCGCCAACGGGCAGGGAGGCCTTCACCAAGCCCCAATCGAGCCCTCCTCTCGGCGGGGCTCAACTGGGTCATGGATGTCTCGCCGGCCTGCCATTGGGCCTGTTTTGCGACAATGGCGGCCCGAACCTGCGAGACTTCATCGGCATGGGAGATGGAGACGGAGAGAGTCAGGAAGACGGCAAGAAGGAGCGCAACACCGATCCGGGTCTTTCTCATGGGGCACGTCCTGTGAGCGAATTTCTGCGACGATGCGGCCGCGGCGAGTTCTTTCACCGCTCACTCCGGGGAGTCCTGTCCCGGATCCCCTTCAGCGGGGCGCCGCATCGCCGGGTGCCAGCGAGGGGAAATCGAACAGGATCGGTGTGCAGGTCCCCCGCGTGATCACTTTGAGCGTGCAGCCTAACCGCTTTCCCGGCCGGATGTCAAATTTTTCGATGAAGGCCCTGTCCGGAGGCATCTCCCGGTCCGGCAGGAGGGAGAAGGTCCTCTGCAGCGCCGCCTTTCCCAGGGGCTCCTCGACGGGCCCTTCGGGGATGAAGCGGAATTTCACGTCGTACCGCTCGCCGGCCGCCGCGGCAGGAGCCTCCATCGGGGCCACCGAGACGATCTCGGCCTGCCCCGGGTAGGACCTGTACTCGCAGGGCCCGCCCACCAGGGGTCCCCGTGTCGTTTCCGAACCTGTCATGGAGCAACCGATCCCGGGCAATAATGCCACAGTATAGATAATCGTAAAAAATCCCAATTTCTTGAGTGAAAACCACCGCCGAACCGACGCGCGCTTTCCGTCATGTCTCGGCTCATCGCACCCTCCCTTTATACCCTGTTTTTCGGTTTCCCGCCCTGCAATCTTTACACGCCGCTCGCGACCGTGACCAGTGTTTTGTGACTCGTACTCTCGATCACTGCTGAACTCCTGCAACCCCTTTTCCTCTTCACTCTGTCACTTGTCACTCAGCCACTTCTGTCACTTCTTCTCACTGCTGCGAAGCAGCCTCTTGGGGTTTCCAGATCACCCCCATGGCCCGCTCAAGGGCCGCCAGGGCAATGTGATAATCGCTCAGGGCGTTGGACCAGGAGGCGCGGGCAAAGGTCAGGAGCGTGAGGGCATCGAGGACGTCCGTCATCCTGGAGACCTGTTCCCGGTAACGCTCCTGGTTGATCCGGTAGTTCTCCTCGGCCTGCTCGATGGATGTCCGCGTCACGGCGATGAGCTTCTCGGCCTCCTTCACCGCGAGCCAGGCATTTTTCACATCCAGGGCAACCTGGTCTTTCACGTTGGTGAGCGCATTGACGGCCTGCTTTTCCTGGCTGACGCTCGCATCGCGGGAGTACTTTGTTCGGCCCCACTCCCAGAGATCCCACGTCGCCACGGCCGCCACGGTCCAGTTTTCCGGATTCCTGTAGGCTGAGCCGTTGAGATCGGCCTGTCCCCGTAGCGCTGGTAGCTTCCGACAAGATTGACCGACGGGTAGAACTCGCTTTCCACGACCTTGACCTTCTTGCCGGCCTGTTCGGCCTTCAGGGCAAAGACCTGGATCTCCGGCCGGTTGTTCATGGCGGTCTGCAGGCACTCGTCGAAGTCCTTCCCGTAGGGTTTGTAGTCGAGGATATCGACGACAGCGACAGGGGTGCTGACCGGCCGTCGAAGGATCGTGTTGAACCGCGCATGGCTCTCTTCCAGGCGGTTTTCGGTCCGGACAAGAGACTGGGTGCCGTCGGCGAGCCTCACCTCGGCTTGCAGGTAATCGTTGCGGGGAACGAGGCCCGACCTCGTAAAAGTTTTTCGCGAGATCCTGCTGGGCGATGAACTGTTCAACGGACTGTTTCGCCACCCCGACAAGGCGTTTCGCCTTGAGGATGGTGAAGTAGGATCGCTTCACTTCCAGGACAATGTCCTGAACCGTGCCCATCTCTTCGTGCTTCGAGGCGTCGAGCCCCAGCCGGCTGATTTCGTAGTTTGCCTCGAGACGGCCTCCTGTGAAGAGGGGCTGCCTGGCATCGAGGGACCAGATGTAGTTGTCCTGGGTTCCGATGGTCAGGTTGGTGATGGGGGAGGGTGGCGGCTGCTTGATATACTGCGCCGGGTCGTTATGGGTGTAATTGTAGGTCGTGCTCAATTTCGGGAGAAACCCCGTGAAGGCTTCCTTCTTCCGCGCCTCCGACGCGGCAACCCCCTCCCTGGCCGACTGGATGATGACACTCTGCTTGAGGGCAATGGCGATGCTCTCCTCCAGCGTCAGCGGCACCGCCGCCTCCTGCGCCCCGGCAACACCAATAATATCACCAGCAATATGCACCGGCGAATATTCCTGATCCGGACCGATCGCTTCATGACATCACCTCACTGAATCTCATGATCAACGAGCCCCTGTTCACCCTTTGCCCTGTATCCCTGTATCCTGTGCCTCCCGCCGCCTGCGGCGGCTAATCCAGCCGCTTCCTGAACCGCCCCACGGCCCCCGCGAAAACCATGACACCCAGAATGACCAGGGCCAGGTACTGGGGCCACAGGACCGATCCATCCCCACGCCCTTGAGGAAGATGCCCCGGATGATGACGATCATGTAGCGCAGGGGATCGAGGTATGTGAGCCACTGCACGACGAGCGGCATGTTCTCGATGGGAAAGACGAACCCCGAGAGCATGAAAAAGGGCACGATGAAGAAAAAGGTCGTCATCATGGCCTGCTGCTGGGTGGCCGAGATGGTGGAGACGAAGAGCCCGATGCCAAGGGTGCTGAGGAGAAAGAGGCACACGCCCAGAAACATCAGCATCACGCTTCCCCGCATGGGGATGTCGAACCAGAAAACGGCGAAGAGGCTCACCGCCACCATCTGGGCAATCGAGATCAGGATGTAGGGGATCGTCTTGCCGAGGATGAGCTCGAAGGGCCGCATGGGCGTTACGATGAGCTGCTCCATCGTCCCCACCTCCTTTTCCTTGATGATCGCCATGGAGGTAAAGAGAAGCGAGATGATCATGATGAGGACGGCCACGATCCCCGGGACGAAGAAATCCCGGCTTTCCAGGTTCGGGTTGTACCACGTGCGGACCCGCGCGTCGATCCGGCCGTAGTCGATCCGCTGGGGAACAAGCTCCCGGATGAATTCCTGGTTCAGTTTCTCGAGGACCTGCATCGTGTAGGCGACCCGCACCCCGGCCAGGTTGCTCATGCTCCCGTCGGCCAGCACCTGCACGGCCGCCGTCTCGCCCTTGCGGATGCGCTCGCTGAAGTCGGGACCGATCTTGATGGCGATGTCCACCTTTCTGCGCAGCAGAAGCTCCTCGAGCTCCCGGGGATCGTCCACCTGGTGAGTGACCCGGAAGATGGGGCTCCCCTCGAAGGCATCGCGGACGAGCCGGCTCTCCCTTGTCCGCGACTGGTCGAGGAGACCCACCTTGACGTCCCGCACGTCCGTGGAGACGACGTAGCCGAAGATGAGAAGCTGGACGAACGGCATGATGAACAGAATGGGCCTGTTCTTCCTGTCCCGGAAGAGCTGGATGAACTCCTTTCTCACGATTTCGCGGATCCGGATCCGGTTCATTCTACAGCCCCTCTTTCCTCATTTTGACCACGGCAGCAGCGGCGCTGACGAGAAACATGACGAGCAGCACCCCGTAGCTCGGCCAGAGATAGCTCATCCCCACGTTTCGGAGAAACAGCCCGTTCATGATGTCGATGTAGTACGTCGCCGGGACGATCCAGGTCACGAACTGAAGCATCCGGGGCATGTTCTCCACGGGAAACACGAAGTTCGAAAGCAGAAGCGCCGGCAGGTACGAAACGAGCAGCGCGATCTGGTTTGCCACGAGCTGGGACTTCGTGGCAATGGAGATGAAGAGCCCCAGCCCGAGGGCCACCGACAGGTAGAGCGAAGAGGCCAGGATCATCAGCCAGAAGCTCCCCTTCATGACCACCCCGAAGAGCAGCTGCCCCATGAGCAGCGCCACGAGGACGTCCGTCATCGCGATGAGGAAATAGGGGATCGCCTTCCCGGTGAGAAACTCGACGGCGTTGATCGGGAGAGACCGGATCGTCTCCATGGTCCCGTTCTCGTATTCCCGGGCGATGACGAGCGAGGTCAGCATGGCCCCGACGATCATGATGATGACGGCGATGATGCCGGGGACGATGAAGTTGCGGCTCTCGAGCTCCTCGTTGAACCAGACCCGGACGCGCCCTTCCACGGCCGGGCGAAGGTTGTCGAGGCCCTGGCGGCTGAGGAAGTCGACGAGCAGTCGCGAATTGTATCGCTCGACGAAGGAAGTGATATAGCCCCGGGAGATGGTCCCGATGTTCGGGTCGCTGGCATCGATCAGGACCTGCAGCGGCGCTTCGCGGTTCGAGCGGATGTTTTCGGTCCACCGCGGCGGGATGACCAGCGCAATCGTCGCCTTGCCGGCATCGAGCCAGGCCACGGCGGCGCGTTCGTCGGGAAGATAGGTAACCAGGTCAAAGTAGGCCGAGGCGTCGAGGCGGCCTGCGAAATCCCGGGAGAGCTCCGTGCGGTCGTGGTCGACGATGACGACCTTCACGTTGTCCACGTCGAGCGACAGCGCATAGCCGAAGAGCAGGATGAGCAGCAGCGGCAGCGCAAAGGCCATGTACAGGCTCCGGTAGTCCCGGACGATGTGGTAGAACTCCTTCCGGGCCACGGCCTGCACGTTTCGGGGGTTGATCAACATCGACGTCTATTCCGTCTGTCCCGTCTGTTCCGTCTATTCCGTCTATTCCGTCACGACTCGGTATTTTGTCTCTCTTCACCCTGGACCCTGGACCCTGGACCCTGGACCCTGTCTGTTCTTGTCATCAGCCTTATAAACGCCTCATTCAACGTCGCCCCCGCCTCCCCCGGGCAGACCTCCGCAATGATCTCGCCGGGGCTCCCGATGGCGACGATCCTCCCCTCGTTGATCATGACGATCCGGTCGCAGTTCAGGGCCTCGTCCATGTAATGGGTCGTCACGAAAATCGTGACCCCCTCGCGGGCAAGGCCGCCGGATGAACTCCCAGAAATGCCTCCGCGTGATGGGGTCGACGCCGGAGGTGGGCTCGTCCAGAAAAAGGATCTCCGGCCGGTGAAGAAGCGCACAGGCGAGCGCCAGGCGCTGACGCCACCCGGGCGGAAGCTCACGGGTGAGCCGGTCCCTCACCTCCTCCAGGCGGGCCTGGCCGAGGGCCCAGCCGATACGCTCGTCCCACTGGCTCTCGGGGACGCTGTAGATTCCCAGGTAGAAGCGGATGTTCTCGACGGGTGTCAGATCTTCGTAGAGGGAAAATTTCTGGGACATGTAGCCGATCGTCTGCTTGATGGACTCGGACTGGCGAACGACGTCGTAACCGGCGACCTGCCCCGAGCCCGACGAGGGGGTGATGATGCCGCAGAGCATCCGGATGGTGGTCGATTTGCCGGCGCCGTTGGGCCCGAGGAACCCGAAAATCTCGCCCCGCTCAATCGAGAAGCTGACGCGATCCACGGCCGTGAAATCGCCGAAGCGCTTCTCCAGGTCTTTCACGGAGACAATCTCAGGATTTGACGTTGTCACGGGCGAGCGCTCCGTCTGTTTGCTCGATGCGGTGGATCATGGCGTCCTCCAGGCTCGCGAAGGACGACCGGATCTCGTCGGGCGAGCCGTCGGCCAGGATGCGGGCGCGGTGCATCAGGGCGAGCCGGCCGCACTTCTCGCCCTCGTCGAGGTATGCCGTCGAGACGACGATCGTCATCCCCGAGCGCTTCATCTCCAGGAGAATCTCCCAGAACTCCTGGCGGGAGACGGGATCCACCCCGTTGGTCGGTTCATCGAGGATGAGGATCCGCGGCTCGTGCACCAGCACGCAGGCAAGCCCCAGTTTCTGCTTCATTCCCCCGGAGAGCTTTCCCGCAGGGCGGTCGGCAAAGGGCAAGAGGTTGGAGAAGCCGAGGTAGCGCTCCCGCCGCTTCGTTCTCTCGGCGCGGGGGATCCCGAAGATATCCATGAAGAAGGCCAGGTTCTCGTCGACGGTGAGGTCCGGGTAGAGGCCGAACCGCTGGGGCATGTAGCCGATGAGTCGCTTCACCTTTCGCCGGTCCGAGACGGCATCGAGCCCGCCCATGACGACCTTGCCCGAGTTCGGCGGGATCATGGTGGCCATCATGCGCAACAGCGTCGACTTCCCCGCCCCGTCGGAACCGACGAGGCCGAAGATCGTCCCCTCCTCGATCGCCAGCGTCACGTCCTCAACGGCCGTGACCTGCCCGAACCGGCAGGTGACGTTCTCGACCTCGATGATGGCTGTCTTACCCGCTGTCACTGTCACGGTAGGTTCTCTTCGCCTGTACCTGCTCTTGTACCTGTCTAGCCCCGATTTACCCTGTACCCTTGACCCTGATACCCTGTGCCCCTTACTTCAGCCACGCATCCGCCGGCATCCCCGTCTTGAGCTCCAGGTCCGGGTTTGGCACGGTGATCTCCACGAGGTAGACGAGCTTCACGCGCTCCTTCTGGGTCTGGATGATCTTCGGGGTGAACTCCCCTTCCGACGCAATGAACGTCACCGTTCCCTCGAACGTCTTGCCGGGAAGGCTGTCGACCTTCACGCTGGCCTTCTGGCCCGGCTTCACGCTTCCCGATCTCCGTCTCGCCGACATAGATCTTCACCTTGACGGAAGTGAGATCGGAGAGGGTGATGGCCTGCCTGGTCGGGGTCACCACCTCTCCGGGCTCGATGTTCCTGCTCGTCACGATCCCCGCAAAGGGGGCCCGGAGCTGCGTCCGGTCCAGCTGGATGCGGGCCTGCTCGAGGGCGGCTTTCGATGCCGCTGCCTGGGCACGGGCCGCCTCCACCTCGCGCTCGGTGGCTCCGATCCGGCCCAGGTTGCCCTTCGCCTGCCTCAGCACCGCCTCGGCCTCCGCGAGTTTTGAGCGCGCCGTATCGTAGTTGAGCTTTACCGTCTCCCACTCCTTCTTGGAGACGACCTGCCTGGAGTAGAGCTGATCATAACGCTCCTTGTTCGACTGCGCTTCCGTGAGCACGTCGCGGGCGCTGGTCACCCCGGCCTCGGCCCTTGCCACATCATCGGGCAGGGTCTTGCGGTAGACTTCCAAAAGCGCTGCCGCCTGGTCCTGGCTCCGCTCCGAGCGGTCGAGCGTTGCCCTCGCCTGATCGCGGGCCGCCTCGAACTCGGCGCTGTCAAGCTCCGCAAGGGGCTGGTCCTTCTCCACGCGCTGTCCCTCCGTGACGAGGACCTTCACCACTTTCCCGCCGACCTGGAAGGAGAGGTTCGAGATGGTGGCAGCCTCGACCGTCCCCGAGTAATAGAGTCCGTCTTTTTTCATGCCCTGCTGACCGAACCAGACCATGAGTCCCGCTCCGAGCAGCAGAATGCACAAATGCGCCAATGATGATCTTTTTCTTTTTCACCGAAATCCTCCTCGATCGGTCTGGTCCAGCTTGCCCCATTATTCCCCGATTCGGGCCCTTTTCGCCATCCTTTTCACGTTGCCGGCTTCCCGCGCCGAGCCGCCGGGGTGCGAATCGCGACGGGACGGGGCCCAGGGGAGTAAACACTTAGTGGCATGAACGCGTCGGGGATGTCAAGGCGAACGCAAGAAGGGCAAGGGGTAAAGAGAGTGACGAAGTGAACGGGAAGTGTACGAAGAAGTGAAGAAGTGAAGAGAAAGGACAGGATTCCCGGGCATCCGGATTCCGCGCCGCGACGCGGCTGCCTGATGCCTGCGCGAAGCGCCGGACGTTCGTGGTTCGCGGTTGGGATGAACGTGTGGCTTCGGGAAGAGGCAAGGGAGGATTCTCCGATACCCTGTACCCTGCCTCTTCGAGGCACGGCCGGGCGCACGAACCCGCTGCAGGCGGGCGGTTCCCGCCCGCAGCGTCTCGGGCCGTGTTCACGCTCTCCGGATCGCGCGCCCGTCAAGGCCGCGGTGTCACTACTCCTTGATGTCGAAGTGGCGATCGAGGCGCATGGTCTTCAGCAGCCCCAGGATTTCCTTCGACACGTGGGTGATCGCGAGCCGGCCCTGCTTCTTCTTGAGCGAGTTGTGGGCCGCGATCAGCACCCCGAGACCGATGGAGTCGATCATCTGCACGCCGGCCAGATCGATCGTCACGTCCGTGACGCCCTCCTCGATGAGGGACCACAGATTGCGCCGCAACTCCTGGGCATAGGAGGCGACAATGTCCCTGCCCGGTGCAATGAGCGTCTGTTTTTCTTTTTTGATTGCCTCTTCCATGAAACCTCCTGTTGGTTCTGTCTGCTGGATATGCGGTGTCACAAGGCCCGCGGCGTCACTCAACCTGCCAGAAGACGGCGAGCCGGTTTCCCTTTTCGTTGTATTGAAAGCCGGAGGCATAGACCGACATGATCGCCATCCCCCGTCCGGACTCCGACGTGATGTCGGGCACTTCCGCCGTCCGGCTCTTCCAGTCGAACCCGTCGCCGTCGTCCTCCACTTCCATGGTAAGCGTACCGGCATCGAGGCTCAGGCTGTATCGGACCCTCGAATCCTCCTCGTGGCGGCTCCCATAGAGCACCGCGTTGGTGAGGGCTTCCCTCATGATGAGCAACACGCCGAAGGGGCTGACCCCCGCGCCGCTCTCCTCGAGGAAGCGCTCCGTCTCCTCGCCTGCCCGGTCGATGTACCGGAGCTTCGGCGAAAGGAAGATCGTCAGGCGTCCCGCTGCCCTGCTGACCTCGAAAATATCCATGCAACCCGTCCTTGCTACCCGACCACTGCAAAATACGGTCCCGATGACCCTTTCGGGGGCGCCGTCACACCTCCACGCCGAGCAGCAGGACATCGTCCTGCAGGCGACCCCGGTCCGGGCAGATCAGCGACACGATCTCGTCGACGGCTTTTTCGATCGGGAGATCCCGCGTTTCCACGCAGCAGGCCATGAGCGCGTCGATCCCCTCCTCGCGGCTGCGGGGGTCCTCCCCGAAGACTTCCAGCAGGCCGTCCGTAAAGAGAAAGAAGCGGTCTCCCCCGCTGACGCTCACGCAAAGCGGCTCGAAGAGGACATCCTCGAAGACGCCCAGGATGTCGCCCTCGGCCGCCAGCGGCCGGATCTCCCCGCCTGCGGTGAGATAGAGCACCGGAGGATGCCCCGCATTGACAACGGTCAGCTCCGAGGCCCGGCGGTCGAGCCGCGCGTAGACGCCTGTCAGGTGCTCGCCGTTTTTCATGAGGCTCGTGAACACCCGGTTGATGACCTGCATCGTCTCTGCGGGCGGGATCTGCGGTCCCGTGTTCTGGCTGATCAGGGCCTTCAGGGCAAAGGTGTTGTAGGAGGCGCGGATGTCGTGCCCGCTGAAATCGGCGGCGAAATAGCCGAAGGCCCCCTCCCCCACGGGAAAGACGTCATAGAAGTCCCCGCCGGCTTCGATGATGGGGATGTAGCTCACCCCGAAGACCGCCTCGGGGAACTCCACCGGCCGCGGCAGGATCGCCTGCTGGGCCTCGTGGACCTGCTTGAGTTTTGCCGCCTGCAGCTCGATGATGCTCCGGTAGGAGTCCCGCGTCTCGAGGTGCCGGCCCACCCGCGCGAGGACCTCCGTCTTGTCGAAGGGCTTGGTCATGTAATCCACGGCCCCGAGTCTCAGCCCCGTCACCTTGCTCTCCGTGTCGGTCTTGGCCGACAGGAAAACAATGGGGATGTGGGCCGTCCGCAGATCCTTCTTCAGCTTCTCGCAGGACTCGAAGCCGCTTTCGCCCGGCATCATGATGTCCAGCAGGATCAGATCCGGCAGGCGCAAGGCGGCAAGGCCCCTGCCGTCGGGCCCGTTTTCGGCCGCAAGGGTCCCGTAGCCGGCACTTTTCAGGATCTTTTCCAGCAGCTTGACGTTCACGGGGTGATCGTCGACGATCAGGATCGTCCCCTTGCTCTCAGCAGTTTCCCTGGTTTCCATGGGTCCCGTTGACATGTTTTTGTCCTTCACAGGGGGGCGGCGTTATGCCCGGATGCCTCTGGCAAGGCCCGTTGCCCCGCCGTTTCCCTTCTTCTGCAGCCCGTTTCCGGTGAGCACCGCCTTGACGCTCCGGGAGAGCTGCTCGAGGTTGAAGGGCTTCTGGATGAAGCCGCTGCACCCCCGCTCGAGGATCTGCGTCGCCTCCCCGTCGATGCTGTACCCGGAGAGCAGGAGCACCTTCACCTCGGGGTTCATCGCCTTCATGCAGTCATAGGCCTGCCCCCCGCCCATCTTGGGCATGACGATGTCCAGCAGGACGAGGTCGATCTCGTCGCGCCGTCCCCGGTAGACCTCCACGGCCTCCTCGCCGTCGCGAGCCGTGATGACGCGGTATCCCATGGTCTGCAGCAGGTCCCGGCCGATCTCGAGCATCATCTGCTCATCGTCGACGAGCAGGATGGTTTCGCTGCCCCGCTTGATCGGCTCGTGCACCTCGGCGCCGTTGCGCGCGACGGGCTTGTCCGTCGCGCTGAGATAGATCCGGAACGTCGTCCCCTTCCCCTTTTCCGATTCCACGTCGATGAACCCGCCGTGCCCCTTGACGATGCCGTAGACGGAGGCGAGCCCCAGCCCCGTCCCGCGCCCCATCTCCTTGGTCGTGAAGAAGGGCTCGAAGATCCGCTCCATGGTCTTGCGGTCCATGCCCGTCCCGGAGTCCGTCACGGAGAGCAGGACGTAGTTGCCCGGTTTGGGGTTGTAGAGCTTTCCCTTCATGGCATGGTGGTCCGTGTTGACCGTCCGGACCACGAGGCTCCCGCCGCCCTGCATGGCGTCGGCGGCATTGACGAAGAGGTTCATGAGGACCTGCTCGAGCTGGCCGGCGTCGGCCTCGATGGCGTAGAGATCGCGGGTCAGTTCGTGGTGGATGAGGATCTCCTTTCGCGTCCGGTTGAAGGTTTCACAGGCCTCCTGGACCAGATGGTTGAGGTCGATGGGCCTGACCTCGTAGCGGCCCTTGCGGGCATAGCCCAACAGCTGGGCCGTGAGCCTCGAGCCGCTCTGGACCTGCTTCTCGATGCTTTTGAGCCGCTCGTAGAAGGGGTGTTTCGGGTCCAGGTCGAAGAGCATGAGCGAGATGTTCCCCTGGATGACCATGAGGAGGTTGTTGAAGTCATGGGCGATGCCGCCGGCCAGGGTGCCCACGGCCTCCATCTTCTGGGCGTGGTGGAACTGGGCCTCGATCTGCTTGCGCTCGCTCACGTCGTCGAGCACCAGGATGAGGGTGCGCTTCATGTCGTCGCGGATCGGCAGGAGCTTGATCATGAACTCCCGGTCGTTGAGCTTCACGGGGCTGTCGGTTGCCACGATACTTGCCTCGGCCGTCACGCGGTCGATCATCTCCCGCACCAGGTCCTTGTCCCTGGGGTTGAAGAGGCCGAGCACGCTCGAGGCCAGAAGCCGCTCCTCGGGAATGCCGGTGAGGGCGATGGCCGTGGGGTTGGCAAAGACGATGCGGCCCCCCGGGGTGATCTCCAGGATGCCCTCGGAGAGGCTCCCCAGCACAACCTCGTAGTGTTTCCAGATGGAGAGCAGCTCCTTCGTGATCTGCCGCGAGTAGAGGTTCTCGACGCCGAAGATGCGCTCCTGCACGTCCCGCGTGCCCCGGTGCTCGGCATCGTGGAGCGCGGCAGCGACATACTGGCCCATCTTGCCCAGCGGCCCCTTGGCGATGCAGGCATTGGCCCCGATGGCCCGGAAGTCGAGCTGCTCCTCGGCGGCGGCGGCCGAGAGGATGATGAGGTAGGTGTCCTTCATCTCGGGCATGGCCCGGATGATCTGGCAGAGCTTCTTGCCGTCGATGTTGGGCATGATGAGATCCACGAAGATGATGTCGGGGCGCCAGGTCTCCAGAATATCCAGGGCGTGCAGGCCGTCCTCGGAGATGCGGACCTCGTGCCCGATCTTGCTCAGGAACTTGGACATGTACTCCAGGATGATCGGGTGGTTGTCCACGACGAGGATTTTTTTCTTTTTCATGCCGCGCATCCTTTCGTCTCGGGTCCGACGGGCCTCGCCCCCCGAACCGCGTTTCTCCCCTCTCGCTTTGCCTGGTACAAAAACTCGTCGGCCTGCTCCATCAATTGATCCAGGGTGATCCTTTCGGCCTGCAGGACCGGCCGGTAGCTGGTAACGCCGAAACTGGCCGTGATGCGGAACTCCCCGCCTTTGAGATGGAAGGGGGCCTCCGCCACGAGGCGCCTGAGCCTCTCGGCCACGATGTAGGACGAAGGCAGGTCCGTCTCCGGCAGCACGATGAGGAACTCTTCGCCTCCGTAACGGGCCATCCAGTCCACGTCGATGCGGATGGAGCCGGCAATCCGGCTCACGAAATCCTTCAGGACCTGATCGCCGGCCCGGTGCCCGTGCTGGTCGTTGACGTCCTTGAAGTGGTCGATGTCGCACATGATGACCGACAGCGGGTGCCCGTAGCGCTGGGAGCGTTTGAGCTCCTGGTGGAGACGCTCCGTGAGGTACACCCGGTTGAAGATCCCCGTGAGGGGATCCCGGATGGACAGGGCGCGCACCTCTTCGTGCGAGAGCCGCAGCCAGCCGCTCGAGATCGATGACCCGCCGGGCAGCCTTGAGCCGGGCATCAAGATCGGCCGGATCGACAGGCCTGGCCAGGTGGCTGTCGGCCCCGGCCTCGAGCCCCTTGAGGATTTCGGACTTCCGGTTCCCCCGGGTCAGCATCAGGATATAGACGTAGCCGGGAAGGTTGCGGGCGCGGAGGGTCCGGCACAGCTCGAAGCCGTCCATCCCGGCCAGGCGCGGGCCCGCAATCACGATGGGGAAGAACTCCCCCGCCATGGCGGCGACGGCCTTGCGGCCGTCTGCTACGGTCACGATCTTCCGGTATCCCGCATCGGCGAGGGCTTTCCCCAGAACCTTCCGGTCTGCGGGATCCTCCGCGGCGATCAGGATCGGTACGGATTGCTGTTCCATCATTCGGGAACCCATCCCCGGGAGCGTGAAACCCCGGGACCTCACAAACGTTATTCCCTGTTTTTTATTCCCTGAGGACTCATCTGCCGCCTGCCTGTCAATGCCCCTCGAGGGCCGCTGAAATCGAGGTGAGCTTCTGCGCGATCTCACCGATGGCCTCATCGGCCCCGTCGAGCTTCTGCGCCCGGGCGTCCGCCTCGACGCGCTTCGCAATCTCGTAGATGTCGGTGAACCCCAGGTTGGCCGACGCCCCCTTCAGGGAATGGGCGGACATGACCACACCCTGACAATTGCGGCTCTCCCAGGCATCGCGCAACTTTTCGAGATCCGTCACCCCCACGCTGACGAACAGCTCGGCCATCTCCCGGAAATCCTGCTCATCGAGCCCGATATTCTCCGCCATCTCGTTGAAATTCATCTTTCTCTCCGTCGTTTTTCTTTTCCCTTTACTTTGTCTTCGAATCTCTTTCCTTAACCCTTTACCCTGTACCCTCTACCCTATCCCCTGTTTCGCGGTGTCCACTTCTGGAGCATCTCCTGGATGGCTTCCCTGCGGATCGGCTTCGTGATGTAATCGTCCATGCCGGCGGAGAGGCACTTCTCCCGGTCGCCCTGCATCGCGTTGGCCGTCATGGCAACGATCGCGAGATGCTTCCCGCTTTCCCGCTCGGCCTGCCGGATCGCCGCCGTGGCTTCATAGCCGTCCATTTCAGGCATCTGGCAGTCCATGAAAATGAGGTCGAAGGCGGTCTTCTGCAGCATGTCGATGACCTCCCTGCCGTTTGCCGCGACATCCACCGCCAGGTTGAACTTCTCGAGCATCCGGAGGGCCAGTTTCTGGTTCACGGGGTTGTCCTCCGCCACGAGCACGCGCACGCGCTCGGCCGGCGCCGCCTCGGGCTCGATCGGCTTCTTTTCCGCACGGGCCTCCGCCAGGCTGTGGCGGGTGATGAGCTGCAGGGGCTGCCCCTTGAGGCTGGCGTTCCAGGCCGTCGCCAGGGCATCCATCAGAATGGACTGGTGGACCGGCTTGACCAGGTATGCCGCAAACCCGACGTCCTGCATCCGCTTGGCGTCGCCGCGTTTGCCGATGGAGGCGATCATGATGAGCACCGTCTGCCTCAGACGGTCATCCCCCTTGATCCGGCGGCCCAGCTCTTCGCTTTCACTGTGCTCATCGTGGTATGCGATGATGGCCATCTGGAAGGGATCCCCGGCCTCGTGGTCCCGGAGCAGCATCTGAATCGCCTCATCGTTCGAGCTGCAACTGGCGTAGCGCATGCCCCAGCCGGCGACCTGTTCCTCCAGGGTGCGGCGGTTGATCTCCCGGTCGTCGACGATGAGAAGCCGAACCCCCGAGAGATCGGCCTCCTCGACGACCGCTGACGGCGGCCTCCTGATCGATCGTCATCGGAAGGGTGAACCAGAACGTGGAGCCCTTCCCTTCCCGGCTCGTCACCCCGATCGTGCCGCCCATGCATTCGACGAGCTGTTTGGAAATGGCCAGTCCCAGGCCCGTGCCTCCGTAGCGGCGCGTCGTGGACGCGTCGGCCTGGGTGAACTTCTCGAAGATGTATTCCAGTTTTCCCTCGGGGATACCGATCCCCGTGTCTTCCACGCTGAAATGGAAGGACGGGGAACCGTCCGGTTTCGTCTCGCAGCTCACGCTGATGATGACGTGGCCCTTCTCGGTGAATTTGACGGAATTGCTCACCAGGTTCGTCAGCACCTGCCGGATGCGGCCTGGGTCGCCGATCACGCGGCGCTCGGCCCCGCAGAGATAGCGCACGATCAGGCTCAGTCCCTTCTCGTCGGCCTTCACGACCAGCAGGTCGGCCAGCTTTTCCACGGTGGTGCGAAGGTCGAAGGGAATGGGCTCGATGGTGAGCTTTCCCGCCTCGATCTTCGAGAAGTCCAGGATGTCGTTGATGAGGGCCAGCAGGTTCTCCGCCGACAACTTGACGGCCTCCGCGTATTCCCGCTGCTCGCCGTCGAGCTCCGTCTCCTGCAGCAGCGTCGAAAACCCGATGATCCCGTTCATGGGCGTGCGGATCTCGTGGCTCATGTTCGCCAGAAATTCCGACTTGGCGCGGTTGGCCGCCTCGGCGGCCTGGGCCATGATGCCGGCCCGCTCGATGGATTCTTCGAGCTGGCGGTTGATGGCCTCGAGCTCCCGGTTGATCCGCTCGGCTTCCTCCTTGGCTTTCTTCAGGCCCTCCTCGGCCTGCTTGCGCTCCGTGATGTCCAGCATGGAGGCGATGCTGTGCGTGGTGCCCGGGATCAGGGCAACGCTCAGCAGAACATGCCGGATGCGGCCCTCGCCGTCCCGCATCTTGAGCTCGTAGCGACGGGGAACCGAATCGGGATCCTGCCGCCTCATGTCGTGATACGTCATGAGCCTCAACAGCTCGTCGGGAGGCGTGAACTCGATCCAGCTTCGCCTCCCCTCGATCTGGTGCCGCGGAAGCCCTGTGAATTTTTCGAACTCCGTGTTCACCAGCGCGATCGTGGTGTCGTCCTCGATGATCACCATGGCCGTGCCGGAACCCTCGAAGAGGGCCCGGTACATCGCCTCGGATTCCCGGAGGGCGGTTTCCGAGCGCTTGATGTCGGAGATGTCGACGACGATGCCCCGGATGCCTGCGGCCCTTCCGCCCCGGCTGATCGGGGCGGCATTGATGATCACGGGAAAGGTGCGCCCGTCCTTGCGCCTTGCCGTGTACTCGACGTCGGGCAGGATCTCTCCCTTCAGGATCCGGATGATGTTTTTCTGGATGCGTTCCTGGTCCTCGGGGATGAAGATATCGAGGGCGTTGACGCCCCTTGCCAGGTCCTCCTGCGTGTATTGCAGCACCTCGAGGCCCCTGCGGTTGCCGAAGGTGATCTTGCCGACCACGTCCGTTTCGAAGACGATCTGCGGCAGCGAATCGGCCAGCTCCCGGGTCCGCTGCTCGCTGTCCTCGATCGCACGCTGGATCCGTTTCTGCTCGGAGATGTCGACGAAGCTTTCGATGAGGCAGCGTCTGCCGTTCATGGACGCCGGGACGACGGTCTTGACGATCGGGATTTCCCGGCCGTCGGCCGTGCACAGGACCCGCTCCGACTGGTGAACCGCCTGGCCGAGATCCGTAACGGGGCACTTTCCCTCCTCGGCGGGACAGACGAAGCGGTGACAGACGGAGCCGAC
Organism: uncultured delta proteobacterium; assembly: GCA_963810965.1. Classification (GTDB taxonomy): domain Bacteria; phylum Desulfobacterota; class Syntrophia; order Syntrophales; family UBA2192; genus UBA2192. The sequence goes on along the minus strand of CAWEPT010000017.1, from coordinate 36,230 downwards.
GATCTGATCCCGGGGAAGGCCGATCATGCGCGCCGCCGACGGGTTCACGTCGATGATCCGGTGCGTTGCGGGATCGATGACGAGAATCCCCGTATGGACCGCGTCGAAGAGGGCCTTCAGATACTCCTCATTGCCGATCGACAGGTTTTGCGCTTTCCCGGCGGTTTGACGGATCTCGATTCCCATGCAGTGATCCTGCTCGCGTTGTTTCGGAAGGCGGTGTGGCTGCCCGCACAGCACGGACAGACGTGTATCCCGCAGGCATTGCACACCTCACCGCCAAGATAGCGATGCATGAAGCATACCAGCAACAGGCCGAAGAACATCAGGCCGCAGGCGCAGGCCAAAGGGCTTTAAAAACGTTGGATTTCAGGTGGTTATCCGGTTGCGGGTTGCACCCTTTATCGGCTGCCCTTTCTGTGATAAAGAAGCAGCGGATGAGCCGCCGGCAACCGGCGGAATCGGAACGGAAAGGGCAGGATCATCATGGCAGCACCTCGACTTATTCTGGCCTCGGCCTCGCCCCGCCGCAAGGAGATGCTCCGGCTTGCCGGGGTTCGCTTTGCCATCCTGCACGGCAACGTGGACGAGGCGCCGGGGCCGGGGGAGGCGCCGGAGGATTATGCCCTGCGGCTCTCCGAAGCAAAGGCAAGGGCCGTTGCGGCGATGCGCCCCGGCCGCTGGGTCCTGGGGGCGGACACGATCGTGACGATCGACGGTGAGCTTCTGGGGAAACCGGCCACGATCGACGAGGCCCGGTGCATGATCCGCAAGTTGAGCGGGCGCGAGCACACGGTCATCACCGCTTTCACCCTGATGAACAGCGGGCGCGCGGAGGTCATTCGGCGGGCCGTCGCCTCACAGGTCCGCTTCAAAGACGTCCCCGACGACGAGGTGGAGTGGTACGTGGCAACCGACGAGCCCTACGACAAGGCCGGCGGCTACGCCGTCCAGGGGAAGGCGTCCTTTCTCGTCTCCGAGATCCACGGCTCCTGGACCAATGTCGTAGGGCTTCCGCTTTGCGAAGTCGTCGAGGCGCTGAAGGAGCTGGGCCTGGTAGATTTCAAACAGGGGTGATCCATGTCCGAAGTGAACGAGAACATCCGTCGGATCCGGGAGCGGGTTGCGGCGGCAGCCGCGCGCGCAGGCCGTGACCCGGCCGGGGTGCGCCTCATGGCCGTCACCAAGACCGTGAGCGACGAACGGATCCGGGAGGCCATCGGGGCCGGGATCGAGATCATCGGCGAGAACTACGTCCAGGAGGCAAAGCGGAAGATCGAGCTGATGGGCAAGAGCGTGGAGTGGCACCTCATCGGCCACCTGCAGACCAACAAGGCAAAGTACGCCGTGCGCCTCTTCGACATGATCCACTCCGTGAACCGGATGAGCCTGGCCGAGGAGATCAACCGGAGGGCCGCCGCCGCGGGAATCGTCTGCAGGATTCTCGTGGAGGTCAACCTGGGCGGGGAGGAATCGAAGAGCGGTGCTGCGCCCGATGAGGCGCCGGGCCTGATCCGCGCGATCGCCGCCGGGATGCCGAACCTTTCGATCCAGGGCCTCATGACCATGGCGCCCTGGTATGACGATCCCGAGAAGGCAAGGCCCTGCTTTGCGGGCCTGCGGGCGCTGCGCGACCGCATCATCGCCGAGAACATCCCGAACGTCACCATGCGGGAGCTCTCCATGGGAATGACGGACGACTTCGAAGTGGCCGTCGAGGAAGGCGCCACCCTCGTCCGCATCGGCCGGGCGATCTTCGGGGAGCGACAGGCGTAGCGTGACGCGGCATCAGGCATCGGGCTTCAGGTAACGGAATAAGAGTCTTTAGTGTCTTTCACCCTATACCCTATTCCCTGTCCTTCCTATACCCCTGTTTTCCCCTTGTACAGAAAGCGCTCGAAGAACCGGTGGAAGAGGGTCCACTCCGATTCCTCGCCGCCGGAATTCCCGATAAACTCCCGGAAGGCCATCACCTTGGCGTCCAGATCGTCGACGAAGTGGACGATGAGGGCCTCCACGGTCTTGGGACGCTTGGGAGAGCCGAAATCGAGCTCGCCGTGATGGGCAAGGACCACGTGCTTGAGCTCCAGGGCCAGGCCCTCCGGGAACCCGTCGATGGCCGCAATCTTCCGGTCGAGCATTTCCACTCCGAGGTAGATGTGCCCCAGGAGCCGGCCCGGCGTCGAGTAATCGATGGCCCGGTCGTAGGAAAATTCCTCGATCTTGCCGATGTCGTGCAGGATCCCGCCGGCAATCAGCATGTCGCGGCTCGCCGTCGGGTAGTGGCTCGCCAGGAAATCAAGGATCCGCACCATGGACAGGGTGTGCTCCAGGAGCCCCCCGAGGTAGGCGTGGTGGAATCCTTTTGCGGCGGGCGCCCTTTTGAGCCGCGCGGCCAGATCCCCGTCGCCCAGAAAGCCCTCCAGCAGTTTTTTCAGCCAGGGGTTCTCCACGGAGGCCACATAGCCTGTAAGCGCGGTGAACATCTCCTCCACGTCGCCCTTCGTGGTCGGGAAATAATCCCAGGGGTCGATGTCGGTCTCCTCTATCTTGCGGATGTCGAGGACGGCGAGCTGCGTGTTTTCGCGGTAGCTGACGGCGCGGCCCTGCACGAAGACGATGTCGCCCTTCCGGAAGAGCGGGTCGAGGGCCGCCACGTTGTCCCAGACGCGCCCTTCGATGTCCCCCGTCCGGTCGCGGAGTTTGACGCTGAGATAGGGCGCCCCTTTCTGGGAATAGGCGAGATTCTTTTCCATGACGAGAAAGGACGCCTTGATCTTCTCGCCTGCCTTGATGTCTTTTACGAATAGGGATTTCATCCAGTTCCTTCCTGTTGTTTATTGCCTGATGCCTGACGGCCGCTGGTCGTTCAGATGGATTCGCCTGCTCGAACTCTTTCACAAATGATGGATCTTTACTCCTGCATTCGAAAACCCATTATTCCAATATTCCATATTCCATCATTCCGCAACGACGGCGTCCTTGCCGCGTACACGATAAATTTCCCGCCCCGCACATACCCCACGACCACGATCCCCAGCGACTCGGCCATCATGACGGCGCGCGAGGTGGCCGCCGAGTGGGAGACGATGACGGGGACCCCCATCCTCGAGGCCTTGGAGACGATCTCGGAGGAGACGCGCCCCGTCGTCAAGAGCAGCTTGTCGGCAAGGTCGACGCCTTCGGTGAGCGCCCAGCCGCAGAGCATGTCGATCGTGTTGTGCCGCCCGATGTCCTCCCGCGCCGCGAGGATTCCCTGCGCATCGGCCAGGGCCGAGCAGTGGGTGCCCCGCGTGCGCTCGTGGATCACCGTGGCCGCAAGGAGCGCATCCATCAGACTCAGAACCGTTTGAGCATCGAGCTCCGGGCGGGCCTGAAGGACGGCCCTTTCCTTCCCCTCCGCCTGAAACGAGCGGCTGCCGCGGGAGCCGCTCGAGGCAATCGTCTTTCCCGTCGCCAGGGAGGGCGCCCGGCCCCCGCCGCCCCGGGTCCGGATGTCGACCCGGTCGGACGAGAAGGTCAACTCCAGAATGTCGCCTGCCGTCTCGATCAGGCCTTCCTGTTTCGCAAACCCTGTCGCAAGCTCACGCAGGTGAATCCCCGCACAGGCAATGGTCACGACGAGGCCGCCATCGACGAAGACCTCCAGGAGCATCTCGCGGACCACGTCCACCGGGGCCCCGGAGAATCGCTTGCCGTCGAAGCGGCGCAGGTTCAGCTGCTCGATCCCTTCCGTACCGGCCGGTTTTTTCATCGCTACCGCCTCTCCCTCAGCGTCCGGTGATCGCCCACGCGGATGGTGAGCTTCGTGGCGTCGAAATATTCCATGAGCGGGATGATGTACTTGCGGGAAAGACCCGTGAGGTCCTTGAAGGTGGCCGGTGTGGCCTTCCCGTCCCGCGTCAGGGCCGCCGTGTAATCCTCTTTCAGCTTTTCCATCGCCTCGCTGTGGAAGTAGAGCTCCTCGGTCACCTTCACGAGCACCCCCTCGTTGAGAAGCACCCCGAGGACGCTCACGCTCTCGGCCTTCTTCCCCTTGAGCGCCTCCATGACCTCCTTGACGGAAGGCGGCGTCAGCTGCGCATCGCGGTAGATCGTCTCGATCCTTCCTCCCAGGTCTCCCAGATTCCCCTTGAGATCGACGCGGTGTGCCGCAAGCCGCACGTGCTCCCGGTCCGCAAGGATCTTCTTCTCGTTTTCCAGCTCCTTGAGGGCCATGTTGAAGAGCTTGCTCTCGATCTCCTGGCCTGCCGTCGTCCGCAGCTCCTCCTTGGGCACGCCCTCCTTGAGGGGGAACCGCTGGTGGTAGAGGCCGATCTCGCGGAGAAGCTCCTCCTTTAATCCCTGGTAGGCGGGAAACGAAACGATCCGGGTCTCTTCCCTGTCGATGCGGATGATGGCTTTCTTTTCGGCCATGTCCTTCAGGATCCGGTTCAGATCGCCCAGCGGGATCCCCGTCCTCACGGCAAGCCGGCTCGACGTGAGCCCCTGAACCCCCGTGCGCCCCAGGATCACGGCCACCCGCTCGGCGTCAGTCCCCGTGCGGAGCGACTCCAGCTCCACGGCAAAGCGCTCCTTTGTCTTTTTCTGCTTCACGGCATCGGGGTCGAGGATCTCGCCGCCGCCCACCGTGCGGATGGGGGAGTAGCTGCGGATCACGAACCGGTCCCGCCCCATGGTTACGACGGGCTCTTCCAGCAGCAGCTGGGCGTAGACCTTCTGCCCCGGCTGGAGCTCCTCCCGGTCGAGAAGGACGACGCGGGCCATGATCTCGCTGGTCCCCGTGTGGAAGCGCGTCAGTGCGCGGTTCTTCAGTACCCGGCCCGCACCCTTGAGATACTCGAGATGGACGTCGAGGCGCTGGGAGGGCTCGAAGATGTTCGGATGGGCCACCACGTCGCCCCTCTCCAGCGCGGTGCGCTCGACGCCCTGGAGGTTGATGGCGGTGCGCTGCCCGGCTTCGGCGTCTTCCTGCGCCTCGTTGTGGACCTGGATGCCGCGCACCTTGGCGTGGATGCGCTGGGGCAGGACCTCGACGGTGTCGCCCACGCTCACGCGACCGGAGACGAGGGTCCCCGTGACGACGCTGCCGAATCCCTTCATGGTGAAGACCCGGTCGACGGGAATCCGGAAGAGGCCGCTGTCGCGGCGCTCGCCGATCCGGGAGGCCATCTCCTCGATGGCGGCGGTGAGCTCCGGGATCCCCTCACCCGAGACAACGGACACCGGGATCATCGGCGCTCCACCAAGGAAGGTCGTCTTCATGAACCCGCGCACGTCATCCTGCACGAGCGAAAGCCAGTCGGGATCGACGAGGTCGATCTTGGTGAGCGCGATGATGCCGCTTTGGATCCCGAGCAGGGTGCAGATGTCGAGGTGCTCGCTCGTCTGGGGCATGACCCCTTCGTCGGCGGCAATGACGAGAAGAACCATGTCGATGCCGGTGGCGCCGGCCACCATGTGCTTGACGAATTTCTCGTGGCCCGGCACGTCGACGACCCCGAGGGCATCGCCGTTTTCGAGGGGAAGGGAAGCAAAGCCCAACTCGATCGTGATCCCCCGCTCCTTCTCCTCCTTCAACCGGTCCGTGTCCACGCCGGTGAGGGCCTTGACGAGCGAAGTCTTCCCGTGATCGACATGACCTGCCGTGCCCAGAATAATGTGCTTCATGAAATCCGATCCTGCTTCCCGTCGCGTCATTAGCGGAAATACGGACAATACGTCATGAGATAACAGAATTCCCGCCGTTACTCAATCTCAAAGGCATGCGGCCTAGCAGGCCGGAGGTGTCAGGTATCAGGTGGTCAGGTGACAGGTAAAAGAAGCAGTCAGTCAAGGTATTCCTGTTACCTGTTACCTGCTTGTTCGCTGTCGACTGTCGACTGATACTGCCATGTAGCGCTTGCGCATCGCCCCCCTATCCTTTATATATACCCCCCATGAGAATTCTCGCGATCGATTACGGGGAGAAACGAATCGGCCTGGCCGTCTCCGACGAGATGGGGATCACGGCACGGGGGATCTCCGTCATCGAGCGCAAGTCGAAGCGAGCGGACCTCGACGCCATCGCTGCGGCCGTCTCGGAGTACGGCGCCGGCGCGATCGTCGTCGGCTACCCCCTGAGGCTCGACGGATCGGCGGGCATCCAGTGCGGGAAGGTGGACCGCTTTATCGCCTCCCTCGGAGAGCTCATTTCCGTTCCCGTCATCGCCTGGGACGAAACGTTGTCGACGAAGGAAGCCGAGGAACTGATGCGCGAGGCGGGCGTGAAGCGCAAAAAGAAGCGGGGCATGGTGGACCGGATCGCCGCCGCCGTCATCCTGCAGGACTACCTGAACAAGAAGACCCGGAACGGGACTCAACGCCCTGAGAGTCCTGAAGACAAAAGCCGATGAAGCCCTTCGAATTTCTCCGCCATCGCCGCCTGTTGACTCGTTGCGCTCATCGCGACGGCGGGAATCCTTGCCGCTCTCTGGTTTCTCGGCACCCTCCAGCGGCCCGCCAGCCGGCAACGACGAGATCGTCCTCGTGAACATCCCCCGGGGCACGCCCTTCGCCCAGGTCGTCAATCTCCTCGACGAGAAGGGTCTCATCCGGAGCCGGCTTCTCTTCCGGGCCATGGCTTATTTTTACAGCGCCCCCCAGCAGATCAAGGCCGGCGAGTATGAATTCTCCAGGGCCCTGCCGCCCGGGGAAATCCTGAGAAAGCTCATCGACGGGGATGTCAAGAAACACGCCGTCGTGGTGCCCGAGGGGTTCACGGTGCGCAAGATCGCCGCGCGCCTTGCCGCGAAGGGTCTCGTCGAAGAGAAGGAGTTCCTGCGCCTCGCGAGGGACAAGGAATCCTGGCCACCCTGAAGATCCCGGCGGACAAGCGCCGAAGGGTTCCTCTTCCCCGACACGTACAACTTCGACCGGACCATGGATGCCCGCACGATCCTGAAAACGATGTCCGACCGGTTCCAGGTCAAGGTGACAGGCGCGATGATCGAGAAGGCCCGCGCGCAGGGGCTCGGCCTCAAGGAGTGGGTGACGCTCGCCTCGATCATCGAGAAGGAGACGGGCCGCAAAGAAGAGATGCCGCTCGTGTCGGCCGTCTTCCGCAACCGCCTGCGGATCAAGATGCCGCTGCAGAGCGACCCGACGGTGATCTACGGCATCGAGAATTTCGACGGAAATTTGACGCGCAGACACCTGGAGCGCCAAAATCCCTACAACAGCTACCTCAACCGGGGGCTCCCGCCGGGCCCCATCTGCAACCCCGGCATGGATGCCCTCACGGCAACCCTGAACCCCGCCCCGGTCCCGTATCTCTACTTCGTCTCCCGCAATGACGGGTCCCACCAGTTCTCCGCGACGCTCGCCGAGCACAGCCGTGCCGTCCGGAAGTACCAGATCCTTCGAAAATCCAGCGGAAATTAAAGTTTTTTCTTGACAGGGATGGAAGACGGCCCTACTATTGCATCCAAGTGGAGCAAAGTGGATGATTGTGGAGGAGTATCTCGCATGTCTGTGTTCCGGGGGAGATATTACCATACCATTGACGACAAAGGAAGAATCATCTTCCCCGCCAAGCTCCGCGAGGTCTTCGCAGAGAAGTACGACAACCGGATGGTCATCACGAACTGGGATGGCTATCTCATGGTCTTCCCCTTCGACGAGTGGCAGATCCTCGAGGAGAAGATCTCCCATCAATCCATGCTGAAAAAGGAAGTCCGCGCGTTTCAGCGCTTCTTCATGTCCGGGGCGGTGGACTGCACCTTCGACAGCCAGGGCCGGATCCTGATCCCCCCGCCGCTCCGCGATTACGCCAAGCTGGAAAAAGACATTGTCATGGCCGGCATGGTCCGGGTCATCGAGATCTGGGGCAAGGAACGCTTCGATGAGGAGATTCGAAAGTCAGGCGAACAGATCGAGAGCTTCAGCGATTACATGGCCGACCTGGGAATCTGACGGGCCAGCTCCCCTGGCGGGATTCCCGCGTTTGCTTCCACCGATGATCCTTGAAAAGAGAAATGGACAGCGCAGGGGTGACGTCTTCCTATCACGAACCGGTCATGCTGCGGGAGGTTCTCGAGTCGCTTGATCTGAAGCCCGGCGGCATCTATGTGGATGGCACCGTGGGCGGCGGCGGGCACGCGCGGGGAATCCTTACCGCCACGGCCCCCGACGGAATCCTGGTCGGCATCGACCGGGACGACGAAGCCCTCGCGGAAACGGGGCGGGTCCTGGAACCCTTCGGAAAGCGCAAGTTCCTCGTCAAGGGGGACTATGCCGATCTGGAGGGGATCCTCTCCCGGCTCGGGATCGGGCGTGTCGACGGCATCGTGCTGGACCTCGGGGTGTCCTCGCACCAGCTCGAGACGGCCGAGAGGGGCTTCAGTTTCACGAAGCCCGCACCGCTCGATATGCGGATGGACCGCGACGCCCCCCGGACTGCGCGACAGATCGTGAACACAGCCGATGCGCGGGAGCTCAAGCGGATCCTGCGCCTCTACGGCGAGGAGCTGCTCGCCGGGCGCATCGCGCGGGCCATCGTCGAGAGAAGAAAGGCGGGCCCTATCGAAACAACGGATGAACTCGCGGGGATTATCGCCTCTGCCATGCCGGCGCGCATGAGCCACGGGAGGATCCACCCCGCGACAAGGACCTTTCCAGGCGCTCAGGATCGCCGTCAACGACGAGCTGACAAGCCTGGACCGGGGCATCGCCTCGGGAATCGACTGTTTAAAGGAAGGCGGGCGGTTTTCCGTCATCTCCTTCCACTCGCTGGAAGACCGGATGGTGAAGGATCTCTTCCGCGACGCTTCGCGGGGATGCACCTGCCCTCGCGATCTTCCCGTTTGCGCCTGCGGGGGCAAACCCAGGCTTCGGGTCATTACCCGCAGGCCGCTCCGTCCCGGCCAGGACGAGGTGGACCGGAACCCCCGGGCGCGCAGCGCGAAACTTCGAACGGCAGAGAGGGTCTGACGATGCCCATCGCGAAAGCGGCACGGACCAGAACAGCGGCAGTCGGGAGGGAGACGACGGGACTGCGCGTCTCCACGCTCATCCTTTCGCTTCTCGTCCTGGTGGCCGTGGCGCTCGTCTACGTCTGGTCCCATCTGCACAACACACAGCTCAAGTACCGGATCGCCGAGGAGATGACGCGTCCGGGACAACCTCACCGAGGAAAACCGCAGGCTGAAGGTGGAGATCGCCACGCTGAAATCGCCCCAGCGGATCGAGTCCATCGCACGGGACAAGCTGAAGCTTCAATACCCTGAACGGGAGCAGGTGGTCCTCATCAAATGAGCGCGAAGTCGAAAAAATGGTTCCGCTTCCGGATCGCCACCCTGCTGGCGATGTTCCTGGTGCTGTTCTGCGTGCTCGTCTTCCGGGCCTTCCACCTCCAGATCATGACGGGGAAGACCTACAAGAACCTTGCCGAGAAGCAGCACAACAAGGCCCTCCAGCTCCACCCCGAGCGGGGGATCATCTTCGATCGAAACGGCGAGAAGCTTGCGGCGAGCATCCTTGCCGACTCCGTCTTCGCCGACCCCTCCAAGATCGACAACGTCGAAGAGGCGGCCGCACAGCTGGCCGCCGTGACGGGTCAGCCCAAGAAGACCATCGCCCAGCAGATCACGAAATCGAAAAATTTCTGCTGGGTCGCCCGCATGATCACCCCCGCCCAGTCCGAGCAGATCAAGAACCTCAAGATGGAGGGGGTCTACCTGATCCAGGAACCCAAGCGCTTCTACCCGAGCCGGGAGCTGGCCGGCCAGCTCATCGGCTTCGTGGGCATGGACTCCAACGGCCTCGAGGGCCTCGAGATGCGCTACGACAGCTACCTCCGGGGAGAGCCGGAGAAGATTTTCTGGGGCCGTGACGCCCGGGGGAAGAAGCTCTACCTGCCGGAGCGCTCCGTGACAGGCAAGAAGGACGAGCAGCTGAGCCTCGTGCTCACCCTCGACAGCCGCATCCAGCATGCCGTGGAGTCAAACCTGAAGGAGGCCGTTCTCCGGACGCGGGCCCGCGGCGGTTTCATCATCGTCATGGACCCCCGAACGGGCGAGATCCTCGCCATGGCCAACAGTCCCGTTTTCAACCCGAACGCCTACGCGAGCGCCACGGCCGACAACAAACGCAACAAGGCCATCACGGACTGCTTCGACCCCGGCTCCACCTTCAAGCCCTTCCTGGTGGCCGCCGCCATCGAGGAAGGCGTCGTGAAGGAGACGGACCGCTTCAACTGCGAAAACGGCGCCTACCGCGTGGCCAACGCGACCTTCCACGAGGCAAACCGCAAGCGGCACGGGGTCCTCACGGTGCGTGAAATATTGAAGTATTCGAGCAACATCGGCTCCGTGAAGATCTCCGAGAAGCTGGGCCGCGAGAAGTTCCACGATTACATCAAGAATTTCGGCTTCGGCCAGAAAACGAACATCGAGCTGCCCGGCGAGATTTCGGGTCTGCTGCGCCCCTGGAAGAACTGGACCCAGGTCGACACCTCCACGGTCGCCTTCGGCCAGGGAATCTCGGTGACGGCCATCCAGCTCGTCTCGGCGCTCTCCGCCATCGCCAACGACGGCGTGCTCATGCAGCCCCACATCGTGAAGAAATTCGTCGACGTCAACGGCGAGACGGTCCGGGAGTTCGCCCCCACGGCCGTGCGCAGGGTCATCTCCGCCGACACGGCCCGGCGCATGACGACCATGCTGACCAACGTCGTGGGCGAGCAGGGCGGAACGGGCAAGAATGCGGCCCTCGTCAACGTGGACGTGGCCGGCAAGACCGGCACGGCCCAGAAATTCGACTTTGCGAACAAGCGTTTCTCCAGCGAGCGGGTCCGGACCTCCTTCATGGGCTTTTTCCCCGCCGAGGCCCCGCGATTCGTCATGCTGGTCTCCATCGACGAGCCCCAGCTCCACAAGTGGGGCGGCGAGGCGGCAGCCCCCGTGTTCAAGTCCATCTCCCAGCAGATCATCCGCTGCTTCGAGCACGACATCGGGGAGACGCCCCCCGTCCAGGAAACGGAAATCAACACGGGCGCCAAGATCCGGCTCGTGTCGACCCCCGCAGTGATCCCGGCGGCTCAAGCCGCTGCATCGGTAGAGGAGGCCGTCATGCCCGACTTCCGGGGAATGACGGTGCGGCAGGCCCTGAAGGCGGCCCAGGAGAAAGGCCTTGAGATGAAAGTCACGGGGAGCGGCTGGGCCTCGAGCCAGAAACCGGCGCCGGGCACCCCGCTCAAGGGCAACCGGTTGTGCGCCGTATCCTTCAGCACCGAGGACTGAGAGGCCGACGTGGACTTGCTTGAACTGCTGGAAAAGGTCGATGTCCTGGAGGTTCACGGGACACGGGCCCGGGAGATCGAGGGAATCTGCTTCGACTCGCGTCGCTGCGAGGCGGACTTTCTGTTCGTCGCCGTCGCGGGGTTGAAATCCGACGGTCACCTCTTCGTCCCCGAGGCCGTCCGGCGCGGGGCGAAGGCCATCGTCTACGAGAAGGAGATCGCCCGCCACGCCAGCTACACCTCCATCCGGGTCCGCGACAGCCGCAGGGCCCTGGGGGTCCTGGGAAAGAATTTCTTCGGGAATCCCTCCGGCGCACTCGGCCTTGTCGGCGTGACCGGCACCAACGGCAAGACGACGGTCACCTACCTGCTCGAATCCATCTTGAGAGAGGCGGGCCACGAGCCCGGCGTCATCGGGACCGTCAACTACCGCTGGGGCACAACGGTGCTTGCCGCCTCGCACACCACCCCCGAGTCCTTCGAGCTGCAGCGGCTGCTCGCCGGGATCCGCGAGGCCGGGGTCACCCACGTGGTCATGGAGGTCTCCTCGCACGCCCTGGAGCTCAGGAGGGTGGAGGACTGCGAGTTCGACCTGGGCATCTTCATGAACCTCACCCGGGATCACCTCGACTTCCACGGCACCATGGAGGACTACTACGCCTCCAAGAAGCGCTTCTTCACGGATTTGCTGGCAGGCGAGAAGAACGGCCGCAGGCAGGGAAGGATCATCAACATCGACGATCCGTGGGGCCGCAGGCTCGCCGAGGAGCTGGGGGCCAAGGGGCTCACGACCTTCGGCATCGACTCGATCGCCTTCGTCCAGGCCAAGGAGGCGGAACTCAGCCTCGGCGAGATCCGGGCGGAGATCGAAACCCCGGCGGGAGCCTTCCCGCTCCGGGCGCCGCTCAGCGGGAGGTTCAACCTCTACAACATCCTGGCCGCCACGGCCGCTGCCTTCCACCTGGGGATCCCGCTCTCGGCGATCCAGCGGGGAATCGAGTGCGCAAAGCCCGTCCCCGGCCGCCTCGAAAAGATCAGCGAGTCCGGCGAGCCCGCCGTCTTCGTCGATTACGCCCACTCGGAGGACGCCCTGAAGCGGGTGCTCCAGAACCTCGCCCGGTTCCGGCAGGGCCGGATCATCACCGTCTTCGGCTGCGGCGGCGACCGCGACCGGGGCAAGCGCCCTCTCATGGGCAGGGCCGCCGCCGAGGAGAGTGATCTCGTCATCGTCACCTCCGACAACCCCCGCACCGAGGAGCCGCTGGCCATCATCGGCGCCATCGAGGGCGGGATCGACGCCAGCGTGATGAAGAAAATCAGCCCCGAGGAGATTCGCGCCGCGGGCGCAGGAAAAACCTACACCGTGGTTGCCGACAGGCGGGAGGCCATAGGCCTCGCCATCGGCCTGGCGAGCCCGGACGATATCGTCCTCATCGCCGGCAAGGGCCACGAGGACTACCAGATCATCGGAACGAAGACGTTTCCCTTCGACGACCGGACGGTGGGCCGCGAGGCCCTGGACAGGCTGCGAGGAAGCGCAAGGTGAAAAAGATCTCGACCCCCCGATTCTCGACGGACGACGTGCTGAAGGCCACGGGGGGCAGCCTCGTCCGGCCCGGCCGCTCCGCCCTCTTCGACGGGGTATCGACGGATACGCGGACGATTGCGCCCGCCAGCCTCTTCGTGCCGCTGGCGGGTGCGCGCTTCGACGGCCACGACTACATCGGGCAGGCCGCAGGCGCCGGGGCCGCCGGGGTCCTCATCCAGAGGGGCCGGGAGAGCCTCCTGGAAAAGATCGCCGGCGAGGCGACGGTCATTTCCGTTGAGGACACGCTCACGGCCCTGGGCGATCTGGCCCGGTCCTGGCGCGCCCGGTTCCCGATCCCCGTTGTCGCCGTCACGGGAAGCTCCGGAAAGACGACGACGAAGGAGATGGCGGCGGCGATCATGAGCCGGGAGAAGCGGCTGCTGAAAAACGAGGGGAACCTCAACAACCTCGTGGGGCTCCCGCTCACCCTCTTCCAGATCAACGAGGCCCACGAGGTCGCCGTCCTCGAGATGGGGACCAACCGGCGTGGCGAGATCGCCCGCCTGACCGAAATCGCCGGGCCCACGGTGGGCGTCATCACCAACGTGGGGCCCGCTCACCTGGAGGGTCTCAAGTCCCTCGAGACGATCCGGAAGGAGAAAGGCGATCTCTTCCGCGTCATGAACAACAAGGGCACGGCCATCATCAACCTCGACGACGAGGCCCTGGCCCCCTGGGCGCAAAAATGGAAAGGGAAGAAGATCACCTTCGCAATCCAGGCCGATGCCGACGTGACGGCATCGCGCATCGCCCACGAGGGAGAGAAAGGCACGATCTTCAAGCTCCTCATGGACGGGGCCTCACGGGAGATCCTGCTTCCGGTCCTCGGGTTTCACAATGTCTCCAACGCCCTGGCCGCGGCGGCGGCTTCGAGTGCAGCGGGAGCTTCCTTTGACGCGATCTGCCAGGGGCTCATGGCCTTCAAGCCCGTGGGGGGGCGCATGGAGGTGTACCGCTTGAAAAACGGCGGAACCCTCATCGACGACACCTACAACGCCAACCCCGCCTCGGTGGCCGTGGCCCTCAAGACGCTGCAGGGCCTCAAGGGGGAGTGCCGGAGCACCGTGATCCTGGGGGACATGCTCGAGCTGGGCGGCGAGGCGGAGAAGTACCACGAGGAAATCGGGCGCAACCTGGCCGACACGGGGGTCAGCAAGGCCTATCTCCGGGGGGATTTCGCCAAGACGACCGCAAAAGGGGCCATGAAGCGCGGGATGAAGAGCGACCAGGTGCTCATCGACCTGAACACGGAGGAGACGGTGGCCCACCTGAAGGCCTGCCTCAAGGCGGGCGACTGGGTCCTCGTCAAGGGCTCGCGGAAAATGAAGATGGAAGAGATCGTCCAGGCGATTCTCGGCGCAATCGGGGTTGCAAAGTGAAAAGGACCTGTGATAGGGATACGACCTCAATCTGTAGGGGCATGACCCCGGCGTATCCCCAACTGCTTGTATTTCGGGTTGGGGTTTTGTATTTAGGAGGTCCGCCGAGTTGATCTATCACCTGCTATATCCGTTAAATGAGTACATCTCGTACTTCAACGTGTTCCGCTACATCACGTTCCGGACGATCTACGCCGCCATTACGGCGCTTGCGATCTGCTTCGTCTTCGGGCCCTGGCTCATCCGCAGGCTCGAGTCTCTGCAGATCGGGCAGAACATCCGCGAAGACGGGCCCGGCACACACCTCGCAAAGTCGGGCACGCCGACCATGGGCGGCATCATGATCATCTTTTCCGTGGTGATCTCGACGCTGCTGTGGGCAAACCTGACCAACGACTATGTGTGGATGCTCATCCTGGTCACCGTCGGCTTCGGCATCATCGGGTTCGTCGACGATTTCAACAAGCTCACGAAGAAAGACAGCAAGGGGATCTCCAAGCGCTCGCGGCTTTTTTTCGAGATTGCGATCGCCCTGTTCATCGGCGTCGCCCTGTACCTCAAACCGAATTTCAGCGAGGCGATCACGATCCCCTTCTTCAAGACCATGCTGCCCGATCTGGGCTGGGGGTACGTCCTCTTTACGGTCTTCGTGATCGTGGGGGCGGCCAATGCCGTCAACCTCACCGACGGCCTCGACGGACTGGCCATCGGGCCCGCGCTGATCTGTTTCATCACGTACCTGCTCTTTGCCTATTTTGCCGGCAACGCAAGGATCTCCGGGTATCTGCAGATCCCCTACGTGCCGGGGACGGGCGAGCTGTCCGATCTTCTGCGGGGCCATGGTGGGGGCCTGCCTGGGCTTTCTCTGGTACAACACCTACCCGGCGCAGATCTTCATGGGCGACGTGGGGTCGCTTTCCCTGGGCGGGGCCCTGGGCACCCTGGCCATCGTGACGAAACAGGAACTGCTGCTTGCCATCGTGGGCGGGATCTTCGTGCTGGAGACCGTCTCGGTCATCTTCCAGGTGGGCTGGTTCAAGGTCTCGAACGGCAAGCGCATCTTCCGCATGGCCCCCATCCACCATCACTTCGAGCTGAAGGGGTGGGCGGAGCCGAAGGTGATCGTGCGGTTCTGGATCATCTCGATCATCCTGGCCCTCGTGGCCATCAGTACACTGAAGCTGAGGTGACGAAGGACATTGGAGCTCACGAATAAAAAGGTTCTCGTCATCGGCCTCGGCAAGACGGGGATCGCCACGGCCCGGTTTGCAGCCTCAAGGGGCGCCGTCGTGACCGTCACCGACGAGAAGCCGCAGACGGAGCTGCAAGAGGCCCTCGGGGCCCTGGCGGGTCTTTCGCTTCGCATCCTGACGGGGGGTGCCGACCCGGCGATCGTCGACGGCATGGATCTGATCGTCCCCTCGCCCGGGGTGCCGCCCTTCAACCCGCTGCTGCGTGAAGCGGAAAAACGGGGCATCCCGGTGATCAGCGAGATCGAACTGGCCTTCCGTTTTCTCCGGGTCCCTGTCATCGCCATCACGGGGACGAACGGAAAGACGACGGTGACGACCCTCATCGGCCACATCCTCGCGAAGGCGGGCAAGCGTGCCTTCGTCGGCGGCAACATCGGAAGCCCGCTGATCGGTTATGTCGGCGGGCCCCAGGATGACGAGTGGGCCGTCATCGAGATGAGCAGCTTCCAGCTTCAGCGCATCGAGACCTTCCGGGCGCAGGTGGCGATCCTTCTCAACGTGGCACCCGATCACCTGGACTACCATGCCGATTACGCAGAGTACCGCCACGCCAAGGAGCGGATCTTCGCAAACCAGCAGCCGGGCGATCTCGCCGTGCTCAACGCCGACGAGGCGGAGTCGGCCGCACTGGCCGGGCGGCTCAAGGCGCGGGTGGCCTTTTTCAGCACGACGTCCGATCCGGACGAGGGCATGAGCCTCCAGGGAAATAAACTGCAGTACCGGGCCGGGGGCAGGGAGATCGAAACCTATCCGGCATCCATGATCCGGATCCCCGGGCGGCACAACGTGGAAAACGTCATGGCCGCCGTCATGGCGGCCCGATACGCCGGCTGCACGCCCGGCTCGATCGTCGAGGCCGTGGCAAGCTTCACGGGGCTTGCCCACCGCATCGAGCTGGCCGGCGAGAAAGGCGGCGTGGCCTTCTACGACGACTCGAAGGGGACGAACGTAAGCGCCGTGGTGAGGGCCCTGGAGGCCTTCGAGGCGCCCGTCATCCTGCTGCTGGGCGGCCGCGACAAGAACGGGGACTTCGAGACCCTCGAGCCGCTCATCCGCCGGCACGTCAAGGAGATGATCCTCTTCGGCGAGGCCCGCGAGCGGATCGGGGCCCGGATCGGGGGCTTCGTGAAGACGCAGAGCGCCCCGACGATGAGCGAAGCGGTGCAGATCGCCTGGGAGCACGCCTTGCCGGGAGACGTGGTTCTGCTCTCGCCGGGATGCGCGAGCTTCGACGAGTTTCGCAGTTACGCCCACCGGGGCGATGTGTTCAAGGAAGCCGTGAGCGCGGCTCAAAGACCGCAAGAGCGCAACGCAGAGGAGTTGAGCATTCCCCATGGCCGAAACACCTGCAAGGGGAAAACGACCCGACTTCATCCTGTTCTTCATCGTGCTGGTGCTCATCGCCTTCGGCACCGTGATGATCTACAGCTCGAGCTACATGCTCGCCCTGCAGAAATACGGCGACGGGTACTTTTTCCTCAAGAAGCAGCTCTTCTTCCTCGTCGTGGGGCTTGCGGCCATGATCGCTCTCATGAAGATGCCCTACACGTGGCTGCGCGGGGTCGCCTACGCGGGCCTTGGGGTCTCGCTCGTCCTGCTGGTCGCGATCTTCCTGCCCGGTATCGGTGTCACGAAGGGCGGCGCGCGGCGCTGGCTCAACCTCGGGTTTTTCACCTTCCAGGTGGCCGAGCTCGTGAAGGTCCTCGTCGTCGTCTTCCTCGCCCACTACCTGACGCGCAAGTCGGCCCACCTCCAGGAGTTCCTGAAGGGGTTCCTCCTGCCGCTGGCCATCGTGATGGTGCCCGTGGCGCTGATCGTGAAGCAGCCCGACTTCGGCTCGGCCGTGCTGATCGTGGCCGTGGCCCTGTCGATCCTCTACATCGCAGGGGTCCGGTTCCGGTATCTCGCCGGATCGATGCTGGCGCTCATCCCCGTGGCGGTGACCCTCGTCATGATGAAGGGCTACCGCATGGATCGATGGAACACCTTCATGGACCCCTGGAAGGACCCCCAGCACAAGGGGTTCCAGATCATCCAGTCCTTCCTGTCCTTCGGGTCGGGAGGACCCTTCGGCGTGGGGCTGGGCGACGGGATGCAGAAGCTCTTCTACCTGCCCGAGCCGCACACGGACTTCATCCTCTCCATCATCGCCGAGGAGAGCGGTTTCATCGGGATCTGCACGGTCATCGTGCTCTTCGGGCTTTTGATCTTCAGGGGATTTGTGATCGCCTTCCGGGTCCAGGACACCTTCGGGAGCCTGCTGGCATCGGGGATCACGATCCTGCTCGCGATGGAGGCCTTCATCAATATCGCAGGCGTCATGGGGCTGATCCCCACGAAGGGCATGGCCCTGCCCTTTTTGTCCTACGGGGGCACGGCGCTCATCGTGAGCTGCATGGCCGTGGGGATTCTGCTGAACCTGTCGACGTACCAGAAGTCGACCCTCAGGGGGGCAGGAACGTGAGGATCGTGATCGCGGGGGGAGGAACGGGAGGCCACCTCTTCCCGGGGGTCGCGATCGCGGAGGAGTTCCGCAGGCGCAACAGGGAAAACGAAGTTCTTTTCATCGGGACCCATCGGGGGCTCGAGGCCCGGGTGCTGCCTCAGATCGGCTTTCCCCTGGCCACGCTCGAGGTCGAGGGGATCAAGGGGCGGGGCATCGTACGGTCGATGGCGGCGCTTGCAAAGATCCCGCGGAGCCTCCTCCAGTCCCGCCGGATCATCCGGGGCTTCGGCCCGGACGTCGTGATCGGGGTTGGCGGCTACGCGTCGGGACCGGCCGTGCTGGCGGCCCGCTTCATGGGCCTGCCGACGGCCATTGCCGAGCAGAACGCCATCCCGGGCGAGACGAACAGGATCCTCGGGCGCTTTGCCGACCGGATCTTCGTGAGCTTTGCCGAGACGGCACGCTGGTTTCGCGCGGACCGGGTCCGCGTGACGGGAAACCCCATCCGGGCCGCCATCGCCGGGGCGCCGAGGCGGGAGAGGACACCGGGCGATGCCATGACGATTCTCGTCTTCGGGGGAAGCCAGGGGGCCCACCGGATCAACCTGGCCGTCCTGGAGGCGCTGCCCCATCTCGGGGAGTTGAAGGGAAGGCTCCGGATCATCCACCAGACCGGGAAGGACGACCTGGAGCTGGTGACAAAAGGATACCGCGATCAGGCGATGGAGGCCGAGGTGCTGCCCTTTATCACGGACATGGCCACAGCCTACGGGAAGGCCGACCTGCTTGTCTGCAGGGCGGGGGCCACGTCGATCGCGGAGATCACGGCAAGCGGCAAGGCGGCGATTTTCATCCCCTTCCCCTTTGCCGTGAACGACCACCAGACGAAAAATGCCGAACTCCTTGTCAACAGGGGTGCAGCCGCGATGATCCCCGAAAGGGCCCTCACGGGGGAAAGCCTCTCGGGGGTCATCCGGCGGCTCGCACAGGACCCGGGGAAGATCGAGGAGATGCAGCGCAATGCCGCAAGCCTCGGCAACGCCCGGGCCGCGGCGGACATCGTGGACGAATGCATGGCCTTGGTGCAAGGCACCAAGGCATGAGCACAAGGCCAAGGTGACCGAGATCAGACCGGAATAGATCCGGATAGACCAAGATGAACAGACGATATGCAAAACGGAATCAGAAGAGACTTGATGAAACGCAAGGTCCAGCGGATCCACTTCGTGGGGATCGGGGGGATCGGCATGAGCGGGATCGCCGAGGTCCTTCTCAACCTGGGCTACTCGATCAGCGGCTCGGACCTGATGGAATCGGACACGACGCAGCGGCTCTCCTCGATGGGGGCCCGCATCCACTACGGCCACCGGGAATCCAACCTGGAGACGGCCGACGTGGTCGTCACCTCCACGGCCGTGAAGGCCGACAACCCCGAGGTCCTGGAGGCCCACCGGCGCAACATCCCCGTCATCCCCCGCGCGGAAATGCTGGCGGAGCTTCTCAAGATGAAGTTCTCCGTCGCCGTCTCCGGCATGCACGGCAAGACGACGACGACCTCCATGGTCTCGACGATCCTCGCCCACGGGGGGCTCGACCCCACCATGGTCATCGGCGGGAAGCTCTCGTCGATCGGGAGCAACGCGAGGCTGGGCGACGGCGAGGTCATCGTGGCCGAAGCCGACGAGAGCGACGGCTCCTTCCTGAAGCTCTCGCCCACGATCGCCGTCATCACCAACATCGACCGCGAGCACCTGGACTACTACCGGGACATCGACGACATCAAGGAGGCCTTCGTCCGCTTCGCCAACATCGTGCCCTTCTACGGGGTCACGATCCTGTGCATCGACGATGCGCACGTCAAGGAGATCTTCCCGCAGATCAAGCGCAAAACCCTCACCTACGGGGTTTCCGACGGGGCCGACTACCAGGCGAAAAACATCTCCCTCGAGGGCCCCGAGTCGCGCTACACGCTCTACCACAAGGGGGTTCGCCTGGGCGAGATCACGCTGCACGTGCCGGGCCTGTTCAACGTGCTCAACTCCATGGCGGCCTTCGCCGTGGCCCGGGAGCTCGATCTGGAGTTCACGGCGATCCGGGACGGGCTTGCCGCCTACCACGGCGTGCAGCGCCGCCTCGAGGTGAAGGGCGAGGTGAACGGCATCACCGTCGTCGACGACTACGGCCACCACCCCACGGAGATCCTGGCCACGCTGAAAGCGGCGAGACAGCTCTGGAAGGGCCGCCTCATCGTCGTCTTCCAGCCGCACCGCTACACGCGCACGCGCGCCCTGTACAAGGAGTTCCTCACGTGCTTCCCCGATGCGGATCAGCTCGTCCTCATGGACATCTACCCCGCAAGCGAGGCGCCGATCGAGGGGGTCAGCTCCTTCAACCTCTTCAAGGGGATCGAGGCCGTGGGGCACAAGAACACGCTCTACATCCCGTCTGCCGACGGGATCGTGAGCCACCTTCTCGAGACGGCTCGCCCCGGCGATGTGATCATCACCCAGGGCGCAGGCAGCGTCTGGAAGGTGGGGACGGAGTTTCTGAAGAAGGCCAAGGAGAAGGCAAGCCGCTGAGACGGGCGGGGTGGCCCCTCCACACCCCCACTCAGCGGCTGCCATCCCTTTCCATAGGGCAGAAGTTAAGAAGTTGAGAAGGTAAGAAGGTAAGAAGAAAACTTTCAGCGCTTCTCGATTCGCGCTAGGACGGCAAGAGCGTTGGCGATGCACGAACAGGAATGGAGAAAACGATTGAGGAGCCTCGCCACCGGCAAGGTGCTCTTCGACGAGTGCATGGACCGCCACACCTCCATCGGCGTGGGGGGGCGGGCCGACGCGCTCGTTTTCCCGGAGAGTGTCGCCGAGCTGGGAAAACTCGTCGCCATGATGCGTGCCGAGGATATCCCCGTCTTCTTCGTGGGCAACGGCACGAACCTCATCGTCCGCGACGACGGGTTCCGCGGCGTGATCATCTCCACGAAGGGCCTTCGCGCGGTCCGCATCGAGGCGCGCGGGGAGGACCGCGCGGCGATTCTCGCCGAGGCGGGCGCATCGCTTGCCGAGGTGGTGGCCCTCGCGGCCAGAGAGGCGCTTGCGGGCATGGAGTTCTGCGCCGGCATCCCCGGCAGCGTCGGGGGCGGCATCCGGATGAACGCCGGGGCCTACGGCAGCGAATTGAAAGACGTGATCGAGTCGGTGAGCCTCCTCAACGGCGAGGGGAACATCAAATCATGTAAACGGGAAGCCCTGCAGTTTCAATATCGCAACCTGGCCCTGCCCGAGGGGTCCTGTGTCGCCGGCGGCGTCTTCGTGCTGGCCCGGGGGAGCCGCGAGGCCGTCGAAGGGCGCATCCGGGAGATCCTTCGAACCCGCACGGGGAAGCACCCGCTCGAGTATCGCAACGCCGGCTCCGTCTTCAAGAACCCGAAGGGCATGCCCGCGGGGAAGATCATCGAAGAGGCGGGCCTCAAGGGAGCCCGGATCGGCGGGGCCCAGGTCTCGGAGAAGCACGGCAATTTCATCGTGAACCTCGGAAGCGCCACGGCAAGGGATATCATCGGGCTCATCGAGCTCGTGCAGCAGAAGGTCCTCGAGGCGAAGGGCATTGCCCTGGAGCCCGAGGTGAAGATCATCGGGGAGGAGTGAGTTGCGACGATCGGTCCGTTCCAGCGTTGAAACACGACTGAACCGGGTGCGCCGGCGATCGAGGAGGATCCTCGTCGAGATCGGCAAGACGGTTCTCCTGATTGCGTGCGTCATGGTGATCGCCTCGCTGCTCATCTTCGGCTACAACTTCATCATCGTGTCGCCCTACTTCCAGATGAAGGAAACGCTGGTCAGGGGCACCGAGAGGCTCCAGAGCGACGTGGTGATCGAACTGACGGGGCTCAAGCCCTCGCAGAACATCCTCATGACCAACCTGGGCGCCGTGGCCAGGAAGGTCAAGACGAACCCCTGGGTGAAGGAAGTGTCCGTGAGACGCGATTTCCCGGACCGGCTCGTCATCGAGGTCACGGAGCGCAAGCCCGTGGCCCTCATCGAACGGGGAGACGGCCTGTACTTCATCGAGCGCGACGGCACGGCCTTCGAGAAGATCGGAAGCGGCGAGAAGACGGACCTGCCCGTGCTCACGGGATTCTACCGAAAGGGGACCGAGAACCGGGAGATGCTCCTCAAGTCGCTCGAGCTTCTCGACTTCATGGCCTCCTACACGGAGGTCCCCGAGATCCGCAACATCTCGGAGATCCACGGGGACGATCTCTTCGGGCTTTCGCTCTTTGCCGAGGGGCTCTGCCTCAAGCTGGGTTTCGGCGACTACGACGCGAAGCTCAGGCGCATGAAGCCCGTGCTGGCCGACCTGGCACGGCGCAACCTCTCGGGGTATTTCATCATCGATCTCAACAATCCCGGCAAGGTGACGGTACAGCTTCGCGATTTCCGGGTGCCGGTCAAGGTGTCGGGGGGAGTGAGAGCATAGCGAGAAGGAAGGCTGGAGGCGTATGGCGAAGAAAATCAACATCGTGACGGGTCTCGATATCGGGACGACGAAGGTGACGGCCGTCGTGGCCGAGCTCACCAACACGGGCATCGACATCATCGGGCTGGGCTCCGCTCCCACGGAGGGGCTGCGCAAGGGCGTCGTCGTCAATATCGAGAGCACCATCGAGTCCATCAAGAAGGCCGTCGAGGAGGCCGAGTTCATGTCCGGCGTCGAGGTGAGCTCCGTCTTCACGGGGGTCTCCGGCAGCCACATCAAGAGCATGAACAGCCACGGCATCGTCGCCGTCCAGGGCCGCGAGGTGGAAGAGATGGACGTGCGGCGCGCCATCGACGCCGCCAGGGCCATCAGCATCCCGCTCGATCGGGAGATCCTCCACGTGCTGCCCCAGCACTACATCGTCGACGAGCAGGAGGGGGTCAAGAACCCCGTGGGGATGGCGGGCGTGCGCCTCGAGGCGAAGGTCCACATCGTCACCAGCGCCACGGCCTCGACGCAGAACATCATCAAGAGCGTCAACCGCGTGGGCCTCGACATCGACGAGATCATCCTCGAGCAGCTGGCCACGGCCGAGGCCGTCCTGTCGGCCGACGAGAAGGAGCTCGGGGTGGCCCTTGTGGACATCGGCGGCGGCACGACGGACATCGCCATCTACCGCGAGGGGAGCATCAAGCACACGGCCGTCCTGCCCATCGGCGGCCACTACCTCACCAACGACATCTCCATCGGGCTTCGCACCCCCGTCGATCGAGGCCGAGAAGATGAAGCGCAAGTTCGGCTGCGCCAACACCTTCATGATCCCCCAGAGCGACACGATCGAGGTGCCCAGCGTGGGCGGGCGCGAGGCCCGCAGGGTGTCCCGGCAGATCCTGGGGGAGATCATCGAGCCGCGGATGGAGGAGATCTTCTCGCTCGTCAACAAGGAGTTCATCAAGGCGGGCTACGAGGATCATCTCACGGCGGGCATCGTCCTCACGGGGGGCACGGCGCTTCTGGCGGGCATCACGGAGCTTGCCGAGCGGGTCTTCCAGATGCCCGTCCGGAAGGGGTTCCCCATGGGGGTCAGCGGGCTCACGGACATCGTGAACAGCCCGCTTCACGCCACGGCCGTGGGGCTCGTGGTCTACGGAAGCAAGCGGGTGTCGCGGCGCGGCACCCGTCGCAGCGGCGGATGGTGGGGACGCACCACCAAGAAAATACAAAAGTGGTTTTCCGAATTCTTTTAACGGGAGGAAGACGTATGTTTGAACTACTCGATGGAGGGACGGCGTCCTGCGGGACGGCCCGGATCAAGGTGGTCGGCATCGGCGGAGGAGGCGGCAACGCCCTGAACACCATGATCAACTGCAACCTGCAGGGGGTCGATTTCATCGCGGCCAACACCGATGCCCAGGCCCTGCGGGCATCCCTGGCGCCGGCGAAGGTCCAGCTCGGAGGCGACGTGACCCGGGGACTTGGCGCCGGCTCCGACCCCGAGGTCGGAAAGCGCGCGGCCATCGAAACGATGGACTCCATGAGGACGGCCCTGTCCGGCGCGGACATGGTCTTCATCACGGCCGGCCTGGGCGGCGGCACGGGAACGGGCGGGGCGCCCATCGTGGCCGAGATCGCCCGCAGCATGGGGGCGCTCACGGTGGCCGTCGTCACCAAGCCCTTCCTCTTCGAGGGGAAGAAGCGCGAGCGGCAGGCCGAAGAGGGGCTGGCGGAGCTCAAGAAGATCGTCGACACCCTCATCGTGATCCCCAACCAGCGCCTCCTCAGCGTGGGCGGCAAGACGATGTCGCTCCTCGAGGCCTTCAAGAGGGCCGACGAGATCCTCTACCACGCCGTGAAGGGCATCTCGGATCTCATCATGGTGCCCGGCCTCATCAACCTGGACTTCGCCGACGTGCGGAGCATCATGAGCGAGATGGGGCTTGCCCTCATGGGAACGGGGATCGCCAGCGGCGAGAACCGCGCCGTCGAGGCGGCCCAGCGGGCCATCTCGTCGCCGCTGCTGGAGGACAATTCCATCCAGGGCGCCCGCGGCGTGCTTCTCAACATCACGGCGGGGCCCGACATCACCCTCTTCGAGGTGAGCGAGGCCTCCACCCTGATCCAGGGCGAGGCCGACGAGGAGGCCAACATCATCTTCGGCACCGTCATCGACGAGACCATGGGCGACGAGATCCGGATCACCGTCATCGCCACCGGCTTCGAGCAGGGCGGAAAGAAGAGACAGAGCACCGCCAACGTCTCGCACCTGAGCAGCTACCGCCAGCGCGAGGACTTGAGCACGCCGGCTTTCATGCGCAAGGACAAGGACAAGGCGCCCCTGGCGACCCAGGCAGTCATCAAGATGGGGGCGGGCGACGACGAGGAGGACTCGAACCTGGAGATCCCGACGTTTTTGAGGAGGCAGGCGGACTAGCATGGCCGGGAGGCTGAAAGAGAGCGATCCCTCCCTCCTTTCGAAAGAAGAAGGCGCTGTAAAAACGCCCTGGCGCGACAGGATCCGCATCGCTCTCGCCTATCCCAGCCAGTACCGCACGGGCATGTCGAACCTGGGCTTCCAGACGCTCTATGCCCTTTTCAACAGTACCCCCTCTTTCCTTTGTGAAAGAGTCTTCCTTCCGGATCCCGGGGATGAAGCGTCCTTCTCCCCGGGATCCACTCCCCTTTCAAGCCTCGAATCGGGGCGGCCGCTTCGCGATTTCGACATCGTCGCCTTCTCCGTCTCCTTCGAGAACGACTACCCGAATATCTTGAAAATGCTCGAGATGGGACGCATCCCGCTCGCGGCCGCGGCGCGCGGCGAAGGGGATCCCCTCGTCATTGGAGGCGGGATCTCCCTGATCCTGAACCCCGAGCCGCTGGCCCCCTTTTTCGATCTCTTCCTGCTGGGGGAGGCCGAGGAGATGGTGCCGGAATTTCTCGAGCGATACCGGGTGCTGCGCGCAGGCGGCGTGTCACGCGACGAGATCCTCGCCTGGCTGCAGCGCGACATCGAGGGGGCCTACGTCCCGAAATTCTACCGCGTGGGCTACGGGCCCGGGCAGCGCATCGACTCCTTCCGGCCCGTCGATGCGACCTTCCCGACAACGATCCGGGTGCGCCACGTCAAGGACTTGAGCGCCTTCCGGACCCACCAGGTCATCACCACCCCGCACACGGAGTTCGGCGACATGTTTCTCGCCGAGGTGAGCCGGGGCTGCTTCCGGGGTGCCGGTTCTGTCCTGCCGGATTCGTCTACCGGCCGGCCCGCTTCCGCAACCTCTGCGGCGCTCGCACCCTCCCTGGAGGAAGGGCTCCGGAGGAAAGGGCGGGTGGGGCTGCTCGGGACGGCCGTCTCCGACCACCCGCAGCTTGCGGAGATCTGCCGGCAGGTCCTCGGCGAGAAGGGCTCCTTCTCCATCGGGTCGCTCCGGATCGACAGGATCTCGGAAGACCTCGCCGGGCTTCTGGCCGCCTCCGGCGTGGAGATGGTCTCCCTTGCCCCCGAGGCGGGCTCCCAGAGGCTTCGGGACGTGATCCGCAAGGGGATCTCGGAGGATCAGATCTTCCGGGCCGTGGAGCATCTCATCGAAAACGGCATCGTGAACCTGCGGCTCTACTTCATGGTGGGGCTCCCCACGGAAGAGGAGGAAGACATCGACGCGATCATCGATCTTGACCCGGAGGATCGGGCACCATGCCGTAAAGACCTCGAAGGGCACCCGGCGCTTCCGGCGGATCACCCTGAGCGTGAACCAGTTCATCCCCAAGCCCGCAACCCCCTTCCAGTGGCTGCCGCTGGCCGACGCGGCCCTCGTGCGGAAGAAAGTCCAGAAGATCAAGCGGGCATTCGGGAAAGAGCGCTCCGTGAGCGTCATCCACGACCTGCCGAAGTGGAACTACGTCCAGGCGCTTCTCTCGCTGGGCGACCGCCTCGTCGGCGAGATCCTCCTGGCCGTTCACGCAAACGGCGGCAACTGGCCCCAGGCCCTCAAGGGGGTCAACGTCAACGCCGACTACTACGTCTACCGCGAAAAGGACCCCGCCGAGTTTCTCCCCTGGGACTTCATCGACCACGGCGTGAGCCGGGAGTTCCTCCTGGAGGAATTCCGGAAGGCCATGGAGACGGCGAAAGGATGGAAGTCAGGAAGATAGGAAGTTAGGAAGCTCGGAAAGAATAAGAGCGTTTTACTTCGGGATCCAGGCTTCCCGCCATTGACGCCACGGCCGCTCGGGCGTTATAGTGCATGCAGACAATCTCGAGAAAGGACGGGCCCATGGACAAAGCACCCCTCTACTTCGCCTATTCCTCCGACATCAACGAGAAGAGCCTCACCCGATGGTGCGGGAAGAACGGGGTTGATTACCCGCTCAAGGCCAAGGTGGCAAACGCCTGGCTCCCCGATCACGAACTCATCTTCAATTACCGCGAAAGGGAAAACCGGGGGCGCGTCTCGAACATCCGGCGGCGCTTCGGCCAGGCCATGCCCGGGGTGCTCTTCGAGGTGAAGCCCGACGGCTGGAAGGCCATCGAGGCCAAAAAACTCGTGCCCCGCTGCTACCGCCCTTACGAGGCGATCGTCCTCACCGAGGACGGCAGGGAGAGGGAGGCCGTGGCCTACCGGGTCTTCGCCGACCGCATCGCAGGGACCTTCTACCCGCCGAGGCTGGACTACGCCGCGGCCCTGAGAGAGGGCCTGCTGTCCCACGGGCTCGACGACCGGATGCTCATGGCCGTCGCCGCGGGCAGGGAGGCCCCCTGGACGGTCGACCACATCTTCGTCTACGGGACGCTGATGAAGGGATTTGCCCGGCACCACCTCCTCGAGGCCTGGGCCCACCCCATGACCCGCCAGGAGGCCCGCGCGCCGGGGATTCTTTTCGATTCCCGAAAGGGGCATCCCTGCCTGGTTCCGGCCAAAAAGGAGGGACAAGTCGTGAAGGGCGAGCTGTACCGCCTCCAGGACAACCGTCAGGCCTTCGAGATGCTCGACATCGTCGAGGACTTCCGGGGCTATGGGGACGCCCGCTCCGAGTTCCGGCGGGCCCTTGTCCGCGCGGAAACGGCGGGAGGGCAGAGCACGCTGGCCTGGGCCTATTTCTACAACCGCCCAACGGCGAGGCTCGATGTCATCGAGTCCGGGGACTGGAAAAACCGCCCCTTTCTGGCGTAAAGGGGGTTTCAAGAAAGCAAACAGGGCGGGACCGATGACCGGTTCCCGCCCTGTTTTGTTTGTTCAGCTAAGATAAAAGACTCAGATTCCGGAAAAAGCAGATCGCCCCGATGGGACGATGAACCCTCTCGGGGCGATCCCGCATACCGCTTTACGCTCGTGAAGGGTTGTTATGTTTCCTGGAACCGATACCAGAGGAATACCGCGCCGCAGAAGATGACAAGGGCTAGAATGGGGTGACCAACGAACTCGTCGAGCTTGCCGAAAGCTGATCCCAGGCAGATCATGATCACGGAGACAACGAACAGAAGTTCGACGAGAACCTTCATGGGAGAGGGAAACCTGTTATGCATCGCACACCTCCCTGTGTCGTTATGTCTCTTCAGACTCAATACATTGCAAGAAAGGTGCCCCAGTTGAGGTTGATCTTCTTTTTTATGTCTTTGTGTTTTTTTCTGCCCCTTCACCCTCTCTATTCCTGATAACCAAGCCGGGCAATCGGATCGAGGGACTCATCAAAAGGTCTTATTGGGGTCTTCGCACGCCTCTCTACTACAAAAAATGTAGTCGGATTCTCCATCCGCTGTAAAGACCCTGCAGGGAAAATACCCCTTGATCGGATTTCAGCATCGAGACCAGGGAAGAATGCGCGCCAGCAGGCGATGCGCAGATGGAGAAGAAGGGAAATGGAACGGTTGAGGAGTTGAGTAAGTTATACGTATATCTACCGTTGAAATGCATCGCTGTCAAATGAAAACGCTTGCGCATGCCCCGCAGCACCTGACGTGAGCACTGCTTTGAGCCTGTCAATCGGTGCCGAACGTTGCTGCGCGGGGCAAGCGCGTCATGAGACGATCAAGCCCTTCTATAAGCAGGCCGGGCATCCCGCCCGGCAATCGTCTAAATTCCTGGCACCGTGGTGCGAGGAATTTCAACCCTGCAGGCTGACATCCTCTGCGACGCGGGGTCCAAACGCCAGAAGATGTGGACTCCTCTGATTTCACGCGGGTTTCATCCGATTCTTTCACAAATCTTGCATGCGTTTTTGCAGTGATAGTGCCTTTGAAACCCTGGCCATCCAGGAATCCGGGTCGTTTGCAGCGGGAGCTATGAGGATCGGTCGCTACCTTGTTCTGATTATTCTCTTCGTCGGGTTCTTCATCATCTTCGGGAACCGGGGGCTCCTGGATAATCAGCGCCTGAAGGAAAAGCTCTCCGAGCTGAGGGCTGAGAATTCCCGTTTCGAGGCCGTCAACCACAGCCTGAAACGCGAAGTGGTGCTGATGCGCGAGGACCTCCGTTACATCGAGTCCGTGGCACGCAACGAGCTGGGCATGGTGAAACGGGGGGATTCCATTTACCGGTTCATGGACTCGGCAGGAAAGAAGGATGAGCCGGCAGCCCCGCCCGCGTCGAATGAGGGAGCTCAACCGCCAAAGGACGCCGACAGCCAACCTGCCACACAGCCGGGTTCGTCCATCTAGTCTATCGGGTCTGTTCCGTCTGTCCCGTCTATTCGGTCATGCGGCCTGCAGCACAGCCCAGGATCGAGGAACGAGGCTCGAGGATTTCTATTTTGTGCCTCGGTCCTCGTTCCTCGAACCTCGTGCCTTCTTTAGGTCGTCCTCAGCGCATCGACGATCTTCATCTGCGAGGCCTGCAGGGCCGGCAGCACTCCGCCCACAAAGCCCATGACGAGCGAGAACAGCAAGGCCTGCCAGACGATCTCCACGGTGAGCGTAAAGGAGAAGGCCAGCTCCGAGAAGGTCTGGAAGTTGAGCGTCGAGATCGTCAGCAGCTGCAGGAAAGAGGCGAAAAAGAGGCCAACGGCGCCCCCGATGAACCCCAGCAGCAGAGCCTCCATGAGGAAAGCCCCCAGGATGCTGCGCCGCTGGAACCCGAGGGCCCTCAGCGTGCCGATCTCGGCGGTGCGGTTCGCCACGGCGGCGTACATGGTGATCATGGCCCCGATCACGGCGCCCAGCGAGAAGATGATCGTCAGCGACATCCCCAATATCCGGAGAAACTTCGCCATCATCTCCGACTGATCGGCGTAGAAGCGCGTTTCCCGCTTGGCCTCCACGGTGAGCCGCGGGTCGCTCTCGACGCGGGCCTTGAAGGCGTCGAACCCGGATGCGTCGCGAAGCTTGAAGATCACCGATGAGTACACGGGACGCCGGAAGGCCTGCATGAGCTGGTCCGCATCGCCCCAGATCTCGGAGCTGAAGCCCGTGCTGCCCGCGTCGAAGATCCCCACCACCGTCCAGTCCCGCATGCCGAAGCGCAGCGTCTCGCCGATCCCGGCCCCCGTGAACCGCCTGGAGACACTCTCGCCGGCGATGATCTCCGAGGAGCTCGGCCGCGGCATCCGGCCCTCCACGAGCTTCACCTGGGGCCGCATCGCCAGCGACTCCTCGCTCACCCCGCGGATGATGACGTTCGAGGGCTTTTCGGTGCCCCGCTTCGGGAGACTGATGAGCACCACGACCTCCTTGGCGAGCATCTTCCTTCCGCCGGCCCCTGCGGCCACCTCGGGCTGGGTCTCGATGACGGAGGCCTGGAGCCGCTCGATGCCGCTCTGGACCTCCGACTGGGATCCCTTGCGGATGAGGACCACGTTGTCATAAGAACCCGTGTCGACGAGGGTCTTCTGCAGGCCCTCGGCCAGCATGAGGATGGCGGCAAATACGAAGACGACCAGCGCCATGCCCGAAGCCGTGAGGATCGTCGTGAGGCGCCTTGTCCAGAGATTCCGGAAGCTGTATGAAACGGGAACTCGCATATCGGGTCCAGGGTTCAGGGTTCAGGGTACAGGGTCCGGAAAAGAAGCTGAACCCCGAGCTTTCTCCTCTTCTTTCACTTCTTCCACTTCCTTCACTTCTTCCACTGTCCTCAGCCGATCCTCCTCAGGCCATCGGCGATGCGGATCCTCACGGCGCGCCAGGTGGGGAAAAGGGCCGCCACGATCCCCACGAGGGTCCCTGCGGCGATGTCCATGTACACCGTCTCCCGTTCCACGAAGAAGATGGGGAAGAAGGTCCCCAGATAATCGGCAAATGCCGCCGCCACGGGGAAGGTGAGCCCGATCCCGATCGCCGTCCCCGTGAGGCTGATGACGAGCGACTCCCCGAAGATGAGCCCCGCGATGAACCAGCCCCCGAAGCCCAGGGTCTTGAAGACGGCGTACTCGCCGATCCGCTCGCGGGCCGTCATGGCCATCGTGTTGGCGACAACGGCCATGATGATGACAATGATCACGATGGAGACGAGCTGGATGGCGACGAGGATCGCCTCCGTCATGGAAACGAAACTCATCTGGAAGGCCTTCTCCGTCTCCGTGAGGGTCTCGGCAAGCGAATTCTTGAAGGTTCCGTCGATCGTCGTGCTCACCTCGCCCGCGAGGTTCGGGTTCGCAATGCCGATGATGTAGTACCCCGCCTGGTCCGCACGCCGCGGGAAGGCCTTCCTCATCGTCTCGTTGAGGTAATCCCAGTGGAAGAAGAACTGGGTCTCGTCGACGCTGCGGTCCTTGCCGCGGTAGATGCCGCGGATGGTGAACTCCCAGTTGCCGGGGAAGATCGTCCCCTTGAGGGTGACCGTGTCCCCCACCTTCCAGCCGAACTTCTCGGCGATCTTCTTCCCGGCGACGGCGCCCTTGCGGTCGTTCAGAAACGCGGCACGCTGCAAATCCGGGATGATGTACTCCGGGTAGAGGGCCAGGAAGCTGCGGGGGTCCACGGCGAAGTTGGGGAAGAAGTTCTTCTCCTCGATGTAGACGCCGCCGAACCAGTTGCCCCAGGAGACAAGGGTCACGCCGCTCGACCTGCCGGATCTTGTCCTTGTAGGCCAGCGGCAACGGGAAGACGAGCGAGATGGAATTGCGGATCACGAGGCGGTTGGCCGAGGAGGCTTCCACGCCCGCGTACCAGGCGTTCACCATGGTCCGCAGCATCCCGAAGGCGAGGATGGCGATGGTGATGCCCAGGATGGTGAGCCCCGTTCTCAGCTTGTGGCGGAAGGCGTTGCGGATGAGGAGCTTAAGAATGCGCATTGTTCAGGGAGCCCTTGTCCAGGTGGCGGATCACCTGGGCCGCCTCGGCGGCCTTGGGGTCGTGGGTCACCATGATGATGGTCTTGCCCGACTCGCGGCTGAGCCGGCACATCAGCGACATGATCTCTTTCGCCGAGGCGCGGTCCAGGTCCCCCGTGGGCTCGTCGGCCACCAGGATCGTGGGGTCCGTGACGACGGCCCGGGCGATGGCCACGCGCTGCTGCTCGCCGCCGGAGAGCTGCGAGGGGTAGTGATCCATCCGGTGCGCGAGGTTCACCACGCGAAGGGCCATCTCCACGTGCTCTCGCCGCTCCGAGCGGGAGAGCCCCGTGAGCTGAAGGGGCAGCTCCACGTTCTCGAAGGCCGTGAGCACCGGGATCAGGTTGTAGAACTGGAAGATGAACCCCACGTTCGTGGCCCGCCAGTGGGCCAGCTCCGTCTCTCCGAGGGCCGTGATGTCGACGCCGCCGATGACGATCGTTCCGCTGTCGACCTTGTCGATCCCGGCGATGAGGTTCAGAAGCGTGCTCTTGCCCGACCCCGAGGGGCCCATCAGCGCGAGAAACTCTCCCTCGCGGATGTCGAAGTTGATCTCCTGGAGCACGGGGATGATGTGGCTGCCGCGCAGGTAGGCCTTGTTGACGTTTCTGACCTCGACGATGACGGGCTGGTTTTCCAGCACGGGGGAAGGCCCGTGCTCATCGCAGGTTGTGGTCGGATCGGCATGGTCATGAATCGAAGGTGATTAGTTTATCGAGGAAGGCGGGATTCCGTCCTTCTCATCCCTACTTTTCGGCCTGCTTGACGCGGCTTCCGCTCTTGAGGCCCTTGGGCGGGTTCAGGACGACCCGGTCGCCCGCCTTGACGCCGCCCGTCACGACGAGCAGATCGCCCAGCTTCTCGCCCGTCGCGATCTCCTGCTCCTCCACCTGGCCTGCCCTTGATCGACGAAGGCCACGGTCTTGTTGTTCCGGCTCACCACGGCGGCGGGGTTGATCGTCGTGAGGGACTTCTCCTCGCTCGGGTCCCACCGGCTTGGACAGGAAGGCCACCTTGGCGCTCATCTCCGGGAGGATCCGGGGGTCCTTGTCGAGAAAGCGAACCTTGACCATGACGGTCGCCTTGCTTCGGTCCGCCGTGGGGATGACCATGTGGACCTCTCCGCGGAAACGCTTATCCGGCAGGGCGTCGAGCTGGATCTCGCAGGGCTGTCCGGCCTTCACCTGCTCGAGGTTCGACTCCGATACGTCGGCCTCGACCTGCAACGAGTTCATGTCTGCGATGGTGACGACGGCCGCCTTGGCGTTGGCGGCGGCGCCCAGGGGCGTTATGATGTCGCCGATGTCGGCATTCTTGGTGAGAACGACGGCGTCGAAGGGTGCCCGGACGAGGGTGTACTCCACGCTCACCCTCGCCCCCTCGAGGGCGGCCTCGGCGGCCTTCACGGCGGACTCGGCGCCGGAAACGCCGGCTACGGCCTTCTTGTAGCGGGCCTCGGCCGCGTCATGCTGGGCCTTTGTCGTGTACTCCTGGGAGAGGAGCCCCTTCTCCCGCTCGTAGGAGATCTTGGCATCCTCCTGCTCCGCGCGGGCCTGGGCAAGGCTGTATCGGGCGACACTCACGTTCGCCTGGGCCTGTTCCCGGGCCGCGGCTGCGTCTGCGCCTTCGAGCCTCGCGATGATGTCCCCCTTCTTCACGCGGCTTCCCTCCTCGACGTTGATCTCCAGAAGCTGGGCCGTGATCTTCGAGGCGACGGCGGCCTTGCGCTGGGCGACCACGTATCCGCTGGCATTGAGAAGCGTGAAGGACTGGGAGGGGTAGGTCTGGCTCACCGTGGCCACTTCCACCGACTGGGCGGGGCTGAAGACCCCCATCCAGAACAGGGCGGCCGCCAGCGCCACAAGGGCCGCGCCGCCGATGATGAGCATCGGCTTTTTTCGCCGGGCCTGCTGGACGGTCTTTGCGGACTTGTCGATCTTGAGTCGGGAGAGGTCGTCAGCTGCCATCAGGTCTTTCTTTCCTCGAGCTGAGATAAAAAATACCGGTTGCAACCGGCCGTTCACCCCGGCACGGATCGCCGAGGCGATCCGTGCACAATTGCTCATAAGATACCTTCTCGCCCCGATTTGTCAACAGGATTGAGGAGGTCCGCCGATCGGCCGGTGAGAGTTTTTCGTTGAAGTTCGGCCTCATCGGTACTATGATGGAAACCGAAGCGTAGGAAATCCAAGAGAGGAGGCGTGGACATGCTCGTAAAAGTACTCATCAAACGCAAAGTCACGCAGGAAAAGGAAGCGGCTCTTCTGGATCTCATCACGCAACTCAGGACGCTGGCGTCCCGTCAACCGGGCTACATCTCCGGCGAGACGTTGCGCAGCGCCGACAACCCCGAAGAGTATCTCGTCATCAGCACCTGGCAGGGAATGGACGACTGGAAGAAGTGGTTCGGGAGCAAGGAGCGCTCGACACTCCAGGACAAGATCGACAAAATCCTGGGCAAGAAAACCGGCTACGAAGTTTTTCAGTATCCCGAAAAATCGGTTTCCCTTCGCAGCTTCAAAGGCTACGAGGGGGGTTGATCCCGGGGCCATGGGACGTCCATCGCAAGCAACTGCGGCAACCTTCCCCGCGCGTCTGGATGAGGGGCTCTGGGTCCTGGGAAATTCTTTTTTCAACCTCTATCTCGTCCGGGGAAAGACGGCTTCGGCCCTTGTTGAGACGGGGATATCCGCCACGGCCGACGAGGTCATCGGCCAGCTGGAGTCGCTCGGGATAAATCCCGACACCCTCATCGTCACCCACCCGCACGGAGACCACATCAACGGCCTGCCCGCCCTGCGTGAGCGCTACCCCGAAGCCCGTGTCGTCATCGGGCCCGGTGCGCGGGAATTCCTGGCCCACCCCAAGACTGCCGCGGCCCTCGTGGCCGAGGACCGCTTCATGTCGGAGTTTCTTGCCTCACAGGGAACCAGGCCCGGACGCCCCCCCATCGACCGGCCCCCCTCCGTGGACGGCGCCACGGTCGTCAGCGACAGCGAGACGCTCGATCTGGGCGGCCTTGCAATCCGTTTTCTCCACGTCGGGGGACACGCCATCGGCAACATCCTCGTCCATGTCCCGGGTCGCAGTGCCCTGATGGTTTCCGACAGCCTGGGGTTCCGCATCCCCAGCGTCGGGTTTTTCCCAATCTTCTTCACGGGATATGGGGACTACCTGGCCACGATCGACCGCCTGGCAGCCCTCGAGCCCCGAATCCTCTGCCTGGCCCACCAGGGGCCGCTCGTTGGGGAGGACGCACGGAAGGCGTTCAGGGATGCCCGAGAGGCCACCCGGTCCCTCTACGAGGAGATCCGCAACGATCCCCGTGACGAGGACACGGTGATCCAAGAGCTCTACCCGCGGTTCTACCGCGACGAACTGGCCCTCTACACACCTGAAAACATCATCGGCTGCTGCCGCCTGATCATCCGGCGCAGCCGGGCGTGAAACTGGTCTATCTCGGTCTGTTTCGTCTGTTCCGTCTGTTCTGGTCAGGTCGCCGCCGGAATGGGGCATTGGCCGTCCGGAATTCGGACTCTGATTCCACCTCTCACTCAGGCACGTAAACACTGAGACCCTTTTCCACAGTTACTGGTCACTGGATGTAGGTCCCCCCGGGTGGTGCGGCCCAGGGGGAGAAGGAAGAAAGGAGAAGATAGAAACGCTGTCAGCCGGAACAAGGGTTGAAGCGGGCCAGGTCCGTCCGGGCGGGGAATCCCCGGGGCCCGTGACAGCCCGGCGCCGGTTCCAACCAGTGTCCTTGATCTACCTATCGGCATTCCATAGCTTAACTTGAGAGGAAATGATCGGTAGCACTGTTCGCGAAACCAGGACAAAGGAGGAGAAAGGCGCCATGCTCAAGGCCAGGGACATCATGACGAAGGAAGTGGTCACCGTCACAGCCGACACGGAGATCACGCAGGCGGCAAAGCTCCTCCTGGAGAATCACTTCAACGGGCTGCCCGTCGTCGACGACAGGGGCAAGCTCATCGGGATCATCTGCCAGGACGATCTCATCGTCCAACAGAAAAGGCTCCCCCTGCCCTCGCTGTTCACCTTTTTCGACGGTCTCATCTCCCTGACCTCCTATCGGAGCCTGGAGAAGGAGATGGAAAAGATCGTCGCCACAAACGTCGCCCAGGCCATGATCCCTGACCCGATCACGGTCGACCCTGACACGAGCCTGGAGGACATCGCAACACTCATGGTCAACAACAACATCCACACGCTTCCGGTCCTGGACGGCGGCCGCCTCGTCGGCATCATCGGCAAGGAAGACATCCTGCGGACCATCATGCCCGCAGGGAGCCAGGGCTGAACGAGGAAACATTCGCCACGTTTTTTCTTGCTTTTTCGAAAATCGGACCGTATATTGTATGCAAGATGTTCCACATAGAGGAACATTTTTCCATTTTGTAAGACAAAAGCGGGCAGTTTTGTAGGTGTCTATCCGATAGGAAAATCAGAGTTGCTCCGATATACCAATGCTTCTTCCTCGGGTATAAACCAAGTGAAAAAGCGAAGGGAATCGAAAAGCAAAGATATGATG